>NZ_JBYPZI010000004.1:0-371333 GCF_057815145.1 Tsukamurella sp. II2bb
TGAGAGGTGATGCGTAGCCGTTGCGGTGAATTCCATGATCCTATGCTGCCGAGAAAAGCCTCTAGCGAGATCTGATGTGGCCCGTACCCCAAACCAACACAGGTGGTCAGGTAGAGAATACCAAGGAGATCGAGAGAACTGTGGTTAAGGAACTCGGCAAAATGCCCCCGTAACTTCGGGAGAAGGGGGACCTCGCATGGTGACCGGACTTGCTCCGTGAGCTGTGGGGGGTCGCAGAGACCAGAGAGAAGCGACTGTTTACTAAAAACACAGGTCCATGCGAAGTCGTAAGACGATGTATATGGACTGACGCCTGCCCGGTGCTGGAAGGTTAAGAGGACCGGTTAGCCGTAAGGCGAAGCTGAGAATTTAAGCCCCAGTAAACGGCGGTGGTAACTATAACCATCCTAAGGTAGCGAAATTCCTTGTCGGGTAAGTTCCGACCTGCACGAATGGCGTAACGACTTCTCTGCTGTCTCAACCACAGACTCGGCGAAATTGCAGTACGAGTAAAGATGCTCGTTACGCGCGGCAGGACGAAAAGACCCCGGGACCTTCACTATAGCTTGGTATTGGTGTTCGGTTCGGTTTGTGTAGGATAGGTGGGAGACTGTGAAGTGGGCACGCCAGTGTTCGTGGAGTCGTTGTTGAAATACCACTCTGATCGTATTGGATACCTTAACCTCGGACCATGATCTGGTTCAGGGACAGTGCCTGGTGGGTAGTTTAACTGGGGCGGTTGCCTCCCAAAATGTAACGGAGGCGCCCAAAGGTTCCCTCAGCCTGGTTGGCAATCAGGTGTTGAGTGCAAGTGCACAAGGGAGCTTGACTGTGAGACTGACAGGTCGAGCAGGGACGAAAGTCGGGACTAGTGATCCGGCACCGGCAAGTGGAAGCGGTGTCGCTCAACGGATAAAAGGTACCCCGGGGATAACAGGCTGATCTTCCCCAAGAGTCCATATCGACGGGATGGTTTGGCACCTCGATGTCGGCTCGTCGCATCCTGGGGCTGGAGTAGGTCCCAAGGGTTGGGCTGTTCGCCCATTAAAGCGGCACGCGAGCTGGGTTTAGAACGTCGTGAGACAGTTCGGTCTCTATCCGCCGCGCGCGTTAGAAACTTGAGGAAGGCTGTCCCTAGTACGAGAGGACCGGGACGGACGAACCTCTGGTGTGCCAGTTGTTCCACCAGGAGCACGGCTGGTTGGCTACGTTCGGAAGGGATAACCGCTGAAAGCATCTAAGCGGGAAGCCTGTTCCAAGATTAGGTTTCTCACCACCTTGAGTGGGTAAGACCCCCTACAGACTATGGGGTTGATAGGCCAGAACTGGAAGCGCAGTAATGCGTGTAGGTGACTGGTACTAATCGGTCGAGGGCTTACCACACACATAACATTCGCCAAAACGAACACCCCAAGCAGGGTGTTTGCGCAACGAACAAGCGTGTAACATACTACAGAAACCAGCTTGCTGCTGGTTCGCGTCCACTATGCAATGTCTGAGACAACACACCACTGTGTGGTTGTTTCGCAGTGTTACGGCGGCCATAGCGGAGGGGAAACGCCCGGCTCCATTCCGAACCCGGAAGCTAAGCCCTCCAGCGCCGATGGTACTGCACTCGTGAGGGTGTGGGAGAGTAGGACACCGCCGGACTACAATTAGATACAGGATGAAGGCCCCCGAGGCCGGTGAGCACACACAGAGTGTGCTCCCGGCACGGGGGCCTTCTCTGTATCCGGGTACAGGCAAACACCCGTCGCACCGCCCAGCCACCGAGCCCGGCAGCCGGCCCGGCCGGCACCGTCGAACCGGTGCCGTAAGGTGGAGTGCGTGCGTGTCGTGATTGCCGAATGCCAGGTCGACTACGTGGGCCGGCTGACCGCCCATCTCCCCATGGCCCGGCGCCTCATCCTGGTGAAGGCCGACGGTTCCGTCAGCATCCACGCGGATGACCGTGCCTACAAGCCCCTGAACTGGATGAGCCCGCCGTGCTGGCTCGAGACGGCACCGTCGGAGAGCGAGACCGAGGGGCTCCCCGAAGGGCATCAGTTGTGGATCGTTCGCAACAAGACCGACGAGCAGCTCCGGATCCTCATCGGCGAGGTCGAACACGACAGCAGCCACGACCTGGGCGTCGACCCGGGCCTCGTCAAGGACGGCGTGGAGGCGCATCTGCAGGAGCTCCTAGCGGAACACACCCACACGTTCGGGGAGGGCTTCACGCTCATCCGGCGCGAGTACATGACGGCCATCGGCCCCGTCGACCTGCTCTGCCGGGACGCGGACGGCGGCACCGTCGCGGTGGAGGTCAAGCGCCGCGCCGAGATCGACGGCGTCGAGCAGCTCACCCGCTACCTCGAGCTCCTGAACCGGGATCCGCTGATCGCGCCCGTGACGGGCATCCTCGCGGCCCAGCAGGTCAAGCCCCAGGCCCGTACCCTCGCCGAGGACCGGGGCATCCGGTGCGTCACCGTCGACTACGACGTGCTGCGCGGCACCGAAGACACGTCGTACAAACTCTTCTGATGGGCCGCAGGCCCGTCTCCCGGAAACGCGCGGCGGCGCGGGACGGGCACCGTCCGCTCAGCGCCGGGGGCTTCGGCTCTCGCGTGGAGTTGGGCGACGGGGCCTTCCAGGTGCGCACCGTCACGGGCGCGGGCGCGGTGAAGGACTACCGCTGCCCCGGTTGCCACCAGGTGATCCCGTCGGGAACGGCGCACAAGGTGGTGTGGCCCTCCGCGGAGAGCGGCGGCGTGGCCGACCGGCGACACTGGCACAGCGGATGCTGGGCGCGGGAGGCCGGCCGGCGGGCGCGGTGACTACCGCTTGACGGTCTCGATCGCGACGGTGTCCTGCGTCGCGGTGGTGTCCTCGGGCGGCGTCGAGGAGGGAGCGGGGCGGCCGGGCCCCGTCGTGATGGCGACGGTGTCGGCGGAGGCGAAGTCGTTCGAGCCCAGGACCTGTTCGGCCCGCTGCGCGGCGGTCGGGCCGTCGTCGGTGAGGTGCTCGGCCCGGGGCGCGGGAGCGGAGGTGTACGGCGCCGGATCGATGCGCTTGTCGACGACCTCGGACTCGTCGTCGCCGGTCGCGAGCGCCTCCGGCACCAGCGAGAGCTGGCGGCGGACCGTCTCGAGCTGATCCAGGATGGATGCACGCAGGGCCTGCATGTCCTCGGTGATCCGCCGGGCGTTCGCCACCTGGGTCGCGATGCGGGTGTTCGTGTCCTCGAGCTTCTGCTCTGCGGTGGCGTTCGCGGTGTTGAGCGTCTGCTCCGCCCGCTCGTTCGCCGAATCGATGCGCTCGCGCGCCTCGTTCTTCGATGCCTCTTCGAGCTCGGTGATGGTGCGGATCGCCTTGTCGCGCCGCATCGACATCGCCATGTCGAAGTCGTTCTGGACCCGCTCGCGGTTGTCCGCGGCCGACTGGGCGAGCCTGTCCGCCTCGGCCTGAGCCTCCGCCCGGATCCGCTCGGCCTCCTCGTGCGCCTGCGTCATCGTCTTCTCGTGCTCGCGCTCCATGGCCTCCCGACGGGCGGCCATGTCGGCGCGGAGCCGGTCGGCCTCCCGACGGGTCGCCTCCGCCTCCTGGCGCGCCAGGGAGCGCATCTCGGCGGACTCGCTCTCGGCGGCCGCCCGGATCTCCGAGGCCTCGTCCGATGCGAGCCGCATCATGCGGGCGATCCGGTCGCTCATGCCCTCCGCGCTGGTGGGCGGGACGCTCAGGCGGTCGACCTCGCGGCGCAGGTTGTCGATCTCGTCCTGCGCCTCGTCGAGCAGGTCCGTCAGCTCACGGGCGTGCGCGGATGCCGCATCGCGGTCCGCGGCGAGAACTCGCAGTTCGGCCTGGTACCGGTGGAACTGCGCGCTGACCTGCTCCCGGTCGTACCCGCGCAGGACCACCGCGAACGGTGCGGGCGCCGGGCCACCCGATACGTTGTCCGAATTCGCCATGCTCCGATGGTACGTGGATAGTCCGGGTGGGCGGCGTCAGCTCTGGTACAAGGTCCGATTCGGGAGCCGTGCCGGTCAGGAGGCGGGTTCGACCAGTTCGACCAGGATGCCGCCGGCGTCCTTCGGGTGCAGGAAGTTGATCCGCGATCCCGCGGTGCCGCTGCGCGGGGCGTCGTAGAGCAGGCGCACGCCCTGCTCCCGCAGGTGCTCCGTGACGGCCTCGAGGTCGGAGACCCGGTAGGCGAGCTGCTGCATGCCCGGGCCGTTGCGGTCGAGGAACTTCGCGATGGTCGACTCGGGGGTCAGGGGCGCGAGCACCTGCAGCTGGGCCGCGCTCGACGGTGCGCCGCCGCCGGCCAGGAGCGAGGCGGGGGAGAGCATGCCCTCGCGGACGCCCTGCGCCTCGTTGATCTCCTCGTGGGTGCACACCATGCCGAGGACGCGGGCGTACCAGTCAAGGGCCGCATCGAAATCGGACACTGCGACACCCACGTGGTCGATGCCCAGCAGGTATTCGGCGGGGACCGCGTGCGCGGACGGGGCGGTGTGCTCGGCGGGAAGCGATTGGCTCTCTGTCATACCTCGAATGTAGCTTTGAGGTGGAAGACCCATGCCCACGAGGAGGAACTAAGTGGCTCCGTCCGCATCTCATCAGGATCCCAGTAACGATCCGACGGTCATCGTCGCCGGCGCTCGGACGCCCTTCGGCAAGCTGCTCGGCTCGCTCAAGTCGCTGTCCGGTACGGACCTGGGCGCGGTCGCCATCCGCGGCGCGCTGGAGAAGAGCGGAGTGGACCCGCAGGCGATCGACTACGTGATCATGGGCCAGGTGCTCACCGCCGGTGCCGGGCAGATGCCCGCCCGCCAGGCCGCGATCGCGGGTGGCGTCCCGTGGGATGTGCCCACTCTCACGATCAACAAGATGTGCCTGTCGGGCATCAACGCCATCGCCCTCGCGGATCAGCTGATCCGCGCCGGTGAGTACGAGGTCGTCGTCGCCGGCGGCCAGGAGTCGATGACGCAGGCGCCGCACATCCTCAAGGGCAGCCGCGAGGGCCACAAGTACGGCAGCGTCGAGATGCTCGACCACACCGCCTACGACGGGCTGCACGACGTCTTCACCGACCAGCCCATGGGCGGCCTCACCGAGCAGCTCAACACCACCGACACGGTCACCTACTCCCGCGAGGAGCAGGACGCCTTCGCCGCGGCCTCGCACCGCAAGGCCGCCGAGGCGTGGGCCGCCGGCAAGTTCGCCGACGAGGTCGTCCCCGTCGAGATCCCGCAGCGCCGCGGCGAGCCGATCCGCGTCACGGAGGACGAGGGCGTCCGCGGCGACACCACCGCCGAGTCCCTCGCCAAGCTGCGCCCGGCCTTCGCCAAGGACGGCAGCATCACCGCCGGCAACGCCTCGCAGCTCACCGACGGTGCCGTCGCCGTCGTCGTGATGCGCAAGAGCAAGGCCCAGGAGCTGGGCCTGGACTACCTCGCCGAGATCGGCGCGCACGGCGTCGTCGCCGGCCCGGACTCCTCGTTGCAGCACCAGCCCTCCAACGCCATTAAGAAGGCCTGCGAGAAGCAGGGCATCACGCCCGCCGACCTCGACCTGCTCGAGATCAACGAGGCCTTCGCGGCCGTCGGCCTCGCCTCCACCGCGGACCTCGGTGTCGACGCCGAGAAGGTCAACGTCGACGGTGGCGCGATCGCCATCGGTCACCCGCTCGGCGCGTCCGGCGCCCGCATCGTCCTGCACCTCGCCCTCGAGCTCGCCCGTCGCGGCGGCGGCATCGGCGCCGCCGGCCTGTGCGGCGCGGGCGGCCAGGGCGACGCGCTGATCATCACCGTCCCCGGGAAGTAGAGAAGAGCATGAACGAATCCCTCGCGTCCAAGATCGTCACCGCCTTCAAGGTCGTCGCCTTCGTCGAGGCGCTCACCTGGGTGTGGCTGCTGATCGGCATGTACGGCAAGTGGGTCGGCGGAGACGTCACCGCGGTCCGGGTGCCGGGCATGACCCACGGCATCGTCTTCATCGCGCTGGTCGTCCTCACGCTCGCGGTGGCGCGGGTGCGCGCCTGGGACGTCAAGACCGTGGTCCTCGGCTTGGCCGCCTCGGTGCTGCCGTTCTGCTCGGTGGTCTTCGAGGTCTGGGCGCAGCGCGCGGGCAAGCTCGACGCGCCGGCGGTCGCGGCGCGCGCGGACGAGCCGGCCGACGCGATCGGCGGTTAATCCGGCATGGCGCCCCGCCTACAGGTACGTTGATGCGCTGACCGGCGCGAAGGAGAGGTGGGGCACACATGGTGGACATCCTGGGCGGGCTGCCCGGCGGGAGGACGCTCGAGGCGTCGGTGAACCGCCTGGCCGCGACCGCGCGCAACGGATTCGAGGTGCTCACCCAGGGCGGCCTCGAGACCGGCGCGAAACCGTCGCAGTTCACCGTGGTCGAGCGCTCGCCGATGTACCGGCTGCGTCGCTACTTCGCGGACGCGGCGCCGCCCCCGGCGCAGGACGAGCGCCCGGTGATCCTGCTGGTGCCGCCCATGATGGTCGATGCGAACGTCTTCGACGTCACGCAGAACAACGGCGCCGTCTCGGTGCTGCACCGGGCGGGCCTCGACCCGTGGGTGATCGACTTCGGCGCGCCCGACCGCGAGGAGGGCGGCCTCGAACGCAACCTCGCGGACCACGTCGTGGCCATCTCCAAGGCGATCGATCAGGTGGCGGCGCTGCGCGGGCGCGACGTGCACATCGGCGGGTACTCGCAGGGCGGCATGTTCTGCTACCAGGTGGCGGCGTACCGGCAGTCCCGGTCGATCGCGAGTGTGGTGACCTTCGGCAGCCCCGTCGACATCTCCGCCGGCCTGCCCCTCGGCGCGCCGCCCGCCCTGGTCAACAAGGGCGCCGAGTTCGTGGCCGACCACGTCTTCAACCGCTTCTATCTACCGAGCTGGATGGTGCAGCGCGGGTTCGAGATGCTAAACCCGGTCAAGGCGGTGCGCTCGCGGCTCGATTTCGTGCGCCAGTTGCACGACCGGGACGCGCTGCTACCCCGGGAGGACCAGCGCCGGTTCCTCGAGGCCGACGGCTGGGTGGCCTACGCCGGCCCCGCGGTGGCCGACCTGCTCAAGCAGTTCGTGGTGCACAACCGCATGCTCACCGGAGGTTTCGCGATCGATGGTGACGCGGTCTCGCTCGCGTCGATCACCAGCCCGGTCCTGGCCTTCGTCGGCCTCTCCGACCAGATCGGCCGGCCCAGCGCGGTGCGCGGCATCCTGCAGGCCGCCCCCAAGGCGACGGTCTACGAGGCGCAGGTCTCGGCCGGGCACTTCGGTCTCGTGGTCGGCAGCAAGGCCGGCAGCGTCACCTATCCGACGGTCTCGCAGTGGATCCACTGGCTCGAGGGGAGCGGCGAGCGGCCCGAGAACGTCGACGAGATGCAGCCCGACGACGGCCGCGGGGTCGGCGTCAACCCGCTGGTCGCGGGGCTGGGCGGGATCGCGACGGTCGGCTTCGTCGCCGCCCGTGACGTCCTCGACGCGGCGTCGGGCGCCGCGGCCGGCGCCTCCGCCGTGGCCCGTGAGGTCACCCGCGGCCTGCCCAAGTTGGCCCGTCTCGGTCAACTGCAGGCGCACACCCGCGTCTCGCTGGGCAAGCTGCTCGCGGAGCAGGCGGCGAGCGATCCGCACGGGGAGCTGTTCCTCTACGAGGACCGGGTGCACACCAAACAGGCGGTCAACGAGCGCATCGACCGCGTGGTCAGCGGCCTGATCCAGGTCGGGGTGCGGCAGGGCGAGCACGTCGGCGTGCTGATGCACACCCGCCCGTCCGCGCTGGTCGCGATGGCCGCGCTGTCCCGGCTCGGCGCGGTCGCGGTCCTGCTGCCGCCGGGCACCGACTACGCGGCGGCTCTGCGCCTGGGGGAGGCCACGGCGATCGTCACCGACCCCGAGCACGCCCGGGACGCGGTGGCCGTCGCGGAGCGCGTCTTCGTCGTCGGCGGTGGTGACCGCCGCGACCGGCCGGGTGCCGCTCGGCAGGACCTCGGCGCGGAACTGGTCGACCTCGAGCAGGTCGACCCCGACAACGTGCGGATCCCCCGCTGGTACCGGCCCGATGCCGGTCTGGGCCGGGACCTGGCGTTCGTGATGTTCTCCGAGGTGGGCGGGCGGCTTCGGGCCAAGCGCGTGACGAACGGCCGGTGGGCCCTGTCGGCCTTCGGTACCGCGTCGGCGGCGCGGCTCTCGCAGAGCGACACCGTGTACTGCCTGACCCCGCTGAGCCACAGCTCCGGCCTGATGACGAGCCTGGGCGGTGCGCTCGCAGGCGGCTCGCGCATCGCGCTGACCCGCGATTTCGACCCGGACCGGTTCATGGCCGAGGTGCAGCGCTACGGGGTGACCGTGGTCTGCTACACGTGGAATCTCATGCGGGCCGTGCTCGACGCCCCCGGCCTCGAGATCCCCCGCTACCACCCGGTGCGTGCCTTCATCGGCTCCGGCATGTCGGCGGAGCTCGCCCAGCGCGTGGGGGAGGCCTTCGACGCGCAGGTCATCGAGTTCTACGCCTCGACCGAGGGGGAGATCGTGCTCGCCAAGGTGCGCGGCGGCAAGCCGGGCGCGAAGGGCCGGCGGCTGCCGGGCACGGCCGAGGTCGCGCTGGTGGACTACTACGTCGACACCGGCCGGTTCGTCGAGGACGGCGACGGCTTCCTGCAGGAGGTCGCACAGGGCGAGGTCGGCGTGCTCATCGGCCGCGCCGACCCGGACGTGACCCACCTCGACGTGCTCCTGAGGGGCGTCTTCCGGCCGGGCGATGCGTGGTTCTCGACGGGGCACCTCTTCCGCCGCGACGAGGACGGCGACTTCTGGCTGGTCGACGACGTCCGGACGGTCGCGCTCACGGATCGCGGCCCCGTCTACTCGATCCCCGTCGCGGACGTGCTCGAGCAGCTCGGACAGGTGGAGCAGGCCGTCGTCTACCAGGTACCCGCTGACGAGCCCGGAGGTGCGCCGCGCGTGGTCGCCGCCGTCACCCTGCGGGGCGACGCGGAACTGACGGCGGACGACATCACCGACGCCTTCGCCGGCCGGCACGGCCAGTACCCGGACGCGGTGCACGTCGTCGACGACGTACCGCTCACCAGCTGGTACCGGCCGCGACGGCGCGCGCTCGCGGCGGCGGGCATGCCGGAGCCGGGCCCGGCGTCGTGGCGTTTCGATCCGGAGCAGCAGCGCTTCCACTGATCCGCCACCGGTGGTCGCCGCGGGCGGCGGCCGGAACGGGCGTGTCAAGATGGAGGGGTGACGACACCTCGAGGCGCATCCAGGCAGGCACAGGAACAGGCGCTGCGCACCGCCGCGGCGATGGCGGGCGCGGTCGATCTCTCGGGCCTCAAGGCCCGCGCGGAGGCGAAGGCCGCGCAGCAGGCGCGCCCGGCACCGTCGGGCGAGGCCGGGGCGGCGGGCGGCGCGCCCGGCCCCGGGGTCGTGGACGTGACGGATCAGAGCTTCCCCGTCGAGGTCATCGACCGATCCGCCGACCAGCTCGTCGTTGTGCTGCTGGCGGCGTCGTACAGCGAGCAGTCGCAGGCGATGTCCGCGGTGCTGGAGAAGCTCGCCGCCGCCGACGGTGGGCGGTGGACGCTGGCGCGAGTGGATGTCGACGGTGCGCCGGGCGTTGCCCAGGCCTTCGGGGCGAAGTCGGTGCCGATGGTGATCGCGGTCGCCGGCGGCCGCGCGGTCACCGCCTTCGCCGGTGCCCAGCCGGAGCCGGCGGCGCGGCAGTGGCTCGACGATGTGCTCGCCCAGCTCCCGCCTGAGTTCGGTGGCGGCGGTGCGGCGGCCGGGGCACCGTCGGACCCGCGGCGGGAGGCGGCCGAGCAGCTCGCGGGTGAGGGGGACTACGAGGGCGCCCGCGCGGCCTACGAGGCGATTCTGCACGCGAACCCGGGCGATGCCGAGGCCGCCGCCGCGGTCAAGCAGATGGCCTTCTTCGCCCGCGCGACGAAGGCGGAGCCGGGTGCGATCGAGCGGGCGGACGCCGCCCGGGGCGCGACGGGACCGGAGGCGGTGGAGCTCGCGCTCGCCGCGGCCGACGAGGAACTCCTGGCCGGGACGCCCGCACGGGCCTTCGAGAGACTGATCACCACGATTCGAACCTCCTTCGGCGACGACCGCACCGCGCTGCGCACCCGCCTGATCGAGCTGTTCGACCTGTTCGACCCGGCTGACCCCGCCGTGGTTCAGGCGCGCCGCGACCTCGCCGCCGCACTGTTCTGAGGCGGGCCCGTCCGGCCCGGACCGCGTCGGCGCCCCGGGTTTGCGATACTGAGCCGGTGTCCGATCATGGTGTCTCCCGGCGGGCGTTGCTGGCGGGCCTGGGCGGCCTGGGCATCGCGGGCACGCTCGCGGCGTGCGGCGACAACACCGGACGCGGCGGCAGGGGCGGGGACCTGCGTGCCTGGTACCACCAGTACGGCGAGCAGGGCGCCTCCGAGGCGCTCGCCCGCTATGCAGCCCAGTATCCCGGCCACGGTGTGCGGGTGGACTCCTTCCCGGGCGACTTCGACCAGAAGATCTCCTCCGCGCTGGTCAGCGGTGACGGGCCCGACGTCTTCGAGTTCGCGAACGGCCCGACGATCGACATGATCGAAGCGGGTCAAGTCGCCGATCTCACCGACCTGCTGGGCGACGCGCGGTCCGACTTCACCCCGGCGCTGCTCGACCGGATGACCCACGACGGCCGGGTGTACGGGATCCCACAGGTCACGGACATGCAGTTGCTGGTCTACCGGCGTTCGCTGCTGGAGCAGGCCGGGGTCGTGCCGCCCCGCACCCTCGACGAACTGGTCTCGGCCGCGCAGGTGCTCTCGCGGGGCACGATGAAGGGCCTGTTCCTGGGCAACAGCGGCGGCGCCGATGTCCTCGGCGGCGTCCTGCTGTGGTCCGCGGGCCACGACTATCTGACGCCGGACCGCCGGCCGGGCTTCGTCGACGAGGAGGTCGCGGCGGGGCTGCGCGTCATGCGTGGGCTGTTCACGTCGGGCGATCTGCTGCTGGGCGCCCCCCAGGACTGGTCCGACCCGGGTGCCTTCATCGCGGGCCAGACCGCGATGCAGTGGACGGGGCTGTGGGCCCTGCCGGCGATCCGGGCGGCGCTGGGCGACGACGTCGGCGTGCGGCCCTTCCCGGCCATCGGCCGCAACGGTGGTACGAGCGTCCCGTTCGGTGCCTACGGCGCGGCGGTCAACGCGGCGGGCGACGTGGACCGGGCGAAGAAGTTCGTGCAGTGGCTGTGGGTGCAGCGCACCGACCTGCAGCTCGACTGGGCGCAGAGCTACGGGCTGCACGTCCCCGCGCGCCGGTCGCTGATCCCGCAGGCCACGAAGCTCGCGACCGGCCTGTACAACGAGGCCGCCGATCTGGTGAACACCGTCGGGCATCCGCAGAGCCCGCTGCTGTGGACCCCGCGCAGCGCCACCGCCTACCGCGACGCGCTGGACCGGGTGATCCGGGCCGGTGCGGATCCGATGACGGAGCTGAGGGCCGTCGCAGCGGTGGTCGAGAAGGAACTCGAGCGGTTCCCGAACTGATGTCCGTCCTCTCGGATCGGCCCGCCCGGACCCGTGCGTCCGTGCGGGATTCCCCGCACCTGTGGTTCTGGGTGATGACGGGGCCCTTCCTGGCCGGACTCGGGCTCTTCGTCGTCGTGCCGATCGGCTGGAGCGTGTGGCTCAGCCTGTTCGACGCCCACAACACGGTCACCCCGACGGACTTCGTGGGGCTCGACAACTATCGGGACATGCTGGGGGATCCCGCGTTCCGGTCGAGTCTGCTCACCTTCGTGGTCTTCGCCGCGATCGTGGTGCCGCTGACCTTCGCCGGCTCGCTGGCCCTGGCGGTCCTGGTGAACGGGGTCCGGCGCTTGCAGCCCTTCTTCCGGTCGGTCTTCTTCCTGCCGGTGGCGTGCAGTTACGTCGCGGCGTCCTTGATCTGGCGGGGCGCGATCTTCCCCGGCGTGCCGACGGGGGTGGCCAACGCGGCGCTCCGCGGGGTGGGCGCCGAGCCGATCGCCTGGCTGTCGGTGGTCGATCCGCCCTGGTACTGGCTCGTCCTGGTGACGCTGCGTCTGTGGTTGCAGCTCGGCTTCTACATGATCCTGTTCCTCGCGGCGCTGCAGCGCGTGCCCCGGGAGCTCTACGAGGCGGCGGCTCTCGACGGCGCGTCCGCGTGGACGGTCTTCGCGCGGATCACCTTTCCACAGCTCCGGGCGGTCTCGGTGGCGGTGCTGCTGTTGGCGACGGTGAACGCCTTCCAGGCCTTCGACGAGTTCTACGGGGTGATGGCCACGGCGCAGGGCTATCCGCCGTACGCCCGTCCGCCGCTGGTCTACCTGTACTACGTGGCGGTCGGCAACGGCCAGGACTTCGGGCACGGCGGCGCGGGCGGGGTGCTCCTGACGGTGCTGATCGGGCTCGTCGCGCTCGCTCAGGGGCGGCTCACGGGCGCCCTCCGCCGGAGGGAGTCGCGGTGAGCGGCGCGGCGGCGGTGCGCGCGGGCCGGTACCTGCTGCTGGCGGGGCTGACGGTGCTCTTCCTGCTGCCCGGGTACCTCCTCGTGCGGGGCGCGATCGGCACGTCGTTGGACGTCGCGACGGGGGACTGGCTGCCCCGCGCGCCGGGCGGCGACGCCTTCCGGCGGATCTTCTCCGACGATGCCCGGCCGCTCGGCCGGGCCCTGCTCACGTCGACGACGGTGGCTGTCCTGCAGACCGCGGGGACGATCGCCGTCGCTCTGCCCGCCGGCTATGCCTTCGCCCGCATCCGGGTGGCGTACGCGGGCCGGGTCTTCGCGCTGGTGCTCGCGACGCTGCTGGTCCCCGCGGCCGTGACCTTCGTCCCGACCTTCGTCATGGTCTCGACGCTGGGCTGGGTCTCCTCGCTGCGCGGGCTGGTGATTCCCGGCCTGTTCCAGGCGACGGCGGTCTTCCTGTTCCGGCAGCACTTCCTCGGCTTCCCCCGGGAACTGGAGGAGGCCGCCCTGCTCGACGGTGCCGGGCCGGGCCGGATCTTCGCCGCGGTGGCGCTGCCGGGGGCGGGCCCGGTGACGGCCGCCGTCGCGACGATCACCTTCGTCGGGAGCTGGAACGCCTTCCTGTGGCCGCTCGTGATCGCGCAGGATCCGCAGTCCTGGACGGTGCAGCTGGTGCTGTCGAGCTACGTCACGGCCCAGTCGGTGGACGTGCCCGCGATGTTCGCGGCCGCGGTCGTGTCCATCGCACCGCTCCTGGCGTTCTTCCTGGTGGCGCAGCGGTGGATCGCCGCGGGCGTGGAGCGGACCGGCATCTCCGGCTGAGCGTCCGGGCGCCACCGGTCCCACCGGACGACGGTCTCCACCGCGGCCACCACGGAGAGCAGGTCCGCGTCGGATCCCGCGCGCGACCACAGCTGGGTCCCCACCGGGTGCCCGAGCGGGCCCTCCCGGAGCGACGGTGTGCTGACGGCGGGCGTCCCGGTGACGTTCGCGAGGGAGACCAGTGGACAGGCGAGCATCGTCGCCAGCAGGTGCTCGCGGCCCGAGAGGCCGCCGTCGAGCGCGGCGGGCGGGATCGCCGGCACGGCGTGGTCGGTGGTGACCGGGCTCACGACCACATCGACCTCCTCCACCGCGGCCAGCACGTCGCGGCCGATCTCCGCGAGGCGGTCGAGGCGGTCCAGGTAGCGCCGCTCCGGGATCCCGCGTCCGTAGTCGTCGATCGCGATGATCCGGTCGCTGAGGACGGTCGCCGGATCATCGACGGCCAGATCGTCCACGGTGCGCCGGATCTGGGTGGCCCAGACGTCGACGAAGGCGTCCAGGTACTCCGTCCACGGCACCGGCAGGCGCACCCGCGCGGCGCGCACGTCGTAGCCCAGCGCGGCGAGCGTCTCGACGGTGTGCGCGGCGGCCCGGGCGCAGGCGTCGTCGGGCGTACGGGGCAGGGCCGACGAGTCCACTGCCGCCACGGTGCGGAGACGTCCGCGGCCGTCGCTCGGCGCCGCGGCGACCGACTGCGGGGAGAAGGCCCTGAGCAGCCGGAGCGAGTCCCGTGCGGTCCGGGTGAGGAAGAACTGTTCGGCGAAGCCGCAGAAGGGCGCCGGGTCCGGTGCGGAGGAGAGCGTGCCGCGCGTGGGCTTGAGCCCGACCAGGCCGCACCGCGCGGCCGGGACGCGGATGGATCCGGCGGCGTCGGTCGCGTGCGCGATCGGTACCGCCCGGGCCGCCACGAGCGCTGCGCTGCCGCCGCTCGAACCGCCCGGACTACAGCGCAGGTCGTAGGGGTTGCGGGTCGGCCCGTGGGCCGGACTGTAGGTGGCGACGTCGGCGGCCAGTTCGGGCACGGTCGACCGGCCCAGGACGACCGCGCCGGACGCCAGTAGCTGCGAGAACAGCGCCGAGTCCGAGGCCCCGGACCGGCGCGGGAGCGGCGGCAGGCCGTCGCCGGCGGGGAACCGGGCGCTGTTCGCCCCGAGGTCCTTGAGCACGATCGGCACCGCGCGCAGCGGCGCGTCGGACCGGAGCGGGGCGGCCCGTGCGTCGGCAGTGACGGGCGGTGCGTAGCGCCGGGCGAACGCGTTCATCTCCGCGGCATCGTCGATCGCGGTCAGCGCGGCGGCCAGCACGGCGTCGGCGGCGAGGCCTCCGCCGGCGACCCGCCCGGCGATCGCGGTCGCGTCGAGCGTGCGGTACTCGGCGGCGTCGAATCCCATGGCGGATGGTGCCTTCCGTGCGTGGTCGGGCGGGGTGAGCCGGGCTACCGAGGCCCGGGTGGGAGGCGGTGGTGGTCGGACGGGTGGTAGCGGGAGAGCATCGACCGGTAGCTCCGCGCCGATCCGGGGAAGACGAGGGTCTCCTCGGTGCTGTCGCGGCGGAACCAGGATGCGCAGCCGCTGAGGAACGTGGTGCGGCGCAGGCCCGCGGTCATCGCGTCCACGTGCCGCCGCGTCGCCCGGTGCGTGACCTCGGCGACGGCGCCCGCGCACTCGCGGACGGCGCGCACGATGTACTCGGCCTGGGCCTCGATGAACAGCAGCTCGGAGCTGTGGCCGAAGGATCCCGGCCCCATCATCACGAAGAGGTTCGGGAAGCCGGGGACCTCGACGCTGCGGTAGACGCCGTCGGTGCGCGCGGCGTCGCCGAGGCGTCGCCGGTCGCGCCCGGTGACGGGGAACTCGGCGAGCCGGTCCAGCGCGCGGTAGCCGGTCGCGAGCACGAGGCAGTCCAACTCGTGCGCCTGCCCGTCGCGGGTGATCGCCCACGCGGGGCCGAACCCGACGATCGGCTCGTCGACGACGGTGCACGCGGCGTCCGCGAGGGCCCGGAGGAAGTCGTTCGACGACAGGGGCCGCTTGCAGCCGATCCGGTACCGCGGAGTGAGCTTGCGCCGCAGGACGGGGTCCTGCACGGTGCGGCGCAGGTGCACGGACGCGATCAGCTCGAGCAGCCGGGTGAGCGCCGTGGGCTCGATCAGCGCGTAGGACACCAGCTCCCAGGTCCGGAAGCAGAGCGCGCGGGCGGCGCGCTGGGCCCACGGATGGGCGGCGAAGGCGCGCCGGATGTTCCCCGGGATCGGCGCATCGAACCGGGGGAGCACCCAGCTTGGGGTTCGCTGGAAGACGACGAGCCGGTGACCCGCCGCGAGCAGTTCCGGGACGAGTTGCGCTGCGCTCGCTCCCGTTCCGATCACGCCGATGGTGCGCGGTGACCGCGCCACCTCCTCGAATCCTGCGCGGTCCCAGCGCGCGGCGTGGAAGACGGGACCGCCGAAACCGTCGATCCCGGGAACGCCGTCGGTGTTCGGGTTCGACAGCAGTCCGGTCGCGTGGACGAGGAACCTTGAGCGCCAGCAGGTTCCGTCTGCGGTCCGGGTCTCCCAGCACCGGAGACGGGCGTCGTAGTCGCAGGCCACGACCTCGGACCGGAGCCGGATCCGCTCCTGGACGGCCGATCCGGCCACCACCGCGGTGATGTACTCGAGGATCTCCGCCTGGCCGGCGTTGACCTGCGTCCACTCGGCGTTGGGGGCGAAGCTGAGGCTGTAGAGCACCGAGGGCACGTCCACCGCGGCGCCCGGGTAGCGCGCGTCGCGCCAGGTGCCACCGACGTTCTCGCCCCGTTCCAGGACCACCACGTCCTCGATCCCGGCCTCGTGCAGGCGGATCGCGGCCGTGATCCCCGCGAAGCCGGCGCCGATCACGACGACCGCGTGGGGCTCGGCCGCACCGCCGGAGGTCATGCGCCGGCCTGTCGTGTCCGACGGATCCGGCCGAGAACCGTCGCCACGAGCGCGCCGACGGTGGTGACGCCCATCAGCTCGCCCTCGGCGAAGGGGGCCAGGCCGTACCGGTCCTCGAAATCGATGAGCAGTTCGAGCACGCGCAGGGAGTCGAGGCCGAGGTCGTCGACCAGGCGGGTGTCCGCGGCAACGTCGGCCGTCCGGACGGGGGATTTCAGGCGGATCGCCTCCGCGACGTCGAGCGCGACGTCGTGCGTGAGGTCCGGATCGGAGGTCATGCCGCGTCTCCTTCCCCGGCCACGTACTCGGAGACGAGCACGACGTCGCGCAGCGCTGGCGCCGCGGTGTGCGGCAGGCGGTGCTCCGCCGACCTCCAGTCGATCCCCTCGTGCTCCTGCATGAAACGCCGGTACTCGGGCGCACCGGGGAAGCGAATGTTGTCCGCGACGACGGTCGTTCCGGTGCCGACGATCCCCGTCGCCACCAGAGTCAGCAGGTCGGCGAGGTAGCAGTCCTTGTCATGGTCGAGGAGCACCACGTCGACCGGGGCGCCCGCCAGTTCGGAGCGGATCGCCGCGATGGTCGGCGGGTCGGCGAGGCGACCGCGGAGGAGGGCGATGTTCTTCGCGGTGGCGCCGGCGTGGGCCCAGACCTCGCGGGCGACGTCGCCGTAGGTCTCGTGGGGTTCGATCGAGAGCACGGTGGCAGCGGGCGCAGCCTGGGCGACACCGAGCGCGCTGTATCCGCAGTAGGCGCCGATGTCGAGGACGGTGCTCGCGTTCTTGCGGGCGACGATCTCGGCGACGAACTCGCGTTTGGCCCTGCCCATGATCATCAGGAAGAGCCGGGTGCGGGAGAAGGATTCGATGGCGCTCAGAATGGCGGCGCTGTCGTCGAGCGTCCGCGGGGTGAGGGTGGCGTCGGCCATGGCGACGACCCGGCCGTCGTCGTCCCGGCCGGCGAGAGCCGTGTAGACGGAGAGGGTTCGCGTGACGGTGTGCTTGAACATCGCGGGCTTCCTGAGGTCGTGGTGGTCATCGGATGCTGAAGGTGAAGGTCTCCGCGGCGAGCCCGGGGCCGAAGCCCATGGCGCACCCGTCGCGCACCGTCCGTCCCTGGGCGAGAATGGAATCCAGGACGAAGAGGATGGTCGCGGAGGCCATGTTCCCGTAGTCGGCGAGCACCTTCCGGGAGACGGCGAGATCGTCCGGGGTGAGCTCGAGGCTCTCCCCGACCGCGTCGAGGATGGAGCGTCCGCCCGGGTGGATCGCCCAGCAGGTGACGTCGCGTACCGAGGATCCACCCAGGATCTGTTTCTGCAGTGCGGGATCGGCGAGCGCCCGGCCCAGCGCGATCGGGACCTGGCCGGAGAGGAACATCTGGATCGTCTTGTCGCCCACGTTGAGGGTCATGAGCTCCTCGCTGTCCGGCAGCAGCGCGCTCCGGAAGGCGTCGAGCGCGATCCCGGTGGGGGAGGCGGAGACGATCGCGGCGGCGGCGCCGTCGCTGAAGATCAAGTAGGAGAGCAGTTCCTCCAGGGACTCCGAGCGCTTGAGGTGCAGTGAGCAGATCTCGAGGGTGAGGACCAGCACCATTGCAGCCGGATCCGAGCGCACGATGTGGTGCGCCGCGCGGAGCCCGTTGACGCCGGCGTAGCAGCCCATGAACATGATGTCGGTCCGTTCGACGTCCGGCGACATCCCGTACCGCTTCATGAGGTGGACGTCGAGGCCGGGGGTGAAGAAGCCGGTCGACGAGACGACGATGACGTGGGTCACCGCGTCGAGGTGCACCACGTCGGCGAGTCGGTCGACGGTGGCGTCGGCCAAGGGGATCGACTGCCTGCGGTACTCGCGGATCCGCTCGTGCAGGCCCACGGAATCGGGGTCGTCGTGGTAGAACGCGTGCAGGTCGGGCATCCCGGCCCAGCGGTGGGCGATGCGGGACCGCTCCACCATGCGCTCGAAGACCCTGCGTTGGGAACCGCCGAGATTCGTCACGGCGTACTCGACGAAGGCGGCGTGCACGTCGTGCTCGGGAACGGTGGTCGTGATGTGGTTGATGTACGCGGTGGGGGCTTGCATGGTGGTGGGCCTTTCGGTGCCGCCTGCGGGTCAGTCGCGGCGGAAGACGGTTCTGGAGTCGAAGGGGTTCTCGGACCGGAGCATCTGCCACATGACCGCGCGGCGGGGCTTGCCGCTGGACGTCCTGCGGATCGTTCCGGCGGGTACTTCGAGGATGCGCAGGGGTAGTGGCTCGGGCACGGTGAGATCGATCGCGCCGACGACCGCGTCGACCAGATCCTCGGTCGTCGAGGTCTCGAGGAGCACCACGATCTCGGGGGCACCCGCCGGGGCGCCGAGCAGTACGGCAGTTTTTCCCGACGGGGCGGGGCTGCGGTTGCGGACGGCCGCTTCGACGTCCTCGGCGAACAGTGCCTTGCCCCGGATCTTGACGCTGTCGCCGGCGCGCCCCAGGACGTACAACTCGTCGTCGTGGACGAAACCGATGTCGCCGGTGCCGAGCCGGCCCGAGGGCGCGATGCGGGTGGCGATCCGGTCCGGGCTGGCCGTGTGGTACCCCGGTGCCACCGTGGGGCCGGCCACGTGGATCTCGCCGATGTGCTCGTCAGGCAGCGGATCGCCGGACTCCGCACGGATCGAGACCTCCGTTCCCGGTGCGCTGGTGCCGCACGAGGCCACCCAGACCGCGTTGTCCGCGGTTTCCAGGTCGGGGCTGAGCAGTCCCTCGGCGGTGATCCGTACGGGCTCACCGAGCCCGGTGCGCGTGGTGTCGATCGCGGCGAAGCGGATCGGTTGTCCTCGACGGGTCGCGGTGACGGTGAGCGTCGCCTCGGCGAGGCCGTACGCCGAGGCGAAGGCGGTCGTCTGGAATCCGAGGGGCTGCGCGAACGCCAGGAACCGCTGCAGGGCGCGGGGATCGGTCCGCTCGGCCGCGACGATCGCGGCGCCGCAGCGCCCGAGGTCGAGTTCCGGGCTGAACTCGTGGGTCCGGAGCCTCCGGGCGGCGTAGCCGTACCCGAAGCTGGGCGCGGCGGTGTAGGTCGGTGGTCCCGGGGCGCCGAGAGCCTCCAGCCAGGTCTGCGGATGGCGCAGGAACTGCGCGGGCGTCATGAGCCGGATCGAGTGCCCGGCAGTGATCGGGGCGAGCAGCATGCCGATCAGGCCCATGTCGTGGTAGTGGGGCAGCCAGGTCACGGCCACCTGTTCTCGTGGTCCGGCCAGCATGGCGAGATTCGACCGGGTCATCTCCCAGAGGTTCGCCACGCTCACGCGGACCCCCTTCGGCGTGCCGCTCGAACCCGAGGTGAACTGCAGCAGGCCGATGGCGGACTCGTCCTCCTGCGCCGTGGACGGCAGGGGGAGGCCGCCGGCCGGGCGCTCGGTGAGGTCCGATGCGCACAGGAGCGGGCCGTGGCGGCCGCTCAGCGCGGCCTCGAGTCCCGGCCGGTGCTCGTCGTCGACGATCGACGATCCCGGCAGGATCCGCTCCGCGAGCGCGGTGATGTGGGCGCGATGCGCCTCGGGACTGGCGAAGGTGAGCGGGGTCGCCAACGGGCACGGGACCCCGCCGGCGGCGAGCGTGGCGTAGAAGGCGGTGAGGAACTGCAGGGGCTGCGCCGCCAGAATGAAGACGGGGGCGCCGGTCCCGCGCTCGGCGAGGACCTCGCGGAGACCATCGGCGGCCCCGGTGATCCTGGCCGCCAGGCTGCGATAGCTCACGAACCGCCACGCGGTGGTCGAATCGCGGTCGAGGAGGTGCACGCCGTGCTCGTCGTCGGCGTTGTGCGTCCATTCCAACAGTTTCATGACGACTCCTAGGGATCCCGTCGAGGTGGTTCGGTTCCTTCGTGTCTTGAAATCTGAAGCTACGCGCAATCTTTCGGTTGTTCCCGTGAGCTGCGTCACCGCCGGTGTTACCAGAACGTTAAGCGAACTAACGACTTATCTGAACGGCGCCGCCCGAGGTCGAGGGCGAGCGGCTCCCCGGGTGCGAGGGCTCGGAGCCGGCGTGCGCGACACGATTTCCCGAACGGCCGACGGCGGGGTGGCGCAGCGGTGCGGCGATGCCGCGAATGCGCGCCGCGGGCCGCGCCGTCCCCCCGCTGCCACTCCGCCCCGGCGCGCGGGCGAATCGTCCGGTTAACCGTCGCGACACCTGCGCGTCCGCGCGCCGGCCGGACGTGCGGTTGTGGGCTTGGTCACGCGGGCCCGCCGGAGTGCGTCCGACGGGCCGCGCGTTCGGCCTACGCTGAAGGTCATGCTGCTGCCTCACACCATGACCCCCGTCCCGCCCGGCTCGGACGGTGCGCCGGCCGTCACCGTCGGCGGACGGACCCTCTCGCGGACGGAACTGATCGGCGCCACGACGGCGGTCGCGGAGCGGCTCGGCGGCCTGGGTGTGCGCGGTCCGGTCGCGGTGTGGGCGGAGCCGACGCTCGCCACCGTGATCGCGATCATCGGCGGGATCCGTGCCGGCGTCCCCGTCGTTCCCGTCCCGCCGGATTCGGGGAGTACCGAGATCGCCCACGTGCTCACCGATTCGTGGGCGCAGGCCTGGCTCGGCGCCACACCGGCCGATCCCCACGGGCTGCCCGCGGTCCCCGTCCGCGAGCACGCCCGCGGCTGGCACGCGCTGCCCGAGCCGCCCGCGGCGGCGACCGCGCTGATCATGTACACCTCCGGCACGACCGGCGCCCCGAAGGGGGTCCCGATCCGCAGGGAGGCGATCGCCGCGTGCATCGACGGCCTCGCGGAAGCGTGGGCCTGGACCGCGAACGACACGCTCGTGCACGGCCTTCCGCTCTTCCACGTCCACGGGCTGATCCTGGGCGTCCTCGGACCGCTGCGCGTCGGCAGCCCGCTGGTGCACACCGGCAAGCCGACGCCCGAGGCCTACGCCGCCGCGGCCGGGACGATGTACTTCGGGGTGCCGACGGTGTGGTCGCGGATCGCCCGCGATCCGGAATCCGCAGCGGCGCTGCGCGATGCTCGACTGCTCATTTCGGGAAGCGCGCCCCTGCCCGCCCCCGTCTTCGAACGGATCCGCGAGCTCACGGGCCACGAGATCGTGGAGCGCTACGGCATGACGGAGACCCTGATCACCGTGAGCGCCCGCGTCGACGGCGAGCGTCGCCCCGGCTGGGTGGGCCTGCCCATCGCCGGCGTCGAGTCCCGGATCCTCTCCGAGACGGGGGAGCCGGTCCCGCACGACGGCGAGTCCATCGGCGCGCTGCAGATCCGCGGCCCGATGGTGGGCACGCAGTACCTGAACCGGCCCGACGCCACCGCCGAGGCCTGGGTGGGCGAGGGCTGGTTCGACACCGGCGACGTCGCGGTGATCGACGCCACCGGCTTCCACCGCATCGTCGGCCGCGCCTCCACCGACTTGATCAAGACCGGCGGCTTCCGCGTCGGCGCCGGCGAGATCGAGGCGGCGCTGCTCGGCCACCCGGACGTTCGTGAGGCCGCCGTGGTCGGACTGCCCGACGAGGACCTCGGGCAGCGACTGGTCGCCTTCGTCGTCCCCGACGGTGCGCCGCCCGCGGACCCCGACGCTGCCGCCGCCGCGCTGATCGAGTTCGTCGGCGCGACCCTCTCGAAGCACAAGCGTCCGCGCGAGATCCGCTTCGCCCCGGACCTGCCGCGCAACCCGATGGGCAAGGTGCAGAAGAAGCTGCTCCTGGGCTGATCGGCGCCGTCGCGGCCGACAAAGCTGTGATCGGTAGGCCGGCCCGGGGCGATGTGATGGTTCCAGCGCCGCACCAGACGAGGTGCGGCAGAGGAAAGGACATCGCCATGAACCGTTCGCTGATCGCCGCCGTCACCGTTCTCGCCGCCGGCTCCTTCGCCCTGACCGCCTGCGGCGGCTCGGACGCGACCCCGTCCGCGACGACGGGCGGCGCCGCCACCGTCAAGGTCGACGGCAAGGACCTGCCCGGCCTGGACCTCGGGAGCGTCACCTGCGTCAAGTCCGGCGGCAAGATCACCATCGGCAGCGCCGCCATCGGCGGCCAGCAGGGCGTCGGCATCGTGATGACCGACGCGAAGCCGCCGAAGGTCGAGTCGCTCGGCATCGTCTTCGACGGGACCGCCCTCGCGGTCACCCAGGGTGTGGGGAAGGCCGAGGTCAAGGTCGACGGCTCGCGCTACACCGTCACGGGCGAGGCGCAGGGTGCGAGCATGAGCAACCCGATGGCGGGCATGGTGAAGAAGAGCTTCGAGGTCGCCGTCACCTGCAAGTAGCTCATCGGGGCAGGCCGACGGGCGGCGCGGGTGACCAGGTGGTCGCGAACGCCGCCCACAGGACGGGGGAGAACCGGGGATCGCCGGTCGAGGTCCAGCGGCGCCGCCGAGCGCGCTGCCAGTCGCCCAGCGCGCGCACGGGATCCGGCGCCCGCTGGACTGCGTCCACCGCGACGACGACCTCGGCGAGCATCCCGTCCGCCCGGTCGCTCAGCGCCGGGTGGAGGCGGCGCAGTCCGGCGTCGGTGGGGAGGGTCCACCGCGTCGCCGTGACGTACTCGGCGCCCCGGTGTGCGAACGCCGAGACCAGGCCGGTGGGTTCGGCGAAGCGGAGATCGCCGCCGGAATCGCAGGCGACGAGGGCCACGCGATGGGGGGAGTCCATCGGCTCCGAGTCGGGCGAGCCGAGCGCGATGTCCGCGGCGGAGAGGGGCCGGTGCGGACCCGCGGCGATCGCGCGCCCGGGGGTCGCCGCGGTATCGCACAGGTGCATCCGAGCGTCCAGGGCGTGCGTCGACGAGGTCACGTGACCCACGTAGAGCAGTCGCGAGGCACCGCGCAGAGCGTCCGCGACCGCCGTCCGGCCCAGGTCGGTACGGCGGAACGCGGCCGACGGGGTCGCCGCGCGGGGGCGCAGGCGGTCGCCGAGCCCGGCGACGAGGGAGGCGAGCGGGGAGTCGTCCGCGACGGGGCCGAGGACGCTGCCGAGCGCGCCGTGCGCCGGATGCCCGGGGATCGCGGGGTCGAGGACGGCCACGACCGGGCCGTCGGGGTCCCAGGGGGCGACGGTGCGGCGCGGGTCGTTGCGGAGCGACGCGGGCAGCAGCAGGGAGAGGTCCACCGCGTCGACGATCCGCTCCGTGCCGGACGTGCCGAGCAGCTCCCACGGGACCTGCGCGGTGCTCGGTGAGGGCTGGATGCGCAGGTGGGCGCGGTGCCCGGCCGCCTCGAGGGCGTTGAGCTCGAGCCCGAGCCACTGGGGGATCAGGGCACGGGTCAGCGCGTCGGCCAGGGCCTGTTCGCGGAGGGGATCGAGCAGGGCGCCGGCGCGAAGCGCGCGGGCGAGGGCCTCGTCGCCGCTCTCGCCCGGGAGGGGGCTCGGGAGCGCGGCGGCGAGGGCGTCCAGCGTGGGCGCGACCAGATCGCGCCCGAGGACGCTCATCCGCGGCGCGCCCGGCTGGTGCTCCCAGACCCAGTCGAGGTACAGGTCGCCGGCGTCCACGAGCCGCAGCCGGGCGGTGGGCTGCGCGGTACCGAGGTCGCGGAGCACCTCGGTGCCGTCCACCCTGCCGCGCACGTCCGGTGTGGGCAGCAGCTGTTGCTCACGCCACCCCGTCACCAGGACGCCACCGCCAGGTCCGAGCGCACCGGTACGCCGTAGACGGACTCGGCGCGCTCGATCCACGCCGTGAGCGCGGGCTCCGCGCCGGGGTGGGGGAGCACGCGGGGCGGCAGGGCGAACCGCAGCGGCGGTCCGGTGTCGCCGGGACCGGCGAGGCCCGCCGCCGCGGAGGGTAGGCGGTCGGCACCGTCGTCCCGCATCGACGTCTCGGCGTCGACGGTGCCGGCCCGCGCCCGGAAGTCCGGCGTCAGGACGGTTCCGCCGGCCTCCAGTCCCTCGGTGTGCAGCGTCGCGGAGGCGGAGGCGTTCTCGACGAGCTCGTGCAGCAGCTGGGAGCCGCCCAGGACGACGGCGAGCCGGAAGGCCAGTTCGCGGGCGGGAGCGGTGATCCGCCGTGCCCAGGCCTCGCGCGCGGGACCCGCCGGGAAGTCCTCGCGGAGCGCCTCGGTCGCCAGGTGCACGGGGACGGCCAGCGTCAGCGCGGTCTGCAACAGGCCGCGCCGTGCCCCCATATCCGGTGTCTCGGCGGCCTGTTCGGCGAAGGCCTCCGCGCGCCGCAGGTCCACGCGGCAGCGCTCGTGCACGGAGCGGGCGAGCTCGCGGGCGCGGGAGTAGGTCGCCTGGGCGTCGTCGTAGCGGCCGAGCGCGCACAGCCCGTCGCCGAGGAAGCCGTACGCCTCGCGGAGCTCGCGCACGGCGCCCACTGCGCCGAGTTCGTCGATCAGGCCGCGCAGCGCCTTCACGGCGCGTCCCGCCCGGCCGCGCCGCAGTTCGATCGCCGCGGCTCCCGTGCGGCAGGCGGCGATCCGGGGGATCAGCCCCGCCGCCCGGGCCATCTCCTCGGCGTGCGCGAAGAGTTCGGCCGCCTCGTCGTCCCGGTTCTGCTGCAGCGCGGAGCGGGCGAGGTTCTCGGTGACGAGTTGGCGCGCGGCCGGATCCGCCGTGTCCCCGTGCAGCGCGGCGGCGAGCCGCAGGTACTCCTCCTCCGACGGGGCGCCGGTCGCCTGCGCGATCGCCGCGAGGTTCGCGTAGGCGTGGGCGGCGAGTTCCGGCGCGACCATCACGGCCGCCTCGATGGTGCGGTGCGCCTCCGTCTCCGCCTCGTGGATCCGCCCCAGGGTGATCAGCGCGGCCGTGCGCACCGTGTGCAGGGTGGCGGTCAGCAGCTCGCGTTGGTCCAGTTCGGTTCCGGTGGCGGCCAATTCGTCCTCCGTGGCGCCCAGCTCGGTGAGCACGTCCCCGGCCCGGTCCAGTGCGAGCAGGGTCTGTGCTCGCGCCAGCCGCCCGTTGAGACCGACGGTCCGGGTGGCCCGCTCGTCGCCGATGAGCGCCACGGCGGCGTCCGCGGCGGCGATGCCCGCCTCGCCGAGCGCCAGCGCCTCGGCGAAGGCGCCCTGCCATTCCCGGGCCGCGGCGAGGTTGAGCAGCGCGCGGGCGCGCAGGTCCAGTGCCTCGCCGTCGGCGTCGTGGCCGCGGGTCTGCGCGATGGCCCGCCCCAGCAGATCGGTCGCGCGGGGAAGGTCGCCCGCATGCATCGCGGCGGCCCCGGCGTTGTTGAGGTCGCGCACCGGCCGCCACCGCGGCGAGGCGGTCAGGCGCCCGCGGACGGCGGTCACGGGCTCGTCGCTCACGGACGGTGCCCGGCCGCGAATCGCTCCGCCAGTACCCAGGGCCGGGCGAGGCGCGCGGCGGCGAAGTCCAGCACGGCCGCGCGCTCCGCGGCGGGTTCCGGCTCGGGTGCCACGGCGGCCATGCGCGGGTCGTGCACGCGCAGCACCCGCTCCGCGGCCGGTAGGCGGAGCAGATCGAGGGAGGCCGGCGCCTCCCCGGTGTAGGACGGCCCGTCGTAGGCGAGGGGGACGGTGAGCCCGCCGTGCTGCCCGTCCCCGTCGGGCCCGAACCGCGCGACGGGCCGCGCCCCCGGCCCCGCCGCGGGCGCCGTGACGCGGAGCGTGAGGGCTCCGGCCCGCTGCAGCAGTGACCAGGTGGCGACACCGTCGGCGGCGAGGGTCTGCGCGGGGACACCGGCCCAGGCCACCTCCGCGGTCCCGGTGGCCACCGGAAAAGATCCGTCGGCGGCGGGGCCGCCCGCGGCGAGGGCCCAGTCCTCCCGCGTGGTCTCCGCCCGGGTCTCCGCCGCGGTGAATCCGTTGTCCTCCAGTAGGTTCTGGAGTGCGGTGGCGAGTCCCTCGTCAGCGGCACCGGCGGCGGAGAGGGTTCCGGTCGCGGCGCCGAGGGCGCGGTCCAGGGCATCCGGATCGTCGAGCAGATGCTCGACGTCCGCGGTGAGGACGGCGGTCTCCGCCGCCAGGAGCTCCGGCGAGAGCCGCGGCGTCGCGAGACCCGCGGGCCACCACGCGCCGCACCACGCGAGGTGCGCGAGAAGCCGCGCCCGGGCAGCGAGGTCCGGTTCCCGCGGGCGTTCGGCCCGCGGGTCGCCGTGCAGCAGGGCCTCGGCGGCCTCCGGCCCGTAGATCTCGGGCAGCCACTCGAGAGCGGCCGCCGGATCGTGGATCAAGGCCTCCGGCAGGGGCTCATCGACGTCGACGCGCCAGACGAGCAGGGCCCCGCGCGCCTCGACGACGGCCGCGAGGTGCGGCGGCGCAGGCTCGGGGGCGGCATCAGTGAGCAGCAGGTGATCGGACCGGGGGAGGATGTTCATGCCGACTCCGCCCGGTCGTCGGTGAGGGCCCGCTTGAGGCGGTGCCGCTGGTCCATGATCACCGAGCGGAGCACCCCGTCGAGGACGTCCCAGACGTCGCCGGATTCCGCACCGCGCTCGCGGATCTCGCGGCCGTGCAGCCGGGCCCAGAGGCGGCGCAGGTAGTTCCGGTGCACGTCGCCGATGTCGGCGCGGATCTCCTCCGGGACGCCGCTGGACTCGCCGGGCAGACGCAGGGCGCGGCGCACGTAGGCCTCCCGCTCCCACCGCTCCCGCAGCCGCAGCTGCGCCGCGGAGGCGGCGGACGGCGGTACCGGCTCGAGCCCGCGCGCGACCTCGGCGCCGAGCAGCATGAGGACGCGGCCCTCCTCGTGCGCCAGCTGCCAGGGCTGCGCCGAGCGGGCGACCTCGTCCTCGATCAGGTCCCCGGCCTCGGCGTACACCTCGCGGTTCGAGCCCGACGCGAGGTCGGCGAAGAGCCGCTCGAAGATCGAGCGGTCGAACGGGCGGGGGAGGTCGCGCTTGGCCGCCGAGCCGCCGACCGCGGGCGGGGCGATCCGGTCCCGCACCGACAGACCGAGAGCCCGTGCCGCACCGTCGTTCTCGAGCGCGTCGGCGCCCGCGGTGCCGGCCAGCGCCCGGGCCAGCTCGTCGACGCCCTCCGGGGCGCCGGCGGCGGCATCGTCGAGGACGGTGCGCACGCGGGCGGCGTCGACGCTCCGGCCCGACGGCGTGCGCGCCGCCCAGGCCCGCTCGAGCGAGCGTCGAATGCGGTCCGCGGCGGCCGGTTCGCCGAGCAGGGCGCGGACCTGGGCCAGCAGTGACTCGCCCGCCGAGCGGTGCACGTCGAGCACCGTGTCCTCGGCGATCTCGTCGGCGTCCGCCGCGGGCGGGCCGTGGACCGTGCCGAGCTCGAAGCAGCGCTGAAAGTAGAGGTCCTGCGGATTGCCGTCGGTGATGCCGAGCGACCGGCGCGCCCGCTTCAGGTCCAGGAACCATGCAGCGGTGGCTCCCAGCACGCCTTCGGCGGCGCGGAGGCGCTCGGCGAGGGCCGCGGCGGGCTCGGACTCGAGGAAGCCGCCGGCGAGGTCGGGGTTCTGCACCGGACGGATCACGAGCGGGTCGAGGATCAGCTTCGCGGTGCGGGCGGACGGGCGGCCGGCGGCGTTGCTCAGCGGCGCGACGGCGGGCCCGAACTCCTGCCAGACCTGCGCGATCACGGCGGACCGCGCCACCCGCCCCTGGGCTCGGGGCGGCGCGGCCGGGGTCGCCGGTCGGGGAGCCATGTGACCAGACTATCCGGGGTGCCCGGGCGCGGTGTCGAGGAGGAAGTCGTGAAGCCGGCTTGGAGGTATTGTCGGCTCTGGCGCGCTCGTAGGCTAGGAACGTGCTGTGGGCGGAAGTGGATCAGTCATGGCCTCGCAAACGAGCTTTCCGGGCCCTGCCCTCCGCCCGGCTCCGCGGCCATCCGCACCGCCCGCGCCTTCAACTCAGCCGGGTACCGACTCGATGTACTCCTGTGACTCCAACCTTCCAACATTCGGAGTCTCCCGACTCCGGACTACCCGGGCGCGGTTCATGACTACCCGCCGTTACCGCAGAATCGAAGTCCAATCCGGACAGCAAATGATCACCGCAGTCGACCCCATCGCGCCGATACTGAACGTAGCAGTTTACGCGATCATTGCGTATAAAATGAGCTATGTTGGGGCTAACAATCTGACAATCAGATTGGGTGCTAGACGGCTCGGCGCGCATGCGTCTCCCACTTCAACCATCGGAACGAACCCGACAGGGCTCAACACTCGCCACTAGGAAAGACCGTCGATATTCGCGACTTTCCATCCGTTCTCTGAATTTTCCGAATCGAGGTAGAAAACAAACGCCAAGGGCTCGATGCGTCTAGAATACTTCACTTGAGTCCGAACCGAAATTTGATCACGCCGATCCAGTTCATACTGGCTGTAAATTGACTTAAAAGTTTGGTACTCGCCGTTGGCTTCGCGGAAATTCCCTGCTTGGGTCTTCCAACCCGCTTCTCCTAGATTGCGGATCTTCTCTCTAAATTGGCTTGAGCACGCAGAAGTGAATGTATCGAAGTCGAGCGAGGAGTATGCCTTCAGAAATTTCTCAATCTCGGACTTGGCTCCCTCGGGCAGGATGGCCGGTAGGGCGCCTGCCGCTCCCTCCGAAGAGCTAGGCGACGAAACTCGGTTTTCGCTGGGCGTGCCACCACCTCCACAGGCTCCTGTTGCGATTAGCAACGAGACTAGCAGCATGAGTGTAAGATACCGAGAGTAACTTTGCTGATACACTATCTTCCTCCGTCGCTCGGCCTCATTCGACCGTAAAGTAGAATGACAGTCGCCACCGGGGCCAACCCGCACGCGGCGATTGCAGCAGTCAGGAGTGCAAATCCGAAATTTCCTCCGGCTGCTTGCATATTCAACACTGCTGAAACGGCGGCTGCAGTCGCTATGATCAAACCGAGTATAGCCGCGAAGCGTAGATATCGATTTGCCCGCTTGACAACACTGGGATGTTCTCGAACGTCTGGCGCGAATCTATCCCCGTACCCTTCGTGCCTATCGGTTGCATTGCCATTCAATCCTATTCGGAGAGACGCCAAATTGAAGAGTGTCACGATCAGTGTGGAAATCAGACTAACGATGGACGGGTAGTTCACTATTCATCCCTTCGTCTCTCGCTTAATGTCTACTACTTCGGCTTCAATGGTGTGTACTTGATTACTATTCCTATAACGGTCGTGATGATTTTTTCCTTGACGGCAGGCGATAGAAGTCGAAATGCGGTTCCGCCAATTTCACCAGCTATGCAACTGACAGCCATATTTCTCAGGTAGTCGCCGCCGCCTTCGCCTCGGTTGAGGATATCGGATACCACAGAAACCGGCAACGAAAACAGTGCGCCCTTTACACACCATGCGGCTGCTGCGGCAACTATCGCGAGAGGGGCGACATGCTGACGGCCGTTCGGATTGGCCTTCTCCGTCGCCCGCGCAAGCTCGTCTGAAACACTCTGGTCGGAAGTACTATTGATGTCTTCGACGAGCTGCCGCGTCAACTCGCCACCCAAGTCGGGGGTGCGACCAGAGCTGCTCATACAGTTCGCGGGCGTCCCTATGAGGCATGGTCTGGGAGGCGCAGGTGGCGATGTCGGTGACTGGCATGCAGAGTTCCGCTGAAGGGAACCAGCGGCCGCGAGATCTGCCGAAGATGGCCCGAGCGGTAGTTCCGTGGTGTTGCGCATGATGGACGCCGGATCCGAGTTGTGTCGCAAACCTAAGAGGTGACCAAACTCGTGCATCACGAGCGATGCCATCGCCCTCTTGTCCGCGGGGGCGTATGCCATATTCACGGTGATCTTACGCTGAGGTCCGGGTGTGTACGCACCTGCGTAAGGTTCGGAGGGGTCGTTGATTACTTCAAGGTCAAAATCTGGTGTGTTGCCTCCCTGTGATGTTTGGAAGGCGATCCCATTCGCATTTCCCCAGGCGACGCGGGCAGCGCTTACAGCGTCGACAAGTTCCGGCGGAACCGATGCCGGTACGACGATGGGCGTAGCCCGGACCCTCGTGGCCGACTGCATGGTGCATTGCTTAGCATCCTGTTCGCCAGGCTGCGCGGTGGCCGGTGACGACGTTGCCACTTGGTCGGTTTCAGCAGTAGGTATTGCTGTGGTCGGTATCTGATTGGACGTCGTTGGCTGCGGATAAGCCGTCGGACCGAAAATGCCGTTAGGGTTTGTTGTCGCCGGCTGGTTTGGGGTTTGGACGTTCATGCCGTTGCCGCCCTGGTTGGGCGTGGGCTGGGATGGTGTCTCTGGTTGCTGACCCGGGATGGCTGTGGTGGTGGGCGCCTGTGCGGCGGTTGTCGGTGGTCCAGTCGGCACGTCCACGGTTGGGCGAGGGCCCGGACCGGGCGGGCACGTAGGCGACGAGCCGGGGATGCACGGCTCGGCCGCGGCCGGGGGCGGCGCAACAACCGCGCTGTAGACCATTCCGCTGGCGACTAGTGCTCCGGTGAGCACGACAGCCGTCAATCGTCGGAGGACTGGCGCTCCCCGCTTCAGGTTGCCCTGGCGGGATTTCCTGGTGTTCGCCATGCCGTTCCTTCTTCTAGAGCCCGGTCGGGGGTGCCGCTCCCCACGCGAGCGGCAGCGAAGCCCGACGCGCAGGTCAGGCAGTCCTCTGCAAGCTATTCGATCGCGCAGGACAAAATCGTGCGTTTGAGACATTTTACGGTATCTGGACTGATCGAGGATTCGGGACCGCCAGTTGGAAATAGTTCGTGCCGGGCACTAAACAATATCCTCGCGCCCATAGTGCCCGGGTGGGAGGGTGAGGCTTGACTGTCACGACAAAGTCTGATTTGGTCGACCTTGTCCTGTTACGGAAGTTGCGTATGTGACTGTCGTTACTCGTGAGGTTCGGGCTTGAAGGATTGTCAGCGATGGGGAGTGTGCGATGGCTATGAGGTGGACCGGAGCGGCTGCACGGTGGCGCGGAGGAGTTTTGGAGCCGGCGCGGCGTGGTTGTGGCGCCGGACGGCGACTCCGTACGGGCGGGGCTCTCGCAATCGTGGTTGCGATGGCGGGCGTAGGCATTGCCGGCTCGGCGTACGCCGAGCCGCCGGGGGCAGATAAAGCTCCGGTTCCGGGCGGAATTCCTACGGGGCAATTCGCCGATACTTCGCGGGCTTTGGAAATCCCCGAGGGGTACACCATACGGGTGTGGAAATTCGGTGAAAACTTGCGTTCGACTTTGCCTCTGGGGCGCGCTCTCAATTCATACGAGGCGTGGAGTCAATTGGCGGGCCGGGCGGAGATTACGTACACCGATCCTAAGAAGATGCCGAAGGTGGCCGTCAAGGGCGGGAATGTAACAATTGGGCTCCAATTGGGATGTGCCGCCCAAGCTCAATCCTTGTCTATTTCTGGAAATGGTAATGTTGCAATCAACACCAGTGTAACTCCTAGTGTGACCGGCACTGTTGGTGTTTCCGGGACCGGCACGGGAGGGTCGGGTGGAGGTCAGGGCGGCGGCTCCGTGAATGCATCCGTGAGTCCCGGCATTTCTGCCACGGCTGGACAAACAACCACCTTGGGTGGCTCGATCACAGGAAATCTCGGCCCCGGTCAGACGCGCGACATGCCCATCGCTCAGAAGGATCTCAAGGGCCAGAAAGCGTACATCATCGCTCGGGAGACCCGGGTGAGCGTGGACGGGTGTCTAGGCGGGGCGATGGTGAGGTCCTACGCCACGGCGACCATTGTCACAGATGAGGGAACGTCCAGCATTTCGACTTTCGGCAAAGCGCTTTTCATTGAGCGGGATAAGCCGGGCGAGGCGAAGGTGCCACCGCCGATCAAGGAAGCGCCGGTACAGCCGGGTGAAGTCGCTGCGAAGCCCGAGGCCACACCGGTGAAGCCGGCGCCCGCACCGGACAAGCCGGCGCCTGCGCCGGCTGCCTCGAAGCCGTAGTTGTCGACCCCACTCTGTGGGGCCTCACGCCGCCCGTCCTCGGTCACCGATGGCGGGCGGAGTGCGTTAGTGCCTCTTCGGCACCGTCGACCATGCGGCGGGCGCGGAAGCGCTGGAAGCCCCGGGCGGCGGCGGGGGCGAGGAAGAGCATCAGTAGCACGTGGATCAGCTGTGCCGCGACGACAAAGGTGATGTCGACGTTCGACGACGCGGCCACGGCGAGCACGGCGTAGATGCCGCCGGGCGTGGTCGCGAGGTAGTCGTTGAGCGCGGAGACGCCGGTCATTGCCGAGAGCGCGAATCCCAGCCCGGCGCAGCCGACGCCGACGCCCACGATGAGCAGCGTCGCCCACGGGCAGGAGCCGCGCCAGCGCGCTCAGCTCGTCACGCCCGACCGCCGCCGGATCGGCGTGCTCCAGCAGGGCGCCGAACTGGTCACCGCCGCGGACGGCACCATCGCCGGGCTCCTCGGCGCCTCGCCGGGCGCGAGTACCGCGGTCCCGATCATGCAGGAGCTGCTCGCACGCTGGGGCATCGAGCGCGATGGTGCCGCGTCCGACGACGGCGGCCGGCTCCGCTGCGGATGATCCCGCGTAAATCTCCTGCGATTCCCCGACCAGTGGGGGTGGACGTGTGCTTTCCTCCACTCGGGCGTCCCGCCCGCTCTCGGTTCCGTGCCTAAGGAGGCTCGCTATGAATCGCACCCTCGCTCTCACATCAGCGATAGTTTTCGCGTCGATCGGACTCGCCGCATGCGGCGGTGGATCCGACAAGGGGTCCGACTCGACGTCGGCGAGTACGGACACCAAGACGGTGGTCAAGGTGGACGGCAAGGACCTGACGGGCACCGACCTCAGCAACGTCGGGTGCACGAAGCAGGGGGATACCATCATGATCGGCTCCGGCGGCGCGTCGGGCGGCGTGGGGGCCACGCTCAAGGACGGCAACCCGCCCACCGTGCAGACGGTCGGGCTCACCGTCGACGGGAAGGCCCTCGGCGTCGCGCCCGGCGTCGGCGAGGCGAAGGTCAAGGTCGACGGCAAGCGCTACACGATCACGGGTACCGCGCAGGGCGGCGATATCACCAACCCGATGGCGGGCGTCATCAAGAAGCCCTTCGAGATCGTCGTCACCTGCAAGTAGCGCGCGCCCGCGCCACGGCGTCGGCCGGGTCCCCGCGCCACGGTTCGCCGTGGCCGGGGGCCAGCTGATCCGCGTCCAGCGCGGCGATCGCATCGAGCGTCGCGACGGTGCGCGGCAGATCGTGGCTGAAGAAGCCGGGAAGCAGCTGCGGGCCGGCCCTGCCGGACAATGGGTGACCGGTGACCAGCGCGTCGCCCGTCGCCACCACGCCGCCGGGGAGCAGGAACGCGGTGTGCCCCGAGGTGTGCCCGGCGCACGGCACCGGGACGGGCGCGCCCGGGAGATCGAGCGGCTCGCCCGCGGCCGGCACCGGGAAGCCCTGGGCATAGGGCATGGCCACGTGCCCGAGGACGCCGACGCGGGCGACGTCGGCCATCCAGCGCAGAGTCCGGGGCCGCCACGCGATCGGTAGCAGGTCGAGGGGCTGCGCCTGCTCGTGCGATTCGCCGCGGGCGTGCGCGATCTCGTCGGGATGAACGAGAACCGGTGTCCCGTACCGCTCGTGCAGCTTCGCCACCCCGCCCACGTGATCGATGTGCGCGTGCGTCACGAGGATCGCCCGGACGTCCTGCGGCCGGCGCCCGATCGACGCCAGCGCGGCCTCCACGCGATCCACGTCGCCCGCCCAGCCCGCATCGATCAGCGTCACGTCGGCACCGTCGACCAGCGCGAGGAAGTTGACGTGCGTGCCGGTGCCGAACCAGACGCCGGGCGCGAGTTCGCGCATCAGCGGTCGGTTTCGGGCTGCCCGTCGAAAGTCAGCCACACCGCGGAGTTCGGCCCGAGCACGACCTCGACGGAGGCCTCCCGGCCGTGCCAGGACCGCGGCTCCGCCGTGACCCCGCCCATGTTGCCCGCGCCGGTGCCCTCGTAGTCCGTCGAATCGGTGTTGAGGATCTCCCGCCACTCCCCGGCGAACGGGACGCCCACGCGGTAGCGCTCGTGGGTGCGGCCGGAGAAGTTGTACAGGCACAGCACCACGGAACCGTCGCTGCCCCACCGCAGGAAGCTCAGGACGTTGTTCTGCGAGTCGTTCGCGTCGACCCATTCGTAGCCCGACGGGGTGGTGTCCTGGCTCCAGAGCGCGGGGTGCGATCGGTAGGCCGCGTTGAGATCCCGGGTGAGCGCCTGGATCCCGGCGTGCAGTTCGCCCTCCCAGCCGTCGAGGCTGTCCCAGTCCAGCGAGCGCTCCTCTGACCACTCGCGCACCTGGCCGAACTCCTGCCCCATGAACAGCAGCTGCTTGCCCGGGTGCCCCCACATGTAGGCCAGCAGGGCGCGGACCCCCGAGGCCTTGGTGTGCGCATCGCCCGGCATGCGGGTCCACAGTGTTCCCTTGCCGTGCACCACCTCGTCGTGGCTGATGGGGAGTACGAAGTTCTCGCTCCAGGCGTACATCAGCGAGAAGGTGACCTCGTGGTGGTGGAAGTTGCGGTGCACCTGATCGCGACCCAGGTAGCCCAGGGTGTCGTGCATCCAGCCCATGTTCCACTTCATGGTGAAGCCGAGGCCGCCCAGGTTGGTGGGCCGGGTGACACCCGGCCAGCTGGTGGACTCCTCGGCCACGGTCACCACGCCGGGGAAGGTCTTGTGCACGGTGGCGTTCATCTCCTGGAGGAACTCCACCGCCTCGAGGTTCTCCCTGCCGCCGTAGACGTTCGGGCTCCAGCCGCCCTCGGGGCGCGAGTAGTCCAGGTAGAGCATCGACGCCACGGCGTCCACGCGCAGCCCGTCGACGTGGAACTCGTCGAACCAGTACAGCGCGTTCGCCACCAGGAAGTTCCGCACCTCACGGCGACCGAAGTCGAAGACGTAGGTGCCCCAGTCCAACTGCTCGCCGCGCTGCGGGTCGCCGTGCTCGTAGAGCGGCTTGCCGTCGAACCGGGCCAGCGCCCAGGCGTCCTTGGGGAAGTGTGCCGGCACCCAGTCCACGATCACGCCGATGCCCCGCTCGTGCATCACGTCGACGAACTCGCGGAACTCGTCCGGCGTGCCGAACCGGGAGGTGGGCGCGTAGTACGAGGTGACCTGGTAACCCCACGAGCCGCCGAAGGGGTGCTCCGCCACGGGCAGCAGCTCGACGTGCGTGAAGCCCGTCTCGGTGACGTAGTCGGCCAGCTCGTGCGCCAGGTCGAGGTAGCTCAGGCCCTGCCGCCAGGAGGCGAGATGCACCTCGTAGGTGCTCATCGGCCGGTCCGTCGGGATCTGCTTGGCCCGTTCGGCGATCCAGGCGGCGTCGCGCCACTCGTGGGTGCTGTGCGTGACGATCGACGCGGTGGCCGGGGGCACCTCGGTGCGCCGCGCCATCGGGTCGGCCTTCTCGACGGTGCCGCCGTCCTCGGTGAAGATCCGGAACTTGTACGCGGCACCGTCGCCGACGCCGGGCACGAAGACCTCCCAGACGCCGGAGGAGCCGAGCGTGCGCATCGGGTAGGACTCGCCCGCCCAGTACTCGAAATCGCCGATCACGGTGACGCCGCGGGCGTTCGGCGCCCACACCGCGAAGGAGGTGCCGGTGACCTCGCCGTCGGGGGTGGTGTAGCTGCGCAGGTGCGCGCCCAGCACGTCCCACAGGCGCTCGTGCCGGCCCTCCGAGATCAGGTGCTGATCGAGCTCGCCGATCGTCGGCAGGAAGCGGTAGCCGTCGGCCACGACGGTGCTGGTGGTGGGGTAGAGCACCTCGTACCGGTAGTCGGCGAGGTCGCTGATCGGGACCTCGGCGCCCCACAGTGCGCCGGTCAGCCGCGCCAGGGGGTAGCTCTCACCGCCGATCACGGCCGCGACGGCGGTGGCGCCGGGCTTGAGCGTGCGCAGCACGGTGCCCCGCGGGGTGGGGTGTGCGCCCAGGATCGCGTGCGGATCGTGGTAGGCGCCGGAGAGCAGACGCGCGGTGGTGGCGGGGTCGACGGCCGCTGCCGCGGCGGAGTTGTCGGTCATTGCAGGTGGCCTTCCTCAGCAGTGTCAGGGGACGTTGCGCCGCTAGGGCTCCCGGTAGGACAGTTCCCGTCGCTGCTGGGGGTCGAGTTGCGGAAGTACGAGGATGTGCGCCACGTTGCGCCAGGGCTCCAGCCGCACGAAGTTCGCCTGGCCCCAGTGGTACACCTCGCCGGAGACCTCGTCGCGGACGGGGAAGCGCTCGTGCCAGTCCCGGCCGAGCGCCGGCATGTCCAGCCAGACGGTGCCGGCCTCGGCCGCGAACGGGTTGAGGTTCACCACCACCAGGACCAGGTCGCCCGTGGCCGCGTCGTGCTTGCTGTAGGCGATCAGGGATTCGTTGTCGACGGCGTGGAAGTGCAGATTCCGCAGCTGCTGCAGCGCGGGGTGGCGCCGGCGGATCTCGTTGAGCCGGGTGATCCAGGGCTCCAGCGTCTCGCCGCGGCTCTGCGCCGCCTTGTAGTCGCGGGGGCGCAGCTCGTACTTCTCGGAGTCGAGGTACTCCTCGCTGCCCTCGCGCACCGCGCGGTGCTCGTACAGCTCGTAGCCCGAGTACATGCCCCAGCTCGGCGCGAGCGTGGAGGCCAGCGCCGCGCGCAGTGCGAACATGCCGGGGCCGCCGTACTGCAGGTGCTCGGGCAGGATGTCCGGCGTGTTCACCCAGTAGTTGGGGCGGCAGTAGTCCGCCTTCGCCGCGTGCTCACTGGCGAACTCCTCCAGCTCCCACTTCGCCGTGCGCCAGGTGAAGTAGGTGTAGCTCTGGGTGAAGCCCAGCTTCCCGAGGCCGTACATCCGTGCGGGCCGGGTGAAGGCCTCGGCGAGGAAGAGGACGTTCGGGTTGACCTTCTTCACTTCGGCGATCAGCCAGTGCCAGAAGTCCGGCGGCTTGGTGTGCGGGTTGTCCACTCGGAAGATCTCGATGCCGCGCTGTACCCAGAACAGGGTGACGCGCAACAGTTCCCGGTAGATCCCCGTCCGGTCGTCGTCGAAGTTGATCGGATAGATGTCCTGGTACTTCTTCGGCGGGTTCTCGGCGTAGGCGATGGTGCCGTCCGGCAGCACGGTGAACCACTCGGGATGCTCCCGGGCCCAGGGGTGATCGGGCGCGGCCTGGAATGCGAGGTCCAGCGCGACCTCCATGCCGAGGTCGCGGGCGCGCTGGACGAAGTAGTCGAAGTCGTCGAGCGTGCCGAGCTCGGGATGCACCGCGTCGTGCCCGCCCTCCGCAGAGCCGATGGCCCACGGGACGCCCACGTCATGCTCGTCGGGAGTGAGAGTGTTGTTGCGGCCCTTGCGGTTCACCGTGCCGATCGGATGGATCGGGGGGAGGTAGACGATGTCGAAGCCCATCTCCGCGACGCGGGGCAGCTCCTCCGCCGCGGTGTGGAAGGTGCCGTGCACCGGCTTGCCCTCGGCGTCCCACCCACCGGTGGAGCGCGGGAAGAGCTCGTACCACGAGCCGAACAGCGCGCGCGTGCGATCCACCCAGAACCGGTACGTGCGCGACTTCGTGATCAGCTCGCGCACCGGGTACTGCTGGAGCAGTCGGTTGATATCGGGATGCAGTGCGGCGCCGGTCCGTTCGACGAGGCTGCGATCGCCGTCGCGCAGCGCCACGGCCGCGGCGAGGACGGCGGCACGGTCACCGTCGGGCACGCCCTCCGCGGCGCGCTCGAGCAGGCGCGCACCGACCTCGAGATCGTTCGCCAGCTCCGCGGCGCCCTGCCCCGCGGCGAGCTTCTTCTCCACCGCGCTGCGCCAGGTGGTGGCCGGGTCCGACCACCCCTCGATCCGCATCGACCAGTAGCCCGTGAGGTCCGGCCGGAAGAGCGCATGGAACCGGTCCGGCTCGGCGGCGGGCGACATCCGGATGTACGTCGCGGTGCCGTCCGGTGCCGTCACGACCACCGACGCGGCGACGGCGTCGTGCCCCTCGCGCCACACCGTCGCGGAAACCGGCACGACCTCGCCGACCACTGCCTTACTGGGATACTGCCCGCCCGACACCACAGGTTCGATGTCGTCGATTCCGATGCGCCCTGTCACCGGACCAACGGTAGTCGACACGACGGGATTCCGGGCCGGTACTCGGGCGAGCAGACGGTCTCGAAGGTCGGGGGCCTGCGGCCCCTTCCGGTTGCTTCCGAACAGGTCCGCCGATCCGGCTCAGGCCTGCGCCAGCCGCTCCAGTGCCGCGACGGCGACATCGCGATTCGCGGTCTCCCAGAACGGGGGTAGGGAGGCGCGGAGGAACCCGCCGTACCGCGCCGTCGCGAGGCGCGAGTCGAGAACCGCGACCACGCCCTTGTCGTCGGTCGACCGCAGCAACCGGCCGACGCCCTGCGCCAGCAGCAGCGCGGCGTGGGTCGCCGCGACGGCCATGAAACCGTTGCCGCCCCGCGATTCGACGGCGCGCTGCCGGGCCGTCAGCAGCGGATCGTCGGGGCGGGGGAACGGGATCCGGTCGATGAGTACCAGGGACAGCGACGGACCCGGCACGTCCACGCCCTGCCACAGGCTCAACGTGCCGAACAGGGAGGTGGCGGGGTCGGCGGCGAAGTCGCGCACCAATTGGCCGGTGTTGCCCTCGCCCTGGCACAGGATCGGGGTGTCGATCCGCTCGCGCAGCGCCTCGGCGGCGGCCTTCGCCGCGCGGGTGGAGCTGAACAGGCCCAGGGTGCGGCCGCCGGCCGCGGTGATCAGCGTCTCGATCTCGTCGAGGACCGCGGGGTTGGTGCCGTCGCGGCCCGGCGGCGGCAGCTTCGTCGCGACGTAGAGGATGCCCGAGCGCGGATAGTCGAAGGGCGAGCCCACGTCGAGGTGGCTCCACTCGATCGAGGCATCCGGCTTCTTCCCCGTCGCGAGCGCCGGGTCCCGGTCCGGTTCCTTCGACGGTGCGGCGTCCGCGCCGCCGGCGCGCGGGAGGCCCCACGAGCCGGCCACTGAGTCGAAGGCGCCGCCCACCGCGAGCGTCGCGGAGGTGAGGATCACCGTCGACTCGCCGAAGAGGCGGGTGCGCAGCAGCCCCCCGACGGATAGCGGGGCGACGTACAGGGTCCGGCGGAAACCGCCGCCGCGGGTGGGCACGTCGGAGGTCCAGACCACGTCGCGGCGCTTCGCCTCGTCCGGCTCGTCGAAGGCGGTGAGCACGCGGACCGCGGTGTCGTGCACGTCGTCGAGCGCGGTCAGCGCCGCGCTGCGCGCCGCCGCCGCGTCCGAATCGAGGCCCGCGCCGCGCGCGGGACCGATGGCGGTGCGGGTCGCCCACGCGGCGTCGCGGACGGCGGCCAGGGCGGGCCCGGCACCGTCGGGCAGGCCGAGCCAGCGCCGCGTGCCGGAGTCCTCGAGGAGATGGGTGAGTCCCTCGGAGGCTGCGACGAGGGCGTCGGCGATCTCCTCCTCGACGAGCTTGCCGGCGCGCCGGGCCGCGGCCGCGACGGTGGCTCCGGTGAGCTCCGCGGTGGCGACGGAGGTGACCCGGTCGACCAGCTCGTGCGCCTCGTCGACGACGACGGCGTCGTGGTCGGGCAGGACCTTGACCTCGGTCATGGCGTCGATGGCGAGCAGGGCGTGGTTGGTGACCACCACGTCCACCTGGCCGGTGCGTTTGCGGGCGGCCTCGGCGAAGCAGTCCTGGCCGTAGGCGCAGTTCGTGGCGCCGAGGCACTCGCGGGCGCCCACGCTGACGAGGCGCCAGGACTGATCGCTCACGGCGGGGGTGAGCTCGTCGCGGTCGCCGGTCTCGGTGTCGCTGCTCCACTCGCGCAGGCGCTTCATCTCGCGGCCCAGTCGCGAGGCGGCGAACGGATCGAAGAGCTCCTCACTGTCCGGCTCGGAGGCCACCGAGCTGTGCAACTTGTTCAGGCACAGGTAGTTTCCGCGCCCCTTGAGGATGGCGAACTCCGGCTCGCGGCCCAGGTCCTTCTTCAGCGTCTTCGCCAGGCGCGGCAGGTCACGATCGACCAGCTGCTGCTGCAGGGCGATGGTCGCGGTGCTCACCACGACCGTCTTGCCGGAGGTGACGGCGTGCCGGATCGACGGCACCAGGTAGGCCAGCGACTTGCCGGTGCCGGTGCCGGCCTGCACGGCGAGGTGCTCGCCCGTGTCGAGGGAGTGGGCGACGGCCGCGGCCATCCGCATCTGGCCCTCCCGCTTGCTGCCGCCGAGCGCGGTGACCGCGGTGTCCAGCAGTTTCGGCACGATCGGCGGTTCGGTCACCCGGAGAGCCTACCGGTCCGGTGGTGTGACGATCTCGCACTGCGGCCCGGTGGCGCGGGCGAGTCGGTGGTCGAGGGTGACTCGGATGAACGGAACGACCTGGACCGGAGGCGCATGTGGCGCCGGTTCTCGCCGCTGCCGCGAGGGTTCTAGAGATGCGGAGCGCCGGTGCCGTAGCTGTCGCGCTGGTGGGCGTCGAGGAGCCGCGTGAACTCGACGGTGTCACCGGCGACCGCCGCAGCGAGAACCGCACGGTGATCGGCGAGCACCTGCTCGGCGTCGCCGATGATCCGGCCGGAGTGGTGCGTCAGCGAGAACCGCTGGCGGTCCCGCAGCCGGGCGTAGGTCGTCGACATCAGCTCGTTGTCCGCCAGGTCGACGAAGGCGTTGTGGAAGGCCATGGCTGCCTCCGCGAAGGCCGCGAAGTCGCCCGCGTGGAGCGCGCGTTCCTGCTCCCGGAGGTTGGGTCGCATCCGTTCGGCGAGCGCGCGGCGCCCGGCCTCGTCGGAGTGGAAGACGCCGGCGGATTCGAGGGCGAGGCGCACCTGCGCGGATTCGCGGATCTCCCGTGGCGAGAGCCCCTGCACCTGCGCGCCGCGCTGGGCGTAGATGCGGACCCAGCCCTCCTCCTGCAGCCGCGCCAGCGCGGCCCGCACGGGGGTGCGGCTCATCGAGAGCTCGGCGGCCAGTGCGTTCTCGCTCAGCATCGCGCCGGGCGCCAGGTCGCCGCCGACGATCGCGTCGCGGATGTGCGCGTGTGCTCGTTCCGCGGCCGTCGGGGCACCGTCGGTCGTCGGCATGCCGCACCTCCACTCGTCGATCCGTCCGGACCCCTGGACGGTACCGGGGTCAATGGGATACAACTAGGATACAAGTTGAGACGAGGTGGGAAGTGGATACGACGAAGCTCGACGTCGAAGCGGTGGAGGAGCTGCGCGAGCGCGTGCAGCGGCGGACGCTGGCGGTGGTCATGGCCGGGCAGGTGCTCGGCGGCGCGGGACTCGCCGCCGGTATCACCGTCGGCGCGCTGCTCGCGCAGGACCTGCTCGGCGCGGCGTCGCTCACGGGACTCCCGGTCGCCATGTTCACCATCGGCTCGGCGTTCGCGGCGTACCTGGTGGGCCGGATCAGCCAGCGCGTGGGGCGCCGGGTAGGGCTCGCGGCGGGCTTCGCCGCCGGCGCCGCGGGTGCGGCCGGCGTGGTCCTCGCCGCGGCGATCGGCAATGTGCCGCTGCTGTTCGCCTCCTTCCTCGTCTACGGCGCGGGGACCGCGACGAACCTGCAGGCCCGCTACGCCGGCACCGATCTCGCGACGCCGGCGCGGCGGGCGACGGCGATCAGTCTCGCCCTCGTCTCGACCACGATCGGCGCGGTCGCGGGGCCGAACCTCGTCGCGCCGCTCGGCACGCTGGCCCGCGCTCTCGGGCTCCCGCCACTGGCGGGCCCCTTCCTGCTCGCCGCGGCCGCCTACGCCGCCGCGGGCGTCGTCCTGTTCCTCTTCCTGCGGCCCGACCCACTGCTCCTGGCCCGCGACCTGGGTGCCGCGCCGGGTGACCGGATCGCCGCCGAGCGGCCCGCCGGCGGCACGCACCCGGCGGCCCACCTCGGGGCGGCGGTGATGGTGGTGACCCAGGTCGCGATGACCGCGATCATGACGATGACGCCGGTCCACATGCAGGCGCACCATCACGGGCTGGGCGCGGTCGGCATGGTGATCGGCCTGCACGTCGCGGGTATGTACCTGCCGTCGCCGGTCACGGGCCTGCTGGTCGACCGCGTCGGGCGGATCCCGATGGTCGCGGTCTCGGCGGCCGTGCTCGCGGCCGCGGGCCTGCTCGCCGCGCTCGGCCCGGGCGAGAGCCTGTGGGCGAACATCGTCGCGCTGGTGCTCCTCGGAATCGGCTGGAACATCGGCCTGGTGGCCGGCACCGCGCTGGTGGTCGACGGCACGGAGCTTCCCGACCGCGCGCGGGTGCAGGGCAAGGTCGACGTGCTCATCGCGCTCGCGGGCGCCGGCGGCGGCCTCGCCTCCGGCGCGGTCGTCTCGGCGTGGACCTACCCCGCGCTCGGCCTCGGCGTGGCCGCGCTGACGGTCGTCGCGCTCGCCGCCGCCGCGGCCCGCTGGCGGCCGGCGGCCTGATCCGGGGCGAGGTGCTCCAGGAGGGTCCTGGTCATCGCGCCCGCTGCGGCCGACGGTGCCGCCCCGGTCGCGAGGGACAGGTGGGTGCGCGCGGAGCGCGCCAGCGGCACCGTCGTCAATCCCGGGCGACCGGCGCTCATCGTGGGGGTGAGGACGGCGACGCCCGCGCCGAGCCCGGCCAGGGTGAGCAGGGCGTCGGGGGAGTGCGCCTGCACCGCCGGGGTGACGGTGACCCGCTCGGCCCCGCAGGTGGCCTCCAGCGCCGCGCGCACCCCGGTACCGGCCGGCAGGCACAGCACGGTCTCGGTGGCGAGATCGGCGCAGCTCACCGAGGCCCGGCCGGCCCAGGGGTGGGTATCCGGGACCACGGCGGCGAGCGGTTCGCGGATGAGCGTGGTGGTGGCCGGGCCCGCCGGCAGCGGCGCGGCGTGCGCGACCAGCGCGACGTCCAGGTCACCGGTTCCCAGGTCGTCGATCAGCCCGTCGGAGTTGCCCTCGATCACCTCGACGGTGACCGCCGGGTGAGCCGCTCGGAAGGCGGTGAAGCCGCGGAGGTAGCCGGGGATGGTGCACCCGATGACGGTGCCGAGCCGCACGTGCCCGCGGACCAGCCCGCTGAGCTCCTCGGCGGTCGCGGCCAGGGAGGCCGTGGCGGCGAGCGCGGCCCGCGCGTGCGGGAGCAGGGCCAGGCCCTCCCGGGTGGGCGTGGCGGTGCGCGGGCCCCGGCTGAGCAGGCGGTGCCCGACCTCCCGTTCCAGCTTCGCGATCTGCGCCGACACCCCGGACTGGCTCACGTGCAACTCCTCCGCGGCCCGCGTGAACGAGCCGCGATCAGCCACCGCGACGAGGTAGCGCAGCTGGTGCAGTTCCATATCCATTGATGCTAGCTGTCATAAGATCCAGCTGTTGGACGTATGGAACGCGCGGCCGCAGGATGAATCACATGACCGAGAACACGAACGCCCCCGCCCGTACGCCCCGCGAGATCGCGGAGCTCTACCTCGACTGCTGGCAGCGCAAGGACTTCGGCCCGCTGCGCCCGTATCTCGCGCCCGATGTCACGTTCGACGGCGTCTTCGGCTCCACCCGGGGCGTCGACGACTTCCTGGCCGGTCTCGCCGGGATGGCCGCCGGGATCACGGCCGTGGCGGCGCGCCTGCGCCTCGCCGATGACACCGACGTGATCACCTGGTTCGACCTCACCATGGGGTCCGCCCCCGCCACTGCGACGGTGAACTGGACGCACGTGGAGAACGGGCTGATCACCGCGGTCAACGTGACCTTCGACCCGCGCGAGATCCTCGCGGCCTCAGCCTGATCCGCCCGCCCGGCAGGGCGGGCCCGACGGTCGACCGTCCGACCGGTCAGACCCGCTCCGCGGTCCCGGCGATCGAACGCCCGACCTCGCGCAGCAGCGCGGCGGCGTTGGCCATCGATCGGGCGGCGTCGGGTTCGAGGCTCGCCAGCGCCACGGCATCCCTGAATCCGGCGGTGCGGATCTGCTCGGCGGTGAGCGCACTGCGGCCCGCCACCGCGATCACCGGCACGTCCGCCGCGCGGGCCGCGGCGGCCACTCCGACCGGCGCCTTGCCGTGCAGGGACTGCTCGTCGAGCGAGCCCTCGCCCGTGATCACCAGGTCCGCCTGTCGCACCTTCGCGTCGAAATCGGCGAGCTCCAGGACGATCTCGACGCCCGGCCGGGCGGACGCGCCGAGCACGGCCATCGCGCCGAAGCCCGTGCCGCCGGCCGCGCCCGCGCCCGGCACGTCCCGCAGGTCGCTGCCGGTGGCCGCCGCCACGACGTCCGCCCAGGTCTCCAGGGCACCGTCGAGCAGAGTGACCTGCGACGGGTCGGCGCCCTTCTGCGGACCGTATACGGCGGCCGCCCCGTGCGGTCCGAGCAGCGGGTTGTCGACGTCGCACGCGAGGGTGAACCGCGCGGTCCGGGCGGCGGGCAGTAGGCCGGACAGGTCGAGCCGCGCCGCCTGCAGGAGCGCGGTGCCGCCCGGGCGGACGCTCTCCCCGGCGCGGTCGACGATCCCGGCACCGAGCGCCTGCAGCATGCCGGCGCCGCCGTCGGTCGACGCGCTCCCGCCCAGGCCGAGGACGATCTCGGTCGCGCCGTGCTCGAGGGCGTGCCGGATCACGGTCCCCAGGCCGAAGGTGGTGGCGCCCAGGGCGTCCTGCACGCCGTCGGGCAGGAGTTCGAGGCCGACCGCCGAGGCCAGCTCCACCACCGCCGCCGGGCCGCGGCGGGCGTAGGACGTGGTGTGCGCGGCCCCGGTCGGCCCGGTGGTCTCCACCTCGACCCGATCCCAGCCCGCGGCGACGGCGGCGTCGACGGTGCCGTCGCCGCCGTCGGCGATGGGGGCGCGCACGCACACCCACTCGGGGGCGACGTCCGCGATGCCGAGCGCCAGGGCGTCGGCGACACCGGCGGCGGACAGCGAACCCTTGAACTTGTCGGGCGCGAGCAGCACCCGTGTCACCTGGCGGGTCACGTCACCGTCCGCCTAATCCAGCAGGAGCAGGGCGGTGGGGGCGTCGGCGCCGGCGGACGCCAGCTCCTCGAACTCGGCGACGTTGTCGAGCTCGGTGCCCATCGCGATGTTCGTGACCCGCTCCAGGAAGATCTCGACGACGACCGGCACCTTGTGCTCGCGGGCCAGCTCCTGCGCACGCACGAGGGCGGGCGCGATATCGGCCGGATCGGTCACACGCAGTGCCTTGCAGCCGAGCCCCTCCGCCACCTTCACGTGGTCCACGCCGTATCCCTTGGGCGCCATCGGCATCGGGTCCGAGCCGTCGGTGCTGTGGGCGTCGCTGACCTCGGAGTTGATGTTGTCGAAGCCGAGCTGGACCTGGAAGTCCATGTCGAAGGCGCGCTGCGCCTGGCGGATCAGGCCCAGGTAGGAGTTGTTCACCACCACGTGCACGTAGGGCAGGTTGAACTGCGCCGCGACCGCCAGTTCCTCGATCATGAACTGGAAGTCGTAGTCGCCCGAGAGCGCCACCACGTCGGTGCCGGGCTGCGCCTTCACCACGCCGAGCGCGGCGGGGATGGTCCAGCCGAGCGGGCCGGCCTGGCCGCAGTTGATCCAGTGCCGCGGCTTGAAGACGTGCAGGAACTGGCCTCCGGCGATCTGCGAGAGCCCGATGGTGCTCACGTACCGGGTGTCCCGCCCGAAGACCCGGTTCATCTCCTCGTAGACCCGCTGCGGTTTGACGGGGATGTCGTCGAAGTGGGTGCGGCGCTGCATCGTCCGCTTGCGCTCGGCGCACGAGAAGACCCAGTCGGAGCGGTCCGGCAGCGTGCCCGCCGCCCGCCGCTCGCGGGCCACCTCGACCAGGGCCTCGAGGGCGGCGCCGGCGTCGGAGACGATGCTGTAGTCGGGGGCGAAGACCCGGCCGATCTGCGTGGGGTCGATGTCGATGTGCACGAAGGTCCGGCCCGCGCGGTAGACGTCGAGCCCGCCCGTGTGCCGGTTGGCCCACCGGTTGCCGATGCCCAGCACGAAATCGGAGGCCAGCATCGTCGCGTTGCCGTAGCGGTGCGCGGTCTGCAGGCCCACCATGCCCGCGGCGAGCCGGTGGTCGTCGGGGATGGTGCCCCAGCCCATGAGGGTGGGGATCACCGGGACGTCCAGCAGTTCCGCCAGCTCCACCAGCTTGTCGGAGGCATCGGCGTTGATGATGCCGCCGCCGGCCACGATGAGCGGACGCTCCGCGGCGGCCAGCAAGTCCAGCGCCTTCTCGGCCTGCGCGCGGGTGGCGGTCGGCTTGTGCACGGGCAGCGGGGTGTAGGTGTCCGGGTCGAACTCGATCTCGGCGAGCTGCACGTCGATGGGCAGGTCGATGAGGACCGGGCCGGGCCGACCCGAACGCATGAGGTGGAAGGCCTGTGCGAAGACGCCCGGGACCTGGGCGGGTTCGAGCACGGTGACGGCCATCTTGGTGACGGGCTTCGCGATCGACGCGATGTCGACCGCCTGGAAGTCCTCCTTGTGCAGGCGCGCCACCGGCGCCTGCCCGGTGATCGCGAGGATCGGGATGGAATCGGCCATCGCGGAGTACAGGCCGGTGATCATGTCGGTGCCTGCGGGGCCGGAGGTGCCGATGCACACGCCGATGTTGCCGGCGGCGGCGCGGGTGTAGCCCTCGGCCATGTGCGAGGCGCCCTCGACGTGGCGGGCGAGCACGTGGCCGATGCCGCCGTGCGCGCGCATCGCGGCGTAGAAGGGATTGATGGCGGCGCCCGGGACGCCGAACGCCTGGGTGGCGCCCTCGAGCTCCATGATCTTGACCGCGGCTTCGGCGGCACGCATACGAGCCATGATGGTTACTCCAATGGTCTTGAACTGGAAGGGGTTACTGGGCGCGGCCGGAGAGGCGCTCGACGCCGCGGAAGAGGCCGGAATGGTCCAGCCCGCCGTCGCCGACGGCGCGGGCCGAGGCCATCAGCTGGGCGACGACGGCGGCCAGCGGGGCGATCACGCCGGCCTCGCGGGCGGCGGAGGTGTAGATGCCGAGGTCCTTGTGGTGCAGCTCGATCCGGAAGCCGGGGTCGAACGAGCGGTCCAGCATCTTCTGCGCCTTCTGGTCGAGGACGGCCGAGCCGGCCAGTCCGCCGCCGAGCACCTTCACGGCCGCGTCGGTGTCCACGCCGTACGCCTCCAGGAAGACGATGGCCTCGGCGAGCAACTGGATGTTGCCGGCCACGATCAGCTGGTTGGCCGCCTTCACGGTCTGACCGGCACCGTTCGGACCGACGTGCACGATGGTCTTGCCGACGACGTCGAGGACGGGCCGTGCCGCGGCGAAGTCCTCCTCGCTGCCGCCGACCATGATCGACAGCGCGGCGTTGACCGCGCCGGCCTCCCCGCCGGACACGGGTGCGTCGATCAGGCGGAAGCCGCGCTCGGCGGCCTGCGCGGCGAGTTCGGTCGTGACATCGGGCCGGATGCTGGAGAAGTCGATGACGAGGGCACCGGCCGGGGCGCTGTCGAAGACCCCGCCCTCGCCGGCCAGGACGGCCTGGACGTCGGGCGAATCCGGCACCATCACGCAGACGACCTCGGCGTCCGCCACCGCCTCGGCGATGGAGGCGGCCGCGCGGCCACCCGCGTCCACGAGCGGCTTGGTGCGCTCCGGGGAGCGGTTGAAGCCGGCCACGGTGTGTCCGGCGTTCGCGAGGTGGACGGCCATGGGGCTGCCCATGATGCCGAGTCCGATGAAGGCGATGTTCGTCATGAGGTTCCTTGTCGGGTCGATCGGAGGGGATCGGATGTCTGGGGGCGGGCTCAGGAGGACGCGGCGGCGATGCGCGCTCCGCGCTGCTCGCGGGGGAGCCAGGCGAAGGGGTCGGCCTGGGTCTGCTTGTACTCCAGGCTGATCGGTCCGGCGTAACCCACGCGTGCGAGGTGGGCCAGGTGGCCGTCCAGGTCGAGGGTGCCCGTGCCGGGCTCGCCGCGGCCGGGATCGTCGGCGATCTGGACGTGCCCGATCAGGCCGGCGTGCGCGTCGATGGCGGCCGAGACGTCGTCGCCGTTGGCCTGCAGGTGGTACAGGTCGGCGAGCAGGCGCAGCGAGTCGACACCGGACTGCTCCCGGACCCGGTCGATCACCGCGACCGCGTCCGCCGCCGTGAGCAGCGGGTACCGCGGGGCGCCGCTCACGGGCTCGATCAGCACGATGGAGTCGCGCTCCGCCGCCGCGCGGCCGGCCACGGCCAGGTTCTCGGTCGCCACCGCGTCCTGCTCGGCCGGATCGACACCGTCGATCCGGTTGCCGTACAGCGCATTGAAGGCGCGGGTGCCGAGGCGCTCGCCGATCCCCAGGGTGACGTCGATGTTGTCGCGGAACTCGGAGACGCGGGCGGGGTCGGAGAGCAGGCCGCGCTCGCCGCCCGGCATGTCGCCCGCGGCGAAGTTGAGGCCCGTGAGCTGGACGCCCGCATCGGTGATGGCGGTGACGAAGGCGTCGACCTGGCGGTCGGTCGGTACCGCGGTGGGGAAGGGCCACCAGAACTCGACGGCGTCGAAGCCGGCCTCGCGGACCGCGCGGGGGCGCTCGAAGAGGGGGATGTCGGCCAGCAGGATCGAGCAGTTGACCGTGTACTTCGCGGGTGCGTTGGCGCTCATGAGGGGCTCCTTCTTCAGACAGACGTACGGTGGTGCAGGTTCTGGCGAGGTCTGTACGACCTGCTAGCTTTCGCCTGTTGGAATGACCTGTTCCGTACAATGGAATTGTGGCATGTGATGGGGGTCACGTCAACACCTTCCGGCAACTTTCCGCGGCGGACTGCCGGCGCCGGGGACGACGAAGCCGGAGTGCGCGAGGGGCGCACTCCGGCTTCTGCGGGGTCGACGGTGCCGGGCCGGCGGTCAGTCCCCGTCGGGCACGGGATTGCCGCGTTCGTCGCGGGCCGCGGCGAACACCGAGACGTCGGGCCGATTGCCCGCCGTGATCTCGTTGAAGACGATGTTGAGCAGTACCGCGACCACGGCGGCGGCGCTGATGCCCGAGTGCATGACGGTGCCGACGGCGGTGGGGAAGGCGTCCCAGAACTTCGGTGCCGCAACGGGGATCATGCCCACGCCGATCGCGACGGCGACGAGCACCATGTTGAGATTGCCGTCGTAGTCCACGCGGGAGAGGGTCTTGATGCCGCTCGCGGCGACGGAACCGAAGAGCACCAGGCCCGCTCCGCCCAGGACCGGATAGGGGATCGCGGCCACGACGCGGCCCACCACGGGCAGCAGCCCGAGCAGTCCCAGGATGACGCCGCCCATCGCGACCACGTACCGGCTCTTGATCCCGGTGAGGGCGACCAGGCCCACGTTCTGGGCGAAGGCGCTGCACGGGAAGGCCCCGAACAGCGGCGCGATCGTGGTGGAGGCCATGTCGGCCCGGAGGCCGTTGGCGACGCGCTTGCTGTCCACGGGCGACTTGATGATCTCGCCGATCGCGATGATGTCCGCCGTCGTCTCCGTCATGATCACCAGGATCACAATGGTCATCGAGATGATCGCGCCGAGCTGGAAGACGGGAGTCCCGAAGTGCAGCACCGGCGGGGGCGAGAAGATCGGTCCCGAGCCGACCTTGGAGAAGTCGACCTTCCCGAGCGCGGCGGCCACGAGCGTGCCCACGATGATGCCGATCAGGATCGACAGCCGGGAGATGGCGCCCTGGAAGAGGCGACTGATCACGAGGATGATCAGGACCGTGAGACCGGCCAGCCCGATGTTGGCCATCGTGCCGAAGTCCTTCGCCCCCGCCCCGCCCTGCGCCCAGGTGAAGGTCACCGGAAGCAGGGACAGGCCGATCACCGTGATGATGGTGCCGGTGACCACGGGTGGGAAGAAGCGCACCAGTTTCGCGAAGACCGAGCTGAGGACGAGGCCGATCAGGCCGGCGACGATGATCGCGCCGAAGATCGCGCGCACGCCGCCGTTGTTGGCGATCGCGACCATCGTCGAGACACTGGCGAAGGAGAGTCCCTGGACGATCGGGAGTTTCGCTCCGAACGGGCCGAAGCCGATGGTCTGCAGGATGGTCGCGAGCCCGCTGACGAAGAGGCCGGCGGTGACCAGCAGGCCCACGTCGGTCGCGGAGAGCCCGGCGGCGGTGCCGACGATCAGCGGCGGCGCGATGACGCCGCCGTACATCGTGAGGATGTGCTGCGTGCCGTAGAGGAGGAGTTTGCCGAAGGGCAGCTTCTCGTCCTCGGGGCGCTGGACGGTCTCGGTGGCGGTGGTCATGGTCGTCGCCTACCTAGCAGAATCCGGGAACGCCGTGCCACGCCGAGCCGGCGTCGGGGGCGTCGTCGCGGACGACGCTGGCCTCGATCAGGCCGTACGGGCGGTCGGCGGCGATGAACACCTCGCCGGGGTTCTCCACACCGAAGGGGGAGAGGTCCACCAGGAAGTGGTGCTTGTTCGGCGCCGAGAACTTGATCTCCGCGACCTCGGGGTGATTCTCCAGGACCGCCTCGCCCATGCCGTACAGGGTCTGCTGCAGCGCCTTGCTGTGGATCTCGGCGAAGCGCTGGAGCATGATCGCGCGGATCGAGTCGAAGGAGGCGTCCCAGTCCACGTCGGTGTGGGCGTAGCGCCACTTGGCGACCAGGGAGGTGGCGAGGATCCGGTCGTCGGTCTCCTGCAGCGTCGTGTACTTGTCCTTGAGGAAGCCGTGGAACTCCGAGCCGGTGGACTTGAGCAGCGTCAGATCGTGGATACCGGAGACGACGTACGCGCTGCGGTCGGCGCCGCGCCCGTCGACGTTGACCACGGTCGACCGGACGCCGCCGCCGGCGCGGACGAAGGCGTGGTCGTGGCCGGCACCGTCGACCTGGATGCGGTCCCACGGGTACTCGTGCACCTCGATGCGGGCACCGTCGGCCTTGGGGGTGGAGTCGATGAAGTGGCCGCCGAGCGTGAGGGCGTAGTCCTCGATCGCGCCGATGCCCTTCTCCTTGGCGAAGGCGAAGGCGGTGTTCTTCTGGGTGTCGGTGGGCAGGACCGCCCCCTGGTCGCCGCTGATGTGCGCATCGCGGAAGTCGCCGCGCAGAGCCGAGGAGACGTTGAGGTCGCGGATCGTGTGCCGCGGGGTATCGCGGTAGATCCGCACCACGCGGTTCTCCGCCTTGCCGTACTGGTTGGGGCCCAAGTGGATTGCCATGGCGGTCAGCTTCCTTTGTAGGTGGAGTAGTGGAACGGGCTGAGGAGGAGGGGGACATGGTGGTGGGGCACGGCACCGTCGACCGCCTCGAGGCGGAAGACGATGGAGACCTCCGGGAAGAAGTTCTCCTGGCCGGTCGCCGCGGCGTAGGCCGCGGTGTCGAAGGTCAGGCGGTGGACGCCGGCGGGCAGGTCGTCGGGACCGAGGTCGCGGATGCGGCCGTCGTCGTCCGTGACCCCGTGCGCGACGGGCAGGGCGGTGCCGTCCGGCCCGATCCGTTCGAGCCGGATCGGGACCCCGGCGGCGGGGACACCGCGTGCGGTGTCGAGGACGTGGGTGGTGACGGTGCTCATGGGCGCCTTTCTCCGAGTTCGTCTTCCAGTTCCAGTACGCGGGCGAGGCGGCGCAGTGCGATGCCGCGCAGTTCGGCGGCCACCTCGGCGGCCTCGGTCTCCGGCGTGTTCTCCAGGCGCCGGTGCAGCTGCGTGAGGACAGTCTGCGCGTCCAGGCCCGCCGCGTTGATCAGGAAGACGCGGTCGAACCGCTCCTCGTACGCGCGGTTGCCGGCGAGCAGCGCCTCCCGGGTCTGCTCATCGGTCGCGACGCCCGACTGCTCCTTGCGGGACCAGGCCGCCTCGGTCGAGGCGCCGGCGGCGCGTTCGCCGATCCGCGGGTGCGCCGCGAGGGCGCGGTCCACGTCGGCGGGGGTGAAGTCGAGTGCTGCGGTGCCGGCTACCCGGAGGACGTCGGAGGCGTCGGCGTAGGGCCGCCCCGCAAGTACCGCGTCGCTCCACGAGCGCACATCGCAGCACGCGAGTAACGTCGCCCGGAGTTCGCCTTCGGGCGCCGAGTTGAAGTCTTCAAGGTCCATCTGACCTGCCTTCTTTCGGTCTGCGGAAGATGTTTTCCACTGAATGAAGAATGACATGTGATCTGAGTCACGTCAACAGTTTGTTGAAAATTCGTCCGGATACCATGCTGACATGCGTCTGAGCGCGGAGTTCACCAGCGAACCCTTCGAGGGTGAGGGCGAGATCCCCTCGCATGCGGTGCGGGCCGTCGAGGTGCTCCGCGCCCGCGGCCTGGAGCACGACTTCGGTCCTCTCGGCACGTCGGTGGCGGGGGATGCGGCTGCGGTGCTCGATGCGCTCCGCGAGGCCCTGGCGGGATCGTTCGCCGGTGGCGCCACGCGGATCACGATCCAGATCGACCGCGCCGATGACTGAGCCGAGGGCGGATCCGAGCCTCGAACATCCGCTGGTCGAGGCGGTCCGTGAGCTCGTCGCGCGACTGGATGCGCAGTTCGTCGCGCCGGACGCGCTGCGGCGCGGGGACATTCCCCTGGTGTGGGACGGGGAGACCGTGGCCGGAGTGCGGTTGCCGGCGGTCGAGGTGCAGGCCGGGGATCTGGACTCGCTGCTGGCCACGCTCGCCGGCGAGATGGGCTCCCCGCTGGGCGAGCTGGACCGAGCCGGGAAGCAACGGGCCGTGCGGCTGCTCGAGGAGCGCGGCGCCTTCGCCTATCGCAAGTCGGCGGAGGCGGTCGCCGAGGCGCTCGGCGTGACCCGCTTCACGGTCTACAACTACCTCAACCGGATCCGGGGCTGAGGCCGGCGAGGTTTCGGACCTGGGCCTCGGCCTCCGGCGTGAGTCGATTGTACCGAGCTGTACAGTGTCGTACGATCGAAGGGTGATCACCGTCAGTGCGAGCGAGGCGCGGCAGACCCTGCCCGCGCAGTTGGATCGGGTCGAGGCGGGGGAGCAGGTGCGGATCACCCGGCACGGCAAGGTGGTCGCGGTGCTGGTCTCGCCGGATGATTTGCGTTCCCCCCGCGCCGCAGCTCTCCGGGCGGAGGCGGACGAGATCGGCCGGCGCCTGGAAGAGGCGCGGTGCCGTCCGCTGACGACGGCACCGCTCTCCGACGCCCGCGCTGAGGAACTCGTGCGTGCGGTACGTGAGTCCCGAGAGTCTCGGTAACTGCGATGTTCGCATTCGACGCCGATGTGCTGATCTATGCCGCGATCACGGACCATCGGCTCGGCCGGCGGGTGTCACCGTTGTTCGGCGAAGCGGCCGGCGTGGATCCTGCCGGTATCGGCTCGGTTCTTCTTCTCGCGGAGGTTCTCACGAAACCGATGCGGTCCGATCCGCAATCAGCGGAGACGTTCGCGTTGACCGAGTTGCTCGGCCGGCTCGACCTGTTGCCGCTCGATGAGACGACAGTGCGTGCATCGCTGACACTCGCGGTGAAATACGGGCTCAAAGCGCCGGACGCTGCCCACCTCGCGACAGCGATCCTCGCCGGCGCCGACCGCTTCCTGACCAACAACCGCAAGGACTTCCCGAAGTCGATCAGTGAGATCGACATCGTCTATCCGGACGATCTTCCGGACCCTGTCGACGATCCCGACAGCGGCCCGGTCGAATGATCGTCAGGCCACGGTGATGCCGGCGGCGGTGAACTCCGCCAGGGCGGCGCGGGTCGACTCCTCGGCGACGCCCGCGGTGTAGCCGGCGAGCACGCGCACCGTCAGGCCCGCCGTCCGGGCGTCGAGGGCCGTGGCGCGCACGCAGTAGTCGGTGGCGATACCCACCACGTCGACCGACGAGACCTCGTGCGCCGCGAGCCATTCCGCGAGTGAGGCGCCGTCGGCGTCGTGGGCCTCGAAACCCGAGTACGCCGCCGAGTACGCGCCCTTGCTGAACACCGGGACCGGCGCGGGCAGCCGCAGGTTCGGATGGAACGCCGCGCCCTCGGTCCGGGCCCGGCAGTGCACCGGCCAGGAATCCACGAAATCGGGCGTCGCGGAGAAGTGCGCGCCGGGATCGATGTGCCAGTCCCGGGTCGCGACGACCAGGGGATAGGAGTCCAGCAGATCGTCGTGGATGCGGCGCGCCACCTGCGCCCCGCCCGCGACGGCGAGTGAGCCGCCCTCGCAGAAGTCGTTCTGCACGTCCACGACGATGAGTGCGTCGCTCCGCTCCGCGGCGATGAGTGCCGTGCTCATGAGCGCTCCTCGAACCGGGTCGGGATGGCGGGCTCGCCGTTCGACAGGCCCAGGCCCTCCCAGGGGAGGGAGACCAGGGCGTCGCGCAGGTGCGCGCGGGCGTCCTCGAGGCCGGGCAGGCCGTCGACCTGCTCGCCTCCGCGCACCAGCGGGATCTGCAGCGGCGTCGCGGTCAGGTGCGCCGGCACCGCGGGCGTGGTGCCGGGCCGGTGCAGCACCTCCTCGACGATCGTGCCGGTGCTGCGCGCGAAGCGCGTCGCGCGCTTCTCGCCGCCCTGGGTCTCCTTGTGCGAGCTGCGCTTCGCGACCGGCAGGCCGTCGACCTGCACGAGTTTGTAGACCATCCCGGCCGTGGGCGCACCCGAACCGGTGACCAGCGAGGTGCCCACGCCGTAGACGTCGATGGGCTCGGCCCGCAGGGCACCGATCGCGTACTCGTCCAGATCGCCGGAGACGACGATCTTCGTCTTCGTCGCGCCCAGGCCGTCGAGCTGCGAGCGCACCTGCCGCGTGATGATGCCGAGGTCGCCCGAGTCGATCCGGACCCCGCCGAGTTCGGGGCCCGCGGCGCGGACGGCGCGGTTGACGCCCTCCGTGATGTCGTAGGTGTCCACCAGCAGCGTGGTCCCCGGCCCCTGCGCGGCGACCTGGGCCGCGAAGGCGGCCTCCTCGTCGGCGCCGTCCGGGCCGGTGTGCAGCAGGGTGAAGGCGTGCGCCGCCGTTCCGCCCGACGGCACGCCGTAGGTCCGGGCCGCCTCCATGTTCGACGTCATCGTGAACCCCGCGAGATACGCGGCGCGAGCGGCGGCCACCGCGGCGCGCTCGTGCGTGCGCCGCGAGCCCATCTCGATCAATGGGCGCCCGGCCGCGGCGGAGACCATTCGTGCCGCGGCGGAGGCGATCGCGCTGTCGTGGTTGAGAATGGACAGGATCAGCGTCTCCAGGATCACGCCCTCCGCGAAGCTGGCGCGCACCGTCAACAGGGGAGAGCCCGGGAAGTACAGCTCGCCCTCGCGATAGCCGTCGATCTCGCCCGTGAACCGGTAGTCCCGCAGCCAGGCCACCGTCTCGGCGTCGAGGAAACGCTCGACGATCGCGAGCTCGTCGGGCCCGAACCGGAACCGGCGGAGCTCGTCGAGGACTCGCGCCGTGCCCGCCACGACGCCGTACCGCCGACCCGCGGGCAGGCGTCGGGCGAAGACCTCGAAGACGCACGGGCGGTGCGCCGTGCCGTCCCGCAGCGCCGCCGCCAGCATCGTCAGCTCGTACTGATCGGTGAGCAGGGCCGAACTCCGCAAGGGGATGTCGGTCCCGTTTTCATCTACCGTCACACTGGGTACCCTAGAACCATGACCGACAGCAGCGCAGCGGCACCGGGAGGTCCTGGAGGCGCCGCCGCCCAGCCCGGCACGTCAGCGGTGCTCGAACGCGAGACCGACGAGGCGATCGACAAGCCCTGGGTCACCGTCGTCTGGGACGATCCCGTCAACCTCATGTCGTACGTGACCTTCGTGCTGCGCAAGCTCTTCGGGTTCAGCACGGCCAAAGCCAAGGAACTGATGATGCAGGTGCACACCGAGGGGAAGGCCGTGGTCTCCACGGGCGACCGCGACAAGGTGGAGGCCGACGTCCGCAAGCTGCATGCGGCCGGCCTGTGGGCGACGATGCAGCGCGACGGCTGAGTGCGTAACTGGCAGGCGAAGCGGGGCGTGCGCGGCGACGTCCGCTTCGTCTCGAAGATGGATCCGGAGGAGGTCGGCCTCGTCCGGTCCCTCGTCGGCTCCCTGATCGAACTCTTCGACGAGCGGGAGGACTCGGCCCCGCACGACGACCTCGCCGAGCTCACCGGGCTGCGCACCGGCCACGCCGAGCCGCCGCAGGAGGCGGTGCTTCAGCGCCTGCTGCCCGACTTCTACCGGACCGACGCGAACGCGCCGGGCGCGACCGACGCACCGTCGGGCGAGCTGGCGCGCGACCTGAACGGGGCACTGCGGTCGCTCAACGAGCCCGAGGTGATCGACGCCAAGCGGGCCGCCGCGCAGACGGTCCTCGCCACGCTGCCCGAGCGGGCGGGCACCGTGACCCTCACCGAGTCCGAGGCTCAGGACTGGTTGACCTGCATCAACGACCTACGGCTCGCACTCGGGACCCTGCTCGGGATCACCGCCGATCTGCCGGACGGTCCGTCCTCCGACGACCCCGGCCGGGTCGGTCACGTCGACGTCTACCACTGGCTCTCGGCGATGCTCGACGTGCTGGTCTCGGTGATGCTCGAGCGCGAGGCGGAATAGCCCCGGGCCCGGCGCGGTTGTTCGGGTCGTGACCGAGACGGGCCTGACCATCCGGCGTGAGCTGGTGGAGAAGATGATCGCGCATGCGCGCCGCGACCACCCCGACGAGGCGTGCGGCATAATCGCCGGGCCCGAGGGCTCCGACCGGCCCGAGCGGCTGATCGAGATGGTCAACGCCGAGCGCTCGCCCACCTTCTACCGGTTCGACTCGGCCGAGCAGCTGCGCGTCTGGCGCGAGATGGAGGCGCGCGACGAGGAGCCGGTGGTCGTCTACCACTCGCACACCGCGACCGAGGCGTACCCGTCGCGGACGGACGTGAGCTTCGCGTCCGAGCCGAACGCCCACTACGTGCTGATCTCCACCCGCGACGAACTCGGCCCCGAGGCCGAGGTCCGCAGTTACCGCATCGTCGACTCCGTGATCACCGAAGAGTCCGTCCACATCCTGGAGGAAAAGATGTCCGTCACCGTCTCCATCCCGACCATCCTGCGGCCGCTCACGGGCGATGCGAAGCGTGTGCCCGCCGAGGGTGCGACGCTCGCCGCCGTCATCGACGACCTCGAGACCCGGCACGCGGGGATCAAGGACCGGCTCATCGCCGACGGGGCGTTGCACCGGTTCGTCAACGTCTACGTCGACGACGAGGACGTCCGGTTCACCGGCGGGCTGGACACCCCCGTCGCCGACGGCGGCACCGTCACGGTGCTTCCCGCGGTTGCGGGCGGATGAGGTTCGACTCCCTGCTCGACTCGCTGGGCGGGACGCCGCTGGTCGGGTTGCCGCGCCTGTCGCCCCGCTGGGCGGACGCCGACGGCGAGCCGCACGTCCGGCTGTGGGCCAAGCTCGAGGACCGCAACCCGACCGGGTCGATCAAGGACCGCCCGGCACTGCGGATGATCACCGAGGCCGAGAACGACGGCAGGCTGCACCCCGGCGACACGATCCTCGAACCCACCTCCGGCAACACCGGGATCAGCCTCGCCATGGCGGCCAAGCTCAAGGGCTACCGGCTGGTGTGCGTGATGCCGGAGAACACCTCCGCCGAGCGGCGGCAGCTGCTCACCATGTACGGCGCCGAGATCATCTCCTCGCCCGCCGCCGGCGGGTCGAATCGGGCCGTCGCCGAGGCGAAGAAGCTTGCCGCCGAGCACCCCGACTGGGTGATGCTCTACCAGTACGGCAACCCCGCGAACGCCCGCGCCCACTACACCGGGACGGGGCCGGAGCTGCTCGCCGATCTCCCCGAGATCACGCACTTCGTGGCCGGGCTCGGCACCACCGGCACGCTCATGGGTACCGGGCGCTACCTGCGCGAGCACGTGCCCGGCGTGCAGATCGTCGCGGCCGAGCCGCGGTACGGCGAGCTCGTCTACGGCCTGCGCAACCTCGACGAGGGCTTCGTCCCCGAGCTCTACGACGAGTCCGTGCTCACCCGCCGGTTCTCGGTGGGCGCGTACGACGCGGTGCGCCGGATGCGGCAGCTCATCGACGACGAGGGGATCTTCGCCGGCGTCTCCACGGGCGGTGTGCTGCATGCTGCGCTGGGCGTCGCGAACAAGGCCCTGGCGGCCGGGGAGCGAGCGGACGTGGCCTTCGTCGTGGCCGATGCGGGATGGAAGTATCTGTCGACCGGGGCGTACGACGGTACGTTGGAGGACGCGGAGGACGCCCTCGACGGCCAGCTCTGGGCGTGAGCCGATCGGCCTCCGCTCGCGCGAGGAGGTCGCCATGACGGTTTCTCAGAACGACGGTGTCCGGCGCTCGGTGACGAGCCGGGTCGCGGGCAGTACGGGCGGCAGGTCCGCGATCGCCGTCGTGATCTTCGTCGCGGCGCTGTGGTTGATCGAGGTCGTCGACACGGCCGCAGGCAACTCCCTCGACCAATGGGGCATCCATCCCCGCGAGAGCGGCGAAGCCATCCGCGGTATCGCGCTCGCACCGCTGCTGCACGGGGGCTGGGAGCACCTGGCGGCGAACAGCGTTCCCGCCCTGATCCTCGGCTTCCTCGGCCTGGTCGCCGGCGCGGGCCGGTTCCTCCTCGCCACCGCGATCATCTGGCTCTTCTCCGGGGTGGGCGTGTGGCTCACCGGCGGTACGCACACCGTGGTGATCGGCCTCTCGGGTGTGCTCTTCGGGTGGATGACCTACCTCGCGGCACGCGGGCTGTTCACCCGCAAGCCCCTCGACCTCGTGGTCGGGGTGGTGCTCATGGTGCTCTACGGCGGCATGCTCTGGGGTGTCCTGCCCGGTCAGCCGGGCGTCTCGTGGCAGGCGCACCTGTGGGGAGCGGTCGGCGGCGTCCTCGCCGCGGTGCTCCTCGGCCGCCGGGCCCGCAGCGGGTCGGGACCGGACAATTCTCGTCAGCTCGGCGCGATTGCCTCGTGAGGATCGCGGATCTGGCAGCATGTGCTTCATGCGTCTCACCATCCTCGGGTGTTCCGGCAGTGTCGGTGGTCGACGATCGGCATGCTCGGGGTATCTCCTGGAGGTGGACGGCCACGAGCCCGTGGTGATGGACTTCGGCCCCGGTGTGCTCGGTGAGCTGCAACAGCGCGTCGACCCGAACACCGCCACGGTGATGCTCTCGCACCTGCACGCCGACCACTGCCTGGACCTGCCCTCGCTCCTGGTGTGGCGCCGCTACCACCCGCAGCCCGCGTCCGGTCGGGCGCGGCTGATCGGGCCCGCGGACACGCCCGAGCGGATCGGCCGCGCGTCCGCCGAGACGGCGGCGATGCTCGACGACATCTCCGACACCTTCGACTTCTCCGCCTGGGCGGAGGGGGAGGACCACGCGGTGGGCGGATTCACGGTGCGCCCGTTCCGGATGTTCCACCCGCCGGAGTCGCACGGGCTCCGGATCACCGCGCCCAGCGGGAAGGTGCTCGCCTACACCGGCGACACCGGCGTGTGCGACAACCTCGTCGAGCTGGCCCGCGGCGCGGACGTCCTGCTGGCGGAGGCCAGTTGGACGCACGACCCCGACAACCGGCCCGTCGGCGTGCACCTGTCCGGCGTGGAGGCGGGGCAGGCGGCGGCCGATGCCGGCGTGGGGCGGCTGCTGCTCACCCACATCCCGCCGTGGACGTCGCGCGAGGCGGTGCTCGCGGAGGCGCGGTCGGTCTACGACGGCCCGGTCCACGCGGTCAGCGGCGGCGACGTCTTCGAGCTCTGAGGCCGGCCTCGGCCGGAGACGATAGGCTGGGCGCGTGAGCAGACGCGCAGACGGCAGGGCCGACGACGAACTCCGCCCGGTGACCATCACCCGGGGATTCACCCAGAACCCCGCGGGATCGGTGCTGGTGGAGTTCGGGAACACCAAGGTGCTCTGCACCGCCAGCGTCGAGCTGGGGGTGCCCGGATGGCGCCGCGGTTCCGGCCAGGGCTGGCTGACCGCCGAGTACGCGATGCTGCCCGGCGCCACCCACGAGCGCAGCCGCCGCGAGTCCACCAAGGGCAAGGTCGGTGGCCGTACGCACGAGATCTCGCGCCTGATCGGGCGGTCCCTGCGCGCCTGCATCGACCTCGCGGCCCTCGGCGAGAACACGATCGCGATCGACTGCGACGTGCTCCAGGCCGACGGTGGCACGCGCACCGCGTCGATCACGGGCGCCTACGTCGCACTGTGCGATGCCGTCACCTACCTGGGGGCGGCCGGCAAACTGACCGACCCGCAGCCGATCTCGTGCGCCATCGCCGCCGTCTCGGTGGGCGTCGTGGACGGCCGCGTCCGGCTCGACCTTCCGTACGAGGAGGATTCGCGCGCCGAGGTGGACATGAACGTCGTCGCCACCGATACCGGCACGCTCGTCGAGGTGCAGGGCACGGGGGAGGGCGCGACCTTCGCGCGCACCACGCTCGACTGGATGCTCGACTCGGCGATCGCCGGCGCGGAGAAACTCTTCGCCGTGCAGAAGGAGGCGCTCGCCGCGCCGTATCCCGGTGTGCTGCCCGAGTCCGGCGGCGAACAGAAGAAGAAGTTCGGTCAGTGACCGCGCGGCTGCTGCTCGCCTCCCGGAACGCCAAGAAGCTCCGTGAGCTGCGGCAGGTGGTCGCGGACGCGGGCATCGTCGGGCTCGAGATCGTGGGCCTCGACGAGGTACCGCCCTTCGAGGAACTGCCCGAGGACGCACCGTCGTTCGAGGGGAACGCACTGATCAAGGCCCGACAGGGCTACGAGCGGACCGGACTGCCCTGTCTCGCCGACGATTCCGGCATCTGCGTCGATGCCCTGAACGGGATGCCCGGCGTGCTGTCGGCGCGCTGGTCGGGTCGGCACGGCGACGACGCCGCCAACACCGTGCTGCTCCTCGCGCAGATCTCCGATACCCCCGACGAGCGGCGGGGCGGGGAGTTCGTCTCGGCCTGCGCGCTGGTCAGCGGTCCCGGAGAGGCCGGCCAGGTCACGGTGCGCGGCACCTGGCGGGGCACGATCCTGCGCGAGCCCAGGGGCGACGGGGGCTTCGGATACGACCCCGTCTTCCTGCCCCTCGGCTCGGACCGCACGGCGGCCGAACTGAGCGCGGAGGAGAAGAACGCGATCAGTCACCGGGCGCGGGCGCTCGCGCAGCTGGTCGAGCCGCTGCGGGCGCTCGCGGCGCGCATCCCCGAGGAGGGCCCCTCCACGCGGTAATGTCGCCGCGTGAGGAGCAGACCGTCCGGGATGCGTGGTGGCCGCGTGGCCGTCGCGCTGCTGTCCGTCGTCGTGCTCGCCGTCACCGGGACCGTCTGGTGGAGCACCAATCTGGTGATCGGCGGGTTCAACGTCTCCCGCGCGCTGGCCGAGGCGAAGGTCGCGAGATCCACCGGGGGCGCGAAGAACATCCTGCTGATGGGCCTGGACACGCGGCGCGACCAGAACGGTGACGCGCTGCCCGCGGACGTGCTCCGGCAGTTGCACGCCGGTACCAGCGACAACGGCGGCTACAACACCAACACCCTGATCCTGATGCACGTGCCGGCCGACGGGAAGAAGGTCACGGCCTTCTCGATCCCGCGCGACGACTACGTGACCTTCGTCGGCGTCGAGTCGCGGAAGAAGGGGAAGATCAAGGAGGCCTACGGCACGCGGAAGGCCGAGGTCGAGGACAAACTGGTGGCCAAGGGCGTCAAGGACCGCAAGGAACTCGAGAGCAAGGCCCGGGAATCCGCGCGCGCAGCGACGATCGCCACCGTCGGCCGGCTGGTCGGGGTGCCGATCGATCACTTCGCCGAGGTCAGCCTCGTCGGCTTCTACGACCTGGCGCAGACGCTCGGCGGCGTCGAGGTGTGCCTTAACAAGCCGGTGCACGACAGCTATTCCGGCGCGGCCTTCCCCGCCGGCCGGCAGAAGCTCAATGCGGCGCAGTCGCTCGCCTTCGTCCGTCAGCGGCACGGGCTCGCCGACGGCGATCTCGACCGCACCCACCGGCAGCAGGCCTTCATCGCCGGGGTCATGGTGCAGTTGCAGAAGCAGGGCGTCTTCGGCGACATGCGCAAGCTCCAGTCGCTGATCGCCGTGGCGCAGAAGGACGTCGTGGTCTCCGACGGGTGGGACCTGCAGGAGTTCGCGCAGCAGGCCGGGCAGATCGCGGGAACGAACCTCACGTTCACCACGCTGCCGGTGCTCGGCTACTCGATGATCGACGAGCAGTCCGTGAACCTCGTGGACCCCAAGGCCATCCGCGCGCAGGTGCAGAAGGCCTTCGGGCAGTCCGTGCCGACGCCGGACGACGCCGACACCGCTGCCGAGCCCACGGCCGACGCGACCCCCGCCCCGCACCCCGTCGGCTACACCGTGCCGCGGGCCCCGAGCACCACGACCGCGGCGCCGACAGCGGCAGGCCCCGTGCCCGACGCGGGAACCACCCTGCGCGGCGGTGAGATCCCCTGCGTGGACTGATTGGTTTCGACGGTTCGCGGGTACGGTCTACAGGTCCGAAACCGACGAGTGTGAAGCAGGTGCAGATCATGACGCGATCCACAACCAGTGTCCGAATCGGAGCGGCGGTGCTCGCCGTCGCGGCGCTCACCCTGACCGGGTGCACGAAGCAGGGCGGCGACACCACGTGCGAGAACTACCAGAAGATGTCGGACTCGGATCAGCGCGAGCAGGTGACCAAGCTGTACAAGGATAAGCACGGCGACGAGCCCTCGGCGATCATCGTGAGCGGCCTGCAGCAGCAGGCGATCGTCTTCTGCAAGACCACGGGTAAGCCCGATTCCAAGATCAAGGAGATCCCGATCTCCTGATCCGCCGCGACGAAAGGCGCCGCCTCCCTGGGGAGTCGGCGCCTTTCGCGGCTCCGGGGCCGGTCAGTACTGCGAGCAGGTGGCGGCCACGACGCCGATCGTGTGATTGATCCTGCCCTCGTTCTGCGTGTAGTACGCCGCGAGCTGCGGGTTCTGCCGACCGAGTTCATGGATGCGCGCCGTGCGCTCGGCCGGTGGCAGGGTGAGGATCCGCTCCGCCTCGGCGCGGCCGCCCGGGACCCGGTTCACGGCCGTGGCCGCCTCGGGTGCGACGGCCATCAGGGCGCGTTCGACCTGTCCGACGGTGCACTTCGTCCCGGGTACCGGGTCCGACGGTGCCGCCTGCGCCATCGCGGCGGGGGCGAGGATCAGCGCGCCGGCGGCGCCGGCGGTCGCGGCGATCTTCCAACGAGTGAGCATGGTGTTCTCCTTTCGGTGGTCGCTCGGCCGGTCTGTGGACGCGGTCCGAGCTACGGAATCGAACGTACCCAGGCGGTACTGAGTCCAAACGAAGAGAACTCATAGGCATTCACAGACGGTGACATCGCGGCCGGACGAAAAACCGGCGTCGCCTGGGGTTTCTTCCATGAGAAACTGTGAGAAGGATTTTTCGAACGACATCCTCCGTCGTCGTTTTCGCTCTGTCGATTGAACCGCAGTGTGGTAGCGGGGCGCGGCGTGCCCGGTCCTGGTAGACAGGGGTGATGAGAGAACAACGAGATGGGGCGCCCCGGCGTCGACGGAAGTGGCCGTGGATCGTCGGTGCCGCGGTCGCTGCGCTGCTGGCGTGGAGCATGAGCTGATCGACCGTGTGCTGCGGCCGCCTGGCCATCGTGCTGTGTTTCTGTTATGGTGGAGTCGGTTGATTTTCTTGGTGGTTCGTTTTCGCGAAGATTTTCCGCGGCGGACAGATCCCGAACTCCGTGAGTAGTTTCCGGTTGCTTTGTTTCGCGTACCTCCGCACACCCAGGGCCGAAAGATTCGGTCCTGCACCTTTGATACTCAGGAGAGTAATCGCATGGCTCAGCAGGGCACCGTCAAGTGGTTCAACGCCGACAAGGGCTTCGGGTTCATCACCCCGGACGCCGGCGGCAAGGACCTCTTCGTCCACTTCTCCGGCATTCTCGGCAACGGCGGCTTCCGCAGCCTCAACGAGAACGACCGCGTCAGCTTCGAAGAGGAGGCCGGCGACCGCGGCCCGCAGGCCGTCGCCGTGCAGACCGTCTAGCACAGGCTTCCACGCCCTTCGGCGTAGCCGGGGTGGACACCGGTACTCCGCGGGATGGACGGTGCGCCCGGGGAGACTTGAACTCCCACACCCGGAGGTACTGGAACCTAAATCCAGCGCGTCTGCCAATTCCGCCACGGGCGCATGCGGCAGGGAGGAAGCCACCTGCTGCGGCGCACGTCACCCTACCGTCATTCGGGCATCGGCGCCGTGACGGGTACCTTCGAAGGCGTGAAACGTCGTCGCCATCGTCCCGCGCTGATCGCGTTCGTGGTGATCGCGGCCGCGGCGTGCCTGGCACTGGGCTGGTGGCAGTGGGGGCGCTTCGAATCGACCGCGGGCTCCGCGCGCAACCTCGGCTACGCGATGCAGTGGCCCCTGTTCGCCTTCGCCTTCCTCTGGGGCTACAAGCGCTTCGTCCAGCTCGAGGACGAGGCGGAGCTGCACGACCAGCTCGCCGCCGAGGGGGAGACGGACACCGTCGACGAGCGGACCGCCCCCGGGGCGCGGCAGGCGACGACGGCGCCCGCGCCGCTGACGGCGATTCCCGAGGGTTTCCTACCGGGCCGGGCGGCGGCACCGTCGGAACCGGACGCCGCGCCGGACGACCCGGCGCACGACGAGTACAACCGGCTCCTCGCCGAACTGGCGCGGAGTGAGAACCTCGAGGAGAAGAAGTGACCGACGCACCCGCGCCGACGGCGGAGAAGCTGGCGGCCAAGCGCCGCGACCAGGTGAAGGGTGCCCTGGGCCGGTACCGGTTCATGGCGAACTTCACCGGCTACTTCCTGCTCATCCTGTGCGCCGAGATGATCTACAAGTACCTGCTGGCGCCGGCCTTCGACTGGCCGATCCCGGGCTGGATCGGCCTGATCGCGATCATCCACGGCTGGGGCTACTTCATCTACCTGATCCTCACGCTCGACCTGGGCGTGAAGGTGCGCTGGCCGGCCCCTCGCTTCCTCCTGACGCTGCTCGCCGGCACCATCCCGCTGCTCGGCTTCTACTTCGAGAAGAAGAACTCCGACGAGATCCGCGCGAAGTTCGACCTCTGACGCGCGGTAACGAGAACGCCGCCCGCTCCCGGAAGGGAACGGGCGGCGTTCGTGGTAGGGCAGCGGCTCAGGCGTAGATCTCGGCCACGTCGTCGGCGTACTTGTCCATCACGACATTGCGCTTGACCTTGAGCGTGGGGGTGAGCTCGCCGCCGTCGATCGTGAAGTCGGTGGCGAGCACGCTCCACTTCTTGACCTGCTCGGCCTTGGAGACGAGCGCATTCGCGGTCGCCACGGCGGAGGCGATCTCGGCGAGCAGCGTCTCGTTCGCGGCGGCCTCCTCGATCGTCATATCGGCGCGCAGGCCGTGCGCCGAGAGCCACCCCGGCAGGGCCTCCTGGTCGAGCGTGATCAGAGCGCCCACGAAGGGCTGCTTGTCGCCGACGAGCATCGCCTGCGAGACCAGCGGGTGCTGGCGCAGCGCGTCCTCGGTCTGCGCGGGCGCCACGTTCTTGCCCGCGGCCGTGACCAGGATCTCCTTCTTGCGGCCGGTGATAGTCAGGTAGCCGTCGGCGTCGAGCGAGCCGAGGTCGCCGGTGTGGAACCAGCCGTCCTGCAGGGCCTCCGCGGTCGCCTCGGGCAGGCCCCAGTAGCCGCCGAAGACGACGGGGCCGCGCAGCAGGATCTCGCCGTCGTCGGCGATCGCCACCTCGTTGCCGGGGACCGGCCGGCCGACGGTGCCGATGCGCTGCTCGGTCGGCGTGTTGCAGGTGATCGCCGCGCTGGTCTCGGACAGGCCGTAGCCTTCGTAGACGGTGACCCCGGCACCGCGGAAGAAGTGGCCCAGGCGGGCGCCGAGCGGGGCGCCGCCCGAGACGGCGCAGGTGCAGTTGCCGCCGAGCGCCTCACGGAGCTTCGAGTACACCAGCTTGTCGAACAGGGCGTGCTTGAGCCGCAGGACGAGACCCGCCCCGCCGGTGTCCCGGGCCTTGCTGAACTCGATCGCCGTCTCGACCGCGGCCTGGAAGATCTTGCCCTTGCCGCCCTCCTCGGCCTTGGCGCTCATCGTGTTGTAGACCTTCTCGAAGACGCGCGGCACGCTGAGGATGTAGGTCGGCTTGAGCTCGCCGAACAGACCGGTGAGGTTCGACAGGTCCGCGGTGTGCGCGACCCGGATGCCGTGCTGCACCGCCGCCACCGAGATCGCGCGGGCGAAGATGTGGGCCAGCGGCAGGAACATCACCGTGCTGGCGTTCTCGCCGGCCATCTTGTCGAGGCCCTCGTGGATGGCGTCGTACTCGCTGAGCAGGTTGTCGTGGGTGAGCACGACGCCCTTCGGCTTGCCGGTGGTGCCCGAGGTGTAGACGAGAGTCGCCTCGGCGTCGGACCCGACGGCGTTCGCCCGGGTGAGGTAGTCCTCGTCCGCGACGGCGGCACCGTCGGCGATCAGGGCGTCGACCAGGCCCTCGTCGATCACCCACACCTGCGTGTCGGCGGGCACGCCCTCGGCGATCCGGTCGGCGGTGGCGCGCGTGTCGGTGATGAGCGCCACAGACGCCGAGTCGGTGAGGATGTGCTCGACCTGTGCCGCCGAGTTCGATTCGTACACCGCCACCGTCGAGCCGCCGACGGACCAGTTGGCGTAGTCGAGGAGCGCCCACTCGTACCGGGTGGGGCTCATGATCGCGATCCGGGTGCCCGGCTCGACGCCGCGGGCGATGAGCCCCTTGCCGACGGCGGTGATCTGGTCGTTGAACTGCGCCGCCGTCACGGGTGACCAGCCGGAACCCGAGGGGCGCAGGAAGAGCTCCGTCGACGGGGCCGACGCCGCGAGGGTGCGGACGCGGGTGGTCAGGTTGTCGGACGGTGCGTGGGTTCGGGTCGGTTCCGTGGACTCGATGCGCAACTTCATCTCCTCGTGCAGATAGTGGAATGCCCACAACCTATCGGACCATGTCCGAATCCGATAGTGTTTCGCGTGCGCGACGGATAGCGCATATGCTGGGGAAACAATGTCTGATGAATTCGGTGCCGAGCGCACCGCCCCCGCCGCTGTCGAGACCGACGTGCAGGCTTCCGAAAGTGTGACCGATCCGGTGTCGTTCCTGGACCTCGGGATCGATGAGCGCGTCCTGCGAGCCCTCGCCGAGGTCGGGTACGAGAGCCCGTCGCCGATCCAGGCCGCCACCATCCCGCCCCTGCTGTCCGGCAGCGATGTCGTGGGCCTCGCGCAGACCGGCACCGGTAAGACCGCCGCGTTCGCCGTGCCCGTGCTCTCCAAGATCGACGGCGAGAACCGCACGCCGCAGGCGCTGGTGCTCGCGCCCACCCGCGAGCTGGCGCTGCAGGTGTCCGAGGCCTTCGGCAAGTACGCCGTGCACATGCCGAACATCACCGTGCTGCCCATCTACGGCGGCCAGAGCTACGGCGTGCAGCTCTCGGGGCTGCGCCGCGGCGCGCAGATCATCGTGGGCACGCCGGGCCGGGTGATCGATCACCTGTCCAAGGGCACGCTCGACCTGTCGAACCTCGAGTTCCTGGTGCTCGACGAGGCCGATGAGATGCTGACCATGGGCTTCCAGGAGGACGTCGAGCGGATCCTCGCCGACACCCCGGAGTTCAAGCAGGTCGCGCTGTTCTCGGCGACCATGCCGCCGGCGATCCGCAAGATCTCCAAGAAGTACCTGCACGATCCGGTCGAGGTCACCGTCAAGTCCAAGACCGCGACCGCGTCGAACATCACGCAGCGCTACCTGCAGGTGGCGCACCAGCGCAAGCTGGACGCGCTCACCCGCCTCCTCGAGGTGGAGGAGTTCGACGGGATGATCATCTTCGTCCGGACCAAGTCCGCCACCGAGGAACTCGCGGAGAAGCTGCGCGCCCGTGGGCACGCGGCCGCCGCGATCAACGGCGACATCGTGCAGGCGCAGCGCGAGCGCACGATCGGCCAGCTCAAGGACGGCAAGGTCGACATCCTGGTGGCCACCGACGTCGCGGCCCGCGGTCTCGACGTGGAGCGGATCAGCCACGTCGTGAACTACGACATCCCGCACGACACCGAGTCCTACGTGCACCGCATCGGCCGCACCGGTCGCGCCGGCCGCAAGGGCGACGCGCTGCTGTTCGTGACGCCGCGCGAGCGGCACCTGCTGCGCGCCATCGAGAAGGCCACCCGGCAGCCGCTCACCGAGATCGGGCTGCCGTCCGTGGAGGACGTCAACGCGCACCGCGTGGAGAAGTTCGGCGAGTCCATCACCGAGAACCTCAGCAACGACCATCTCCAGATGTTCCGCCGGCTCATCGAGGACTACGTGGGCGCCAACGACGTGCCTCTGGTCGACGTGGCCGCCGCTCTCGCGCTGCAGTCGCGCGACGGTGCCTCGTTCCTGCTCAAGCCCGACCCGCCGGAGCGTGAGCGCAACGCCCGGGACCGCAAGGACCGCGACTTCGGTGATCGCGACGCGCGTCCCGCGCGCGGCCGGGACCGGGATCGCGAGCCGTCGACCCATCGCAAGACGGGCCGGCCGATGGTGCCCTACCGGATCGCCGTCGGCAAGCGTCAGCACGCCACCCCGTCGCAGATCGTCGGTGCCATCGCCAACGAGGGCGGCCTGCGGCGCAGCGATTTCGGCCACATCAGCATCCGGCCGGACCACAGCATCGTCGAACTGCCCGACGATCTCGGGCGCGACGTCTTCGACGCGCTGGAGCGCACCCGCATCTCCGGCCAGTTGATCAACCTCGAACCGGACCCGGGCGCACCGTCGGGCCGGCCCACCGCGGGCAAGCAGCGGTTCCGGGCGGGCCGCAAGCGGTGACGACCGGGTCGGCGTTCGTCGAGGGTTGTATTAACCTTTAGTCAAGGTGTAGTCCGAATGGGTGCGCCGCCTGTCGGTTGCAGCCGACCCGAGAGACTCGAGGAGCGCATGACCGCCGCCGGTGACCAGGGCGACGGCCCGGGTGGCCGTCGGGATCGCGTCGTCCGCCTGCTGCAGTACCTGGACGAGCTGATCCGGTCCCGCTCCGTGGTCGCGCGGGACCTCGACGATCACCTCGCGGTGCTCCCGCTGACCGGCGACGGGGCACTCACCGACACCTGGGACGCGGACGCCAAGCCCGGCGCGACGATCTTCACCGTCCCGCGGGACGACGCCCCGGACTCGCCGTACGCGCGGCTGCTCCGCGTCTTCGACGAGCTCGCGGACCATCCCGAGTCGGTGGAACTGGTGCTCGCCTCGGGTCTGCTCACCGCCCGCGACGGCGACACCGCCATCCGGGCGCATCTCCTGACCCAGCCGGTGCTGCTCGAGCGCGACCGCCGCGGCAAGCGGTTGACGGTGGTGCTCCCGCGCGACTCCGTGCCGCGTGTCGAGGACTCGCTGCTGCTCGCCGGGCTCCCGTCCTTCGACCTCTCCGGGTCCGCCGAACTGCAGGCGCAGCTGCGCGAGAACGCCCGCACCGTGCTCGATCCCGCGTGCCAGGAGTACACCGCGACGTGGCTCGGCGCCGCCACGAAGGATGCGGGCGCGCACATCGCGTTCGCGCCCGCGCTCCTGCTCCGCACCCGCGGCTCGGCGCCGCTGCTCGGCTTCTACGACGCCATGAAGGCCGACGTCGCCGATCCCGGCCGGGACGTGCCGATCGGGCTCGCGCAGCTGGTGGAGGGGATCAGCCCGGACGAGCGGATCCGGCAGCTCGCCGCCGACGGCGCGATGAGCCCGCTCGAACTGCTCGACGAGGCGTACTACGTGCTGCCCTCCAACGTCGAGCAGCGGGACATCCTCGCGCATATGGGCGCCGACTCCGGCGTCGTCGTCGAGGGACCGCCCGGGACCGGCAAGACCCACACCATCGCCAACCTCCTCGCCGCGCTCCTCGCCAAGGGCCAACGGGTGCTCGTCGTCTCCGAGAAGGCCCAGGCCCTCGCCGTGCTCGAGGAGAAGCTGCCGCCGGACGTGCGCCAGCTCGTCGTCTCCGTCACCGACGTGACCAAGGACGGCTCCGCCTCCCTCGCGGCGTCCGTCACCGAGATCGCCACCCGCAAGTCCACGTACTCCGAGGCCCTCGCCGACGCCGAGATCCGGGACCTGCGCGCCAAGCGCGACCGGGCCGTCGAGCGGCGCGAGGAACTCGTCCGCCGGGTCTGGTCGCTGCGCACCGCCGAGAGCGAGGAGTCCGACTGGGTCACCTCCGCCTACTCGGGCAAGCCCGCGGAGATCGTCGCGCAGGTGCGGCGGGACGCCGAGAAGTACTCCTGGCTGCCCGGTCCGATCGACGGTGCCGTGCCCCCGCTCGACACCCGCGAGTTCGATCGGCTGGTCGCACTCCTGCGCCGCAACGACGAGCTCTTCTCTCGCCGCCTCGCGCACAACCTGCCAGACCTGTCCGAGATCCCCGACGCCGACGAACTCGAATCGCTGTGTGCGGTCCTGGCCGACTCACCGCTCGCCGGCATGGACGGCGGGGCACTGGCCCACGTCCTCGGCGGCATGGACGCCGACCGGCTGAGGGCGGTCCGGGCCCGGGCGGACCTGATCGCGGAGCTCGTCGACCGGGTGCGCCGGTACCCGCCGTCCGCGCAGCTGCTCGCCGAGGACATGCTGCTCGGCGACCGCGCGCACCTCGCCTCGCGCCTGACGGGGCTCGAGGAGAAGATCGCCACCGCCCGCAACGCCGACGACGAACTCGGCGGCGCCGTCGTCGAACTGAGCGACAACCCGGACGCGCATGACCGCGCCGCCATCGAGGAGTACGCGCGTCACCTCGCGATGGGCAATGAGCCGCGCAAGCGATTCCGTAAGCCCGAGCAGAAGCGGTTCGAGGAGACGGGCCTGGGCATCGTCGTCGACGGTGCCGAGGGCGCCGACAAGGCGCACCTGCGCGCCGCCGTGCAGCACCTCAAGGTCGAGGACGTGATCGGCCGCGTCGGCGAGGTCCTGCGGGCGCTCGGCCTCGAGGCGCCGGATGCCGACCCGTCCGGGCGCACCTCCGCGCGGGGCCGCAGCGAACGGCTCAGCCAGGCCGCGGACCAGTTGCTGCGCGCCCGCACCGTCGTGCGGCTCGTGTCCGAGCGCGACCGGCTGGTCGAGGCGATGCGGGCACTGTCCGAGCACGCGCCGCACCCGAAGGACCTCGCCGAGACGGAGCGGACCGCACGCCAGGTGATCGCGATCTCGGCGGCCGCGGGTGCCCGCGACGCGCACAGCCGGCTCGACGCGGTCCGGGTCCAGGTGCAGGAGATCGTCGAACGCGGGCCCTCGCCCGAGGGCGACGCCCTCGTCGCCGCCCTGCGGCAGTACCGGTACGGACCGATCCGCGACGCCCGCCGCGCGTGGGACGCGGCCCGCGCGGAGCGCGCCGATCGCGGCGCCCTGGACCTGCTCGCGCTGCGCCTGCGCACCAAGGCGCCGGCCCTGTTCGACCTCGTCGCGCGTACCGCCGACGACCCGGTGTGGGACGTCCGCGTCCCCGAGCTCGCCGACGCCTGGTCGTGGCGCCGCGCGGTCACCTGGGCGGCCTCCCGGGTGCACCCGGCCGACGACGCCCAGCTCGAGGCCGACCTGCAGGCCGCCGAACAGGACGTCACGCACTACACCACCCGGATCGCGACAGCGAGCGCGTGGCGGCAGTGCCTGCGCCGCATGACCTTCGACGAGATCCAGGCCCTGCATGCCTACCGCGACCACGTCGCGTCCATCGGCCGCGGCTCGGGGCGGCACGCGGAACGCTTCCGGGTCGCGGCGCGGGAGGCGATGCGCCAGGCACAGTCCGCGGTGCCCGCGTGGATCATGCCCATCTCGCAGGTCGTCGCGTCGATCTCCCCGGAGCGCAACGCCTTCGACGTCGTCATCGTCGACGAGGCCAGCCAGGCCGACATCACCAGCTCCTTCCTGCTGTGGCTGGCGCCGCGGGTGATCGTGGTCGGTGACGAGAACCAGTGCGCGCCCTCGTCGTTCACCGGAGTGAACCTCGACGACGTCTTCGCCCGCCTCGACGCTCGGCTCCCGGACATCCCGCCCTATCTGCGGGACTCGCTGACTCCCCGGTCGAGCCTGTTCACCCTGCTGCGCACCCGGTTCGGGCACACCGTGCGGCTGCGCGAGCACTTCCGGTGCATGCCGGAGATCATCGACTTCTCCTCGCGCCAGTTCTACAGCGACGCGCCGCTGATCCCGGTGCGGCACTACGGCGCCGACCGCCCCGTCCCGCTGCGTGTCACGCATGTGCCGAACGGGCGGGTCGTCGGCGAGGGCGCGCGGATCAGCAATCCGGTGGAGGCGCAGGCCATCGTCGACCAGCTGGTCCGGTGTTTCGCCGACCCGCACTACGCGGGGCGCACCTTCGGCATCATCGCGCTGCAGGGGCAGGGCCAGGTCGACGAGCTCTACCGCCGGCTGCGGGAGGCCATCGATCCCGACGACTGGGACGCCCGTCGTCTCCGCGTGGGTACGCCCCCCGACTTCCAGGGCGACGAGCGCGACGTGGTGATGCTGTCGATGGTCGTCGCGCCCGACTACCGCTTCCGCGCGCTGACCGGCCGCGACTTCCAGCGCCGGTTCAACGTGGCCGCCTCGCGCGCCCGGGATCAGCTGTGGCTGTTCACCTCCGTCGACGAGCACGACCTCAAGCCCAACGATCTCCGGGCCTCCCTGCTGCGCTACGTCACGCGGGCGGATGTCGAAGTGGCGCAACCGATGCCCGTCGACGTCCCCGCCGATCGCCGCGTGGAGCCCTTCGACAACCTCTTCGAGCAGCAGGTCTTCGTGCGGCTGCGGGACATGGGCTATCACGTCAACCCCAAGGTCGTCGTCAACCACCGGTCCATCGACCTGGTGGTGACGGGGGAGCAGGGCAAGCTCGCCGTGGAGTGCGACAGCGCCGACTTCGCCTCGACGCCGGAGCAGGCGCGGTCGGACATCGAGCGCGAGCGGGAGCTTCGACGGTGCGGTTGGGAGTTCGTTCGCGTGCGCGAGTCCGTCTTCGCCACGGACCCCGACGCCGCCATGTCCGTCGTGGTGCAGGCCCTCGACCGGCGCGGCGTGCACCCCCTCACCCTGCAGCGCGCGCTCACCGTCGGGGAGCGGGCCTCCGACGGGTCCGTCGAGGTGTGGGAGCCCGTCGGGCTGGACATCGATACGGAGTAGACGGCTCGAAAACTTGTCGGTGGCTTCGGCGAGACTCGGGTGAGTCGATGCACCCGGGGGAGGCCGAAATGTCCGAAGGATCTGGAGGAGGCGGGCGGGATCGCGTACCGCCTGCGAGTGACGTGCCGGTCGGCTACGCCGATTGGCTCGGCGGCCTCAAGCAGCGGATAGCGCAATCGCAGCAGCGCGCAGTCGTCGCTGTGAACACCGAGCTCGTCCTGCTGTACTGGCACATCGGACGTGAGATCCTGGAGCGCCAGTCGGCGCACGGTTGGGGACGTAAGGTGGTCGAAAGACTGTCGCAGGACCTTCGCACGGCGTTCCCTGAGATGAAGGGATTCTTGCGCGCGAACCTGATGTACATGCGCGCTTTCGCTGCTGCGTGGTCGCAGAGCGAAATCGTCCAACAGCCTGTTGGACGAATTCCGTGGAGTCACAACATCGTGCTCTTGACCAAGCTGAAGGACACAGACGCGCGTGTCGCTTACGCGCGAGCGGCCCTGGAGTACGGATGGTCCCGGACGTCGCTCGAGTCCCATATTGCGAAGAGGACGATCGAGCGTCAGGGCCTGGCGGTCACGAATTTCGACCGCACGCTACCGCCGGACCAATCCGGGTTGGCACGGGAAGCGCTGAAGGACCCTTACAAGCTCGACTTCCTCGGGTTGGGAGCGGAGGCGGAGGAGCGGGCGATCGAGAAGGCGCTGGTCGACCACATCACCGAGTTCCTGTTGGAGCTGGGCGCCGGGTTCGCGTATGTGGGGCGTCAGGTGCACCTGCGGGTGGGGGAGGAGGACTTCTTCCTCGACCTGCTCTTCTACCACCTCAAACTGCGGTGCTACGTGGTGATCGAACTGAAAGCGACGCGGTTCAAGCCGGAGCACATCGGGCAGCTCGGTTTCTACATGACCGCGGTCGACGCGGACGTGAAGCATCCCGACGACGGCCCGACCATCGGGCTCCTCCTCTGCAGGGGCGGCGACAAGGTCGTCGCCGAGTACGCGCTGCGGGACACATCGAGGCCGCTGGGAGTGTCCGACTACGACCTGGTCCGGTCCCTCCCGGACGAACTGCGCACCGAGCTGCCGACGATCGAACAGCTCGAGCGGGAGCTGGGGGATCCGTCGGGCTAGCCGGGGCTAGGAGCGGGAGTACTCGGAGGCGCGGCGAACGAGCTCGGCGTCGGGACGCACGCCCGTGTACAGCACGAACTGTTCGGCGGCCTGCAGCGCGATCACCTCGGCTCCGGTGATCACCTTCCCGCCCGCGGCCCGGCCCGCGCGCACGAGGGGCGTCTCCGGCGGCATCGCGACCACGTCGAAGACGGTGTCCGCCGCCTCGATGAGCGAAGCGGGGAAGGAGAGCTCCTCCGCGGCGGGGCCGCCCGCCATCCCGACCGGTGTCGCATTGACGAGGACCCGGGCACCGTCGGGCGTGGCGGTCGCGTGCCGGAAGCCGTACAGGCCTGCGAGCGCACCGCCGGTCTCGGCGTTGCGGGCGACTACGGTGACGTCGGCGCAGCCGTGATCGCGCAGCGCGGCGACCACCGCCTTCGCCATACCGCCCGAGCCCCGCACCGCGACCGGCAGTGCCGGATCCACCTCGTGCGATTGGAGGAGGGAGGCGACGGCCGCGTAGTCGGTGTTGTACGCGTGCAGCACGCCGTCCTCGTTGACGATCGTGTTGACCGAGTCGATCGCGGCGGCGGACGGCTCCATCACGTCGATCAACGCGATCACGTCCTCCTTGAAGGGCATCGAGATCGCGCAGCCGCGGATTCCGAGCGCCCGCACCCCGCCGATCGCCGCGGGCAGGTCCGTCGTGCTGAAGGCCTTGTAGAGGTAGTTCAGGCCCAGCTCGCGGTACAGGTAGTTGTGGAAACGGGTGCCGATGCTGCTGGGGCGGCCGGAGAGCGACATGCAGAGCACGGTGTCGCGGTCGGGCATGGCGATCGAATCGTTCACCCGGTCGACCCTAATCGGATCGTCGCGCCGTCGTGGTCGCTCCGTGCCGTTGGCCTACTCGGGGGCCTTGGTGATGGCGAGGGAGGCGAAGGCGACGGCCTTGTCGCATTCGACGGTGCGTCCGGGGGAAGGGTCGACGGGTTGGGCTGCGGTGGTACTCACGATGGCGAACTCGGAGACGAAGACCGCGATGCAGTACTCGCTTTCGATCGCGACGGCGAGGGGGCGGCCGTGGACCGTGCGATCCGGCTGCCAGGGGAGCATGCGCATCTTCTGCTTGTACTCGTCGAGGGTGAGCTTGTTGCCGACGAGTTGTGAGTAGCGGATGCCCTTCCCCGTGGCCCTGCTGAAGCCAGTGGACTGCCAGTGACAGCCGCGGTAGTTGGCGCCATCGATCTGGGCGGCGTCGCTGACGGTGGACGGGTCGATGCCCAAGGTGCGGAGTTCGTCGTTGGTGTAGGCGCTGCAGGGCTCGAACGTGGTTCCGTCGGTGCGCTCGTTGGTGCGGTTCTTGATGGTCGGCGTGAACGGCAGTGGTTTCGGCGACGTCCGCGGTGACTTGAGCGCCGAGGTCGCCTCGCCAGCGACGTTCGTCGCGCACCCGGTGATCGCGATCGACGCCGCGAGGAAGACCGCCAGCGTGGTGCGGCGGTTCATGCGCGGATCACGCGGTTGATCTGTTCCTCGCTGACGCCCTCGGTACGCAGGATCTCCCGGCCGATCTCGCGGATGGCGGTGGCCATGGTGCGCGCCTCGGCTGCCTGCGCCAGGTACGTCTTGCGGATCGACCGCTCGTGCTCGACGACCCCGAGCCGGATATTGAAGGTGGCGTCCTCGCCCTCCGTGGTCGGCCCGAGGTGGTTCTGCGAGCCGACGTCACGGATTTCGTCCGCCGCAGCCTCGACCCGGTCGGCGTGCCGCTCCAAGGCCCGCGCGAGCTCCTCCTGGACATTGCCGTCCGAGACCATGTTCGGCCGGTCCTTGATGCGCTCCTCGGCCTCGTCGATGATCTTCGCGAGTGTTCCGTCGGACATGCCGCTCCCTCATCCTCGACAGCTCCCTATGGATTGGACGCACCAGCACGGCGATCGGTTCCCCATCGGCGCGGGAGAAGATTCTCGGAACCGCGCGCCCGCCTGATGCGTCCAACTGATGTGGTGGATTTTCGCGCGGTGGGCGGCACCGACTTCATGACGCATTCCTACGCGGAGATCCGGGCGATCGCGCGGAAGAACTCCCGGAGCGGGCTGGATGCGGACGCGCAGGCGGTCGGCAAGGCGATGGCGAACCACGCCCAGAGCGTCGCCGAGCTCGCGCGGGACGCCGCCGCACTCAGGCGGCGGTGGACCGGGGACGCCGCTACCGCGAGTTTCGGTGAGGTCGGCGGCTTCGTCTCGTCGTCGTACCTGATCGACCGCGAATCGACGGGGGCCGCGGGCCGCTTGTCCGGCCTCGCGGGCACGGCGGGAACCGTCAACGAGAGGTTCAGCGATCTCGAGGAGCTCCCGCCCGGGACGACCCCGCTGATCGCGCGGACCTTCCGGGCCACGGTCGCCGCCGAGCTGTCCCAGGTCTACACGGTGCCCGTGCAGACGGACGCGAGCTCGATGCCGCTCGCCGCGCAGACGCAGAAGGTGACCTTCGCGACGGGCGACGGCGAGATACCCCAGAAGCAGGACGGCTCCATGGGCACCGAGGCTCCTGCGCCGGACTCGGGCGGGAACGGCGCCGGGGACGGGACTGGTGCCGGGGACGGGGCGGGCGGCGCACCGTCGGACACGGGAACGCGAGCGGAGCCGACCTCGGCGACCACCGACGACGCCTCGACCGCCCCGGGGGACGGAGAGCGAGCAGGGACGGGCGCCGGGGGCGCGCCGGCGACGGGTGCGGGGACCGGGACCGGGTCCGGCGGCCAGGGCTCGGGGGCCGGGGCGGCCCCGTCGTCGTCCGGCGCGGAGGAGGCGGGCGGATCCCCGACCGACGCGGGGGCCTTCGACCCGGCCGCGGACCCGGAGCAACCCTCGTCGCTGCTGTCCCCGGCGGCGGCCGTCCCGCACACGTCGACGGGGCGGACCGGCGCCGGGGTGTCCGGCCTGTCCGGAGGGCGTGGGGGCGTCGGGCAGGTGGCCTCTCCGCTGGGCCTGCGGCAGGACGCGGCCGTCGCCCGCGCCGCCGCCCCGGCCGGCACGGGAGCGACGGGCACCGGGGCGCGCCCCGCGTCCGGTCCCTACGGCGTGCCTCCCGCCGGCGCCGGCGGCCAGCGCGGGCAGGGCGACGGGCGGCACCGCGTGCCCGCCTACCTCATCGACCGGAAGAACGGAGAGGAACTGGTGGGGGACATGCCGCTCGTCGGGCCGGGCGTGATCGGCCAGTGGAGGTCCGACGGTCCGCCGGACGCCCCGCGTCCGCCGGCTACGCCCGGGCCGCGTCCGCGTTGACCGCCGCGACCAGCGCGGGGAGCGTGGTCGCCGCGGTGCCTCGCCAGTGGTACGAGGCGGCCGCGCTGAGCGGGGTCCACTCCAGGTTGATCTCGATCACGGGGATGCCGGCGGCGAGCGCGGATTCCGGCAGACGGGCCGCGGGGTGGACGAGGCCGGACGTACCGACGACGAGTACCGCGTCGGCCATGAGCACCGCCGCCTCGGCCCGGCTCCAGGCGTCCAGCGGCAGCGCCTCCCCGAACCAGACGATGCCCGGCCGGACCGCGGACAGGCACTCCATGCACGTGGGCGGCGCCGCCCGCAGCGCGGGCGAGACGTCGGCACCGTCGGGCAGGAAGGCGTCGGCCCCGCGATAGGGCCTGCCGCAATGCTCGCACCGGGGCGCGAACAGGCTTCCGTGGAGATGGGACAGGACGGTCGAGCCGGCGCGTTCGTGCAGGTCGTCGACGTTCTGGGTGATGATCGAGACCCTGCGGCTCCGCGCCAGCTCGGCGAGGGCGAGGTGTCCGGCGTTCGGCTCGGCCCGGCGTGCGATGTGGGCGCGCCACTGGTACCAGCCCCAGACCAGCGCACTGTCCCGGCGCCAGCCGTCCACGGACGCGATCGCCTCGGGGTCGTACTGCTCCCAGAGTCCGGTCTGCGCCTCCCGGAACGTGGCGATTCCCGATTCGCGGCTCATGCCCGCGCCGGTGAGCACGGCGATCGATTCGGCGGAGCGGACCCGGTCCAGGACCTCGGCGGGAACGGACGGCGCGTCGGAGCGGTCGACAGGGGGCGGTCCGGGCTGCATCGGCTCAGCCTACCGAGGCGCGACGGGGCGATCGACGAGATAACGATTCGGTAACAACTCCTACTCGCGGGAAACATCGGTGACCGCCATCACCCGCCGGAAGACCTGCGTGGATTCATGGGTGTATCGGCATTCGAATACACCCGTGAATCGATATGTCCAAGCTACTGGCCGGTATACCCACTGGTTACATATCCGCACGTCAGAGGTAGTGCGAATCCTGTGGTCTCATGGGATACGGGTTTCCGCGGGCCTGCCGCGGACGCGCCGTCATTCGGCGCGCAGTGACCTGATCCGAGGGAGATTCATGACTGTCGACGACTTCGTCACCGCCAATGCACGCATCGCCAAGGGACCGCGGAGCAACGACGCACTGGTGGACAGGTTGGCGGCGGGGGAGCAGTACGCCCTCACCTTCGGTGGCCAGGGCGGCCCCTGGCTCCCCGGCCTCGTCTCGCTCCTCGAGCAGACCGGCCTGGCCGACGATCCCGAGTACCGCGAGCTCTTCGACGGCTTCGTCGCCCGCGCCGACAGCGTGCTCGAGCCCGTCCGCGCCGAGCTGCTCCGCGCCCAGGCGCTGACCTTCGACCCGATGCGCTGGCGCGACGCCTCCATCGCCGCCTCCGAGGCCGAGACCCCCGACGAGGAGGACGAGGACGGTGCCCAGCCCGCCCCCGGCTCGCGGCGCGTGCTCGCCCCGCAGGTCGACGGTGCCGTCTTCTCCGTGCCCGGCGTCCTGTTCGCGCAGCTCGTCGCGCTGTACGGCCTCGAGGCCCAGGGGCTCGACCCCTGGGACGTCCCGCCCGTCGCCGCCATCGGCCACTCCCAGGGCCAGCTCGCCGTCTCGGCCTACGCCTCGCGCGGCAACGAGGGCGACCTGCTCGCCATCGCCCGCCTGATCGGTGCCGCAGGCCGGGTCGTCGCGCGCCGCAAGGGCCTCGTCGCCCTCGGCGGCGCCACCCCGATGATGGCCGTCTCCGGGGTCCGCCAGGACAAGCTCCAGGCGCTGCTCGCCGACTTCACCGCCACCGTCGCCTTCGACGCCTGCGGGCCCGTGCTCGCGGTGCGCAACAACCGCAACGCCTTCGTGCTGACCGGCACCCCGAAGCTGCTCGCCGGCTTCCGCGAGTTCTGCGAGTCGGTCGCCGAGGCGGAGGAGGAGCAGCGCAAGGAGAAGCTCACCGGCGGCGCCGCCTTCGCGCCGAAGTTCGAGGACGTCGCGGTCGACATCGGCTTCCACCACCCGGCCCTCGCGGAGGGCGTGACGCTCGTCAGCGAGTGGGCCGAGCGCTGCGGCCTCGACGTCGAGACCGCGCGCCGCCTCGCCGCGGCCGTGCTCGTCGAGCAGGTCGACTGGGTCGCCGACGTGGACGGTGCGATCGCCAAGGGCGCGCGCTGGCTGATCGACCTCGGCCCCGAGGACATCGCCACCAAACTCTCCGCCGCGCCCGCGCGCGGCCGCGGCGTGGGCCTCGTGCCCGCGACCACGCTGCGCGGCGCCCGCAACCTCTTCTCGCCCGGCGGCGTCCCCGAGCTGCCGCTCGCCTGGTCGGAGTTCTCGCCCCGCGTGGTCTCGCTGCCCGACGGCCGTACCGTGCTGTCCACGCGCTTCACCGAGCTCACCGGGCGCAGCCCGATCCTGCTCGCCGGCATGACGCCGACCACCGTCGACCCCGGTATCGTCGCCGCGGCCGCCAACGCCGGCCACTGGGCCGAGCTGGCGGGCGGCGGGCAGGTCACCGAGCCGATCTTCGCCGACAACGTCGCCAAGCTGACCTCGCTCCTCGAGCCGGGTCGCGCCGCGCAGTTCAACTCGCTCTTCCTCGACCCGTACCTGTGGAAGCTGCAGCTCGGCGGCAAGCGGATCGTGCAGAAGGCCCGCGCCGCGGGTGCCCCGCTCGACGGCGTGATCATCACCGCCGGCATCCCCGAGCTGGAGGAGGCCACGGCTCTCGTCGAGGAGCTCACCGAGGCCGGCATGCGCCACGTCGCCTTCAAGCCCGGCACCGTCGAGCAGATCCGTCAGGTGGCCCGCATCGCCGCCGAGGTCCCGCAGTACCCGATCATCGTGCACGTCGAGGGCGGCAAGGCCGGCGGCCACCACTCCTGGGAGGACCTCGACGAGCTGCTGCTCGTCACCTACGCCGAGCTGCGCGACCGCAACAACATCGTGCTCGCGGTCGGCGGCGGCATCGGCACGCCCGAGCTGGCGGCCGAGTACCTCTCCGGCGAGTGGTCGCGCAAGTACGGCGCCCCGGCGATGCCGGTCGACGGCATCCTCGTCGGCACCGCCGCGATGGCGACCCTCGAGGCCACGACGTCCGACGACGTCAAGCGTCTGCTCGCCGAGATCCCGGGCACCCCGGACTGGATCGGCGCCGGCCACGCCGGCGGCGGCATGGCCTCCGGCCGCAGCCAGCTGGGCGCCGACATCCACGAGATCGACAACACCGCCTCCGCCTGCGGGCGCCTGCTCGACGAGGTCGCCGGCGACGCCGACGCGGTCGCCGCGCGCCGCGACGAGATCATCGCCGCCATGGCCGGCACCGCGAAGCCCTACTTCGGCGACGCCGACGCCATGACCTACGCGCAGTGGCTCGAGCGCTACCTCGAGCTCTCGGTGGGCACCCGCGAGCAGGTCGCCGCCGCCGATCCGAACCGGTTCGGCGACTACGGCTGGCTCGACATCACGCACCAGGACCGGTTCCTGTCGATGCTGCACCGCGCCGAGGCCCGCCTCGCCGAGGAGGACCGCGGCCCCATCGAGACCGCCTTCGCCGACGTCGCCGCCACCGACGACGCCTACGCCGCGCTCGATGCGCTGCTGCAGCGCTACCCGGAGGCATCGTCGACCCGCCTGCACCCGGCCGACGTGCCCTTCTTCGTCTCGCTCTGCCGCACCCCGGGCAAGCCCGTGAACTTCGTGCCCGTCGTCGACAAGGACGTCCGCCGCTGGTGGCGCTCCGACTCGCTGTGGCAAGCCCATTCGCCGCGGTACTCCGCCGACGAGGTGTGCATCATCCCCGGCCCCGAGGCCGTCGCCGGCATCACCCGTGTCGACGAGCCGGTCGGTGACCTGCTCAATCGCTTCGAGGCCGAGCTCGTCCGCCGTCGCCTCGGCGAGGGCGTCGTCGCGGAGGCTGTCCCCGGCCGCCGCGTGGTGCCGGGCGTGGAGTCCGTGCCGCTCGCGCGGGCCCTGGCCGCCACCAACGTGCTGTGGGCGGGTCGCCTCGTGCACAGCCCCATCGCCCGCCTCGGCGCCGGCAGCACCTGGACCGTCGAGGCCGACGGTGACTCCGCGCTGCACGCCGGCACGGGCGCGCGCCTGCGGGTGACCGGCCCGAACGCCGTCGTCCTGGAGATCCCGGTCTCGGGCACCGACCTCGTCATCCCGATCCAGGTCCCGGACAGCTGCGCCGACGGTGGCGTGCCCGTCATCGAGCTCGGCGAGGCCAGCGAGGCCATGTCTAAGCTGGTGGCCCTGGCCGCTGCGGGCGACCTGCCGGCCGTCACCGAGGAGAACGGCGCTGCCGCCGCCTCCATCGAGTTCGAGTTCCGCGCCGAGGACGCCGCAGACCACGCGGCCATCACCGCGGACAGTCTGCCGGTGGGCCTGTCGGCCCTGTACGGCGACGAGCAGCTGGCCGTGCCGGACGCCTTCGTCGGCCTGTGCTGGCCCGCCTCCTTCGCCGTGGTCGGCGCCGCCACCACGGCCGAGGGCCGCCCCGTCGTCGAGGGCATGCTCGACCTGGTGCACCTCGATCACGCGATCGAGCTGGCCGCGAACCCGACGCCCGGCGCGTACCGCGCCACCGCGCGCCTCGAGGACGTGACCGCCACCGACATCGGCACCGTGGTCACCATCGGGATCGACGTCCGCGCCCCCGGCGCCGACGCCCCCGCGGTCACCATGACCGAGCGCTTCGCGATCCGCGGCCGCACCGGCGACGCCGAGCTGGCCGACCCGCAGCCCGCGGGCGGCGCGCGCGGCGAGACCGCCACCGAGACCCCGCGCAAGCGGGTCCGCCAGGCCGTCGTGAACGCTCCGCAGGACATGAGCGGCTTCGCCGCCGTCTCCGGCGACCACAACCCGATCCACACCTCGCAGGTCGCCGCCAGCCTGGCCGGCCTGCCGGGCCCGATCGTGCACGGCATGTGGCTCTCCGCGGCCGCGCAGCAGGTCGCCTCCGCTTCCAACGGCGACGTCATGCACCGCAAGATCCGCGGCTGGACCACCCGGTTCCTCGGCATGGTCCTCCCGGGCGACGAGGTGCAGTTCACCGTCGAGCGCGTCGGCATCGACCGCGGCGGCGAGCTGCTCGAGATCACCGCCCGCGTCGGCGACGATCTGGTGATGGCCGCCTCAGCGGTGGCCTTCCCGGCCGTCACCGCGTACGTCTTCCCCGGCCAGGGCATCCAGGGCAAGGGCATGGGCCTGAACCAGCGCTCGCGCAGCAAGGCCGCCCGCGAGGTCTGGGACGCCGCCGATGCGCACACCCGCGAGAACCTCGGCTTCTCCATCCTCGCCGTGGTCCGCGACAACCCGCTGTCCATCCGCGCCAACGGCACCGTCTACAGCCACCCGGACGGTGTGCTGTACCTGACGGAGTTCACCCAGGTCGCGATGGCGACCGTGGCGTGCGCGCAGCTGGCCGAGCTCACCGAGATCGGCGCCCGCGTGGACGATCCGATCATCGCCGGCCACTCCGTCGGTGAGTACAACGCGCTGGCCTCGGCGGGCGTCCTGCCGCTCGGCACCATCCTCGAGACCGTCTTCCACCGCGGCCGCATCATGCAGCAGCTGGTGCCCCGCGACGAGCAGGGCCGCAGCCCGTACGCGATGGCCGCGCTCCGCCCCGAGCTCTTCGACGTCGATGACGCCGAGATCGCGCAGTGGGTCGAGGGCAACCTCGAGGGCGCGGACGAGTTCGCCGAGATCGTCAACCTCAACCTGCGCGGCGCGCAGTACGTGGTGGTCGGCAACCAGGCCGGGCTCGCCGCGCTGGAGAAGGCGATCGCCGAGCGCACCGGCAGCCCGAAGGCCTTCCAGCTGGTCCCGGGCATCGACATCCCGTTCCACTCTTCGGTGCTGCGCGACGGCGTGCCCGAGTTCGCCGAGCGCCTGCAGGAGCTGGTGCCCGCCGAGTTCGACTACACCAAGCTGGTCGGCAAGTACCTGCCGAACCTGGTGGCCCGCCCGTTCGAGCTGACCGCCGACTTCGCGCTGTCGATCCTCGACGTGGTGCCCAGCGAGCCGGTACGCGAGCTCGTCGCCGATTGGGATCGTGCCACCGCTCCCGCGGAACTCATGGCGACGGCCCGCACGCTGCTCATCGAGCTCCTGGCGTGGCAGTTCGCCAGCCCGGTCCGGTGGATCGAGACGCAGGATCAGCTGCTCATCGACACCGACCACGGCGGCCTCGGCGTCGAGCGCTTCATCGAGGTGGGCCTCGCGTCCGCCCCGACGCTCGCGAACCTCGCCAGCCGCACGCTGGCGCTGGCCTCGTACCAGCGGGCGGCGGCGACCGTGCTCAACGCCGAGCGCGACGCCGCGAAGGTCTTCGCGACCGACGAGGACGTTCCGGAGAACGACGGTCCCGACACGGCCGAGGCCGCGGCACCCGCCGCTGCGCCGGCGGCCGCCCCGGCCGCCGCTCCGGTGGCGAGCGCACCGTCGGGCGGCCCCCGTCCGGCCGACCTGACCTTCGACGCCGCGGACGCCACGCGCGCCATGATCGCCATCTGGACCAAGATGCGTCCGGACCAGCTGGAGAAGACCGACACCATCGAGACGCTGTGTGACGGCGTGAGCTCGCGCCGCAACCAGCTCCTCCTGGACCTGGGCAGCGAGCTCAACCTCGGCGCCATCGACGGTGCCGCGGAGGCCGACCTGCCCACCCTGGCCGGCACCGTCACCAAGCTGGCGCGCACCTACAAGCCGCTCGGCCCGGTGCTCTCCGAGACCGTCGGTAACCAGCTGCGCAAGCTCCTCGGCTCCACCGGCAAGCGTCCGAACTACATCACCGAGTACGTGACCGGCACCTGGGAGCTGGGCCCCGGCTGGGCGCAGCACACCGTGCTCGCGCTGGCCACCGGCACCCGCGAGGGCGCCTCGGTCCGTGGCGGGGACCTCGCGACGCTGCTCGACGGTCCGGTCTCCAACGCGGCCGCGCTCGACGCGCTGATCGACCGCGCGGTCGCCGAGGTCGGCGCCGCGCAGGGAGTGCCCGTGGGCAAGCCCTCCGCCGGCGGCGGGGGCGGCGGCGCCACCGTCGACGCCGCGGCGCTCGCCGAGTTCACCTCCGCCATCACGGGCGAAGACGGTGCGCTCGCCGCCTCGGCGCGCGTGCTCCTGCAGAAGCTGGGGCTCGAGAACGAGGAGGGCGGCCTGCCGGAGCTCGACGACGAGTCGGAGAAGCTCGCGAACCTGATCGCCACCGAGCTGGGTGACGACTGGGCGAGCACCGTCGCCCCGGCGTTCGACGCGAACAAGGCGCTGCTGCTCGACGACCGCTGGGCCAGCGCCCGCGAGGACCTGCTCCGCGTGTGGAACATGGACCCCGCGACGTTCCCGACCTTCAGCAAGCACATCCTGGAGACGGCCAAGGGCGCTGGCCAGGTGCTCGTGAACCAGGCGCGCTGGTGGGAGGCCAAGGCGATCGAGACCGGCCGGACCGAGCACGCCCAGGCGTACAAGTTCCTGGCCGAGCTCGCGGAGTCCACGCCGGAGCCCGGTGAGTACAACGGCGAGGTCGCCGTCGTCACCGGTGCCTCCGCCGGGTCCATCGCCGCGGCGGTCGCCGGACGTCTGCTGGCCGGCGGCGCCACGGTCATCTGCACCACGTCGCGCCTGGACGACAAGCGGATCACCTTCTTCAAGGAGCTCTACCGCACCAGCGCCCGCACCGACGCGGCGCTGTGGGTGGTCCCGGCCAACATGGCGAGCTACGCCGATGTCGACGCGCTCGTCGCGTGGATCGGCGAGCGCCAGGCCGAGACGGTGGGCCCGTACACGACGGTGCACAAGGAGGCCCTGGTCCCGACGCTGCTGTTCCCGTTCGCGGCGCCCCGCGTCTCGGGTGACATGTCCGACGCCGGCCCGCGCGCCGAGCTGGAGATGAAGATCCTGCTGTGGTCGGTGGAGCGGCTCATCGCCGGCCTCGCCGCCATCGGCAAGGACGTCGACCTGGCCTCGCGGCTGCACGTGGTGCTGCCCGGCTCGCCGAACCGCGGCATGTTCGGCGGCGACGGTGCCTACGGCGAGGCGAAGGCCTCGCTGGACGCGCTCGTGACCCGCTGGAACGCGGAGAAGTCCTGGTCGGAGCGCGTCACGCTGGCCCACGCCATCATCGGCTGGGTCCGCGGCACCGGCCTGATGGGCGGCAACGACCCGCTGGTCGAGGCCGTCGAGGCGGCGGGCGTGCGCACCTGGTCGACCTTCGAGATGGCCGACCAGCTGCTGAAGAACGCCACCCCCGAGGCGCGGGAGCGGGCCGCGACGGCCCCGCTCTTCGACGACCTCACCGGCGGTCTGGGCGGCGTGAGCCTGGACATGAAGGCGCTGGCCGAGCAGGCCATGGAGGCGCGTCTCGCCGAGGCGGCCGAGGCCGACGACGAGGGCACCATCCCGGCTCTGCCGGGCGCCCCCGTCGCCACCCTCGCCGATCCCGAGTGGGGCTCGATCGAGGCGCGGCCGGAGGACATGGTCGTCATCGTCGGCGCCGGCGAGGTCGGCCCGTACGGCAGCTCGCGCACCCGCTTCGAGATGGAGGTCGACGAGCGGCTCTCCGCCGCGGGCGTCGCCGAGTTGGCCTGGGTGACCGGCATGATCACCTGGGAGAACGACCCGGAGCCGGGCTGGTACGACGCCGAGTCGGGCGACCTGGTGCCCGAGGCCGAGCTGGCCGACAAGTACCACGACGCGGTCGTCGAGCGGTGCGGCATCCGCGAGTTCAGCGACGACGGCGACATGATCGACCAGACCGCCCCGCTGCTGGTGTCGGTCTTCCTGCCCGAGGACATGTCCTTCGTGGTGGCCAACGAGGCCGAGGCCCGCGCCTTCGTCGACGCCGACGCCGAGAACACCGTCGCCGTACCGATGGAGTCGGGCGAGTGGCGGGTCACCCGCAAGGCGGGCACCGAGATCCGCGTGCCGCGCCGCACCAAGCTGCTGCGCAGCGTGGGCGGTCAGGTGCCGGACGGCTTCGACCCGACCCACTGGGGCATCACGCCCGAGATGATGGAGTCGGTCGACCGCCTGGCCCTGTGGAACCTGGTGGCCACCGTCGACGCCTTCATCTCCGCGGGCTTCGAGCCGGCCGAGCTGATGGAGTACGTGCATCCCTCGCACGTGGCGAACACGCAGGGCACGGGCATGGGCGGCATGAGCTCGATGCGCGACCTGTTCATCAACACGCTGCTGGGCGAGCCGAACCAGAACGACATCCTGCAGGAGGCCCTGCCGAACGTCGTCGCCGCGCACGTGGTGCAGAGCTACATCGGCAGCTACGGCGCGATGATCCACCCCGTCGCGGCGTGCGCCACGGCCGCGGTCTCGGTCGAGGAGGGCGTCGACAAGATCAAGGTCGGCAAGGCGCTGTTCGCCGTCACCGGCGGCTTCGACGACCTGTCCATCGAGGGCATCACCGGCTTCGGCATGATGCAGGCCACCGCGGACAGCGAGAAGATGCTGGCCAAGGGCATCAGCCCGCGCCGCTTCTCCCGCGCCAACGACCGCCGTCGCGGCGGCTTCGTCGAGTCCAACGGCGGCGGCACGATCCTGCTCGCCCGCGGCGACATCGCGGCGAAGATGGGCCTGCCGGTCCTCGGCGTGGTGGCCTGGGCGCAGAGCTTCGGCGACGGCGTGCACACCTCCATCCCGGCACCGGGTATGGGCGCGCTGTCCGTGGCCGCCGGCGGCCCGGAGGCGCCGATGGCGCGCAGCCTGCGGCAGCTCGGGGTCTCGGCGGACGACGTCTCGATCATCAGCAAGCACGACACGTCGACCAACGCCAACGACCCCAACGAGGCGAACCTGCACGAGCGGATCGCGGCCTCGATCGGCCGTTCCGAGGGCGCCCCGCTGTTCGTCGTCTCGCAGAAGTCGCTGACCGGCCACGCGAAGGGCGGCGCCGCCGCCTTCCAGCTGATCGGCATGTGCCAGATGCTCAACAACCAGGTGGTCCCGCCGAACCGCAGCCTCGACTGCGTGGACGACGAGATGCGCAAGTTCCCGCACCTGGTGTGGTTGCGCGAGACGCACCGCTTCGACAACAGCTTCCGCCCCAAGGCGGGTCTGCTCACCTCGCTCGGCTTCGGCCACGTCTCGGGCCTGATCGCGGTCGTGCACCGCGACGCCTTCCTGGCCTCGCTCGACGAGGCGGCGCGGGCGGAGTACCTGGCGACGGCGCGGGAGCGCGAGGTCGCGGGTGCCCGGGCGGTGCTCTCGGCCATGTGCGGCCGGTCGGCCCTCTACCGCAAGCCCCCGGCGGGCCGGCGCTTCGGCGCCGACGCCACGTCGGAGGCGACGGATCGTAGTGAGGCGGCTCTGCTCCTCGACGAGGCCGTGCGGCTGGGACCGGACGGCACGTACTGCGCCGACGGGTGCCGGTAGCCCGATAGGCTTCCGCCATGGCCGTGGTGGGAGTCGGGATCGACGTGGTGCACGTGCCCGGGTTCGCCGAGCAACTGGCGCAGCCCGGGACCACGATGCTCTCGTCGTTCAGTCCCGCCGAACGGCGGGACGCCGCAGGGGACGTGCGTTCCTTGGCCGCCCGGTGGGCGGCCAAGGAGGCCGTCTTCAAGGCCTTCTCGTCGAGCTTCTACGCCCAGCGGCCGGCCGAGAAGGAGGTCGGTGCGCGGGAGGTGGAGGTGGTCTCCGATGCCTGGGGGCGTCCGGCGGTCCGGGTGTACGGCAGGATCGCCGACGATCTGGGGCCGGGGGTGACGATCCACGTGTCACTCACCCACGACGGTGATACCGCGGCGGCGTTCGCGGTGATCGAGAGAACGTAAAGAGCACGACGGTCCGGGATCGGACTGCAGTCGGGCAGAGGATTGAGCCGAAAGGGAACAAGCGAGTGTTCAGCCGAATCGCCATCGTGAACCGAGGTGAGGCCGCGATGCGCCTCATCCATGCGGTCCGCGACCTGGCCGCCGAGACCGGGCAGCAGATCGAGACCGTCGCCCTCTACACCGATGTCGACCGGACTGCGACCTTCGTCCGCGAGGCGGACATCGCCTACGACCTGGGGCCCGCCGCGGCGCGGCCGTACCTCAACTACGAACTGCTCGGCAAGGCCCTGCAGGAGACCGGTGCCGACGCGGCATGGGTCGGCTGGGGCTTCGTCGCCGAGGACCCGGTCTTCGCAGAGAAGTGCGCCGAGATCGGCGTGACCTTCGTCGGCCCGAGCCCCGACGCGATGCGCCAGCTCGGCGACAAGATCGGCGCCAAGCTGATCGCCGAGGAGGTCGGGGTCCCCGTCGCTCCGTGGAGCCGCGGCCCCGTCGAGACGCTGGAGGAGGCCAAGGCCAAGGCCAAGGACATCGGCTACCCCCTGATGCTCAAGGCCACCGCCGGCGGCGGCGGTCGCGGCATCCGCATGGTCGCCTCCGACGCGGACCTCGAAGAGGCCTACGTCCGCACCCGCGACGAGGCCGAGCGCGCCTTCGGCAGCGGCATCGTCTTCCTCGAGCGCCTGGTCACCGGTGCCCGCCACGTCGAGGTCCAGGTCATCTCCGACGGCGAGACCGCGTGGGCCCTCGGCGTGCGCGACTGTTCCGTGCAGCGCCGCAACCAGAAGGTGATCGAGGAGTCGGCTTCCCCCGTGCTCGGCGCCGAGCAGGTCACGCGGCTCAAGGAGTCCGCGGAGCGGCTCGCGATCAAGGTCGGCTACCGCGGCGCGGCCACCGTCGAGTTCCTGTACCACCCGGGCGACGATCTGCTCGCCTTCCTCGAGGTGAACACCCGTCTGCAGGTGGAGCACCCGATCACCGAGGTCACCAACGACTTCGACCTGGTCCGCGCACAGCTGCACGTCGCCTCGGGCGGCAAGCTCGACGGGGTGCGCCCCGTCGAGCGCGGGCACGCCATCGAGGCGCGCCTGAACGCCGAGGACCCGGACCGTGACTTCGCGCCGGCTCCCGGCCGGATCGCGCTGCTGGACCTGCCCGCCGGCCCCGGTATCCGCATCGACACCGGCGTCTCCCAGGGCGACACCATCCCCGCCGACTTCGACTCGATGATCGCTAAGGTCATCGCCTACGGCAGCGACCGCGAACAGGCCCTGGGCCGCCTGCGCCGCGCGATGAACGAGACCCGCGTCATCATCGAGGGCGGGGCCACCAACAAGAGCTTCGTGCTCGACCTGCTGAACCAGCCCGAGGTGATCGACGGCAGCGCGGACACCGGCTGGATCGACCGCGTGCGCGGCGAGGGCCGCCTCGTCGCCGACCGGCACACCGCGGTGGCGCTCGCGTCCGCGGCGATCGACGCCTACGAGGACGAGGAGCACACCGAGCTCACCCGCCTGCTCACCACCGCGTCGGGCGGTCGCCCGCAGGTGCAGCACGAGAGCGGCACGCCGCTGGACTTCAAGCTGCGCGGCGCGAGCTACCGCGTCCGGGTCGCCCGCACGGGCGCCCACAGCTTCCGGCTCGTCATCGACACCGGTGCCGAGACCCGCACGGCCGACGTCGATCTGGAGCGCTTCGACAACCACACCGGCCAGGCCGTGGTCAACGGCGTCCGGTACCGGCTCACCACCGGCACGCACGGCCCGGTGCACGTGGTCGACGTGGACGGCGTCACCCACCGCGTCAGCCGCGACGAGGGCGGCGTGGTCCGTTCCCCCGCCCCGGCCCTCGTGGTCGCGGTGCCGCTCGCGGTCGGCGACGAGGTCGAGGCGGGTGCCCCGATCCTCGTCCTCGAGTCGATGAAGATGGAGACGGTGCTCCGCGCCCCGTTCTCCGCGCGCCTGAAGGAGTGCGCGGTCACCGTCGGCAGCCAGGTCGAGGCCGGCGCGCCGCTGCTGCGCCTCGAGCCGATCGGCGACGGCGACGAGGACGCCGCGGGTACCGCGGCGGGGCCGATCGACCTGCCGGAGGAGCCCGCCCAGGTCGGTGCCCTGCAGCGGGCGGCCGCGGGCCGGGAGGCGCTACGCAGCCAGCTGCTCGGCTTCGACGTCGATCCGGCGGACGAGAGCCGCCTACTGGACGAGTACCTCGTGGACCGCGTCGCCGCCGAGCTGGAGGGCGAGGTCCCGGCCGCCGAGGAACTCGCGCTGGCCGGCGTCTTCGCCGATCTCGCCGAGCTGGGCCTGCGCCGGTCGGTGGCGGGCGACGAGGAGGTGCACAGCCCCCGCGAGCACTTCCACACCTACCTGCGGAGCCTCGACGCCGACCGCGCCGGCCTGCCGGACTCCTACCGCGCCAAGCTGACCGCGGCGCTGGGCCACTACGGCGTCACCGAGCTCGAGCGCACGCCGGACCTCGAGTCGGCCGTCTTCCGGATCTTCCTGGCGCAGCAGCGCCCGAAGGTCGGGGTGCGCGTGATCACCGCGCTGCTGCGCAAGTGGCTGCGCGAGCCGGCACCGTCGGCCGAGCAGGGCGCCGACGCGCGCGCCGTGCTGGAGCGCCTCATCGACGCGACGCAGTCGCGCTACCCCGTGATCGCCGATCTGGCCCGCGGCGTGGTCTTCGCCTGGTTCGGCCAGCCGCTCCTGCGCGCCAACCGCGAGGGCGTGTACTCGGCCGTCCGGGAGCACCTGACGTACCTGGACGCGAACCCCACGGCCGCTGACCGTGCCGAGCGCGTCGCGGAGATGGTGCGCAGCACCGAGCCGCTGGTCCTGCTCCTGGGCGAGCGCCTGGCCGGCGATCACCCGACGGACAACGCGGTCATGCTCGAGGTCCTGACCCGCCGCTACTACGGCAACAAGGGCCTCACCGAGGTCCGCACGCAGGACGTCGCCGGTGCCGAGTGGGTCGTCGCCGAGCGCGACGGTGCCCGGCTCGCCTCCGCCGCCGTCGCCTACGACGGGCTCAGCGACGCGGTCGCCGGCCTGGCGCAGGTCGCCGACGGTGCCGCCTCCGTGGACGCCGACATCTACCTCAGCTGGGAGCAGCAGCCGCAGGACCAGGACGAGATGGTCGCGGCCTTCGACAGCGTGCTGTCGGCGCATCCGCTGCCGGCGCAGGTGCGTCGCGTGACGATCACCGTCGCGGGCAGCGGCGGAGCGGTGATGCACCACCACTTCACCTTCCGGGCCGCCACGAACGGCGTCGCGGAGGACCGCCTGATCCGCGGCCTGCACCCGTACATCGCGCAGCGCATGCAGCTCGAGCGGCTGCGCCGCTTCGACCTGACGCGCCTGACCTCGTCGGACGACGAGGAGGTCTACCTGTACCGCGCCGTCGCCAAGGACAACCCGGCCGACGACCGCCTGGTCGCCTTCGCCCAGGTCCGCGACCTGGCTGCGGTGCGGGACGGCAGCGGGCGCCTGCTCGCGCTGCCGACCGCGGAGATCGCGCTCGCCACGTGCGTGGACTCGATCCGCCGGGCCCAGGCCGCGCGCCCCAGCGCGAAGCGGCTGCCCACCAACCGGATCGTCATGTACATCTGGCCGCCGGTGGATCTCAGCGATGCGGAGCTCGAGGCGCTCGCCGGCCACATCGAGTCGACCACGGAGGGCGCGGGCCTCGAGGAGGTGCTGCTGATCGGCCGCCGCCGTGACGCGGAGACGGGCGACCTGGTCAAGACCGAGGTGCGCGTCTCGTTCAGCCCCACGGGCCGGGCCGACCTGCACATCGGTGAGCCGATCGAGGACACGGTGGAGCCGATCGACGGTTACCGCCAGAAGGTGCTCCGCGCCGCGAGCCGCAACACCGTCTACCCGTACGAATTGACCGGCGCGCTGGGCGATTTCGTCGAGTACGAGCTCGCCGAGGGCGACATCGCCGACGTGCTCGTGCCGACGGACCGGCCGAAGGGCCGCAACACCGCGGGCATCGTCGTCGGCGTCATCTCCACGGCGACGGACCTCTACCCCGAGGGCGTCAAGCGCGTTCTGCTGCTGGGCGATCCGACGAAGTCGCTGGGCGCGCTGGCCGAGGCGGAGTGCCGCCGGATCAGCGCGGCGATCGACCTCGCGCACCGGATGGAGCTGCCGGTCGAGTGGTACGCGCTCTCCGCGGGCGCCCGCATCTCCATGGACTCGGGCACCGAGAACATGGACTGGGTCGCGGCGGCACTGAAGAAGATCGTCGAGTTCACCCAGCAGGGCGGCGAGATCAACATCGTCTCCGCGGGCATCAACGTCGGTGCGCAGCCGTACTGGAACGCCGAGGCGACGATGCTCATGCACACCAAGGGCGTGCTGATCATGACGCCGGAGTCGGCGATGGTGCTCACCGGCAAGCAGTCGCTGGACTTCTCCGGCGGCGTCTCCGCGGAGGACAACTTCGGCATCGGCGGCTACGACCGCATCATGGGCCCGAACGGCCAGGCGCAGTACTGGGCGGCCGATCTCATGGGTGCGCACCGGATCCTGATGGAGCACTACGCGCACACCTACATCGCCCCCGGCGAGCAGGCGCCGCGGCGTGCCGCGACGACCGACCCGGCCGATCGCGACATCACGACCTACCCGCACGTGCTCGCCGACAGCGACTTCACGACGGTCGGGGACATCTTCTCCGCGGAGAAGAACCCGGATCGCAAGAAGCCCTTCGACATCCGCACGGTGATGCGCGCGCTGTCCGACCAGGACCACGAGGTTCTCGAGCGCTGGGCCGGCATGGCCGACGCCGAGACCGCGGTGGTGCAGGACGTGCACATCGGCGGCATCCCGGTCTGCCTGCTCGGCATCGAGTCGAAGTCGGTTCCGCGCCTGGGCTTCCCGGCCACCGACGGCCCGGACACCTACACCGCCGGCACGCTCTTCCCGCAGTCGTCGAAGAAGGCGGCCCGCGCGATCAACGCGGCGAGCGACAACCGCCCGCTGGTGGTGCTCGCCAACCTCTCGGGCTTCGACGGTTCGCCGGAGTCGCTGCGCAAGCTCCAGCTGGAGTACGGCGCCGAGATCGGCCGCGCGATCGTCAACTTCGAGGGCCCGATCGTCTTCTGCGTGATCTCGCGGTACCACGGCGGCGCGTTCGTGGTCTTCAGCAAGCAGCTGAACCCGAACATGACGGTGCTGGCCATCGAGGGCTCCTTCGCCTCGGTGCTCGGCGGAGCCCCCGCCGCCGCAGTGGTCTTCTCGGGCGAGGTCAACGCCCGGACCGCGGGCGACGCCCGGGTCAAGGACCTTGAGGCGCAGCTGGCCGAGGCCACCGGTACCGAGCGGGCCGCGCTGCTCGCCGAGCTGGACGAGGTGCGGGGCTCGGTGCGCGCCGAGAAGCTGGGTGAGGTCGCCTCCGAGTTCGACGGGGTGCACAGCATCCGCCGCGCCGTCGAGGTCGGCTCGGTCGACGAGATCATCGCCGCCGCCGACCTGCGCCCGAAGATCATCTCGGTGATCGAGGCCGCGCAGTAGGTTCGTACGAACGAAGGGCACCGTCGGGATTCCCGACGGTGCCCTTCTTTCGTCCGGCCCGGGTCAGCGCGCCCGGTAGACCTTGCGCGCGAAGAACAACCCGACCAGGGACAGCGTGGCGACCGCCATGTAGTAGAAGCCGGGTGCGGTCTTCGAACCGGTCTGCTGGATCAGCCAGGTGATCACCAGCGGTGCGATCCCACCGAGTGAGCTCACGCCCACGTTGTACGCGATCGAGATGCCGGTGCCCCGGATCCGTTGCGGGAAGAGGTCGCTGAGCATCGCGGGAAGGCAGCCGAAGTAGAACGCCATGATCACGCCCAGCAGCGCGATCACCACGACGAAGCTGGTGACCGTGGGCCTGCTGATCACCAGCTGCATCAGCGGCACGATGACGACGATGGCCGCAGCGGCCGCGAAGGTCATGATCCTCGCCGGCCCGACCCGGTCGGCCAGCCTGCCGACGAACGGCACCCCGACCAGCCCGACGGCGCCCGCGACGATGCCGCCCAGGTACGCCGCGGACGCGGGCACGTGCAGGCTCTTCACCGCGTAGGTGGGCATATACAGGATGAGGTAGACGGAGATGGTGCCGAGACCCACGCACGCGATGCCGGTGACGATGCGGCCGAGGTGCTGGGTGAGGGCGGCCCGGATCGGGGCGGACTCCTTCTCCGCGGTCGCGAACTCCTCGGGTTCGGACAGCTTGGCCCGGATGTACAGGCCGACGGGACCGATCAGGAGGCCCACGAAGAACGGGATCCGCCAGCCCCACGTGTACAGCTGCTCGGTGGTGAGCGCCTTGAACAGCACGTAACCGAAGGCCGACGCCATCATCATCGATGCGCCCTGGCTCGCGACCTGCCACGAGGCGTAGTAGGCCTTGCGGTGCGGCGCGGTCTCCACGAGGAAGGTGGTGGACGCGCCGAACTCCCCGCCGCCGGAGATGCCCTGGATGATGCGGGAGAGCAGGATGATCAGCGCGCCCCAGACACCGACGGTGGCGTAGGTGGGCGCGACGGCCATGATCAGGGTGCCGAGCACCATGAGGCCGAAGGTGAGAGTGAGCGCGTTCTTACGGCCGTGCTTGTCGGCGTACGCGCCGATCAGGGTGCCGCCGATCGGGCGCACGAGGTACGAGATCGCGAACGTCGCGAAGGTGAGGATCAGGCCGAGGGTCTCGTCGTCGCTCGGGAAGAAGTTCTTCGAGATCACCACCGCGAACGACGCGTAGACGATGATGTCGAACCACTCGAGCGCGGCACCGATGGAGCTGCTGATCACCGCCTTCCTGGCTGCTTTGAGCCGCTCGGGGGTCACCTGGGGGCGGGGCGATGCCCCGGGCGCGGTGGTCGTCATGCGCGCACCTCCGCCAGCAACTCGTCGAGGAACCGCTCGCACAGCGCGAGCTGCTCGAGGGCGATGAACTCGTCCGGGGCGTGCCCCTGCGTCATGTCGCCGGGACCGCACACCACCGTGGGGATTCCCGCGGCCTGGAAGAGGCCGGCCTCGGTCGCGTAGCTCACCTTGGTGCTGCTGGGGATGCCGCCCCAGCGCGCGACGACGTCGACGACGTCCTCGGTCGACGGGGTGTCCAGGCCGGGCGCGGAGGCGACGATCTCGACGTCGACGGACGCGGCCGGGTTCTCCGCCTTCATGGCGGCCTCGATCCGGGCGATCTCCGCGCGGAACTCGTCGATCACGGCGTCGACGTCGACCGCGCCGACGGACCGGAACTCCAGGCTCAGCGCGCAGTCGGCGGGCACGGTGTTCACGGCGATCCCGCCCGCGATCTGGTTCACCGAGGCCGTGGTGAAGGGGACCTGGTAGTCCTCGTCGTACGGTCCGTCTGCGCGGAACTGGTCGGCGATCGCGCGGGAGAACCGCACGAGCTCGGCCGCGTACTCCACGGCGTTCACACCGTTGGGCGTGAGCGAGGAGTGGGCGGCGACGCCGTGCAGGTTCACGCGGAGCAGGGTGATCGCCTTGTGGCCGCGGACGACCTCCATGGTCGTGGGCTCGCCGACGACGCAGGCGCGCGGCTCGAGACCGGTCCGCGTCATGTGCTCGACCAGCGTGCCGACACCGGCGCAGCCGACCTCCTCGTCGTAGGAGAGCGCGATGTGCAGGGGCTCGCGCAGGTCCGCCGCGACGAAGTCGGGCAGCTTCGCCAGGACCGTGCCCACGAAGCCCTTCATGTCGCAACTGCCGCGGCCGTACAGGCGGCCGTCGCGGATCTCGGCGACGAAGGGATCGGAGCTCCACGGCTGGCCGTCGACCGGGACGACGTCGGTGTGACCGGAGAGGACCACGCCGCCCGTGCGCGTACCGTCCGCGGCGGGGACGGTGAGGAGGAGATTCGCCTTGGTCCCCTCCGCGTTGGGGATCACCACAGGATCGAGGCCGAGGTCGCCGGCGAGGGCGCTCACAGCGTCGATGAGGGGGAGGTTGCTGTTGCGGCTCGTGGTGTCGAAGCCGATCAATCGGCTGACCCATTCCACCGTGCGGTCCGCGGGGACCGTGGGCGTTGGTTGTGCTGTCGACATGTCTTCTATCTCGTGGGATGGAGTGCCTCAGGGGGCGAGCAGTGGCTTGAACTCGCCACCGCCTGAGTCGAGAATGGCATCATGCTCCAGATTTCAGCCGTCTCCGCAGGATATCGATCGTGATGTCTGATTCTCTGCGCGAAACCGTCGTCGACGAGATCGACTTGGCCATCGTCAACTGCCTGCAGATCGCGCCCCGAGCGCCGTGGTCGCTCGTGGGCGAGGTCGTCGGGGTCGACCCCGCGACGGCCTCCCGTCGGTGGTCGCGGCTGAGCGGCGACGGCACGGCCTGGGTCGCGGGCCGGGCGGCGGGCCACGGCGGCGCCGAATCGTGCCTCGCGGTGATCGAGGTGAGCTGTGACGCGCCGTCCGCCCGGGCGATCGCGCAGCGGATCGCCCGGTTCCCCCACGTGCTCAACATCGAGCACACGAGCGGCCCGCGCTCGCTCATGATGCTCGCCGACATGCGCGACATGGCCGCGTTGTCCGACTTCCTCCTGGGCGACCTCGCGCGGATCCCGGGCGTCGCGGGGACGCGCAGCCACGTCATCATCCGCGTCGTCACGATGGGCGATCAATGGCGGCTCAAGGCACTGGACCGTGCGCAGGTCGCGGCGATGAGCCGGCACCGTCGGACTCCGGAGGCGCCGCGGGCGTCCGCGCGCCCGTACGACGCGATTGACCGGAGACTGATCCTGCTGCTCGGCGAGGACGGCCGGATGCCGGTCGGCGAGCTCGCGCGGCGCTGCCGCATCGGCGAGAGCACGGCCCGGCGCAGGCTCTCCGACCTGATCGCCACCGACCGGGTCGTCCTGCGGTGCGACATGTCCCTGGCTGCCTCCGGGTGGCCGTTGATCCTATGGGTCTGGGGCACGATCGACGGTGACGACTCCGCGACGGTCGATGCGCTCCTGCGGCACGTGCCCGGGCTCCGCGTGCTGTGGCGCATCGTCGGCGGGCGCGCCGATACCCTGCTCGCGGTCGCGGCGCACTCGATCCAGGAGGTGCCGGCCGTCGAGGCCGCTCTCGCCGAGCACGCCCCGGGCCTTACGGTGCTCGACCGGTCCGTGGTGCTGCGCTCGATCAAGCGGGTGGGGCGGGAGCTCGACGCGTCGGGCCGGGCGGTGCGGGCGGTTCCGATGGACATCTGGTCCACCTGAGACGGCCCGTCCGACGGTGCGTCGGGTCGCCGGCGCGGATCGCGTGCGGCGGCGATGATCGAACGGCGGCACCTCGCGCTGCAGCGCGAGGTGCCGCCGTCGCCGAACCGGCCAGTGGCCGGATCTACAGCGCGAGGTCGCGCCCGATGATCTCCTTCATGATCTCGGATGAGCCGGCCCAGATGCGGGTCACGCGGGCGTCCATCCAGGCGCGGGCGGCGCGGTACTCGCGCATGTACCCGTAGCCGCCGTGCAGCTGCACGCAGGAGTCGAGCACCTGGTTCTGGATCTCGGCGGAGACGTACTTGACCTTCGCGGCGTCGACGGCCGTCAAGGTGCCCTCGGCGTGCGCGGCGACGGCCTGGTCGACGTAGGCCTGCACCATCTCGATCTTGGTCACCAGCTCGGCCAGCAGGAACTTGTTGTGCTGGAACGAGCCGATGGACGCGCCGAAGGCCTTGCGCTCGCGCGCGTACTCGATGGTCTCGGCGAGGATCTGCTTGGCGTGCGCCACGTTGCCCACCGCGGAGCCGATGCGCTCCTGCGGAAGCTTCTCCATCATGTGGTAGAAACCGCGGTCCACCTCGCCGATCAGGGCGCTGGCGGGCACCCGCAGGTCGGAGTAGAAGAGCTCGGCGGTGTCGGCCTCGGGCTGGCCCACCTTGTCGAGCTTGCGGCCGCGCTCGAAGCCGGGCAGCGAGCAGTCCACGGCGAACAGGGAGATGCCGCGGGCCTTGGCGTCGGGGTTGGTCTTGGCGGCGATCACGGCGACATCGCAGGTGTAGCCGTTGGTGATGAAGGTCTTCGAGCCGTTGAGGATCCAGTCGTCGCCGCTGCGCACGGCGGTCGACTTGATCCCCGCCAGGTCGGAGCCGGCGGAGGGCTCGGTCATGCCGATCGCGGCGACGGCCTCACCGGCGGCGATGGCGGGGAGCCACTGCTGCTTCGCCTCGTCGGTGCCGAGCTGCACGATGTACGGCGTCGCGATGTCGAAGTCGATGCCCACCGAGCTGGCGAAGGCCATGGCCACCGCCGCGAGTTCCTCCTGGGCCACGGCGTTGAATCGGTAGTCGCTGGCCTCGCCACCGCCGTAGGATTCGGGGATCTCGAGACCGAGGACACCCTGCTCGCCGAGGCCGCGCCAGACCTCGCGCGGGATCAGCTTGTCGTCGATGTACTCCTCGGCGTGCGGGATGACGTGCTTCTGCAGGTAATCCCGTACCGCCGAGCCGAACTGGAGGTGATCCTCGGAGTAGATGGTGCGTTCCACGTCGGTGGGCTTCCTCTCTAGAGCTTCAGGTCGCGGCGCAACTTGGCGACATGCCCGGTCGCGCGCACGTTGTACTGCGCCACCTCGATGGCGCCGTCCGCGTCGATCACGAACGTCGATCTGATGACACCTGTCACGGTCTTGCCGTACATCATCTTCTCACCGAAGGCTCCGTACTCGCTAAGCACCCGCTTATCGGGGTCGGAGAGGAGGGGAAAACTGATCGCATCGCGCTCCTGGAACTTCTTGAGTTTCTCCGGCTTGTCGGGGGAGACACCGAGGACGGTGAGCCCGGCGTCGCCGAAATCCGCGAGGTTGTCGCGGAAGTCGCAGGCCTGCTTGGTGCAGCCGGGCGTCATCGCGGCGGGGTAGAAGTACAGGACGACGCGCCGGCCGCGGTAGTCGGACAGCGAGACGGGATTGCCGTCCTGGTCGGGCAGGGTGAACGACGGTGCCGGATCGCCCGGCTGCAGACGCGCTGAAGTAGTCATGCCGGTTACCGTATCGGTCAGGGCTGACCAGTACGGCGGTAGCCGTTCGACAGGCCCACGAGGAGCTCGGCCACCAGCGGGTTGGGGGCGGCGTCGGTGCGCAGCACGGCGGAGACGGGCAGGGTGAAGCCCGGCGCGGGCCGGCTGGCGATCCCGGGCTGGCGCGGGTCCTCGTACAGCAGGGTCCAACCGTCGGGGTGGTTGATCAGTTCGAAGGCCACCGGGTGATCGTCGCGGATCTCGGGCCCGAGGAGCACGTCGAGGCCGTCGGCGGCGAAGACCTTCTCCACCAGGCGGTGCAGCAGCACCTGCCGGTGCGGGGGTGGCAGGAGCAGGGGATAGCGCGCCAGTTCCGCGGTCGACGGTGCCCGCCCGAGCGCCGCGAGGGGGTGCCGGGTGGAGAACGCGATGAGCGGGTGGTCGACCCAGAGCGGCTCCAGGTAGAGCCCGGGTTCGTCGAGCCGGCCGCGGATCAGGGCGAGATCGGCCTCGCCCGACTTCACCGCGGCGATGCGCTGCGCGAAGGGCTTGATGAGGAAGTCGATCTCCGCGCCCGGGTGCCGCTCCCGCACCGCCGAGGCCGCGGCGAGGGCGGATCGGGCGAAGGACATGTTCGCCGCGAGGCGGATCCGGTCCGGCCGCGGGCGGACGGCATCGATCGCCTCGTCCCGCTGCCGCAGTAGCTCCCGAGCGCGGGGAAGCAGGGCCTCGCCCGCGTCGGTGAGACGCACCCGCCGACCCGCACGCTCGAAGAGTTCGGCGCCCAGCTCCTTCTCCAGGGCTGCGATCTGATGGCTCACCGCGGACTGCGAGACGAAGCACTGCCGCGCCGCCCGGGAGAAGCCGCCGTGATCGGCGACCGCGACGAGGTACTCGAGCTGGCGGAATTCCATTCCACCATTCTATGAACAGAACAGATGGTTCGCATCAACAGGAAGGCGATCTACCAGGTTGAAGCCAGTCGATCCATGCAGCAACCTGGTAATAGACAACGACGTCCGGAAGAGGAGACATCATGCGCAGCACCCACGTGGTGGTGATCGGCTCGGGATTCGGCGGCCTCGCCGCCGCGAAGCAGCTCGCGAAGTCGAACATCGAGACCACCCTCATCTCGGCGAACGGCACCCACCTCTTCCAGCCCCTGCTGTACCAGGTGGCGACCGGCGTCACCGCCGGCGAGCGCATCGCGCCCCCGATCGCCGATGTCCTGCGCCGCCGCCGCACCGTCGACGTCGTGACCGGGTACGTCACCGAGGTCGACGCCGAACGCAAGGTCGTGACCTACGCCACCGAGGACGGGATCGAGCAGATCGGGTACACCTACTTGATCGTCGCCGCCGGCGCGGCGCAGGCCTACTTCGGCCACGACGAGTGGGAGAGCCGCACCTTCGCCCTCAAGACCCTCGAGGACGCCGAGAATCTCCGCGTGCGGCTGCGCGCCGCGTTCGCCGCCCCCGCGGAGAGCCCCGCGCGCACCGTCGTCGTGGTCGGCGCAGGCGCCACGGGGGTCGAGGTGGCCGGCCAGGTCGCCGAGCTCGCCCGTCGCTTCCACCGCGGTGCCGAGATCCGGATCCACCTGGTCGAGGGCGCCGACGATGTCCTGCCCTTCTACGGCGGCACCCTCTCGGGCTACACCCGCGCGACCCTGGACAAGGCCGGCGTCACGGTGCACACCGGCACCGTCGTCACCGCCATCGAGGACGGTGTCGTCACGGTCGAGGACGGGGCCGGAGTCGCGCGCGAGATCGCCGCGGGCACCGTCGTCTGGTCGGCCGGCGTCAAGGCCACCCCGCTCGCGGGCGTGATCGCCGAGGCCACCGGCTGTGACACGGACCGCAACGGCCGTCTCCTCATCAACCGGGACCTCACCGTCGGCGGCCGCGCCGATGTCTTCGCCCTCGGCGACATGACCAACTTGGGTGGCCTTCCCGGGCAGAGCCCCGTCGCCATGCAGCAGGGCCGGCACGCCGCCGACATCATCCGCGGCGCGAAGGGGCCCGGCACGCACTTCCGCTACCTGGACAAGGGCAGCATGGCGATGATCGACACCCCGCATGCCGTGATCGCGCCGCCGCTCGGCCTGCCGGGCATGACCGGCATCGTCGCGTGGGCCGGCTGGCTCGCCGTGCACCTCTACTACCTGGCCGGCATGGGCAACCGCGTCGCGGTCCTGCTCGACTGGTTGCGGGCCTTCGTCGGCACCGCCCGTCCGGGCTTCGACGGTGCGCCGACGGTCACCGTCGACGCCCCGCAGACGGACGCCGCGCTACCCGACCTTCGTGTTGCCGGCGCGCCACACGGACCACGGGATGTTCCAGTCGCCTAGCCCGTCGGTGCCCTCCAGTGCGGGGCCCGAGGTGTCGGTGACCTTGACGATGTCGCCGCGCTTGGTGTTCTGCAGGAACCACAGGGCGTTCTCGGTGCTCACGTTGAGACACCCGTGGCTCACGTTGGAGTAGCCCTGCTGGTTCACCGACCAGGGGGCGCTGTGCAGGTAGATGCCGCTGTAGGACATCTGGACCGCGTAGTCCACCTGCGTGCGGTAGCCGTTGGGGGAGTTCACCGCGACGCCGTAGGTGGACGAGTCCATGATCATGTTCTCGCGCTGGTCGCCGATGATGTAGACGCCGTTCGGGGTCTCGTTGCCGGGGCCGCCCATGGAGGTGGGCATGGTCTTGATGAGCTTGCCGTTCTTCGTGACCCGGACGATCTTGTCCTTGTCGGAGACGGTGGTGATCACCTCGTCGCCCACGGTGAACCGGGTGGAGGCGTCCTTCTGGCCGAAGGTGCCGTTGCCCAGGTCGACGCCGTAGATCTTGACGTCGACGCTGACCTTGGTGCCGGGCTTGAAGTAGCTCTCCGGGCGCCACCGCACCTCGGACTGGCTGATCCAGTAGAACGCGCCCTCGACAGGCGGATCGGTCACGATCCGGATGGCCCGCTGCGCGGCCGCGCGGTCGACGATGCGCTCGTCGAACTTCACGCCGACGGTCTGGCCGATGCCGACGGTGGAATTGTCGGCGGTGGTGAAGTAGGCCTGCACCAGGTTGTTCGGCGACTGCGTGCTGAAGGTCTCGTTCGCGACGTTCACGCCGCCGATGCCGTTGGCCTCGGCGCGCAGCTTGTAGGTCTTGTTGTAGCCGAGCGGCTCGGTGTTGCTCCAGGACCGGCCGTCGTCCGCGAGCCTGCCGGAGACCTCTTTGCCGTCCGCGTTCGTCATCACGACCTTCGTGAGGGTGCCGCCGCTCGCGTTGACCTTGACCGGGACGCCGGGCTGCACGTCGACCGCGCCGTTCGTGACGGTGGAGGTGATCTGCGGGCGCAGCAGGTCGAAGAAGGGCGTCGAGTCCGTGATCTTCTGGTCGACGCCCGGCAGTGCGACCTTCTCCGACGACGTGCAACCGGCGACCAGTGCAGCGGCGACGGTCGTGACTGACACCGCCGTGAGGGTGCGTCGGATCACGGCAGGACGAATGCGCATGGCTCAGCTCCAGAAGAGTCGATCGGATGTCGGTCGACTCGCGACCGATTGCTCCTGATTCTACCGGGGTGCGGCGGGGCCTCCGCCGGTACGGTGCGGGGTGTGAGCAACGACGATGACGCCCCCGAATCCGGCGCCCGGGGTGAGGGCGATCGAGCCCCCGGGCCGTGGAGTGACAAGGGCTACAACAAGCTGGCGCTGGGGCTGGCGATCGGCGTCGTGCTCGGGGCCGGCATCGGGACCGTGCTGGGAAATGCGACCGCGGGCATCGGGGTCGGGCTGGCGCTCGGCATCGCTTTCGCCATGGCGCTCGGCTACCGGGGTGGCAAGGACGACGAGGACGACTGAATCGCCGCCCCCGTCGTCCAGCCGTGGGTGAGAGCGCGGGGAGGATCTGCGGACGGCAGGTGAGGTTGGTTGCTCCTCGCACTCAATCTCATAATAACTTAGCGCAACTAAAATTAGAAGCCTAAAACCTCGCCGTCGCTCGGCCCCTTGCCGAGGCGAAAAACCTGTTGGCCTGCGCGGCCGCCACGGGACTTGTCGGCACCGCATGACACACTCGCCGGGTGAGCATCACCGAGATCGCCGGGTACCGTGTCGTCCGCCAATTGGGTGCCGGTGGCATGGGGCAGGTCTTCCTGGTCCAGCATCCGCGGCTGCCGCGGCGGGACGCGTTGAAACTGCTCGATGCCGGGGTCTCGCGTAACGACGATTTCAAGGTGCGGTTCCAGCGTGAGGCGGACCTGCTGGCGCAGCTGTCGCATCCGAACATCGTGACGCTGCACGACCGCGGGGAGTTCGACGGCCGGCTGTGGATCACGATGGAGTACGTCGACGGCACCGACGCCGCCGAACTGCTCAAGGCCGGTGGTGCTCTCGATCCCGCTCTTGCGGTGCAGCTCATCGCCGGTGCGGGCGCGGCCCTGGACTACGCGTGGCGCAAGCAGCGGATCACGCACCGGGATGTGAAACCCGCCAACATCCTGCTCGGCGTCGACGGATCCGAACTCGAGGCCGTCAAACTCGCCGACTTCGGCATCGCCAAGGCCGCGGGCGAGGCCACGTCGTTGACCTCGACCGGGATCACGGTCGGGACGATGCAGTACATCTCGCCGGAGGCGATCGAGGGGGAGGACCTCGACAACCGCGCCGATGTCTACTCTCTGGGCTGCACCGCGTTTCATCTGCTCACCGGGCAGCCGCCGTTCTCGGGGAAGTCGATCACCGCGTTGATGAACGCGCACCTGAACCAGGCCCCGCCTTCGGTGAGCGAGGTTGCGCCGCAGCTGCCGGCGGAGCTGGATGCGGTGTTCGCGAAGGTCCTGGCGAAGCGGCCCGAGGAGAGGTTCCAGAGCTGCTCCGAGTTCACGGACGCGGTGCGGGTCGCGATGGACGGGCTGCTGGGCGACGCGGCTGCGGTCGTGGTGCCGGCTGTGCCGAAGCGGGAGATCGCGCCGGACGCGGTCACGGAGTTGCGAGCGCTTTCCGGATCGGCGAACGATCCGGATGCCACCCATCTGCGTCCCGCGGTGGCACCGGGCAGGAAATCACGCACCGTACCGATCCTCGCCGCGGTCGTCGCCGTCCTGGCAGTGGCGGCGACGGTGCTCGGCGTGTACGTGGGCAGGTCCGGTGAGGGAGAGGCGCCGGCTGCGGTGACGAGCTCGACGTCGACGGTGCCGGCGGCGCCGCCGGTAACTGTGAGCGTGACGCCATCGACGCCCACGACCACCACGGTGCCCGTGACGACAGCGACCACAACCGTGCGAGTGGTGCCGACGGCCACTTCTCCCGCAGCCGCCCGGCCGGAAGTCGCGGGGGCGACTTGCAACCCGGGCATACAGCAAGATTCCGCGGACGGAACGATGTATTGCAGCGGCCTCGACGGCGTGTGGATCAGCAAGACCGCCAGCCTCCGGCCTTCAGTGAGAATCGGTACGGCCTGCTCGAGCCCGGGGGCTCAAGCGCCCGCGGCGGGGACGAACGGAGAAGGTACCGCGATCTGCAAGGTCGGCCCGACCGGCGCCTACACCTGGGGATTGTGACGTATGTTCGGCTCGGACCGAACTCGCGGGCGCGCTGCACTCGCTGGTATCGAACGTTGAGGTCCTCGTCCGAAACTCCAAGAACCGGGCGCTTGCAGACTGGAACACAGCCCAAGGTAGTCCTGCGGAGTGGTCTCTCCAGCATCAGACGGGACAGCTCGTGTATGACCTGTCAGGTCGCGTTCCGCACCGTGCACGCAACTACGCCCAGGCGGAGTCCAACACCCGGCGTGTGGGGCACGCGCGGAAGGGGCTCCTCCCACGCACGACGTGATCGCGCAGTTGACCCTGGGGTCGGGGTCGGTTCTCCTGGGGAAACTTCGAACCCGGACCAGACCAAGGTGCTGGCTCTGTGGACGCAAGGGTGCACGCAGCGTTCCCGGGCGTGCCCGCCGACGATGCTGGCCGTTACGTCATCGGATCACGCATGGACGGCTTCGGGGCCTGCGTAATCGCGTATCTTATAAGGAGAATCTGCTCAGGGTCAAGGTCAAGAATCGTGTCCTGGACATGGCGTTCATTCTCGGCAAGATCGACAAGGACTACCCCGGCTCGGCCATGTATCAGAGTCGGGTGCGCGCTATCGCGGCGCAGGACCCTCGCCGGACGAGGGATCGGTAACCCCGTCGTGGCCGTCGCTCTCCGGCGAAGCGGCTGCGTTCAACGCGGGCGAGCTGAAGGGCATCGGGTATGCGGCTTCGAAGGCTGCTGAGACCAGCGTGACCACCCGAGGGGTGTAGAGCGCCATGCGCGCCATCATCAGCCGCCTCCAGGCTGCCGGCGGCGCGGAGAAGCCGGGCTGCCCGTTCCTGGTTCGGCCAGACCAACCCCCTGCCGAAATTCCACCGTCCGAGTCGGCACTCGTTCGTGAACTGTTTGGAGCGGCAGGCCTGAGTGATGCACCGGACCTGGCTGCCGCTCCCTACTCGATCTTGTCCGCGAGTGCACATGGAAGGTTCCGCAGAAGCGGCGTCGCCACCTATTCGGAAGGGAGGACGTCGGATATCGGAGCGCGAACATCCTCGATGTACACGCCGGCGAACGCCACGGCCGGTCACATAATCTACGCAGCGTGGGCGACATTGACCTACCTTCATGCTCTGGCCCGCTACACGGCGGTAGACGAGCAACTGGTCCTCGATCGACTCGAGTCCGCGATCACGGCCTGGTCAACGCTCGCGAAGCCGGGCAGTAGTTGGTAGGTCGGCGGCGCATCACCCGTCGCGGCAGCGGCAGCTTATGAGTTGCATGACGGAGTCGTGCACCAGCTACCCGCTTCAGGCGAACCGACGGGAGGTGGCCTGAGAGTGTCTGTACGTTGACCTCGTGGGACAGACTCTCTTTCACTACACCAACTCGGCGGTCCTCCAAAGCATTGCTCGGACCCGCGTTCTCCGCGCCACTGACTATCGATATCTCAACGATTCCCAAGAACTGCGGTACGTCTGGGATGCCTACCTTCAGGAGCTACGTCGGCTGCGGGACTCAGAAATCAGCGACGGGTACTCGCAGGCGTACCGGGCCCAGCTGGAGAACATCGAACGCCTTGATGCAGTCGACCTCACGAGCTTCGACGCCGCGATGTTCGTCGTCTGCTTCACCGAGCTCGACGACGCGCTCAGCCAGTGGAGTCGGTACGGCGACGAGGGGCGAGGAGTCGCCCTCGGGTTCGACTCGACGAAAATTGAGGTCCTTGAGGCGCCCGTCGTGACACATTTGACCGGCGGGCGCACGACACCGCTGAAGTACTGCAACACGGGGGAACAGGCCCGTGAGCGTGGGAGTCTGACGAAAGTCCGATATGGTGACGACGCTCGGCGCGCAGCGGTCGAAGGGCTCCTGAGTATTGCGCGCGACGTAGCTGGCGCGGACGGTGATGAGTCCTACGAGTACGTGCTGGGCAACACGATGGCCGCAACTCACGCCTGGATACGAGCTCTGCCGGGAGTCAAGCACGAAGCGTTCAAGGATGAGCAGGAGTATCGGATCGCGATCGCTGAGCACTTCAGCGGTAGATCGACGAAGCAGCGCGAGGCCCTCACTGCCCTTGACGATCCGTTCCGCCGGCTGGCCATCGGCACCCTAGACACTGTCGATGTACAGTTTCACCCCGTATCGGGAACCCTGTTCAAGCCCTACATCGAGCTGCAGTTCCCCCCGGACGCTCTAGTCGAGGTAGTACTCGGCCCAAAGATCACGCATCCCCTTGCCGAACCGACCGTTCGACGACTCCTCGACAGGTTCGGATTCCGCGAGGTGTCCATTAGACGATCGGCCGCGCCGTATCAATGACTTCGCCCGAACCCGCCAACGCGGACCTGTTCTCCCGTTGCGGTCGATCCCGAGCCGCGGAGCAGTACGGCCGCTGCGCCGCTACTCCCAGGCTTCCTTGAAGAAGTTGATCATCGCGGTGCGGCCGTCCACTGAGCCCGCATCGGGTCCGGGTGACGCACCGCGACGGAACGAGCGCGGGGCACGTTTTCCAGCCCGGCGACTTCGGAGCGTCGGACTCGGACTTCGCGGTCCTCGACGACCCGGCTGTCTTCGCGACGGCGCAGGTCGTCGAGCCGGCGAACCCCGGCTGGGATCTCGGAAACGGCTTGGTCTACGACGTCTGCTCGGACGGACTCTGGGCGCACGCGCACGGCTGGTGCCCCGACCGGAGCCATGACCTGGCGCAGGAGGTGGAGGATGCGCGGGTCGAGCTCGCGGCGGCGTGCGTGATCGACCTGCACGTGCGGATGCGGGCGCTGCTGTATGCGGGCTGGCGGATGAGCGAACTGGTGAAACCGGTACTGGAGGGCAACGGGACCAACGTCACGGCGACGTTCGTGCGCGGCGAGCTGACCGGCGGCGAGAAGCGGATTGCACAGACGCCGGGTCTGGCGGAGAAGTTTGACGGGACAATCGTGACGTCGTGGGATGACGTTCGCCGCGAATTGGTTGCGACGCCGGAGCAGGAGCGGGCGATCGCGGCGGTGCGGCAGCGGATGGAGCTGACCTCGCGGCATACGCGGCGGCGCACCGGGGGCAGCCGGCGCCGAGCTGGGAGCAGCTGGGGGAGTGGCTCGGCAGCGGGTAGCCGCGCGCTGCCGTGGTGAAGAGGTAGCGTCTGCTGTCGTGAAGAAGTTTGCTGTCGCCGCCGGAATGTCGTTGCTGGTCGGACTCGCTGCTGCCCCTGCGAATGCCGAGCCGTCGCCGACGCCGACCACGGAGAAGGTTCAGGGGCTGCAGCCGAGTCTGACATCGGTCCAGGCCGCGGGGCTGGCTATCAAAGCGCGGGACGCGTGCAACTCGGAGATGGCGTACCAGGTACTGGGCGGAGATCGGGACTGGAACGCGTTCTTCAAGGAGCAGGGAGCGAACAACGCGGTCGCGAAGCTCCTCACTGAGTACACGCAGAGCTGCCGAATCGCCTAGACCCATCTAGACCAGGAGCAACGCAGGGCTCGCCACCATCCCTGGTGACGGGCCCGTTGCTGTCTCAGCGGTCTACGCCGCGAACTTCGCCAGCTGCCCCTTGTACTGCCGGTCACCGAGGCCAGCGATCCGTCGCGTCGGTGCGATGACCAGCTCGGTCATCAGCTCGAGGCCTTGACCTTGCCGACCTTGGGCAGGGACTCGAGCAGCGCGGAGACCTTCATCTTGCCGACGGCGGGCTCCTCGGCGCGGCCGAGGACGGCAGCGAGCGTGAGGTTGCCGGCCTTGAGCTGGCCTTGATCGGGGCGCGTGCGGTACGTGCCTCGGCGGCCTTGGCCAGGGCGGCGGTGCGATGCTCGGCGGTGAGTACGGGTAGAACCATGTGAATCTCCTTGTTCGGGTTTCGAGGGGGTTGGTTGGTCGGGACCCGGGGAGACTCGGCGGTCAGGCGGAAGCAGCCGCGCAGATCGCCCGCCAGTTCGCGGTCACGCACGCTTCGGCGGCGGGGCCGGGCGTGACGAACTGTCGGAGCTGCGGGTTGTTGTGCGAGGCTGCGGCGACGATCACGCGGCCGACCTCGGAGACAACGAGGCGGCAGTACGTGAAGCCGCTCAACCGCGCACCGGACAATCGAGCTGCGCTGAACGGGTTTTCATGCCCAATCCACGCCCACAAGCCCCAGAAACGAGAAAAGACCGGGTAAGAAACCCGGTCTTCTCTCGATATTGTGCGCCATCAGGGACTCGAACCCCGAACCCGCTGATTAAGAGTCAGCTGCTCTGCCAATTGAGCTAATGGCGCCTGCCTGCCCGCTGCTCGCTCGCTGCGTGCTGGAATACAGTAGCAAGGACTGCGGCGAAACGTGAAATCGGCAGGTCAGGGACGGTTTTCGAGCTATCGGCGGGTCACTGGAAGGCGCTCTGCCCGGTGAGCTTCTGGCCCAGGATCAGGGTGTGCATCTCGACGGTGCCCTCGTAGGTCAGCACGCTCTCCAGGTTGTTCGCGTGCCGGATCACGGGGTACTCGAGCGAGATGCCGTTCGCGCCGAGGATGGTGCGGGCGGTGCGGCAGATGTCGATCGCCTCGCGCACGTTGTTCAGCTTGCCGATCGAGATCTGCTCGGGGCGGAGCGTTCCCGCGTCCTTGAGTCGCCCCAGGTGCACGGCGAGCAGCACCCCCTTCGTGTACTCGAGGGTCATGTCGGCCAGCTTCTGCTGGGTCAGTTGGAAGCCGCCGATCGGCCGGCCGAACTGCTCGCGCTCGGCGGCGTATCGCTGCGCGCACTCGAGCGCAGTCCGCGCGGCGCCCATGGCGCCCCAGACGATGCCGTACCGTGCCTCGCTCAGGCAGGAGAGGGGGCCGCGCAGGCCGCGGACCTCCGGGAAGGCGGCCGAACCGGTGACGCGCACACCGTCGAGCACGAGTTCCGCGGTGACGGACGCGCGCAAGGACATCTTGTGCTTGATCGTGTGCGCGCTGAAACCCGCTGTTTCCGTGGGGACGGCGAAGCCGCGGATCCCCTCGTCGGTCTGCGCCCAGATCACGGCGACGTCCGCGAGGGAGCCGTTGGTGATCCACATCTTCCGGCCGTCGAGGATCCAGTCGGCGCCGTCACGGCGGGCCCGGGTGCGCATGTGTGCGGGGTCGGACCCGTGATCGGGCTCGGTGAGCCCGAAGCAGCCGATCAGCTCGCCGGCGGCCATGCCGGGCAGCCAGCGCTGCTTCTCCTCCTCGCTCGCCCACTTCCAGATGGCGTACATGGCGAGCGAGCCCTGCACGGAGACCATCGAGCGGAGCCCCGAATCGCACGCCTCCAGCTCCAGGCAGGCCACGCCGTACTCGGTGGCGGTGGTTCCGGCGCAGCCGTATCCGTCGAGGTGCATGCCGAGCACGCCCAGCGCGCCGAGTTCGCGCATCAGTCCGCGGGGATCGTCGATCTCGCCGCGCTCGAACCAGTCCGCCACGTGCGGCTCGACCTCGCGCGCGGTCAGCGCGCGCACCGACTCCGCGATCGCGCGTTCCTGATCGGAGAACAGGCCCGTCAGGCCCGCCAGTTCATCTGGGTGTGTCGTCATCGCGCCACCCTATCGCCGGGTGGTGGCAACGGAGCCGAATGTCGTGCTTAGCTGGGCGCATGACCCATCCCGGAACCCCCGACGTCGTGGGCGCCGCCGAAGTGCTCAGGCCGCCGGCACACCAGGTCTCGCCCCGCGCGAAGACCTGGTGGACGGTGCGCGCCGCGATCCGCTGGGTGGTCGTGATCCCGCTGGTCACAGTGGTCCTCGCGGTCGTCCCCGCCGTCCCGTGGTTCCTCGCCGCGGCCGCCTTCCTCGTCCTCGCGGCCGCCGCGGCGGCCCACCTGGTCGTGATGCCGCGGTTCCGCTACGCCTTCCACCGGTGGGAGATCAACGCCGTCGCGGTGTACTCGCAGGCGGGCTGGCTGACGCGGACGCGGGTCCTGATCCCGGTCTCCCGCGTGCAGGTCATCGACACCGTCGCGGGCCCGTTGGAACGCGCCTTCGGGTTGTCGACGGTGACGGTCACCACCGCCTCGTCGGCGGGCACCGTTCGGATCTCGGGCCTCCCCACGGAGACGGCGCAATCGATCGCTGCCGGTCTCACCGTGAGTGCCGCGGAGGACACCGATGACGCGACCTGACGAGGCGGACTGGAACCGGCTCTCGCCGTGGGGCATCGGTACCCGGGTGATCAAGGCGATCCCGTCGCTGATTCCGGCACTGATCGGGGTGTTCTTCCTCGGCCGCACCGCCGGGCCGATGTTCTTCGTCCTCGCCGGCGTCGCGATCAGTGTGTTGGTGGGCCTCCTGCCGTGGCTCACCACGCGGTGGCGGGTCACCGGGGATCAGCTCGAACTGCGCCACGGCCTGGTGCGCAAGGTCTCGGCCACCGCTCGGCGCGACCGGATCCGCAGCGTCGACGTCACGGCCGGGCCCATCGAGCGCGCGCTGGGCCTCCGGAAGGTCGTGGTGGGCACCGGTGTCGGTGGCAAGGAGTCGGCGCTCGTCCTCGACCCGATCCCCACCGCCGTCGCGGATCAGCTCGGCCGCGATCTGTTGCGCCGCACCCAGGCACCGTCGCCCGCGGACCCGCGCGAGGCGGGGGAGGGCGTGATACCCGCCGCCGCGGAGCCGGAGGAGGAACTCGCCCGGCTCCGCCCGGAGTGGATCCGCTTCGCGCCGTTCTCGCTCACGGGCTTCGCGGTGGTCGGGGCGGGCGCGGGCATCGGCTTCCGCATCCTCGACGAGGCGGGCCTGCGCGACCGCGGCTCCGAGCTCGCCGAGTCGTGGTTCGCGAAGATCTTCGACCTCGGTGCCGCAGTAGTGATCCCGTCCGCGGTGGGGCTTCTCATCGTGGTCTCGATCCTGGTCTCCGTGCTGGCCTACGTGCTCGCCTTCTGGGGCTTCCGCCTGGTCCGCCGCGCCGACGGTGCCCTGCACACTAGCCGCGGCCTGGTCTCCACGGTGGCAGCCACGATCGAGCGCAAGCGGGTGCGCGGCGTGCAGCTGCACGAGCCGGTCCTCATGCGGATCCCCGGCGGCGCGAAGCTCCGGGCGATCGCCACGGGCACCGATCGCAATCCCACGCTGCTTCCGCCAGCGCCGCGCTCGGAGGCCGTGCAGGTCGCCGACGAGATCCTCGGCCGGCCGGGCGTCGTGGAGACCGCTCTGACGGCGCACGGTCCGGCGGCCTCGCGCCGCCGGTACACCCGGTCCCTGCTCGCAGCGGTCGTCCCGGTGGCCGTTCTGGTCGCGCTGGCCGCGGTCGCCCCCGGTGGGTGGAAGGCGCTGCCGATCGCAGGGGCGATCCTGGTGACCGTGCTCGCCGTCGCCTGCGCCAGGCTGCGCTACGCCCACCTCGGCACCGTCACCGAGGGTGACACCGTCGTCCTCGGGGCGGGCACCGTCTCGCGTACGCGCACCGTCCTCGAGTTCGACGGGGTGATCGGCTTCGTCGTGCGGGACACCTTCTTCCAGCGCCGCGCCGGGGTCGCGACCCTGACGGTGGCCACCGCAGCGGGAGCCTTCGGCGCCGTCGACCTGACGCCCGGGCGCGCGGCCGAGGTCGCGCGCACCGTCGAACCCGAGATCGTGCGGGACTTCCTCGCCGTCAGCGAGGCGTGAGCCGGTACAGCTTGATGGTGCGATCGCCCGCCCACCGGATGTAGTCGTCGTACGCGGGCCAGATCGCGATGATGCTGGGCCACAGGCGCTTGCGGTCCTGCTCGGAGAGGAGGCGTGCGCGCACCGGGATGCGGCGGGTGCCCAGGAGGACTTCGGCGTCGGGCGTGGCCTCGAGGTTGTAGGACCACGCGGGGTGGTGCTTCTGCCCGAAGTTGGACGCGATCACCACGAAGTCGTCGCCGTCGCGCACGTACAGCAGGGGAACGGCGCGGGGGACGCCGCTGCGCCGGCCGATCGTGGTCAGGGTGAGCTGCGGGAGCAGCGCCTCGGGGATGAGGTGCACGCTGCCGCGGCTGATCCGCGTGACCGCCTTGTCCAAGGGGACGGTGGCGCGCACCATCCGGGAAACCGCTCGATGCCGCCCGAGCTGCAGAAACCGTGTCTTGACCACGTCCAGGATCGCCATGGCGGCAGTGTAGTGAACTCCGCGCGCCACCGAGCGGGATCAGTTGGTCGCGAGTCGCGCCCCGCCCGTGGCGCGGAGGACGGCACCCAGCGAGTAGTACTGCGTCTGCTGCTGCGTGACCCGACCGGTGTGACGATCAGTGAGCGTCACGGCGTCGGTGATGATGCCCAGCGCGGCGTTGTCGGAGGTACGGATCAGCGGTCCGCCGCTGTCGCCCTGGGTGGTCACGATATCGGCGACCATCCAGTCACCCATCACCTTGGTGACCTTGCCGCACCGTCGCCCGTTCACAGAACCCAACTGGCACACCGGATCCCCGATGCGCGCGGTCCCCACCGAGCGCGGTGCCATCCCAGGTGCCGAGGAGAGGAGCTTCACCTGCGGGTCCGTCAGCCGGAAGGTGCCCCAGTCCGGGCTGTACGGGTCGACGGGGGAGTAGTGCCCCGGGCGGTTCGGATCCTCCTTGACCTCCGGGGTCTTCGACTGCACGACCTCACCGACGATCCACTTCTTGACCCCGACCGGCTGCTCCGGCGCACCGCAGTGCCCGGCGGTCACGCCGAGACGCTCGCCGTTCGGCGCGGTGACGGCGAATCCCATGGTGCACTGCAGCGATTCGAAGCGTCCGCCGCCGAGCGAGCGCTGCAGGATGTCGATCCGGTCGCCCGGAGCGACCGACGTCGGGGCCGGCGTCTGCGTGGGCACGGGGGCGCTCGGTTTCACGGGTGCCGACGGTGCCGCGGGCGCGGACGGGCCGGCCGGCGCGGGCTTCGGCGTAGCCGGAGCACCCGGGTTGGCGGGCGCGGCGGGACGCGGCGACGGGCTGGGCGACGGCGTCACCGGAGCTGCCGATGCGGCTCCGGGCGTGAGCAGCGATCCCGATGCCAGGACGGCGATCACCCCGATCACGCAGCGTCGTAGTGTCGCACCGATGCGCGTCCCGTCGGTCAAGGTCGCACCCTCCTAGGGCGTGGTCGTGTGATCGAGGAGCGCCCGGACAGCGCCGCAGAAATTCGTGTCCGAGCCTACCATTTCGCTTGATCCGATCGACCGAGATCAGTTTGTCGAAATGCGATTTCACTGACTCTCATAGATCATGTCTGAACAGTGAGTTTCGGTTCCTGGACCAGAGGAGACCCGTGTCGGACCAGACGTATCAGACCATCGCGGTAACGCTGTACTTCGCCGCCATGTTGTACATCGGTTGGAGTGCGTACCGGAAGACGCGCGACAGCCTCGACGACTACATGCTCGCCGGCCGCGGCCTCAGACCCTGGGTGGCCGCGCTCAGTGCGGGCGCGTCGGACATGTCGGGCTGGCTGCTCATGGGGCTGCCCGGCGCGATCTACGCCAAGGGGCTCGTCGAGTCCTGGATCGCGATCGGCCTGACCGTCGGTGCCTGGCTCAACTGGAAGTTCGTCGCGCCGCGCCTGCGTTCCTACACCGAAGTCGCCGGGAACTCGATCACCATCCCCAGCTTCCTCGAGCATCGGCTGCGGGATCGGTCGCGGTCCCTGCGGATCGTGTGCGGCCTGATCATCCTGGTGTTCTTCACGTTCTACGTCTCCAGCGGTATGGTCGCGGCCGGCAAGTTCTTCGACAGCACCTTCGGCGTCCAGTATCTGCACGGGATGCTCATCGTCGCCGTGGTGACCATGGTCTACACGCTCTTCGGAGGCTTCCTCGGAGCGACCCTGACCGACGTCGCGCAGGGGCTGCTCATGCTCGCGGCGCTCGTCGCCGTGCCGATCGTCACTCTGATCGAGGTCGGCGGCCCGTCAGTCACCGCCGATACCGTGAACTCGGTGAACCCCGACTTCTTCAGTCTGTTTGCCGGCGGCACGGCGCTCGGGGTCATCTCCGCCGCTGCCTGGGGCCTCGGGTACTTCGGTCAGCCGCACATCATCGTGCGGTTCATGGCGTTGCGGTCGCCGCAGGAGGCCGTCACCGCGCGTCGCTTCGGCATCAGCTGGATGATCGCGACGGCGCTCGGTGCGATTTCGACCGCGTTCATCGGCATCGCCTACTTCGCACTGCACCCGGAGAAGGCACCGAAGGACCCGGAGACGGTGTTCCTCGTCCTCGCGCGGGTCCTGTTCCACCCGTTCGTCGCCGGCCTCGTGCTCGCCGCCGTGCTCGCCGCCATCATGTCGACGGTGTCCTCGCAGCTGGTCGTGTGCTCGTCGGCGCTGGTCGAGGACCTGTTCAAGATCTTTGCCGAGAAGTCGGGCCGGGACGCGCAGATCAGCGACAGGACCTACGTGCGGCTCGGCCGGCTCGGTGTGCTCATCGTCGCGGTGATCGCGGTGCTGCTCGCCATCGACCCGTCCGACAGCATTCTCGAGCTCGTCGGCTTCGCCTGGGCGGGGTTCGGTTCGTCCTTCGGTCCCGTCGTGATCCTCGCCCTGTTCTGGCGCAGGCTCACTGCGGCGGGCGCGCTGTCCGGCCTGATCGTCGGCGCCGTCGTCGCCTTCGTGTGGGGTCAGTGGCCCCCGTTCGCGCTGTACGAGATCGTCCCCGGCTTCGCGGCGAACCTCGTCGTCGCGATCGCCGTCAGCCTCGCCACCCACAAGCCTGACGCCGCCGTCGACGCCGAGTTCGACGAGGCCGCCAGCTTCGCGGAGAAGCAGCCGGTGTAGCCGGAAGAGGTCTTCCGGCTACAGCGTGATCATCCGCCCGCGGATCAGGACTCGCAGCCGCTCCGGTCGCGCTACTCGGCTGGACACGAAGAAGCCCGGCCTCGCAACGAATCTTGTTGCAAGACCGGGCTTCTCATCCGGGGTGGATGACGGGACTTGAACCCGCGACAGCCAGAATCACAATCTGGTGCTCTACCAACTGAACTACATCCACCAGGTGCCTGGGATCGCCAGGCTCGGAGAACTTTACCCGACGGATGCGACGGAATCCAATCGGTATGGGCTCGCCGAGGCCGACGCGCCTGACCTGCGGCTTCAGGCCGGACCGAGTTCCCCGACGATCTCGGTGATCTGCTCGGTCGACGGTCCGGGGTCGGGGACGAAGGCAGTCCGCCGGTAGTACTTGAGTTCGCGGATCGACTCGCGGATGTCCGCGAGTGCGCGGTGGGCGAGGCCCTTGTCGGGCTGACCGAAGTAGATCCGCGGGTACCAGCGGCGGCACAGCTCCTTGATCGAACTCACGTCGACCATCCGGTAGTGCAGGAATCCGTCCAGCTCCGGCATCTCCTGGGCGATGAACCGCCGGTCCGTGGCGATCGAATTGCCGGCCAGTGGCGCGGCGCCTGCTTCGACGTGCTCGCGAAGGTAGGCGAGCACCGCCTCCTCGGCCTCGCGCACCGTCACCGTCGACCTGCGGACCTCCTCGGTCAGGCCCGAGCGGGCGTGCATCTCCTGCACCACGGGCGGCATGGCGGCGAGCGCGGCGTCGTCGACGTGGATCACCAGGTCCACCCCCTCGCCCAGGACGTTCAGGTCCCCGTCGGTCACCAGCGCGGCGATCTCGATGAGGCGGTCGGAGGTCAGGTCGAGGCCGGTCATCTCACAATCGACCCATACGAGTTTGTCGTCCACGCGGTTCAGCGTATCCAAGCTAGGGTTTGCACCGTGACTGACAACGCGAACTCTCCGGCGCAGACGATCGCGGCCGGCTACGACTTCCCGGGCCCCGCGCTGGAGCTCGGCACCGTTCTGGTGGACGGCACCGTCGACCCGTCGGCGAAGGTGCGCATCCCGCTCGCCATGATGAACCGGCACGGCCTCGTCGCAGGCGCCACCGGCACCGGTAAGACGAAGACGCTGCAGCTCATCGTCGAGCAACTGTCGGCCAACGGCGTGCCTGTCGTGCTCGCCGACATCAAGGGCGACCTCGCGGGCCTGTCCAAGCCCGGTGAGCCCAGTGACCGGACCACCGCGCGCGCCGCCGACACCGGCGACGACTGGCGGCCCTCCTCTGTCCCGACGGAGTTCGTCTCCCTCGGAACGAACGGTATCGGGGTACCGATCCGCGCGACCATTTCGTCGTTCGGTCCGATCCTGCTGTCGAAGGTACTGGGGCTCAACGCCACCCAGGAGTCCACGCTCGGCCTGATCTTCCACTGGGCGGATCAGAACCAGCTCGAGCTGCTGGACCTCAAGGACCTCCGCTCGGTCATCGCATACCTGACCTCGGCGGAGGGTAAGGCCGACCTCGAGGGCATCGGCGGCGTCAGCAAGCAGACCGCCGGCGTGATCCTGCGCGCACTGGTCAACCTCGAGGCCGAGGGTGGCGACACCTTCTTCGGCGAGCCCGAGATCGACATGGGTGATCTGCTGCGCACCGCGGGCGGACAGGGCGTGGTCACGCTCGTCGAGCTCGGCGACCAGGCGGCGCGGCCGGCCCTGTTCTCGACCTTCCTGATGTGGGTCCTGGCGGACCTCTTCCAGTACCTGCCCGAGGCCGGCGACCTGGACAAGCCCAAGCTCGTCTTCATCTTCGACGAGGCGCACCTGCTCTTCGCCGACGCCAGTAAGGCCTTCAAGGACCAGGTCGAGCAGACGGTGAAGCTGATCCGCTCGAAGGGCGTGGGCGTCTTCTTCTGCTCGCAGCTGCCGACGGACATTCCGAACCCGGTGCTCAGCCAGCTCGGCGCGCGCATCCAGCACGCGCTGCGGGCCTTCACGCCCGAGGACCAGGCCGCGCTGACCAAGACCGTCAAGACCTATCCGACCTCGAAGGCGTACAAGCTCGACGAGGCGCTGACCAGCCTCGGCATCGGCGAGGCGATCGTCACCGTCCTGTCCGACAAGGGCGCGCCGACGCCGGTCGCGTGGACCCGGTTGCGGGCCCCGCGCTCGCTCATGTCGGCGATCGGCGACGATGCCATCCGCTCCGCCGCGCAGGCCTCGCCCCTGTGGGCGAAGTACTCGCAGACCGTCGACAACCTGTCGGCGTTCGAGAAGCTCGCGGCGCAGGCGCAGCAGGCCCAGCAGGAGAACGCGCCCGCCGAGCAGGCACCGCCGCCTCCGCCGGCGCCCAAGAAGGAGAAGGAGGAGTCCTCCTGGGTCTCGGACGTGATGAGCAACCCGGCGGTGAAGTCCTTCCTGCGGTCCGCGGCCTCCAGCGCCGGCCGGGAGCTCTCTCGCAGCATTTTCGGCACCAAGCGCCGCTGATCTCCAGGACGCAGAGGTCCGGTCGGTCGGTGCCCTGATCGTGGGAAGCGATCGACCGGACCTCTCGAGAGGTGACGGCGTGGTCCGTCGGCGGAGCTACCGTTGCAGTCGGCGTAGGCCCAGCGATTCGAAACCGACGACGTAGATCAGCGTCCACAGCACCAGCCAGTCCACGAAACCCAGCGCGTTGCCACTGATGCCGGACGCCACGGCGGGCTCGTGCAGGACGTGCGCTGCGAGGAAGCGGTAGTAGAGCAGGAAGGTGGCGATCGCGAGCGCGAACGTCAGCGCCGCCCGCGCCACCGGGTTGAACCGGTTCCCGAAGCCGTTGGCCCAGAAGATCATCCAGAAGGCCCAGCACACCCCGATCTGTGCGGGGAACTGGTTGATTCCGCGGCCCAGCTCGGCGGTCGCCTCGGCACCGAGGAGGAGTCCGGCGAGGGGGATCGCGAGGACGTAGATCACCGTCCCGAGCAGGACGTTTCCGACCGTTGCGGCTAACGCCGTGCGGCCTGCGCCGCCCGCGAGCCGCCACGGCCAGTTGTCGAGGGTCTGGCCAGTGAGAAGTACGGCGACGACGATCGAGTAGAACCAGCCGAGCACCGTGTCGATCGACATCGGTCCGGACGCGGTGTCCGAGACCGCCGGGAGCCCGAAGACGATGTACAGCGCGAGTGTCGGTAGCGCCACGAAGGCGATCTCGCACAGCCCGACCATCGGCTGTTTCAGGCCGAGGGCGGGCCACGGCCAGTGCCCCCAGTTCAGAACGGACATGACCCATGTGATGAAGCCGAACAGCACGAACAGTGCGCCGGCGAAGTAGCCGATTCCCCCTGGGCGGGACGCCGCGAAATCCGGATAGACCGCGCCGAGGCCGATGCCGAGCAGCCAGGTCACCGCGACCGCGAAGACGGCGGTCGTCACCGTGATGGCGATGCCGCGCCAGGGCTGCGGCAGCCGCGCGAACCCCGCGAACTCGCAGGCGAACCCGGTGAACACGATGAACAGGATCGCCCAGAACAGTGCGGTGTTGAAGGGAAGCGGGTAGAAGTGCCACGGGCTCGTCGTCGGGTCGGCGAGCAGGTACCACCCCGCCAAGGAGAGGATCGTCACGACGACGAGGTTGGCGACTCCGAATACGAACCATCCGCCGCCCGGTGGCGCGGTCGTCGGAGTGGTCTCAGCGGGTTCGGCACCGGCGATCGCGGTCATGGATGCTCCTCAGTCGGGATGATTACCTGCTGAGTGTGATGAGCGTCACGATCCAGGTTCGGGCGTTGCCCCGGGTTGCAGTGGGTGCCAGGGCGGCGCAACCCACCGCATCCGTTGTCCGACGGGGCCGGGCCCTACCTCAGTTGCCCGCGAGCTTCTTGTACATCTCGCCGACGATCGGCGCCATGATGGCGCGCGGGGTGTAGTTGCCCGCCATCGACATGCCCTTGGAGAGCAGCCCCGGGACGACCCGCATCTTGTTCTTCTCCAGCGCGTCCAGGGTCACCCGGGCCGTGTATTCGGTGTTCACCCAGAGGAATTCGGGGACGACCTTCTCGACCGTCGAGCGGTCCTCGGGATCGGGGAGCTCGGTGCGCACCGGGCCGGGCGCGAGCAGGGTCACGTGGACGCCGGTCTTCTTCAACTCGCCGCGCAACGACTCCGAGAAGGTGTTGGCGAAGGCCTTCGACGCCGCGTAGGTGGCGTTGTTCGGGATCGGCATGTTGCCGGCCGCGGAGCCGGTGATCATGATGCCGCCGCTGCCGCGCTTGACCATCTGGGGGAGCACGGCCAGGGTCAGGTCGTGCACCGCGTTCGCGTTGAGCTCCAGCTGCGCGCGCTCGTAGTCGAAGTCCAGGTCGATGACGCGGCCGAAGGTCGCGGTGCCGGCGTTGTTGCAGAGGATCGAGATCTCACGGGAGGCGAGTTCCTCGCAGAGTACGGCGCGGGCGGCGTGGTCCGACAGATCGACGCCGCGGACCTCGGCCTCGACGCCGAACTCGGCGCGCAGCTTCGCGGCGAGCTCCTCCATCGGGCCGGTGCTGCGGGCGACGAGGATGACCGAGTGGCCGCGCCGGGCGAGCTCCGTGGCCAGGGCGACACCGATGCCGGAGGAGCCGCCGGTGACGACGGCGCGGGCGGACGTAGTGGGTGCGGGTACAGGCATGGCTGAAGATGCTATCCGAGGGGCCGAGGGATTCTCGATCACACAGGTCGAGATGTGACGGGAGAAGACGCGCCGACCGATCACGATGGAGAAGTCTCCGAATCACGGTCCGGCGACCGGTGGGCCGACAGAGTGAACACAGTGACAGCGCCGATGATCGCGAGTGTCGCGTAGCCGAGCGAGACGGTCTCGAGCGAGAGACCCCACGCCGTCAATCGCCCCGAGACGAGGCTCGGCAGCGCCGCGCCACCGTAGGAGAAGAGGAAGACGGTGGCCATCAGTCCCGCGCGTTCGTCCGCACGCGTGCGCTCCAGGAGCCGGCGGATGGAGCCGGTGAAGGCGGCGCCCTGCGCCGCTCCTGCGACGATGCCGCAGAGGATCACCGTCAGCACGGTGCCGGTGCGCAGGCCGACAACGACCCCGACCACCGCGACCGCGAAGACCAGGATCCCGGCCCGCTGTGCGCCTGCCGGCTTCAGGCCTCTGGTGAGCAGGCCACCGAATGCGTAGGGCGCCATGAACGAGGCGAAGACGATGCCGGCGACGAGGGTGCTCGTGGTGTGCAGGCTCTGCGCTGAGATCGTCGGGCTGAAGGCCTGATAGAAGCCGCCGAGCGCCCAGGTCGCGATGAACACCGCGATCGACGCGGGGAGCAGGGGCCGGATAGCACGGGGAACGTGCACCTGTGGTGAGAGAGACGCGAGGGCGCCGGCGGTCCGGGCGACCGGCTCGGGGCTCACCAGAACCAGGAGCGCGCACCCGACCAGGGCGATGAGCACGGCGAAATAGGGGGAGCGCTCCGGTGCCGGTGCGTATTCGGCGAGCGCTCCCGAGCCGACGGAGCCGAGGGTCAGGCCGACCAGGGGAGCCGCCGCGACGACCGTGGCGGCGAGCCAGCGCGGACGGTTCGGCGCGAGGTCGATCGCGTACGCGGTCGTCGCCGACGATGCGAGGCCGCACGCGATGCCCTGAAGGACCCGGCCGGTGACCAGTGTGCCTAGGCCCGCCACATCGAGGAGCACCAGCGATCCGATCGCAGCGAGAAGCACCGCGGCGAGCGTCATGACTCGACGTCCGATGTGGTCGGACACGCGCCCGAGGGTGACGAGCGTGATCATGACCGCTATGAAGTACCCGACCGCTGCGATCGACAGGTCGCCCGTGGTCAGGCCCGCCGCGGTGCGATACCGCTCGTACAGCGGGATCGGAGCGCCCGAGGCCGCGAACACCGCCACCAGGGACAACGCGGCAGCGGCGAATCCGAGGCACCGTCGGGACAGTGGCGCAGGTGCATCGGGGTCGGTTGTGGCAGAGGGACTCTCCGGGGTCACGCCTCGCCGCCGAAGACCTGCTTCGCCACGGACATGGCGCTCATACCGTTCGGCCACCCCGTATAGAAGGCCAAGTGCAGGATGGTCTCCTTCAGTTCGTCCTCGGTCACTCCGTTCTGCCGCGCGAAGTCGAGGTGGAACTTCAGCTGGTCGGTCTTGCCCATGGCCGTCAGCGCTGCGACTGTCACCAGACTGCGGTCGCGCTTGGACATGGCGTCGCGCTCCCACACCTCGTCGAAGAGCACGCGATCGGTGTAGTGCACCAGGCCGGGTGCGAAGTCTCCGAAGGCCTTCTGGCCGCCCGTCCAGCCGGTGTTCTCGGTCATGTCGTCTCTCCTGCTCGTCGCGGTGCGGAACTGAACCGGTCCTATGAGACCTCGTCGCGGCAGGGTGTGGGAGTCTCGGTCGAAAGGTGTACCGGCGGAGCATCCCTCACCGCGTCGTGCGGTCGTAGTGTTGAACCGTGGAGAACAGGACCGAAGCGCGGGAGTTCCTCATGTCCCGTCGGGCGAACCTCACGCCGGAGCGCGCGGGCCTGACGGTGTCCGGGCATCGGCGCGTAGCCGGGCTCCGGCGCGCGGAGGTGGCGGCGCTCGCCGACGTGAGCGTCGAGTACTACTCGAAGATCGAACGGGGCAATCTGGTGGGCGTCTCGGACGCCGTTCTCGATGCCGTGGCGCGGGCGCTGCAACTCGACGATGCCGAACGCGAGCACCTCTTCGATCTCGCCCGGGCGGCGAACGGGGCTGCCCACCCCGTACGGCGTCGGAGGGCCAAGACGTGGGCTCCCCGCCGCAGCCTGACGCAGGCGTTGAACGCGATCGTGTACGGGCCTGCGTTCGTGCGGAACGGCCGCATGGACATCCTCGCGACCAATCCGCTGGGCCGCGCGTTCTACGACGAGGTCTTCAGCGGCCCCGGCCGCGGCAACCTGGCCCGATACTGCTTCCTCGACGAGCGGGCCAAGGAGTTCTACCGGGACTGGGACGCCGCATCCGACATCACGGTATCCATCCTCCGGACGGAGGCGGGCCGCGATCCGCGGGACAGGCAGCTGCACGACCTCATCGGGGAGCTCTCCACCCGCAGCGAGGAGTTCCGCACGCGGTGGGCGGACCACAATGTGCGACGCCACGGCTCCGGCACGAAGGAGTTCCACCACCATGCGGTCGGCGACCTCACCCTGACGTACGAGGGAATGGAGCTCACGGCCGAGCCGGGATTGTCCTTCCTCGTCTACACCGCTGAACCGGGGTCGGCGAGCGAGGAGAGCCTGAAACTGCTGGCCAGCGTGGCCGCCACTGAATCGGCCGGTCGGCTCGCAAGTGCCGAGTAGCAGTCCGCGCTACTGGCTGAAACACTGACGGTCAACGTAGTATTGTCGTACATTTACACGGCCGTCCGAGGTGGTTGAGCCTTCGCCGTGTCGGCACGATCGAAGTGGAGACGGATGTGACCATGCGGGGCGCCGCTCCGATCGACAGGTCGGCCTGATGGGGTCCGACCGGGGCGGTCCGTGGCCCATGAGCGGATGGATCGCCGATTGGAGCGCGCTTCTGCCTCCCGTCGCCGGCTACCCCGGTGCCAAGGGATGGGGGATCAAGTCTCCGCTGGAGCCCTTGCTCGACGCCGCCCGATCGACGCTGATCGGGCGCCGAGTGGAGACCGCCGTCGACGGGAGGCGCTGCGCGTTCGTTCTCGCCGAGTTGAACGCGCGATTCGAGCCCTTCGGTGCCGCCGCGGGCCAGGCCGAGGACGTCTCGTTCGCCGCGAACGAGGTCGAGTACGACGGCCTGCGGGTCGATCGAGTGAGCGTCACGGCCGGCAACGTGCACACCAGGATCGGAGTCAACCCCGTCCTCGTCTCGGCGCCGCTGGACTTCGCGCTCTCCGGGGACTGGGAACAGGTGAACGCGCTCCTCCGGCGGTACGCGGGCGACGTCGCGATCGAGCCGACGGGGCCGCAACGCGCTCGGGTCCGACTCGCGAGCCACGTCCGCTGGGGATGGCTCGATGTGCTCGTCGAGGCGGGAGACGGCGCGGTCGGCCTGCGTCCGCTGCGAATCGGTCGGGGCGCGCGGGCGCTCAGCCGAGGAGGGCGACGCCTCCCCATCGTCCCGTTCCCGGCTGATCTCGGCTCCGGAATCCGGATCGTCGATCTCACGATCGATCGCGAGACGGTGACGGCGGTGATCCGTGTGGACGAGATCCGCGTCGACTACAGCAGACTCTGGGCGCTGGTGCGACGACCGGTTCGTTGACTCGGGGAACGGCCCGCCCCCACGTGCCGGGGGCCGCTCCCATCGTGCCGGGTCTCGTGCGCGGCCCACGCGTACGTGCCGCGCAGCGAACTCGCGGCTACGGGACGAAGGCCGCCTTGCCCGACGTCTGCCGGTCGAAGTCCGTGTACGCCTCGACGCACTGGTCGAGCCGCCAGAAGTCGGTGAACAGTCCGTCGACGTCGATCCCGCGGTCCACGACGAAGCGTGCGCAGTCCGCCATCTGTGATTTCGACAAGGTCCACGACGGCTGTGCGGTGATCTGCTTGTACAGGTGTTCGGTGAGGTCGAACTGGATCGTCGAGCCGATTCCCACCCACGCGACGGCGCCCCAGAGATCGAGGACATGCAGCGCATCCCGCGCGGCGGACGATGCGCCGGAGGTCTCGAGGCTCTTCGGAACGCCACGGCCGCCCGTGAGATCTCGGACCGCGTCGGGCACCGAATCGACGGCGCTGGGGTTCAACACCTGCCACGCCCCCATCTCGCGGGCGCGTTCGAGGCGGTCTGGTGAGATGTCGAGGGCGATCACCCGGGCGCCCGAGGCGACCGCGAGTTGCGTGGCGCTGAGGCCGACGGGGCCCTGTCCGAAGATGACGATCGTCTCGTCGCCGCTGAGGGCGATCCGCTTCAGCGCGCCCCATGCCGTACCGGTGCCGCAGCTGATCGCGGCGGCCGCCAGGTGGCTCAGGCCTTCGGGCGCCGGGAGGATCGTGGTGAACGGCACCGTGATGAGGTCGGCGTGACCGCCGTGCGCGGTGTTGCCCATCGCCTGCGCGCCGCGCCGACACATCTGCGTCCAGCCGGCGTGACACTGATCGCAGACGCCGCAGCCGATGTAGTGGTGCACCATGACCGCGCGGCCGATCCATTCGCGGGACACGCCGGAGCCCACGTCCGCGACGACCCCCGCGGGTTCGTGGCCGGCGACCTTGCCGTGCACTCCCGTCTCCCCGCCGCGGTACATGTGAAGGTCGGAACCGCACAGGCCGGAGGCCTTCACCTCGATAACCACCTCGTCCGGTCCAGGGGCAGGGTCCGGCAACTCGACGAGGTCGAGACGACGGTTTCCGCGGAAGACGACTCCGTGCATGACTTCTCCTGTTCTGCCGACCGCTTCGCCGGCGGTGAAGGGGCCCTGGGTTGATGCGAGCACTGTTGACCGCAGAGTCAATCTGAATATAGTCTGACATTTGTCGTGACGCTAGGCGGCAGGAGCGCATATGGAGACAGCAATGAAGCACTACGGGCAGTTCTACATCGACGGTCAGTGGGTATCGCCCTCGGGTGAGGGCTCGCGCCCGCTGATCGATCCCGCGACCGAAGAGGCATGGGCCACCGTCGCCACCGGCGGCGGCATCGAGGACGTGGACCTGGCCGTCGCTGCGGCGAAGCGCGCGTTCCCGAGCTTCGCTCGCACCACGGTCCAGGAGCGGATCGATCTCATCGACCGCATCATCGCCGCGTACGAGCGGCGTGTGGACGAGCTACCGGAGTTGCTCGCCTACGAGGATGGCATCCCAGTCTCCTTCAAGGGGCAGGTCACGTCGTCGATCGGGCATATGACGATCGCCCGGGATGTCATCCGGGACTACGCCTTCGAGCGGCGCATGGGCGATACGATCGTGCGCCGCGAGCCGATCGGCGTGTGCGGGCTGATCTCGCCGTGGAACTGGCCGATCCAGACCTCCGTCGTGAAGGTGATCTACGCGATCGCCGCGGGCTGCACCATGGTGCTCAAGCCGGCGGATGCCTCCCCTGCGTCGGCCGTCGCGCTCGCTGAGGTCATGGACGAGGCGGGAACGCCCCCTGGCGTCTTCAACCTCGTCATCGGGCGCGGAAGTGTCGTCGGTGACCGCATTTCGCGCCACCCCGACGTCGACTTCGTCTCGTTCACCGGTTCCACCGACGCGGGGCGCCGCGTGGCCGAGGCCGCGGCGCAGACCGTCAAGCGCACCTGCCTCGAGCTGGGCGGGAAGTCCGCGAACATCGTTCTGATGGACGCCGACCTCGAGAAGGCGGCGCAGTTCAACATCCAGCGCGGGTTCTCCAATTCGGGTCAGTCGTGTCATGCCCCCAGCCGGCTGCTCGTGCACGAGAGCCAGCAGGAGGAGATTCTCAGGCACCTGGTCGACGCGATCGGTCGCACCACGTTCGGTGATCCCCGCGATCCGAGCACCACCCACGGCCCGATGGTGCACGCGCAGCAGTTCGAGAGCGTGCAGCGGCACATCGAGATCGGGCTCAACGAGGGCGGCCGACTCGTGACCGGTGGCCTTGGACGAATCGAAGGCTTCGATCGGGGCTTCTTCTGCAAGCCGACGGTTCTCGCGGACGTGACGCCGGACATGACGCTCGCCAAGGAGGAGATCTTCGGACCGGTCCTCGTGGTGATGCCCTACCGGACCGAGGAGGAGGCGCTCGAGATCGCCAACGACTCCATCTTCGGGCTCGGCGGCTACGTCTTCAGTGCGGACCGCAAGCGCGGCTACGAGTTCGCGAGCGGGATCCGCGCGGGCCGGATCTGCTACAACGGCGCCAACGCCGTCCCGTCGACCCCGATGGGCGGCTACAAGGAATCCGGCATCGGCCGCTCCATGGGCGTGTACGGGCTGGAGGAGTACCTCGAGGTCAAGTCGGTCTACGGCTTCGCCGACGAGGCTACCGAGTTGCCCGAGCACTGACCGGGCCCGTCGAGCGGAAAGAGTCCCTGCCGTCGAATGCGATGCGAATCGCGTTCGACGGCAGGGACTCTTCGTCGTTCCGGCCAGGCGCGGCCGGGGCGCTACCAGGCGTAGTCCTCCGGGGCGGTGCGGTAGCCGGGGAAGATCGCATCGAGCCTCTCCAGGGCGGCCGGTTCGAGGTGGATCCGCGTGGCCGCGGCCGACGAATCGAGGTCCTCCCGGGTCCGCGGGCCCACGACCGGACCTGTGACGCCGGGCCGGGCGAGCAACCACGCGAGAGCCACCTGCGCCGGCGGGGCGCCGATTTCGCGGCAGAGGCCCTCGTACTGTTCGAGTTGCGGGCGGTACTGCTCGAGCTGTTCGGCGTTGTACCGGGTGCCCGCGACGTCGCTCTGGAGGACCCCGGCGAGCAGGCCGCGATGCAGCGGGGCCCAGGCGAGCACTCCGATGCCGTACGCCTCACACGCGGGAATGACCTCGCGCTCGATGTCGCGGATCGCCAGGTTGTAGATCGACTGCTCGCTGACGAGGCCCAGCATCGATCGGGCCATCGCGGCCTCCTGCGCCTGCGCGAGATGCCAGCCCGCGAAGTTGGAGGAGCCCACGTAGAGGATCTTCCCCTGCGAACGCAGGGCGGACATCGCCTCCCAGATCTCGTCCCACGGTGTCAGCCGGTCGACGTGGTGCATCTGGTAGATGTCGATGTAGTCGGTCTGGAGTCGCTGGAGGGATGCGTCGCACGCCCGGCGGATGTGGAGCGCGGACAGGCGGCCGTCGTTGGGCCAATCGCTCAGCGGCTCGAAGACCTTCGTCCCCAGGACGGTGCGTTCGCGGCGGCCGCCGCCCTGCGCGAACCAACGACCGATGATCTTCTCGGTGGCCGACTCGGACGGCTGGCCGGGCCACTGCCCGTAGACGTTGGACGTGTCGAAGAAGTTGATCCCCAACTCGTGCGCGTGGTCCATCACCGCGTGCGACTCTGCTTCGGGCGTGTTGAAGCCGAAGTTCAGGGTGCCCAGGCAGAGCCTGCTCACCTTCACTCCGCTGCGACCCAGCTGTGTGTATTCCATGGCGGTATCAGACGCCGAAGACGCGCTTCGCCACGGCCATCGCGGCCATCGCCTTCGGCCAGCCGGCGTAGAAGGCGAGGTGCGTGATGACCTCCACGAGCTCGTCCTGGGTCGCACCGTTGCCCCGTGCCCGCCCGAGGTGGTACTCGAGCTGGTCGACGTTGCCGCTGGTCACCAGGCAGGCGACGGTGACCAGACTGCGCTCCTTGGGGCTGATGTTCTGGCGCTCCCACACCTGCCCGAAGAGCACCTCGTCCGTGAAGCCGATGAGTGCGGGGGCGATCCCTCCGAGAGGGTGCTGATCGCCGCTCGGCCGCGAATCGTTGTGGGGCTGAACTGGACTGGACATACTGCTCCTCAGCTCGGGCGATGCGCCGGAAGCATCGTGGTGACGACCGTCGTGGGCTTGTCGCTGCGGTTCTGCCACGCGTGACGGGTGCCGCGCTGGACCATGCTGTCGCCCTTGCGCAGCACCGTCTCCCCGTCCTCCATGACGCACCAGATCTCACCCTCGATCACCGTCATCACGTCGATGGTCTCGGTGCTGTGCATTCCGGGTACCGAGTCGGCCGAGCCCTCGTTACCGGCGCCGTAGATGTCCTTCATCGCGGCCTTGAACGCCGCGGCGGCCTCCGGTGAGATGGAGCTGTCCGGCGGGAAGACGGTGGTGCGCACCGCGACTCCGTGGGCCGGCGGGGCGAGCACGACCTCGTCGCCGAGGGTCGAGTCGTCGTCGACCGAGATCGGGAGCGCGTCCGCGCGCCACAGCTCCATGACCAGCGTGCCGGTGGGCCTGCGGACCCATGGGGTCGCGGGCCCGTCGCTGGTGATCGTGGACCGGCCGTCCTCGGCGACGCCGGTCACCACCACCCGGGCCAGATTCGGTTCGTCGTTGTCGGACATCGTCGTTTCCTCCTCGATGCGCGGGCCGTCGCTCGCGCGGTTTCAGTGCGGCGCCCGGTCGGGCGGCGCGGTCGTCGTCGAATGCTCCGCCCTCAGGCGCGAGCGGCCTCGTACTGCAGATCGCTCACGGCCTCTTCCCAGTTCGTGGCGCCGAGCGTGACCGAGGTGTGCAGCATGTACCGGTCGTGAGCGGCGCCGTGCCAGTGCCGGATCCCGGGCGGCGTCCACACCATGTCACCCGCCCGAACGGTGACGATGCCGTTCTCGTCGGAGACGTGGCCCTCGCCGGCGAGGACGATGAGGAGCTGGCCGCCCACGTGTGAGTGCCAATAGGTCCGTGCGCACGGCGAGAAGAAGTTGTTCCCGACCGCGACACCGTCGGTGGGGGCCATCAGCATGTCCCGCCACGCGTCGCCGGTGAAGGTGCCTTCGGCCAGGGCTGACGGCTCGCTGTTCGCGCCTCGGATCACTGTGAGCATGGGAGTTTCCAATCTAGTCGGTGGTGGTGCATCGAAGGTCTGTCTCGGACGGGATCGTTCGACGGGGCAGCAGCGGGCGCAGCCGCGTCGCGGTGTCTCGGACCAGGGCTGCGGCCGTGGGGATCCGGGAGGTGTGATTGGCGAATCCGTGCATCTGATCGGCGGCGTGGACGATCTCGGCCGGCACGCCCGCGCTGCGTAGGCGCTCGGCGAAATCGAAACACTCGTCGCGCAGGACGTCGTACTCCGCGATGCAGAGCACGGTGGGCGGAAGCCCGCCGAGTTCGCCGTGCAGCGGGAAGAGGTACGGATCGTGCCGGTCCCACGTCGCGGGGAGGCACGCGTCCCAGATCCACTGCATGAACTCGCGCGTCACGGCGAAGCCCGGCCCGCGCTCGTCGTACGACGGTGTCCCAGGGTCCCAGTAGTCGAGGACCGGGTACAGCAGCAACTGCGCGCGGATCGCCGGCCCGCCCTCGTCGCGGATTCGCTTCGCGACGGTGATCGCGATCTGTCCGCCGGCGCTGTCGCCCGCGAGCGCGATCGTGGCGGGATCCCCGTCGACCGATGGGGCGTGCGCGGCGACCCATGCCAGCACCGCCAGGCCGTCGTCGATGGCCGCGGGGTAGCGGTGCTCGGGACTACGGCGGTAGCCCACGGAGAGCACCAGGCAGTCCGCGACCTCGGCGAGGATTCGACACAGCGTGTCGTGCGTGTCGATGTCGTTGAACACCCACCCTCCGCCGTGGAAGAAGACCAGCACGGGCCGGGGTGCCCCGAGTGCGGGATGGTAGCTCCGGACCGGAACACCGCCGTCCGCGGTCGGGATAGCGAAGTCCTCGACCGCGAGTGTCGTGAGTCCGATCGGCGGCGTCTTCTCCACAAGGCTCTCCCGCATCGTCGCGCGGGCCACCTCGATCGGCAGCGTGTGGATCGCGGGCCGGGCCGCGGCGCGCGCCACGAGCGCTCTGGCCTCGTCAGCGAGTTCGGCCATCGCGGACTCCGGACGGCCCTCGCCAGTGCCCGCGGTGCCGGGCGTGAGGGGACGGGTTCAGGGCGTTCATCGCGCTCAGCGCTGGGGATACCACTCGGCCATAAGCTGGCTCTGATCCGCATCCGGGCCGAATCGGTCGATGGCCGCCCGGGTCAGCTCCTCGACGAGGTGCCCGATCGGGGTGGCGTGCTCGTAGGCGTCGGCCAGTTCGTTGGCCAGGTGGACGTCCTTGACCATCAGCTCGAGCGTGAAGCCCTGCTTCTTGTAGGTCTCGCCGCTGAGCAGCGTGGGGAACGTGTACTCGGTGGTGTAGTTGCGCCCGGTGGACGAGTTGAGGACCTCGACGATGGTGCCCTGATCCATGCCTGCCGCCTGGCCGAGCCGGATGCACTCCAGCGCCGCGAACCGGTTGCACGAGTTGAGTAGGTTGTTCACCAGCTTCATCGCGTGTCCCGCGCCGGACGGCCCCACCCGGAAGACGTTGGGGGTGATCGAGTTCAGGATGGGCAGCGCGGCCTCGAAGACGTCGGCGTCGCCGCCGACCATCAGCGTGGAGGTGCCGTCCGCAGCCCGGCGAACGCCGCCACCGATCGGGGAGTCGAGGAACTTCACGCCGCGCTCGGCGAGCCCCGCCACGATCTCCGCGTCGCTGGTCGGGGTGCCCGTGGTGATGTCGATGACCACGGTCCCGGGCTCGAAGGAGTCGGCGATCCCGTCATCACCGAACAACAGGCCCAGGACGTGCGCCGGCGCAGGCAGACACAGGAAGACGTACCGGCACTGTCGTGCGATCTCGTCCGACGGGGCGAAGGTCGCGCCCATCTCGACGAGGCCGTCCGTCGAGGCCCGGTTCCGATCGTTGACGTACAGGTCGTAGTCGCTCACCAGGCGGCTCGCGATCGCCGAGCCCATGGCGCCGGTGCCGATGAAGCCGATCTTCTCAGTCACTGTTGGTTTCTCCCGATGTGGTGGTGGAGCCGCTCGGCGCGATGCCGGCGAGCGGTGTCGTCAGCCGCGGCCGGCGGCCGAGCCGGCGAGGTGCCAGTCGATGAAGGCCTGCAGACCCTGGTCGATGGGGGTGCCGAGGGAGGCGCCGAAGCCCATCGCCAGCATGCGATCCCGGCACACCTGCTGGTACCGGACCAGTTCCGCGGTCCACTCGACCGACGGGTTCTCCGCACCGGTGAGTGCGATCAGACGCCCGAACAGGTCCGTCGTGGTGATCGGCTCGCCGACGATGTTGACGGCCTTCTCAGTCGCCGGCACCGTCAGCGCCTGGGCGATCGCGGCGGCGGCGTCGTCGACGTACACCAGGTCGTGCAGCGCGTCGGGCGCCCACCGGACCACCGCCTGCCGGCCGTCTCGCACAGCGTCGATCACGTCCATCATCATGCCGCCGAGGGAGTTGTCGCGATTGACGCCGGGACCGTAGATCGTGCCGAGGCGCAGCGAGAGGAATTCGGCGCCATCGCTGTTGGCGTGCGCTTCGAGGTAGGCCTCGACGGCGAGCTTGCTCGCCCCGTACATCCCGATGCCCCGTCCGTCGGCCGTCTCGTCCTCGCGGTGCCGGTACGGGCGGAACGTGGCGAAGGAGCCGTAGACACTGTGCGAGGAGCCGTAGACGATCCGGCGCACGCCGTGCCGCTTCGCGGCGTCCATCAGGTCGTAGGCGGCGACGACGTTGACGTCGAAGGCGGCCCGGGGATCGCCGGCGCCGGCCACGGCGCGGATGGCAGCGAGGTGGATGATGTGGCCGGTGCGGCTGACGAGGGACTCGACCGCTGCCCGGTCGCGGAGATCGATCTCGCAGAACTCGACGTCGGGGAGCGTGTCCAAGGCGGACGATCGTTCGGTCCGCACCGCGTCCGCGGCGAGAACCCGGTACTGACCGGTGGCGCTCAGCCGCTCAACCACGCGCGATCCGATGAATCCCGAACCGCCCGTGACGAGAACCGTTTCCTTCGTCGACACTGCCGTCTCCCTCTGCCTGATCGATCCGCGTCCGCGTACCGCGGCGCCGGTCCGGCGCGGCCCGGGACCGGCGCATGACGTACCCGAATGCGCGCCCCGGGTTCCTCCGCCGCCCGCGGTGGTGTGATGCCCGACACCGCAATCAAACCAAGCGGCTATCTGACTGTCAACTATCTTACTTATGAGCAGGTGTAAGATCGGATCGGGTCGCCACCGAACATGCGAGGGCGGGTGAGCTGTAGAAGCGGCAGTCCACCCGCCCGGCGCGTCCCCGTTCCCCTCATGGACCAAGGAGTACAGATGCTCGTAGAACACCGGCACGGAACCGTTTTCGTCGACGGGCGGTGGATTCCCGCGACTGGGGAGAGCATTCCGATCGTCTCCCCGCTGACCGAGGAGCTCCTGGCCGAGGTGGCATCGGCGTCCGCCGCGGATGTCGACGCCGCGGTCGCGGCCGCCCGCCGGGCGTTCGATTCGGGACCCTGGCCGACCATGCCGCTGGAGGATCGGATCGCCGTCGTCGAGCGGCTCCGCCAACTGCTCGAGCAGAACCAGGAGCGGATCGCCGGCCTCATCACGACCGAGATGGGGTGCCCGATCGCGCAGTCCCGCACGATCCAGGCTGCGAACCCGGTGCGGGTGATCGACGCGTACCTCGGGTTCATCCGCGAGTACCCGTTCCGCGAGGTCCGCAGGACGGCGACCGGGAGCGCGCTGGTCACCCGCGAGCCGGTCGGGGTCGTCGCGGCCGTCGTGCCGTGGAACGTTCCCATGGGGATCAGCATGCAGAAGATCGTCCCCGCGGTGCTCGCGGGGTGCACGTTCGTGCTCAAGCCCGCTCCGCAGACGACGCTGGACGGGTACCTCCTCGGTGAACTCATCGAGGAGGCGGGCTTCCCGCCGGGAGTGATCAACATCGTGCCGGCCGAGAGGGAGGCGGCCGAGCACCTCGTCACCCACCGCGGCGTCGACAAGGTCACCTTCACGGGCTCCACTGGCGCCGGCAGCCGGATCGCCTCGCTCTGCGGTGCAGACATCCGCCGCGTGACGCTCGAGCTGGGCGGGAAGTCCGCCGCGATCGTGCTCGAGGACGCCGACCTCGACCAGGCGGTCGAGTCGCTCCGGATGGGGTCTTTCCGGAACAACGGGCAGGTCTGCACGCTCAAGACCAGGCTGCTGGTGCCGGCTTCGATCGAGGCGGACTTCGTCGAGCGCTTGAACGCGATGATCGACACGATGCCGGTCGGTGACCCGAACGACGACGCCACCCAGATCGGCCCCCTGTTCAGCGAGCGCCATCGGGACACCGTCGAGCGTTACATCCGCATCGGTCGTGAGGAGGGCGGCGTCGTCGCCAAGGGCGGCGGCCGACCGACCGGCGTCGACCGCGGGTGGTACGTCGAGCCCACCGTCTTCAGCGGTGTCGATCCGAGGTCGACGATCGCCCGGGAGGAGATCTTCGGGCCGGTCGTCGCGGTGATGACCTACCGGGACGAGGACGAGGCCGTCGCCCTGGCGAACGACTCCGTGTACGGCCTGAACGGCGCGGTGTTCACCGCCGACCCGGCCCATGGTCTTGAGATCGCCGGCCGCATCCGGAGTGGTGTGGTCGAGCTGAACGGCAACGCGATCGGACTGCAGGCGCCGTTCGGCGGCTTCAAGCAGAGCGGCATCGGCCGGGAGAACGGCGCCGAAGGGCTCGACGCCTACACCGAGCTGCGGTCGATCGGTCTACCCCCGGACTTCGCGCAGTCGCTGACATAGCTCGGAATCCCGCTACGCCGGAACGACATCGGCCCCGGAACCTGATCGGAGGTTCCGGGGCCGATTCGTTGCTACGACGGTGCGGCTACCAGGCGTAGGCGGCCGGGGCCTCGCCGCCGGGGCCGGGCCAGATCTCGTCGAGCCGCGCGAGGACCTCGGGGGAGAGGGTCACGTCGAGCGTCTTCGCGCTGTCCGCCAGCTGCTCGCACGTGCGCGGGCCGCAGATGATCGTGCTCACGACGGGATTGGCGAGAAGCCAGGCCTGGGCGACGTGCGCGGGCGGCGCGCCGATCTCCTTGCAGAGCGCTTCATAGGCTTCGAGCTGGGGGCGGATCGCCTCGATCCGGGCCTGCATCTCGGGCCTACTGCGCCGGCCGGTTCCCGCGTTCTCCAGCACGCCGCCCAGCAGGCCGCGTCCGAGCGAGCTCCACGGGATGAGGCCGATCCCGTAGTAGCGCAGCGCCGGAATCACTTCGAGCTCGATGGTGCGCTCGGTGAGGTTGTACAGGCTCTGCTCGGACGCGAGCCCCAGGAAGCCGCGGGAGTTCGCGATGGTCTGGGCCGTCGCGATGTCCCAGCCCGCGAAGTTGCTGCTGCCGACGTAGCTGATCTTGCCCTCGCGGATCAGCTGCTCGAAGGCTTGCCAGGTCTCCTCCCACGGGACGTTCCGGTCCACGTGGTGCATCTGGTAGAGGTCGATGTGATCCGTCTGCAGGCGGCGCAGGCTCGCCTCGCAGGCGCGGCGGATGTGGTACGCCGACAGGCCGCGATCATTCGGGCCGGTCTCCATCGGCTGATACACCTTGGAGGTCAGCACGATCCGGTCGCGGCGCGCGGGATCCTGCGCGAGCCACCGTCCGATGATCTCCTCGGAGGTGCCGAAGCCCTTCTCCATGTCGGGCGTCTGCGGACCGCCGTAGACGTTGGCGGTGTCCACGAGGTTGATGCCGTTCTCGACCGCGTAGTCGAGGATCTCGAAGCTGGCCTCCTGGTCCGTGACGAAGCCGAAGTTCAGCGCCCCCAAGCCGATCCGGCTGACCTTGACGCCCGTCCTACCGAGCCTGTTGTACTGCATAGTCCGTCTCCCTTAGATCTTGTAGTCCTTGAGCAGCGACCGGCCGATGATCATTTTCTGGATGTCCGACGTACCCTCGCCGATCAGCATGAAGGCGGCCTCGCGGTAGAGCCGCTCGATCTCGTACTCCTTTGAGTAGCCGTACCCGCCGTGGATCCGGAACGAGTCCTGGACCACCTCGTTGCAGTACTCGCTGGCGATCATCTTCGCCATGCCGGCCTCGACGTCCATCCGCTCGCCGGCGTCCTTGAGGCGCGCGGCCCGGACCACCATCGCATGCGCGGTCTCGACCTTGGTCGCCATCTCCGCGATTCGGAACAGGATCGCCTGGTGCTGCGCGATGGGCTTGCCGAAGGTCTCGCGCTGCTGTGCGTACTGAACGCCGAGCTCGAAGGCGCGATTGGCGATGCCGACGGCACGTGCGCCCACGTTCACCCGGCCCACCTCGACCCCGTCCATCATCTGGTAGAAGCCCTGACCGGGGGTGCCGCCGAGGATCTGGTCCGCCGAGGTCCGGTGGTGGTCGAGGATCATCTCCGTGGTGTCGATGCCCTTGTAGCCCATCTTCTCGATCTTCCCGGGCACCGTGACGCCCTGGGCCGTCTCGCCGAAGCCCGCCTGCTTCTCGACCAGGAAGGTGGTCATGTTCTTGTACACCGAGTCGGAGCCCTCGTTGGTCTTGCACAGAACCGCGACCAGGGTGGAGGAGCCGCCGTTGGTCAGCCACATCTTCTGGCCAGTGATCTCGTAGCCGTCGGCCGTCTTCGTGGCCTTCGTGGTGATCGCCGCGACGTCCGAGCCGAGGCCGGGTTCGGACATGGAGAAGGCGCCGCGTACCTCCCCGGTGGCCATACGCGGCAGGTACTTCCGCTTCTGCTCCTCGGTGCCGTGCTGCTTGATCATGTGGGCCACGATGAAGTGGGTGTTGATCACGCCGGACACGCTCATCCAGCCGCGGGCGATCTCCTCGACCACCAGGGCGTAGGTGAGCAGCGATTCGCCGAGCCCGCCGTACTCCTCCGGGATCATCAGGCCGAAGATGCCGAGCTCCTTGAGTCCCTCGACGATGTCCGTCGGGTACTCGTCGGCGTGCTCCAGCTCTGTGGCGACCGGGATGATCTTCTTCTCGACGAACTGCCGGACGACGGTGAGGATCTCTTCCTGTTCCGCGGTCAGGCCCTCGGTGCGCACGAGACGTCTCATGATGAAGGTGGAACTCCTCTGCGATGAGTCTGTGATGGTGGCTTGACTACTAGGCCAGCTGTCAGACATATTACATACATGTCTAATCCAGTGGTAGTCGTCACAGGGGCCGGCCGCGGCATCGGCGAGTCCGTCGCGCGTTCGCTCGCCAAGGAAGGTGCCCGCGTCGTGCTCTCGGGGCGCACCGTCTCCGCGCTCGAGGGCGTCCGGGACGCCATCGAGGCCGAGGGCGGCACCGCCCTCGTCCGCCCGACGGACGTCATGGACCCGCAGTCGATCGCAGGGCTCTTCGACGATGCCGTCGCGGAATTCGGCCGTCTTGACGTGTTGGTGAACAACGCCGGGATCGCCACCCAGACCAACATGATCGACCTCGACGAGGCCGAATGGGACCGGATCTTCAACACGAACGTCCGTGGCCTGTTCCTGTGCAGCCGGGAGGCGGGGCGTCGCTTCCAGCAGGCCGGAAAGGGCCGGGCCATCAACATCGCATCGGTCTTCGGCCTCGTCGGCCGGCCGGGCTTCTCGGCCTACTGCGCTTCGAAGGGCGCCGTCATCAACTTCACCCGGTCCGTGGCCGCCGAGTGGGCGCGCTTCGGCGCGCAGATGAACGCGGTGGCCCCCGGCTACATCGCCACCGATATCAACGCCGAGATGCGCGCGGACGAGAAGGCGTACAAGAAGGTGCTGCGGGGCATTCCCGCGTACCGCATGGGTACTCCGGAGGAGCTCGCGAACGTGGTCACGTATCTCGCTCTGAACGCACCGGACTTCCTCACCGGGCAGACCATCGCGGTCGACGGCGGAGAGTCGAGCGTCTAGACCATGACCACCACAGTGGAAGCCGTCATCTGTGAGCCGGTCCGAACCCCGGTCGGCCGCTACGGCGGGGTCTTCAAGGACGTCCCCGTCACCACCCTGGCGTCGACGGTGCTCTCGGGTCTCGTCGAACGGACGGGGATCACCGGGGCCGATATCGACGACGTCATCTTCGGTCAGGGCTACGCGAACGGCGAGGCTGCGGCCATCGGGCGCATCGCGGCGCTGGACGCCGGCCTCGACGTGACGGTGCCGGGGCTGCAGATCGACCGGCGTTGCGGCTCCGGCCTGCAGGCCGTCCTGTACGCGTGCATGCAGGTCGCCACCGGCGGCTCGGACCTGGTCCTCGCGGGTGGCGCCGAGAGCATGAGCCAGGCCGAGTACTACATCCCCAACGGGAGGTGGAACAACGGCGGCCAGCCGAAGCTGCTGGACCGGCTCGCGGCGCCTCGCCGGAACTCGGGCGGATGGCGGTATCCCGTGGAGGGCGGGATGATCGAGACCGCGGAGAACGTCGGTCGCGCGTACGGCATCTCGCGGGAGGAGCAGGACGCGTGGGCCGTGCGCTCCCAGCAGCGGGCGGGAGCCGCGATGGCGGCGGGCCTGTTCGACGCCGAGACCGTTCCGGTCGCGGTCCCGCAGCGCAAGGGCGATCCGCTCGTCGTGACCCGGGACGAGCACCCCCGGCCCGATACGACCGTCGAATCCCTGGCGCGGCTGAAGCCGATCATGGCCGCGACGCGCTCGGACGCCACCGTCACCGCCGGCAACTCGAGCGGGCAGAACGACGCCGCCGCCGTCGCGATCGTGACCACGCCCGCCAAGGCCGAGAAGCTGGGCCTGCGGCCCTACGCGCGGCTCGTCAGCTGGTCCCTCGCGGGCGTGGAGCCCAAGCTGATGGGCATCGGCCCGGTGCCGGCCGCCGAACGGGCCCTCGCGCGTGCCTCGCTGACCTGGTCGGACATCGACCTGATCGAGCTGAACGAGGCCTTCGCCGCGCAGGTTCTCGGCTGCTTCAAGGGCTGGGGTCTGTCCGACGGGGATCTCGAGCGGGTCAACGTCAACGGCTCCGGTATCTCCCTCGGCCACCCGATCGGCGCCACCGGGGGACGCATCATGGCGAACCTCCTCCGCGAGATGGAGCGTCGCGGATCGCGTTACGGCCTGGAGACCATGTGCATCGGCGGGGGACAAGGGCTCGCCGCGATCTTCGAACGAGTGGAATGAGAGAGATGAAGATCCTCTATCTGAGCATGTCCCGCGAGGAGTACTCGCCGAACTACTTCCCGTACTTGCGGTCCTACATCGAACAGGTCACATCGCCGGGGACGGAGGTGGAGCTGCGCGGCACCCGGGTGGGTCGCATCGACAGCTTCCGCTTCTTCGAGGTCCTCGACTGGGTCTCGATCATGGACTCCGCGATCAGCGCGCAGCAGGACGGCTTCGACGCGGTGGCGATCGGCAACATCCTCGATCCCGCTCTGCGCGAGGCCCGTTCGATGGTCGACATCCCCGTGCTGGGCCTGGGGGAGACCTCGATGCTCACCTCGTGCATGATGGGCAGCCAGTTCTCGCTCGTGGGTGTGAACCCCTACTTCGGAGGTCGATTCGAGGAGAACGTGGCCAAGTACGGCCTGCGCGAGCGCCTCGCCAGTATCGAGTGCATGGGGCTGACCCCGCACGAGCTCGATGCGGCCTTCTCGGATCCTGCGAAGCGACAGGCCGCCGTCGACTCCTTCGTCGCCGCGGCGCGCGCCTCACTCGACAAGGGCGCCGAGGTCGTGATCCCCGCGGGCGGGCGGCTCACCGCCTTCCTCAACAAGCTCGACATCCGCGAGGTCGACGGTGCCCCGCTCCTCGACGGGACGGTCTCCCTCGTCGCAGCGGTCGAGGCCGCGGTGCGTGTGCGCCGGCAGTCCGGCTCGTTCGTGAGCCGGCGCCGGCTGTACGCGCGTGCGCCCGAGGCCGCGATCCGGCAGGCCGGCGCCGAGTACGCCGAGGGCTACCGGATCCCCGCGCTGGGCCGCCTCGCCGATGAAACCACCACCGACTGAGAAGGAATGACGATGATGGCGAAGATCGATGCGACGAACGTCGACTACCCGCTGAGCAAGCACGAGAGTTTCCGCTCGAACGTCGACCACCTGCGCGACGTCTCCCCGGCGCTGGCTGACGCCTTTCGCGCCGTCCGCGTCGCCCAGGATGCGCACGGGCCCCTGGACGACAAGCAGCGCGAGCTGATCCTGCTCGCCGGCTTCGCCGTGACCCGGAACGAGAGCGGTTTCCGCGTGCACACCAACAGGGCCCGCGACGCCGGTGCCACGGTCACGGAGATCGAGCAGGTGGTGATCCTGATGCTGGGTACGAGCCTTGGCCTCGTGCCCGTCGTCGAAGCCATCAGCTGGGCGCACGACGAGCTGCTCTGATCAACAGTCAGACAATTGATTTTCTTGATAGCTTTCTTGCACATGCTGGGTACGGGCCGCAGATCGTCGCGTCCGGGCCCCGCCTTCAACCCCGAGGAGACCACAACCCATGGCAGGTAGCACCGAAATCCGAACGGCCCTGGTGGTCGGCGCCGGATCCGGCATCGGCCGCGCCACCGCGCTCGAGCTCGCGACGTCCGGCGTTCGCGTGGTCGTGGCGGACCTCAACGCCGAGGCCGCGGCTGCCGTCGCCGGCGAGCACGAGAACATCGCCGCACTGGGCGAATCCTTCGACGCCACCCGGCCCGAGGACTGCGACCGGCTGGTCGCCGCCGCCGTCGCGGAGGCCGGGCACCTCGACTCGGTGATCTCCACCGTGGGCTGGACCGCGATCACCAGGTTCCTGGACGAGACTCCGGAGTACTGGCAGCGGATCATCGACGTGAACCTGATGTCGGCGATCTACCTCTCGGCCGCGGCGGCGCGGGCGATGCGCGAGCGCGGCGGCACCCTCGTACTGACCTCGTCGGAGGCCGGCACCGTCGGCACGTCCGGCGAGGCGGTGTACTCCGCGGCCAAGGCCGGCGTCATCGGACTGGTCAAGTCCCTGGCCCGCGAGTGGGCGCGGTACGGCATCCGCGTCAACGCCGTTGCGCCGGGGATCACCTCGACGCCGTTGCTAGTGGAGCAGGGGATCACCGGCGGTGACGAGGCCGCCGGGGAGAGCGGCGCGGTCCTGAAGAGCATCCTCCGCGGGGTGCCCCTGCGGCGACTCGGCGAGCCCGCCGAGATCGCGACGGCGATCGCCTTCCTCGCCGGCGACGGCGCCAGCTACATCACCGGTCAGACGCTCTGCGTGGGCGGCGGACTGACCATGGGCTCCTAGCCCACCCGAAATCCGGCCGACCCGAACCACAGCGCACGGCGCTCGGCATCGAAGACATCGAGAGGCATCCATGGACATGCAAGGAAAGACGGTCCTCATCACCGGCGGGTCGCGCGGAATGGGGCGGGAACTGGCCCTGAAGCTGGGGGCCCGCGGTGCGAACGTCGTCGTCAACTACCGCCGTGACGAGGAGTCTGCGAAGGACGCCGTGGCACGGATCGAGGCGGCCGGGGGCACGGCGCTCGCCGTGCAAGCGGACGTCGCCAACACCGACGAGGTCGAGGCCATGGTGGCCGCGGCCGTCGAGCGGTTCGGCCGGCTCGACGTCGTGGTCGCGAACGCCGCCGCCAGCGCCTTCAAGCCGCTCATGGACATCCGGGCGCATCACATCGAGAAGACGATGGGTATCACCATCCAGGGCTTCCTCGACCTGGTGCGGTTCTCCCTGCCGCACATGCAGGGCGGTGGTCGGGTGCTCGCCGTCAGTGGGTGGGACAGCTTCCGCGCCCTGCCGCTGCACGGCCTGCTCGGTGCGTCGAAGGCCGCGATGGAGTCGCTGGTCCGCAACCTCGCGGTGGAGCTCGCCGGTGACGGCGTGACGGCGGTCGGCATCTGCCCCGGCGCGATCGACACCGATTCCTTCCGGCTGTACGCCGCGTCCGGCACCGGCTCGTGGGAGGAGTACGAGAACCGGTGGCTCGCTCTGACCCCGTCGGGCGCGTACCCCACCCCCGCCGAGGTCGCCGACGTCATGGCCTTCCTCTGCTCGCCGGCCAGCAGGTCGATCAACGGGCAGACGATCGTGGTCGACGGTGGCCTGTCGGTGGCGACCATGCCCATCGGATACGGGCAGGAATAGCGACATGAGTGCGGATTCCTCGGCGGTCGCGCAGACCGTCGTGCAGCTGATGAGCCAGGTGCAGCGCCGGCTCGGTCACGAGGTCGCGGTCGAGGACGTCGACGGTACTCGGAGTCTGACGATCGATCAGCTGATCGACGCGTCGAACCGGCTCGCCAATGCCTTCCTCGGGCTCGGCCTCAAGCCGGGCGGCCGCGTTGCCTGGGTGTCGCAGAATCACGTCGAGTACGTGATTCTGGAGTTCGCCCTCCTCAAGGCGGGGCTGGTGAAGGTCCCGCTGAACAACCGGTTCGCCCCGAATGAGCTCCGACGATGTGTCGATCTCGCGGAGGTCGCTCTCGTGGTCGCCGATCCATCGTCCGCCGAGGTTCTCGACGGCGTGCTCGAGGGGTCCGAGGTGCACCGCGTCGTCATCGGCGCCCGGGACGGCTGGACTCCGTTCGATCTGCTGGTCGCGGGCGGCGCACCGACCCCGGTGCAGGTGGCGACCGGGCCGGACGACTACTACCACATCCGGTTCAGCTCGGGATCGACCGGAAAACCGAAGGGCATCCCGATCACCCACCGCGGCGCGCGCGCCGCGATCCTGGGCAATACCTGGGTGATGAGCACCAGTGCACCGACCGCAACGCCGCGGACATTGCAGGTCGCGCCACTGGTCTATGCCGGCGGCTGGAGCGTGCTTCCGACGCTGCTGTGCGGTGGCACCAACGTGATCATGTCCAAGTTCGATCCCGAGCGGATGCTCGACGTCATCGTCAGCCGCGGGATCACGTGGATGTTCGCCGTCCCGACCATGTTGCGTCGGCTGGCCGAGGTCGACGGCTTGGACCGGCTGCGGACCTCGTCGCTCGGCTGTCTCATGCTGGCCGGTGAGCCGGCGGCCCTGCCGGCGCTCGAGGTGCTGACGCAGTACACCGATGCGATGATCAACTGCTGGGGCCAGACCGAGGCGCCTGCGTCGACGACGCTGCTGACTCGCGCCGAGATGCGCGACAGCGCGTTGTGGTCGTCGATCGGCCGCCCCGTGCCGGGCGTCGAGTTCGGTATCTACAGCGACGGTGCCGTCCTGGACCGGCCGGAGCCGGGCGTCGACGGTGAACTCGCGATCCGTACGCCCAGTGTCGCGCCGACCCTGCTGGGCGGCGAAGCGGAGCACGCGGACCGCACACTGCCCGACGGCTGGTGGCGAACCTCCGACCTCGGTCGATTCGACGAGCAGGGACGCATCTTCATCGTGGGCCGCGCGAGCGAGACGATCATCACCGGCGGAACGAATATTCAGCCCGTGGAGATCGAGCGCGCCCTCGAACAGCACCCGATGGTGCGCGAGGCGGTCGTCGTCGGCGTACCCGACGCGAAGTGGGGCGAGACGCCGGCGGCCTACGTGCATGTCGACGCGATCTGGGCGGACCTCGCCAAAGATCTCGACGGCGTTCTCCGCGAGAACCTCGCAGGGTTCAAGCGACCCGGCCACATCTACGTTTCGACCGATCCGATTCCCCGCGCCTCCAAGGCGTCGAAGATCGCCCGGGGCGATATCAAACGCCTGGTGCGGTCCTGGGTCGCGGACGCGACCGTCGTACCCCGTACCGTGACGAAGCTGGAGAAGTGAAGTGACTGAGCCGACTAACGAGACCGCTGACATCGTCGTCGACATCACCGACGGTGTCGGCACCGTCCGGCTCAACCGCCCGGACCGCGGCAACTCCGTCACCCCCGATGTCGTCACCCGGATGGGCGACGCGATCGCGGGGCTCGCCGAGAGCGCCGAGGTCGGCGCCGTGGTGCTCACCGGGACCGGCAAGGTCTTCTGTGCGGGCGCCGACGTGCAGGACATGTACGCCGTGCGGTCCGCGGACGGCGCCGACGGCCTCATGGACTACTTGGGCGAGACGTGGATGCCGGCTGTACAGCGCACCGTCCGGCTGCTCTGGAACGCCCCGGTGCCGGTGGTCGCGGCGTACAACGGCTCCGCGACCGCGGGCGGGCTCGACTTCGGGCTCTCGTGCGATGTGCGGCTCGCGGCATCCTCCGCCAGGTTCGCGGAGAGCTACGTGAACCTGGGCATGATCCCCGTTGCCGGCGGGGCCTACCTGCTGCCCAAGCTGGTCGGTCTGGCGAAGGGCTCGCACATGATCGCCACCGGCGCGTTCATCGATGCGGAAGAGGCTCTGGCCGCGGGCATGGTGAGCGAGGTCCTCCCCACCGAGGAGCTGGCGGCGCGGGCCGCCGAGGTGGCCCGGGGCATGACCCATGGCCCCAAGGCGACGTACGCGCACGCGAAGCGGATCGCGCGGGCAGCGGCCACCGCCGAGCTCGACGCGGCACTCGATGCGAGCCTCGCGGCGAACATCGACGTGTTGGGCAGGCCGGAGGTGCGCCGCCGGGTCCTCGACGTGATGGAGCGCTACAGCCTCGCCCGGAACGCCGACGACCGCCGCTGATCGAGGCCGCGCGTCGCGAAATGTATGACCTAGGTGTAATTGTCAGAACTGGCTCATTAAGAGATATTGTTCTACTAGAATTCGGCTATGACAGATACCCAGAATGTGCCCGGTGACGGCTGGGCGATCCGATCGCTGGCGGATGCGGATCCCTCCGCGTTCGTGCGCTTCGTCGCCCAGGTCCCCGACGGTGAGCGGCGGTTCCTCAAGGAGGATCTCGAGGATCCGGTGAGTGCGCTCGCCGGCTTCCGCAAGGACGTCACTGCGCGGCGGATCGTCCTCGTCGACCCGGGCGGTGAGATCGCGGCCCTCGCGGGGGTCTATCCCGGGTCCGGTTGGTCCGCGCACGTCGCGGAGATCAGGCTGGTGGTGGGGGAGGACTTCCGCGGCCGCGGTTTCGGTCGCGTCCTCGCGAGGGCCGCGCTCCTCGAGGCGGTCCGGGCCGAGTGCTCGCACGTCTTCGTCGAGCTGATCGCCGAGCAGGAGGCCCTCGTCACGATGTTCCAGGACCTCGGCTTCGAGCCCGAGGCCCTCCTGGCGGACTTCGTCCGCGACGGCGACGGTGACTACCGCGACCTGATGGTGCTCACCCATCGGGTCGACGCGAATCAGGCGCGCTCAGCGCTCCTGGGGCTGACCGAGGTGATGGCATGAGGACGGAGGCGGCACGGGTGGACGAGAGGTTCGTAGAGATCTCGGGCCGGACGGTCAGGGTCCGAATCAGCGGCGTCGGCGAGCCCTTGCTGCTGATCAACGGCCTCGGGGCGAACGTCTCGATGTGGGACGCGGCGGTGCCGGACTTCGAAGGCTTCCAGGTGATCTCCTTCGACGCCCCCGGCGCGGGGAAGTCGGAGGCGCCCTTCTTCCCGTACACGCTCGCCCACGTCGCCGACGTCGCGGAACAGGTCCTGCTGTCCTGCGGGCACGAGTCGGCGGACGTCCTGGGGTACTCGCTCGGCGGCGCTGTAGCCCAGCAGCTGGCGCACCAGTCGCCGAAGCGGGTACGCCGTCTCGTGATCGTCAGTTCCACGTGCGGCAGCGGCGCGGTTCCCGGGAGCCTTCTCGCGCTCATGGCGGTGATGACGCCTGCGCGCCATCACTCCAAGGCCGCCTATCGGGCGACGATGAAGATGGTGAATCTCGCCCCCGCGGAGCGGGACAGCGAGGCACTCGCGAAGCGGATGGTCAACTGGCATCACGGCGCGGCTCCCACCATGCGCGGGTACACGCTGCAGATGATGGCCATGTCGCGGTTCAACAGCCTGCCCTGGCTCTCCTCGGTGCAGCATCCCACCCTGGTGGTCACCGGAAACGACGACCGGATCATCCCCGCGGCGAACGCGGGGATCATCGCCGGCTACCTGCCCAACGCCAGACTGCTCACCTTCGATCGGTGGGGGCACTACCTGCTCCAGGACCCGTCCTCGGGAGCCGCGTTCGCGATCGCGGAGTTCCTCCGCGCGGATGCGCCCGAGGACTCGGAGTCGTGGCAGAAGGCGCGGACCGTGGACCGAGCGACGATGGACGGCATGGTCCGGTCGGCGCCGCGGAGCGCTCACTACACGGCGCTCACCAGCGCGGTGGTGCGCAAGCGTTACCCGCTGAAGTCCGGACGGAGCTGATATGGCCAAGGATTCGCCGTTGTGGCGGAAGGCATTCGACGGGGTGGAGCGCCGCATCGGAGGGCCTCTCGAGAACGCGACCAGTTCGGCGGACTTCCAGGTGCTGTCCCTCAAGGTGGGGCGCGTGAAGAAGGCCGTCGTGGCGCCGGTCGAGGCGGTGGTCGGCTTCGGGCTGCATCTGGTGGGCATTCCGTCCAATGCCGAGGTGCGCGACCTGCGCAAGGAACTGGCGCAGGTGCAGCGCGACATGCTGGCCATGCGCCGCGAACAGGCCGAGACGGACGCGGAGATCACTCCCGGCCCCGAGCCGACGGAGCGGTAGATGAGCCCCATCGATCCCGTCTTCGACGTGGCGCGCGGCCTGATCCGCGAGGTGGAGCGCACGCAGTTGCGCGCCCGCAGAGGCATCGATCTCATCGCGCGGCGGCCGCCGCCGCAGGTGGGCGCCGCACCGAAGGACGAGGTGTGGTCGTTGGGCAAGGCGAAGCTGTGGCGGTACCGGAACGACGACGTGCGGCAGGGCCCGCCCCTGCTGCTCTTCCTGGGACTGGTGGGCGATTCCGCGATCTTCGACCTCTTCCCGGGGAACTCCTGGGCGGAGAAGCTGGTCGCCGAGGGCTTCGACGTCTTCCTGTTCGACTGGGGCCGGCCCGAGGCCGCTGAGGGCGACCACGATCTCGGCACGTACCTCGACGGGTACTTCGTCCCCGCGATCGCCGCCATCCGCCGGCTCACGGGCGCGGACTCGATCTCGACCGGCGCGTACTGCATGGGTTCGATGATGCTCACGCTGCTCCTGGGGAGCAGGAGCGACGTGCCCGTGCGGAACGCGGTCCTGTTCGCGCCGCCCTTCGACTACCAGCACGCGCCGCCGTTCATCAGTGCCTTCCAGGACGGACGCATCGGGCCCGACCAGGTGGTCGACGAGACGACGGGACTGGTTCCCGAAGGCGCTATCCGGGGCATGTTCCGGATGTTGCAGCCGACCTCGGACCTCGTCCAGTACGTCACGCTGTGGGAGAACCTGTGGAAGGACGATTACGCCGACGCGCACCGCGCGATCAACCACTGGGCGTGGGACCACAGGGCGATGGCCTCCCCGTCGTTCATCGAGTTCGTCGACAACTACGTCAAGGAGAATCGGCTCGTCGCCGGCACCGCCACACTCGCGGGCCGGGCGGTGCGCGCCGAGACGATCACGGCGCCGCTCCTGCTCGTCATCGCCGAGAACGACGAGTTCGTTCCGCCGGAGAACTCGGCGCCTCTGGCGGAGGCGGTGGGATCGAAGGACCTGGAGATTCTCCGGATTCCCGGGGGACACGCGGGCGCCATGATGGGCTCCGCGGCCCGGAAGGTGACGATGCCCGGCGTCGTGGATTGGCTCAAGCGGCATTCGGACCCGCTGCCGTCGTAACCGGCGGTGGCTGCGACCCGGTGAGGGGTCGTGAGTGCGCAGGGGGCGCTTCCTACCGGAAGCGTCCCCTGCGTCGTTCCCTACTGCGATCGGGCGTCGACGGCTTCGACGAGCGCCCGGCTGGCCCGGTACCGGGTGTCGTGGTAGCCGGCCCACAGTGCATCGAGCAGTTCCCGGACCGCACCCGCGCCCCAGTCGGCCGTCCAGGCGAACGGGCCCGCCGGATAGTTGGTACCGAGTCGCATGGCGACGTCGATGTCGTCGGCCGTCGCGATTCCGTGCAGGGTCGTCTCCCACGCCTCGTTGGCGATCACGGCGAGCGTGCGAGCCACGATCAACCCGGGTGCGTCATCGACCGCGTAGGCGGCGATCCCGGCGCGCCCCAGGACGGCCGCGACGGGGGGCAGGGCGTCGGAATGCGACGCAGCCACCGCGAGTCCCTGCACGGTGTCAGGGGAGATGCACCGGTCCACCACGACGACCGGGGCGCCGCCGCGCGCCCGGGACTCGGCTCGTGCGGTGCGGCCGCGGGTGACCAGCACTGTGACGCCGTCGAGGGTCAGGCCCTCGCCGTCGGACGGCGCCACCTCGAGTCCGGTGCGCTCCATCAGGATCTCGAACTGGTCGCACTTCCCCAGACGGATCGTCCCGGGAAGAGCGCCCGGGGCGACGACGGCGGGCTCGGGCGCGGCGACCCCGTCGGCGTAGGAGTAGAACCCGTGACCGGACTTGCGCCCGAGCCGCCCGGCGTCGACGAGCTCGTCCTGGATCCGGGACGGCTCGAACCGTGGATCGAAATGGAACGAGGTCCACACCGACCGGGTGACCGCGGCGTTGACGTCGTTGCCGATGAGGTCCATGAGCTCGAACGGACCCATGCGGAAACCGCTGCCGCGCAGGGCCGCGTCGATCGTGGCCGGGTCACCGACCTGCTCCTGGAGCAGGCGCAGCGTCTCGCCGTAGAAGCCCCGCGCCACTCGGTTGACGATGAAACCGGGCGCGTTCTTCGCGCGCGCCGGCGCCTTCCCCCAGTCGACCGCGAGGTCGTGGATGAGATCCGCGACCTCGGGCTCCGTCTGGATTCCGCTGATCACCTCCACGAGCTTCATCACGGGTACAGGGTTGAAGAAGTGCATTCCCACCACGCGGTGCGGCAGGGGGCTGCGGGCGGCGATCGCCGTCACCGACAGGGAGGAGGTGTTGGTCGCGAGGACGCACGAGCTTCCGAAATGCTCCGCCGCGGCCGCGAAGACGGCCGCCTTGACGTCCAGGGACTCGAGCACGGCCTCGATCACGACGGTGCCGGGGTGCACGGGGGCCTGATCGACGGAGGTGAAGGTGTGCAGGCGGTCGTCCAGTGCCTCGGCGATCTCCGGGGAGCGCCGGGCGAGCCGGTTCGCGACATCCGCCCTTGCTGCGGCGAGCTGGGCCTCCTGCGGGTCGACGAGGCTCACGGTGTGTCCCGCTGCGAGTGCCACCTGGGTGATGCCGCGGCCCATGGTCCCGGCGCCGATGACGCAGATCGGTGTCGCAGCTGTGGTCATCGTGGCTCCTCGTCCTCGGGCGCGGAGGGGCTGTTCCGCCGCCGCTGATCCCTTGCATCTATCTGTAAGATAATATAACTTGTTGTCAACAAAGTACCAACTAGAGAGGGGCTGTGCTGTGCGGCCCTGTAGTCGTGGAAGTGGTAGTGATATGACCTACGAGGACATCGTCGTCACCGTCGACGACGGAGTGGCGACCATTGCGATCAATCGCCCGGAGAACGCGAACAAGCTGCGCTTCGAGACTGCGCGTGAGCTGCTGGACGCCTTCCGGATGGTGCGCGAGACCCCGTCGATCGACGTCGCCGTGCTCACCGGCACGGGGGACAAGTTCTTCTGCATCGGCGGCGAGCACGAGGAGCTGTCCTCGCTCGACTACTCCAGCGTGATGCCCGTGATCGACCTGTACGAGTTCATCGACACCATGCCCAAGCCTGTGATCGCTGCGGTCAACGGCTACGCGGTCGGCGGCGGGAACGTGCTTCAGGTGGTGTGCGACCTGTCCGTCGCGGCGCCCCACGCGATCTTCCGGCAGGTCGGTCCGATGGTCGGGAGCTTCGACGCCGGGTACGGCACCTGGTACCTGGAGGAGACCGTCGGCCGCCGCCGGGCCAAGGAGATCTGGTACCTCAACCGCAAGTACACCGCCGAGCAGGCCCAGGCGATCGGGCTCGTCAACGACATCGCGGAGGACCCGGTCGCCCACGCGCAGGAGATCGCGCAGACGCTGCGGAACCGGGGCCCGTTCGCGATCGGCGCCCTCAAGACCGCCTTCTCCGGCCGGCACACCGGCGTCGCCGGGCAGGCGAGGCTCGCTCATGACCTCCTGCTGACGGCGTACCGGAGCACGCAGGAGGCCGAGGAGATGTCGCAGTCCTTCGAGCAGCGGCGCGAGCCCGACCGGACGAGGTTCTACAAGTGACGTCGATCAGCCCGGAGTTGGCGGACTTCCTCGAGGTCGTCGACCGCGTGGCCCAGGCATCGGGGGAATCGGGCGATGAGCTCGCCGGCGCGCGGAACTCCCTGCGCGACACCGGCCTTCTCGACCTGGGGCGCGACACCGTCGACGAGGCGGACGCCGTGTACTGGCTCGCGCACACCGTACGCACCGCGGCCGAGTACGATCCCTCGCTGGCCTTCGTCCTCGCCGGCAGGTACGTCGCGGACCGGGCTCTCGGCAGGGACGAGCACGGGCCCACCTTCGCGCTCGCGGTGCCCGGGAGCAGTCCCGTCGTGGCCTCCGCGTTGGCGCCGGATCAGGTCGTGGTGCTCGACGTGGCGAAGACGACGCTGCACGCCGTGCCGTGGGCAGCGCTGTCGCAGGCGGACGACCGCCGCACGGGGTTGCGCCGTGCGGGCCTGGTGTCGGTCGCGGTGCCCGACGGTGCCGCCCAGCTGACCGGTGACGCCGGCGACGTCGCCTATCTCTGGGATCTGTTGACGGCGGCCGCCCTGGTGGGCGTGGCCCGCAGGGCCTTGACCCAGACCCAGTCCTATGTCCTCGAGCGTCACCAGTTCGGCGTCCCCATCGGCTCGTTCGCGGGGCTCCGCGCCCTGGTGGCGGACATGGACCTCGCCGTGGCGGGGATGGACACCGCCCTCGATCGTGCGCTGCAGGACGCGTCGGCCATTCACGGCCTCGCCGCCACTGCGGGCCGCGCCGCGGTCGGCGTGTGCATCGACGCGATCCAGGCGCACGGCGGCTACGGCTACATCGACGAGTACCCGCTCGCGGGACTGCTGCGCGATGCGATGGGGATTCAAGCGCGAGCCGGCGGCAGGCGTTTGCACGCCGCCCGGGTCGCGGAGCGTGGGCTGGGCCCACGGAAGGGAGGTTCCAGTGACCGATGAGGATTCGCCCGGCGCGGGCGCGAAGACGGGGCCGCTGCACGGTATCCGCGTGATCGACATATCGTCGTCGTACGCGGCGCCGACGACGTCGATGTACCTCGCGGACATGGGCGCCGACGTGATCAAGATCGAGCCGCTGAGCGGCGACGACGCCCGAGGCTGGGGGCCGCCCTTCCTCAACGGCGAGGCGGCGTGGTTCCTCTCCGTGAACCGGAACAAGCGCAGCCTCTGCCTCGATCTGCGGAGCGAGGCGGGCATGAACGTGCTCTTCCAGCTGCTCGAAACAGCGGACGTGTTCATCGAGAACATGAACCCGGTCAAGCTCGACAAGCACGGGCTCGGGCTCGAACGCCTCCGCGAGCGATTCCCGAAGCTCGTGATCTGCGCGTTCTCGGGGTTCGGCCTCACCGGGCCCGACGCCGGCCTACCCGGATACGACCTGATCGCCCAGGCCCGCTCCGGGATGATGAGCGTGACCGGTGCGGACGGGATTCCGCAGCGCGTGAGCACGGCCCTGTCGGACGTGGCCGCAGGCACGGTCGCCGCTTTCGCGGTCGCGGCGGCGCTGGTCCGCCAGCAGGCCTCGGGCGAGGGAGAGATCGTCGATGTGGCGCTTCTCGAGGCGGACCTCGCGTTCATGTCGCCGCGGATCGCCAGCTTCCTCGCGGGCGAACCCGAACCGAAACCGTGCGCGGGGCAGGACTCCGTGGTTGCGATCTACCAGCGGATGCAGACCGCGGACCGGCCCATCGTGATCGCGATCGGCAACGACCGGCACTGGCAACGATCCTGCGCGGCACTGGGGCTGGACGACCTGGCCGCGCGGGAGGATCTGGCGACGAACGCCGACCGCCGAGCCAGCCGCGAGGAGGTCGTCGGCGCCTTCCAGGAGCGGCTCGAGAAGCTGAGCTCGGCGGAGGCGCTGAAGCTGTTAGAGGAGGTCGGCGTTCCGTGCGGCCGGATCAACTTCCTGTCCGAAGTGGTGACCGATCCGCAGGTCGAGGCCCGCGGGGCGATCGTGGACTATCAGCATCCGGTCGCGGGCGTCTTCCGCGGGGTGGGTGCGCCGTGGCGCCTGTCGTCGGACCCGCAGGACCGGCAGGCGCGGATCCCCGCACCTACTCGTGGCCAGCACGGCCGCGAGATCCTGGCGGAGATCGGCCTGGAGAACGAGGCCGTGACAGAACTCGTGGAGAAGGAGGCGGTGTGGGTTCCCTGACCGTGACCGAACACAAGGGACGCGTGCTGACGATCGAGATCAGCCGTCCGGCACAGCTCAACGCGCTGAACTCCCAGGTCCTGCGCGAGATCCACGCCGCACTCGACTGGGCCCAGTCCGACCCCGGGATCGGGGCCGTCGTGATCCGCGGGAGCGGTGACCGCGCCTTCAGTGCGGGGGCGGATCTCGACGAGATCCGGGGCCTGGCGATCGATGATTCCCAGGCGTTCATCAAGGCCGGCCACCGCACGATGTCCGCGATCGCGGACTCCGTCGTCCCCGTGATCGCGGAGGTCGATGGCTACGCCCTCGGCGGCGGATTCGAGCTCGTGCTCGCGTGCCACATCGTCGTGGCCTCGGACCGGAGTAGGTTCGGGCTCCCGGAGGCGCGAATCGGATGCATCCCCGGCTTCGGTGGTACGCAGCGGCTCGCGCTGTCTGTCGGGAAGCCGGCCGCGATGCTCCTGATGCTCGGCGGCGAGCGGATCGACGCGGAGCGGGCCTGGCAGATGGGCCTGCTCTCCGTCCCTCCGCTCGCACCCGAGGACGCGGCGGCCGAAGCACGGCGGATCGCCGAACTCATCGCTTCCGGCAGCCGACGGGGAATCGCCAACATCCTCGACGCCGCGCGGCCCGCGTTCGCGGAAGCGGCGCTGGCGCACGAGGCCGCCGTCGCGGGGATCGCGATCGCCTCCCGGGACGGCCAGGAGGGGATCAATTCCTTCGCCGAACGCCGTGAGCCCGTCTTCGAGAGGGGCGAGGGATGAGCGCGCCCCGGAAGCTCTGGAGTTCGGTCGATCCGGAGGTGATCGGCACCGTCGACCGGGTGGTCGAGCGGACGATCGCGCCGCAGGCGCCGTTCGTGGACGGTTCCGCGGAGTTCCCGAGCGCGGGCCTCGCCGGCCTGTGCGAGGCGGGGCTGGGCATCATGCAACTGCCGGCCTCCGTCGGCGGAGCGGAGACGAGCACGGCGACGTACGCCGAAGCGCTGTCTCGCATCGCCGCGGCGTGCGGATCGACGTCCACCGTGTACATGACGCAGATGCACGCCGCTCACCCCATTCACCTGCAGGGCTCCGACGAGCAGATCCGGACGTGGGTGCCGCGGCTGTGCGACGGCACGGCGGTGGGTTCGATCGCGCTCACCGAGCCCGAGGCCGGCTCCGACGTGGGCGCCATGCGGACGGTGGCGCGCCGCGACGGTGACCACTACGTCGTGAACGGGGAGAAGACCTTCATCTCCAACGGCGACCGCGCGGACGTGATCGTCCTCTTCGCCAGCGTCGATCCCGCTCGTGGCAAGGACGCCGTGACGGCCTTCCTCCTGGATACGGCCGCGCTGTCGGGCTTCCAGCCCGGTCCGCCCATGCACAAGCTGGGACAGAAGGGCGCGTCGACCGTGACGCTGTCGTTCCAGGACTGCCGGATCCCGGTGAGCGCGCGGATGGGGGAGGAGGGCGAGGGCTACCCGTTGCTGCTGCGCTCGGTGGTCCGGTCCCGCATCAGCGCGGCCGCGCAGGGGGTCGGTTTCGCGCAGGGCGCCTTCGACGCCGTCGTCGCGTGGGCCATGGAGCGAGACCTGCTGTCGTCGAAGATCGCCGAGGCGCAGGACCTGCAGTTCGAGCTCGCCCGGCTGCGCGGCGATATCACCGCGGCGCGGGCCATGCTCATGTCGGTCTCCGATCTTGTGGACACCAGCGAGGAGGAGCCCGTCGCGGAGGTCTCGCTGCTGAAGATGCACTGCACCACGCTGGGCACCACGGTCGCGGCACGCTGCGTCGAGTTGCTCGGTCCCGACGGGGATCTGGTCTCGGCCGGCGCGGAGCGCCGCCTCCGCGACGCGAAGATCACCGAGATCTACGACGGCACCAACCAGGTGCAGAGCATGCTCGTCGCGCGCGACATCCGCCTGTCGGCCGGCACACGATGAGCACCGCGACGCCCGGACCGCTCAGCGGCGTCCGCGTGGTGGAGGCGTCGTCCTTCGTCGCCGGACCGTCGGCGGGCCTGGCGTTGAGCCAGCTCGGCGCCGAGGTCATCCGGGTGGACCCGCCCGGCGGCGGCAGCGACGCCGGGCGGTGGCCGCTGTCCCGGACCGGAGCCAGCCTGTTCTGGGCGAACCTCAACCGTGGCAAGCGCTCGGTCACCATCGACCACCGCTCGCCGCAGGGGCGCGAGCTGTTGCTCGCGCTCGCCACCACGCCCGGGCCGAACGGTGGTGTGCTCGTCGACAACATGGTGGGCGGCAAGCGGATCCGGTACGAGGAACTCACCGCCCGGCGCGCGGACGCGATCGGCGTGCACATCGAGGGCAGGTTCGGCGGCGGCCCGGCCGTCGACTACTCGATCAACGCCGAGGTGGGCGTGCCGCTCATGACGGGGCCCCGCGAGCTGGTCGGCCCCGTCAATCACGTGGTCCCCGCGTGGGACCTGGTGACCGGGATGATCGCCGCGAACTCCGTCTCGGCGGCCCTACTACGGCGCGAGCGCACGGGCGCGGGCTCGAAGGTCGACATCGCGCTCGCGGACGTGGCTCTGGCCGGCGTGGCCGAGATGGGCTGGCTGGCGGAGGTGTACGAGTCCGGCGCGCCGCGCGAACGGGTCGGCAACCACATGTTCGGCACCTTCGGCGTGGACTTCGTCACCTCGGACATGCGCCGGGTGATGGTGGTCGCCCTGACGGTCGGCCAATGGCGTGCGGTGCAGAAGGCCACCGGCACGACCGAGATCTTCGCGGCCCTCGCGCAGAGCTTCGAGATCGATCTGGACGACGAGGGGCAGCGCTTCCGGTTCCGGGAGACCATCGAATCGGTCCTGCGGCCGTGGTTCGCGGCCCGCGACTTCGCCACCGTCGAGCGGGAACTCGACGCGGCGCGGGTGCTGTGGAGTCCGTACCGGGACCTGCACGAGGCGGCGCACATCGCGCTCGCCGCCCCGGAGGGTATCGCCGCGCGGATCGAGCAGCCGGGTGTCGGCGAGATGCTCACCGCGGCCGCGCCCTGGCGCTGGGGCGACGAGCGCGCACCGTCGGTGCCCGCCCCCAAGCTGTCGGCCGACACCGACGAGGTGCTCTCGGAGTTCCTCGGCCTGACCGGGGCGGACCTCGGACGGCTGCGTGCCGACGGCGTGATCGGATAGTCGCCGCCGCGATCGGACGCGCCCCGCCGCGCCGGGCGAAGTGAGGAGCGCACAATGTTGTCCGGCTGGTTCCCGAGACTGATCGTCGTCACGATCACCACGCAGGTCGTGGTGTACATGCTGCGGCCGCTGCTGTCGTACCAGGCCATGGACCAGGGGATCGGGGCGTCCGGCCTCGGTGTGATGGTCGCGGCGTTCTCGGTGCTCTCGCTGCCCCTCGCCGTCCCGGCGGGCCGAGCCGTCGACCGGTGGGGCGAGCGCGGCGTCCTCGCGCTCGGCGCGGTGATCCTCTCGGCGACGGTGGCGGTCCTGGCCCTTCTTTCGGGGTTCGCGGTACTCGTCGTGGGCAGCGCCCTCGTCGGGCTCGGCCAGATGTTGACGATGGTCGCGTGCCAGACCCTGATCGCCAACGATCGCGACGCTCCCCGGCGCGATCAGCGCTTCGCACACTTCACCGTGGCCACCTCTGTCGCCCAGTTCGGAGCGCCGGCGGCGGGTGGGCTCCTCATCGTCGAATCCGCGGGCGGAGGACGGAACTGGGCACCGTCGTACGTGGTCCTGACCGCGTGCGCGCTGATCGGCCTGGCGTTCTCCCTGTCCCTGCTGCTCCGGCCCGGGGCGTTGGCGGCGCGGCCGCAACACTTCGGGAAGGCGGCTCCCGGAGCCCTGCGCGAGGTGCTGAGCTCGCGGACGGTCCTGGTGGGGCTCACCGTGGGATTCGCCAGTCTCTCGGCGATCGACCTGCTCACCGCGTTCCTGCCCGCGTACGGGGAGAGCCGCGGGATCTCGCCGCGGGTGGTCGGCTTCCTCATCGCCACCTACGGCATCGCGTCGATCGCCGCCCGGCTGGTCCTCCAGCGGCTGATCGCGGTGCTGGGGCGTAGAAGGCTCCTGATCACCTGCCTGTCCGGCGCAGCGACGTGCCTCGCGCTGACACCGGTACAGGGCTCGGTCCCGGTCCTCGTCGTCCTCATGGCGCTCGGTGGGGCGACTCTCGGCCTCTGCCAGCCGATCGCGCTCGCATGGGTGGCGAGCGGAGTCCGCCCGGAGGTCCGGGGCACGGCGATGAGCATGCGCCTCGCCGGCAACCGGCTCGGGCAGACCGTCGTGCCGCTGGGCGTGGCCGCGCTCGCCGGGCCCGCGGGTCTGGCTGTGGCCTTCGTCGGCCCGGCGGTCCTGTTGGTGGCCGCCGCGGCGCTGGTCTTCCGTTCCGCGGCACCCGAATAGCGGCCCGATACGCCCGGCTGCTACTCCGGCGGCCGGCGCATTCGTCCGCGCCGCGTGCCTCGCTCCGCCCCGGAGACGACGAAGGCGTCCATCGACGGTCACCCGTCGATGGACGCCTTCGTGCCGGTTCTCAGCTGGTCACAGGAGCCTTGCGGTACCGCTCGTACTCCTCGAGCGAGGCCTGCGGAGCGTGCTTCTGGCCGAGGTCGTCCAGCCGCACCCGCGACGTCTCCCGCGAGAAGTACGCGCCGATGGCCGCGATCACACCGAAGCCGAAGACCACCGATCCGACGATCACCGGGACGTTCGAACCGGGCGGGGCGATGGACGCGAAGACGAGGGCCATGATCGCGGTCGCCATTCCGGCGACGTTCTGGGGAATGGCGAATCCGGTGACGCGGGTCCTGGTGGGGAACTGCTCCTGGCACAGGCTCGGGAAGACGCCCTGGAACCCCTGGAAGGTGATGCCGTAGGAGAGGAGGCCGAAGACGACCATGAGTGCCATGTTGTGGATGCTGATCGCGTAGAGGTACACGAAGGCGAGCGCCGTCGAACTGAGGCAACCGACGATCATGACGGGCCGCCGGCCGAACTTGTCGGAGAGCCTCCCGGCCACCGGGACGAGGAGCGCCGCCAGGGTGTTGCCCGCCAGGGACAACCAGAGCAGGTTCGTGGCGGTGAAGCCGTTCCCGTAGGCCTTGTTGGTGGCGTAGGTCGCTCCGAAGACCAGGATGACCACGGGGATCACCGTCATGAGCATGATGCAGAAGACGCGCACCATGTCGGCGCCGTTGTTACGCACCGCTTCGACGATCGGCGCCGGCGGGATCTCGGCCTCTTCCTTCTCCTCGAGGAAGGCCGGCGGCTCGTCGACCCGGCGCCGGATGATGATGCCGACGAGAACCACGACGGCGCTCAGCAGGAACGGGATGCGCCAGCCCCACGTGTGGAAGGCCTCGTCCGGCAACCACGTCGCCATGGGGAGGAAGGCCGCCGCCGCGATGATCTGACCGGCCGCGACGCCCTGCATGATGAAGCTGGTGTAGTAGCCGCGCTTGCCGAACGGCGCGTGCTCCATGACCATCGCGCTGGCGCCCGAGACCTCGCCGCCGACCGCGAACCCCTGGATCAGGCGGAGGAAGACCAGCATGGCCGGGGCCCATAGCCCGATCGTGGCGTACGACGGGATCAAGCCGACGCAGAAGGTCGCGACCCCGATGAGCAGCATGCACAGGACGAGGACGTTCTTGCGGCCGAACTTGTCGCCCCAGTGCCCGAGGACGAAGCCGCCGACCGGCCGCGCGACGTAGCCGACGCCGTAGGTCGCGAAGGACGCGATGATGGCGACGGTCGGATCGGTCTTCGGGAAGAAGAGGGTGGGGAAGACCAGTGCTGCGGCCTGCGCGTAGATGAAGAAGTCGTAGTACTCGAGGGCGGAACCCACCCAGCCGCTCGCGGTCGCCTTCTTGGGCGTCTTGCGGTGCTCCGGTTCGTCGGGCCGTACCCGCCCGGCCACGTCTTCACTCAATGGAATCCTCCTCGGACTGTGACTCCCAGCACCGTAGCTGTAGCCATGTGATCGCCAACACGAACAACCTAGCGGATGAGTGACAATACAGCAATAGTCAGATATTTACGCGGTGTGGATTGCAGATGTCACTGAGTCGGGCTGGGACGCTGTGGGCACGTGCCCGTCGATCACCGAGGTGAGCCCGTCCTCGAGGCCGACCTCGGGACGGAAGTCGAGCACCGTCGTCATCCGGGTCTGGTCGACCACCTGGTGGCGGGTCCGGCTCTCGTCGTAGACGATCGAGTCCGGGTCGCCTCCGGCGAGCCGCGCGAGCGTGCCGTAGATCTCGGTGGACGTCAGCGGCAGGCCGGAGACGTTGACGGCCATGCGTGTCGCCGTCGAGAAGGCGGCGCGCCGTAGCGCCTCGGCGACGTCGTCGACGTGGATGAGTCCGTGTCGGGCGGTGGCGGCCCAGGGGACCGTGAGCGGCTCACCGGCCCCGATCGCGGTCAGGACGTCGGTCATCAGAGCGCCGTTGGAACCCGCGCTGCTGCCCGGGCCGTAGATGGTCCCGAGGCGCAGTGCGAGGTACTCGGGACCGCCGGCGCCGGCGAACGCCTCGAGATAGGCCTCGGCGGCCAGCTTTGTCGCCGCGTACATGTTCACGCCTGCCGGGACCCACGGCTCGTCCTCGGTGATCGGGGCGCGGTGCGGGTCCTGGAACGCGCCGTAGACAGTGTGCGAGGAGCCGAAGACGATCCGCCGGGTCCCAGCGTCCCGGGCGGCGGTGAGCAGGTCGTACATCGCCCCGACGTTGACCTCGTGTGCCAGGCGCGGATGCTTCGCCGACGCGCTGGTCCGCACGGCGGCCAGATGGACGACGACATCGGCGTCGCGCACCAGTGCGCGGAGCGCGTCCGGGTCCCGCAGGTCGGCGGCCTGTGTCGTCACGGAATCCAGTGCGGACAGCTGCTCCAGGCGTTCCGGAGCGCCCACGTCGGTGGCGGTCACCGTCGAACGGGGATCGGTGGCGAGGAGCTCGACGAGGCGGGATCCGACGAACCCTCCCGCTCCGGTGACGAGGACGTGCTGTCGGGGTTGCGCAGACATGGCGGGGGACTCTCCATCGCTCGGTGACCGCCCGGGGTCGACGGGGCGGCGTGATCGGATGATGGAGAGAATCTAGCAGCACCGCTAATGTCTGACCGAGAATCGGCGTGCTCACCCTGCTCGATGCGAGCCGGGGTCGGTCAGTACGGCAGTGAGTACTTGAGCACGTAGTCGAGGTGCTCGCGCATGGCCTCGGCGGCCTTCGGTCCGTCGCCGGCCTCGATCGCGGTGGTGATGTCGATGTGCTGGCGCAGCGCCTTGTGGGCGACCTCCTGGGTGACGTGGAGGTACTGCGCCGGGTGGGAGCAGTTGTGGACCGACGCGATGAAGGCTGCGAGCAGGCGGTTGCCCGATGCGTATCCGATCGCCGTATGGAAACGCAGATCGTATTCCGGGATGTCGGGATCGTTGATGCTGATCTTCTTCTGCTGTTCGATGACCGATTTCAGCTTCGCGATGTCCTCGTCGGTGCGATTCTTGGCCGCCCACTCCGCGGCGGGGATCTCCAGTACGCGTCGGACCTCGGTGATCTCGCCGATGTCCAGCGCGCCGATGCGGACGATCGTGTCCATGGACTCGCTCAGCATCTGGCTGAGTGAGTCCGGGGTCACGGTGTTGACGAAGCTGCCGCCGGCGACGCCCGGGATCTTGCGGATCAGGCCCGCACTGACCAGTGCGCCGAGCGCCTCGCGCACGGTCGGCCGACTGACACCGAACTGCTGTGCCAGCTCGGTCTCCGGCGGGAGCTTGTCGCCCTGCGCGAAGCGGCCGTCGAGGATCGCTTCCCGCAGCTGTGCCTCCACCTGGTCGCGCGGCCGGGTGACCTGCCGTGCTGTGAACGACTTGGGTCGCGAGGATGCCATCTGTTCTCCGGAGGTTAGCGGGCTACGACGATACGGCCTTCGATAATTGTCCTACAGTCTCGCACAGTGTAGGCCGATGTGCTGCGATGTGGCCCCGCGCGGCGGCGTCCGTCGAGTTCGGCGCGCCGGAGGGCGAGCGACTGCTATTGGTAGCCTGTAAATCATATGACAATATGTTGCTTATCAACGAAAGGCGGTCGGGTCATGGAGAGCCGTTCCAAGAGTGTTCGGAGCCCCTATTTCGACGAGCTCCGGGTGGGGCGGGTCTTCGACACCGCACCGGCGGTGACGCTGACGGAGGGGATGGCGGCCGTGCACGCGAGCATCGTCGGCAACCGCCTGTCGCTGTCGCTGGACGCGGACCTCGCGCGCGGGGTAACCGGCCGTCGCGTCGTCAGCCCCGCGCTCGCCTGGGACGTCTCGATCGGTCAGTCGACGATCGCGACGCAGCACGTGCGCGCGAACCTGTTCTATCGAGGCCTGTGCTTCTCCCGCCTGCCCGCGATCGGCGATACGCTGCGCACCACGACGACCGTGGAGGCGCTGCGCGAGAACACGCGCCGTCCGGATCGCCCCGCGACCGGGCTGGCCGTCCTGCGGATCGTCACCGTCGACCAGGAGGGGCGCACCGTCCTCGACTACCGGCGCTGCGCGATGCTCCTGCTGTCCGCGGACGCGCCGGCGACGGGCTGTGCCGACGAGCTTCCGGGCGCCGTCGACCTCCCGGACGATGACGCCATGTTCTCCTCCGTCGACGGTTGGGACCTCGGCGCCACCGGCGGCATCCGGGCCGACCGGCGCGTCGGCGACGTCCTCCAGGTACTGGGCGGCGACGTCGTGACGAATGCCCCCGAGCTGGCGCGGCTCACCGGCAACGTCGCGCGCGTGCACCACGATGCCGCCGCAGGCGGGGGCACCCGCCTGGTGTACGGCGGACACGGCATAGGGCTCGCCTTCCATCACCTCTGCCAGGCCCTGCCGGAGATCGTCACCGTGGCCGGGTGGCATCAGTGCGATCACGTGGGGCCCGTGCACGAGGGTGATCTCCTGGCGTCGACGGTGCGCATCGAGAGCGTCCGGCGGTCCGACGGTGCCGGCGCGACCGCGCTCGGGCTCCACGTCGTGACGGTCCGTCGCGACGACGACGGCTCCGAGCACGAGGTGCTCCGGTGGCGCCCGGTGGTGATCGTCGCGTGAGCGGCCCGCACGAGCTGACGCAGACGATCGGCGCCGCCCGGTCTTTCCTCTTCGTCCCGGGCTCGCGGCCCGAGCGCTTCGCCAAGGCGCGGGCCGCCGGTGCCGACGTGGTGATCATCGATCTCGAGGACGCCGTTGCGCCGCAGGCGAAGCCGGAGGCGCTCGCGGCGGCCGTGGATCGGCTCGGTGACGTCGACGGTGGCCCGCCGGTCATGGTGCGCATCAACGCGATCGATACGCCGTGGCACCTGGCCGAGGTGGAGGCGCTGCGGGACACCGGCGTCGCGCTCATGGTGCCGAAGGCGGAGAACGCCGACGATCTGGGCCTCGTGCACCGCCGGGCCGGTGGGGCGGCCGTGGTTCCCCTCGTGGAGACGCCGCGCGGAGTTCTGGGCGTCGAGACGATCGCGGCGGCGGAGGGAGTCGTGCGCCTGGCGCTCGGCCACATCGATCTGGCCGCGGCCCTCGGTGTCGACCCGGAGTGCCGCGACGCCTTCCTGCACACCCGCACTCGCCTGGTGCTGGCGGGGGCGGCCGCCGGGCTGGCGGCACCGGTGGACGGCGTGACGACGGTGCTCGACGATGCGGATCCGCTGCGCCGCGACCTCGACCACGCGATCGCGCTCGGCTTCGGTGCCAAGCTGTGCATCCACCCGAGCCAGGTCGCGGCCGTACATGCGGCGCTCCGCCCGAGTCCGGAGGCGACCGCGTGGGCGGAGCGGGTGGTCGCGGTGGCGGAGACGGCCGGCGAGGGCGGCGCCGTTGCCGTCGACGGGCGGATGGTGGATCCGCCCGTGATCGCCCGGGCCTATGCCGTTCTCGCGTGCGCTGAGACGCGCCGCAATGACCAACGAGGTTATTGACTAACAGTTGTCTACCGGGCACCATGTGACAACGGTCACCCATGGATCGAGTCCGCGTCGCCGCGCCCGCCCGGGGTGCGGCGCGGCGCCGATCGTGGGGCACCGGATCATGCGATCAGTCTTCGAACGTGACGAGGGCCGCGCGGGAGCGCGGTACCAGTGGAGGTAATGATGAGCTCGGGAAACGTCCAAGCCGCGGGGTCGCTCCCGGTCGGCAGCTTCCTGTCGGACGCCGAGGGGCGCAGCCGGATCGAATCGGGCACGTGGGAGCAGGTCTCGCTCGCCGGGTATCTCGACGATGCCGTGCGGCAGTATCCGGACCGCGTCGCGGCGGTCAGCGTCGACGCCGCGGGAGAGGTTGCGGGGCAGATGACCTACGCGGAGGTCGATCAGTACAGTCGTCGCATCGCTGCAGGTCTACGCGCCCGCGGCATCGGACGGCGGGACGCCGTGTCGGTGATGATGACCAATTCCGCCGAGTTCCTCGGGGTGGTCTTCGGTGTGCTGAGGGCGGGTGCGACGTATTCGGGTATCCCGATCACCTACGGGGCGCACGAAGTCGAGTACATGACGCAGCAGGCCGGCAGCAAGGCCCTGATCGTCTCGCGCTACTACGGCGGGAAGGACGTGCTCGCGACATCGATTCCCGAATCCCTGCTTGTAGGCGATCACCTGGACGTGATCGTGGTGGGCGAGGCGATCGAGGGGACCGTCGGCCTCGACGACGTACTGCGACCGGATTCGTTCTACGCCCCGGTTCCGGCGGATCCGTTCGGCATCGCCCAGTTGGCCTTCACGTCCGGTACCACGAGCGCGCCCAAGGCCGTGATGAACCTGCACGCGACGCTCGACGCGATGGTGCGCGGCTGGGCGGATCACGTCGGCCACGCCGCCTTCGGGAAACCGCTGGTCAATCTCGTCATGTCGCCGGTCGGGCATTCGACGGGCTTCTTCTGGGGCACGCTTCTGACCGTCTACCTCGGTGGTACCGCGGTCTACGTCGAGCGCTGGAGTCCCGAGGTGGGAGTCAAGGTCATCGACGAGCAGGACATCACCTTCATGATCGGCGCGCCGACCTTCCTCATCGACCTCATCCGCACGGCGGGCCTGACCAAGGAGCGGGCGAGGGCGCTCGAGCTGGTCGTCGTTGCGGGAGCGCCGATCCCACGGCCGCTCATGCGCGAGGCCGAGGACGCCCTCGACTGCGCGGTCGTTCCCGCGTGGGGCATGACGGAGTTCGGCATCGCGGTGTCGGGACGCCCCGGTGCGGACGCGATCAACCATTCCACCGACGGTGTGCCGCTGGCCGCGGCGGAGGTGAGCATCCGGGACGAGTCGGGGGCCGAGAAGCCGGCCGGCGTGGAGGGCGACCTCTGGATCCGCGGGAGCGGCCTGTTCGTCGGCTACGCCGGGCGGCCCGACGCCACGGCGGAGGCGTTCGACTCCGAGGGCTGGTTCTCCACCGGCGATACGGCCGTCCGCGGCGAAGACGGCTCCGTGACCATCACCGGCCGCACCAAGGACATCATTATCCGGGGCGGTGAGAACATCCCGGTCGGCACCGTCGAGAGCCTGATCTTCAAGCATCCGTCGGTGACCGATGTCGCGGTGGTGGGTTACCCGGACGAGCGGCTCGGCGAGCGGGCCTGCGCCTTCCTGCGCTGCCGGCCCGGTGAATCGCTCGACGTCGAGGCGCTGCGCGACTTCCTCGTGGATGCGGGGCTGGCCAAGCGATACTGCCCCGAGCGGGTTCTGGTCGTCGGCGAACTGCCGAAGACCATGAGCGGGAAGATCCGGAAGGTCGAGCTCCGGGAGCAGCTCAGCCGCGGCTGACCGACAGACCTGCCGGGCAACTAGGTAATTGTCGGACAGATGAGATATTGTCATACTCGTCAAGGTCCGGCCTAACCCTGGAGGCTCCGATGAGCAGGTCGATTCCCAGATCCGATGTGCGGCGGGTAGGACTCGCCAGCCTGATGGGCACGACGATCGAGTACTACGACTTCTTCGTCTACGGCACCGCCGCCGCCCTGGTGTTCGGGAAGGTCTTCTTCCCGGGCTCCGACCCGCTCACCGGGGCGCTCCTGTCCTTCGCGACGTTCGGCGTGGCCTTCGTCGCCCGGCCCCTCGGCGGCGTGCTCTTCGGGCACGTCGGCGACCGGGTGGGCCGCAAGGCCGCCCTGGTCACCACCCTGCTGATGATGGGCCTCGCCACCGTCGCGATCGGCCTGGTCCCGTCGTACGCCGCGATCGGTGTCGCCGCGCCCCTCCTGCTGGTGGCGCTGCGGTTCGTGCAGGGCATCGCGCTGGGTGGTGAGTACGGCGGCGCCGTGCTCATGACCGTCGAGCACAGCCCGCCCGAGCGGCGCGGCTTCTACAGCTCCTGGGTGCAGACGGGGGCGCAGTTCGGCCTCATCATCGCCAACGTCGTCTACCTGATCATCGGCTCGGTCACCGACGACGAGCAGTTCCTCAGCTGGGGCTGGCGGGTGCCCTTCTGGCTCAGCGCCCTACTGGTGATCCTCGGCCTCGCCATCCGCCTGCGTCTGGAGGAGAGCCCGGAGTTCACGGCGCTCAAGCAGTCCCAGGAGATCGTGCCGGCCCCGGTCGTGGTGGTACTGCGGCGCCACCTCAAGGAGGTTCTGCTCATCGCCGGGGCCGCGGTCGGCAACTCGGTGACCTTCTACGCGGCCACCGTGTTCGGCCTGTCCTACGGCTCGACGCACGGCTTCACCCGGAACCAGATGCTCACGGTCATCATCATCGCCGCGGCCTTCGTGATCGTGGCGAGCATCGCCATGGGTGCGCTCAGCGACCGGTTCGGGCGCAAGCCCGTCTTCGTCGTCGGCAACCTCGCGATCGCCGTGACGGTGTTCCCGTGGATGCTCGCCTTCGACACCCGCAGCCTCCCGGTGGTGATCCTCGCCTATCTGGTGCTGCTGTCCGGCTACTCGATGACGTGGGGCACCATCGGCGTCTTCTTCTCCGAGGTCTTCCAGGGTGCGGTGCGTTACACCGGCCTGTCCATCGGCTTCACGATCGGCGTGATCGTGGGCGGCGCGGTCACCCCTCTCGTGCTCACCAAGCTCGTCGCCCAGTACTCGTCGGCCGTGCCGGTGATGCTCTGGGTCGCCGCGGCCACACTGCTGTCCGCGCTCTGCGCGATTCCCATGCGCAGCGCGGCGGAGAGTCCCCGCGTGCCCGCGCACCGCGCGTCCGTCTGACCCTGCGCGGCCCGGGCGCCTGCCCGGGCCGCGATCACATGTCCGCGAACCACTCGACCGACCACGAGGTTTCTCCGAATCATGTTGCAGAAGTTGCTCGTCGCCAACCGTGGCGAGATCGCCATCCGCGCCCTGCGGGCCGCCTATGAACTCGGCATCGCCACCGTCGCGGTGTATCCGCACGAGGATCGCACATCGGTCCACCGGCTCAAGGCCGACGAGGCGTACCTGATCGGGGAGGAGGGGCACCCGGTCCGTGCGTACCTGTCGGTGGACGAGATCATCGGCGCGGCGAAACGTTCGGGCGCCGACGGTGTCTACCCCGGCTACGGATTCCTGTCCGAGAACCCCGAGCTGGCCGCGGCCTGCGTGCGCGAGGGCATGACCTTCGTCGGACCGTCCGCGGACGTTCTCGAACTGGCCGGGAACAAGGCGCGCGCGGTCGCCGCCGCGCGCGCCGCGGGCCTGCCCGTCCTGGCCTCGTCGGCACCGTCGGACTCCGTCGACGAGCTGGTGGCCGCGGCCGAGGCCATGACCTTCCCGGTCTTCGTGAAGGCCGTGGCGGGCGGCGGCGGCCGCGGCATGCGGCGGGTCGACGAGCCCGAGGCGCTGGCCGAGGCGATCGAGGCGGCGTCGCGGGAGGCGGCCTCGGCGTTCGGCGACGCGACCGTCTTCCTCGAGCAGGCGGTGATCAACCCCCGCCACATCGAGGTCCAGATCCTCGCCGACACCTACGGCAACGTGATCCACCTCTACGAGCGGGACTGCTCGCTGCAGCGGCGGCACCAGAAGGTGATCGAGCTGGCCCCGGCGCCGAACCTGGATCCGGCACTGCGGGAAAGGATCTGCAACGACGCGGTGGCGTTCGCGAGGGCGATCGGCTACTCGTGCGCGGGCACCGTCGAGTTCCTGGTGGACGAGAACGGCCGGCACGTCTTCATCGAGATGAACCCGCGGATCCAGGTGGAGCACACCGTGACCGAGGAGATCACCGACGTCGACCTGGTCCAAGCGCAACTGCGCATCGCCGCAGGCGAATCGCTCCCGGACCTGGGCCTGACCCAGGACGCGATCCGGGTGCACGGCGCCGCGCTGCAGTGCCGCATCACCACGGAGGATCCGGGCAACGACTTCCGCCCGGACACCGGCCGGATCACGACCTACCGTGCCCCCGGTGGTGCCGGCGTGCGGCTCGACGGCGGCACCGTCCTCGGCGCCGAGATCAGCGCGTACTTCGACTCGATGCTGGTCAAGCTCACCTGCCGCGGGCACGACTTCCCGGCGGCGATGGCCCGCGCCCGCCGCGCGGTCGCCGAGTTCCGGATCCGCGGCGTGGCCACCAACATCCCGTTCCTGCAGGGGGTCCTCGACGATCCCGACTTCCGCGCGGGACGGGTCACCACCTCGTTCATCGCCGAGCACCCGGATCTTCTCGGGACGCGGAGCTCGGCCGATCGCGGGACCCGCATCCTGAACTACCTGGCGGACGTCACCGTCAACCGCCCCCACGGCGAGCGTCCCTCCGCGGTGTACCCGCACGAGAAGCTGCCGGCGGTGGACCTGACGCTGCCGCCCCCGCCCGGCTCGCGGCAACGCCTGCAGGAGTTGGGGCCGGCCGGCTTCGCGGCGGCGCTCCGGGAGCAGCGGGCCCTCGCCGTCACCGACACCACGTTCCGCGACGCGCACCAGTCGCTGCTCGCCACGCGGGTGCGAACCCGGGACCTGTTGGGTGTGGCGGGCCACGTCGCGCGCACGACCCCGGAGCTCCTGTCGCTGGAGGCATGGGGCGGCGCGACCTACGATGTGGCGCTGCGCTTCCTGCACGAGGACCCGTGGGAGCGGCTCGCGGCGCTGCGCGAGGCGGTGCCGAACATCTGCCTGCAGATGCTGCTGCGGGGCCGTAACACGGTCGGGTACTCCCCGTACCCCACGGCGGTGACCGACGCCTTCGTCCGTGAGGCCGCCGCGACGGGGATCGACATATTCCGGATCTTCGACGCGCTCAACGACGTCGACCAGATGACGCCCGCGATCGACGCGGTCCTCGCGACGGGAACGGCGATCGCCGAGGTGGCGATGAGCTACACCGGCGACCTCATGGATCCGAACGAGACCCTCTACGACCTGGACTACTACCTGCGTCTCGCCGACCGGATCGTCGCCACCGGGGCGCACGTCCTGGCGATCAAGGACATGGCGGGCCTGCTGCGCCCGCCGGCCGCCACGAAGCTCGTCGGCGCCCTGCGCGAGCGGTTCGACCTCCCGATCCACGTGCACACGCACGACACCCCAGGCGGACAGCTCGCCACCTACCTCGCGGCGCTGGCCGCGGGGGCGGATGCGGTCGACGGTGCCAGCGCGCCACTGTCCGGCACCACGAGCCAGCCGGCGCTCTCGTCGATCGTGGCCGCCACCGCGCACACCGACCACGACACCGGGCTCGACCTGCAGGCGGTCTGCGACCTCGAGCCCTACTGGGACGCCGTGCGGCGGGTCTACGCGCCCTTCGAATCGGGCCTCCCCGCGCCGACCGGCCGGGTGTACCGGCACGAGATCCCGGGCGGCCAGCTGTCCAACCTGCGGCAGCAGGCGGTGGCGCTCGGACTGGGGGACCGGTTCGAGGACGTCGAGGGCGCCTACGCCGACGCGGACCGCGCACTCGGCCACCTGGTCAAGGTGACGCCGAGCTCGAAGGTGGTCGGCGACCTCGCGCTCGCCCTGGTCGGCGCGGAGCTGCCGGTGGGCGAGTTCACCGCCGACCCGTCGAAGCTCGACATCCCCGAGTCCGTCATCGGATTCCTCCAGGGCGAGCTCGGCACCCCGCCGGGCGGATGGCCCGAGCCGCTGCGGACCCGAGCCCTCGAGGGTCGCGGTGCGCCGCGACCGGCACCGTCGCTCTCGGCGGCCGACGAGGCCGGCCTCGTCGGCACCTCCGAGGAACGTCGGGCGACGCTGAACCGGCTGCTGTTCCCGGGACCGGCGCGGGAGTTCGACGAGCACCGCGAGCGCTACGGCGACACGTCGAGACTGTCGTCGAACCAGTTCTTCTACGGGCTCCGCCAGTCGGAGGAGCACCACGTCGAGCTCGCGCCGGGGGTGACCCTGCTGATCGGCCTCGAGGCCATCGGTGAGCCGGACGACCGCGGCATGCGCACCGTCATGTGCCTCCTCAACGGCCAGTTCCGGCCGGTGCAGGTGCGTGATCGATCGGTGGTGAGCGAGCATCCGACGTCCGAGCGGGCCGACCGGACGAACCCGGCGCACATCGGCGCCCCGTTCGCCGGAGCCGTCTCGCTGACCGTTGCGGCGGGCGACAAGGTGGCCGCGGGCGACGTCGTGGCCACGATCGAGGCGATGAAGATGGAGGCGTCGATCACGTCTCCACGCGCCGGCGTGGTGCAGCGCACCGCGATCGCCGCGGTGCAGCAGGTGGAGGCGGGTGACCTGATCGTGGTGCTCGCCGGGCCGGACGCTGCGGACTGATCTGCGCCGCTCGCGGACGAGAGCCGTCCGGTCCGGATGGACCGGGCGGCTCTTGACATCGAGATCTAAGTCATACATATAATGCTAAGTGAGTTAGTTCACATGAGACCCAGGATGTTATTCGTCTGACGCGAAGCAGGACCTGAGCTCTGATACCTCGCCCGGGTGTCGTTGCTCGGGTTCTTTGCACGTATCGAGTCAGAAGGTGAGGTCATGCGATCATGAGCTCGAAATATGCGCCGTTGGCGTCGGAGATCATCGACCTGCTCGGTGGTCCCGGGAACATCCGGTCCGCGTACCACTGCCAGACGCGTCTGCGGTTCGAGTTGGCCGACGAGGCGCGGGTCCAGGTCGAGAAGCTGAACGCGACCGACGGGGTCGCCACCACCCGCAGCTCCGGGGGAACGTTCCAGGTCGTCATCGGCACCCATGTCAAAGACGTCTTCGACGCGCTCGAGCCGATGCTGCCGGGCGCCGGAGCGGCCGCGCCCGTTCGGGATGCGGGCGAGGCGGAGCCCGAAAAGAAGCGGCGGAACCCGCTGACGGCGCTCATCGATTTCATCGCGGGTACCTTCCAGCCGATCGTCCCCGCGCTGTCGGGCGCCGGCATGATCATGGCGCTGCTCGCGGTGCTGACCACCACGAACGCCATCAGCAAGACGTCGCAGACCTACATCGTGCTCGCCTTCATGTCGAACGCGGTGTTCTACTTCCTGCCGGTGTTCGTCGCGATCTCTGCGGCGGACAAGCTCAAGACGAACCGGATCCTCGCCGGTGTGGTCGCCGCGATGATGCTCCACCCGACCTGGGTCCAGATGGTGGCGGACAAGAAGGACGTCAAGCTCTTCGAGATCGTCCCGGTCACGCTCGCCTCGTACGGCTCGACGGTGATCCCGATCATCCTGATCATCTTCGTGCAGGCCTACTTCGAGCGCTGGCTCGACCGGGTGGTGCCGAACGCGATCAAGCTCGTGATCGTGCCGATGGTGGTCTTCCTGGTGATGGGTGTCCTCGCGTTCACCGTGCTCGGCCCCATCGGCTCCGTGATGGGTGGCTGGCTCGCCTCGTTCTTCACCTTCCTCACGCACAGTGCCCCGTGGGCGCCGCCGGTCATCGTCGGCGCGCTGCTCCCCGTGATGGTCATGTTCGGCGTGCACAACGCGATCGCCCCGCTCGGCTTCGCCCAGCTCGCGCAGATGCGCTTCGACAGCATCTTCGGCCCGGGAGCGATCTGCTCCAACATCGCGATGGGCGTCGCGAGCCTGGTGGTGGCGTTCCGCACCAAGGAGAAGAAGGTGCGCCAGATCGCGACCGCCGGTGGCATCACCGGACTGATGGGCATCACCGAGCCCGCCCTGTACGGCGTTGCGCTGCCGAAGAAGTACCCGCTGATCGCCGCCATGATCGGTGGCGGAGCCGGTGGTCTGTTCGCGGGCCTCACCTCGACGCACCGCTTCGCCGTCGGCACCTCCGGCCTGCCCGCCGTCTTCCTCTACATCGGCGACGACACGCTGCGATTCTTCTACCAGATCCTCATCTCGCTCGCGATCACCGCGGTGGTCACCGCGGTCGTCGCCTTCGGTCTCTCATTCCGGTTCGAGAAGGCCGATCCGGAGCAGGACGCGGTCCTGGGCGCCGGCCTCGAACTCGAGCCGACCGCGCCGGCACCGGTCGCGGCGACGGCTGCGGCTCCGGCCGGCGGAGGGGCTGCGGGGGGCGGAGTGGCCACCGTCGTCCGAACCGGACTGACCGAGATCACCTCGCCGGTGCAGGGCACCGTCGTGCCGCTCGACTCGGTGGCGGACGCGGCCTTCGCCTCCGGCGCGATGGGGCCGGGCGTCGGCATCGAACCGGCCGGCGGAACGGTCGTGGCGCCGGTCGGCGGGCGCGTCGTCGCGGCGATGGGCACCGGTCATGCCTACGGCATTCGCACCGATGAGGGGGTCGAGGTCCTCGTGCACGTGGGCATCGACACCGTCCGGATGAAGGGGGAGGGCTTCTCGCCCGCGGTCGCCCAGGGGGACCGGGTCGAGGCCGGTCAGCTGCTGGTGCACGCGGACCTGGACGCGATCCGCGATGCCGGCAACGAAGCCACCGTGATCCTGGTCGTCACCAACGCCGCCAAGGCCGGCACCGTCACCACATCGGTGGACGCCGGCACCGTGGTCGCCGGGGAGCCGGTCCTCGCCGTCACCGCTCACGAGAACTGAGGAAGCACAGGTCATGCAGTACCAGAAGCCACTCTCTTTCCCCGACGACTTCCTCTGGGGCGCTTCCACATCGGCCTACCAGGTCGAGGGCGCGTCCGACGTGGACGGCAAGGGGCCGTCGGTGATCGACGTCCTCGGGCACCGTCCCGCCGGCATCGCGGACTTCACCGTCGCGTCGGATCACTACCACCGCTTTCGCGAGGACATCGCCCTGTTCGGCGAGCTGGGCCTGCGCGCCTACCGCTTCTCGATCGCCTGGACCCGGATAGTCCCCGACGGTGACGGCGCGATCAACCCCGCGGGCATCGCCTTCTACCACGACCTGATCGACGAACTCCGCGCGCGGGACATCGAGCCGATCGTGACGCTCTACCACTTCGACCTGCCGGCGGCGCTCGACGATCGGGGTGGGTGGTCCGACCGGGCGACGATCGACGCCTTCGAGCGGTACGCCCGGATCCTCTTCGAGGAGTTCGGCGGCAAGGTCCGCTACTGGTTGACCATCAACGAACAGAACATGATGGTCCTGCACGGCAAGGCCATCGGCACCACCGGACGCAGCGGGGACGCCGATCAGAAGACCATCTACCAGCAGAACCACCACATGTTCCTGGCCCAGGCGCGGGCCATGGCGCTGTGCCACACGATGCTGCCGGAGGCGAAGATCGGACCGGCGCCCAACATCGTCTCGGTGTACCCGGCGACGTGCGCGCCGGGCGATGTGATCGCCGCCGACGACTGGGATGCGATCCGGAATCTGATGTACCTCGACGTGGCGGTGCGCGGCACCTACCACCCGCTGGCGTGGGCGTACCTGAGCGAGCGCGGCCTGGCGCCCCGGTTCGAGGAGGGCGACGCGGAGACGCTGCGCGGTGCGCATCCGGACTTCATCGCGTTCAACTACTACTCCACGCAGACCGTCGGCGAGTCCCGCGGCGATGCCTCGGACATCCAGACCCGTGGGGGCGACCAGCAGATCGTCCGCGGCGAGGTCGGGTTGTACCGCGCCGTCAAGAATGAGCATCTGCCGACCAATGCGTTCGGCTGGGAGATCGATCCCATCGGGTTCCGCACCACGATGCGCAGGCTGTGGGACCGGTACCGGCTGCCGCTCGTCATCACGGAGAACGGGCTGGGGGCGTTCGACGAAGTCGTCGACGGTCGCGTGCACGACGACTACCGGATCGACTACCTGCGCCGGCACATCGAGCAGATCCAGTGGGCGATCAGCGACGGGGTGGAGGTCTTCGGATACTGCCCGTGGACGGCCATCGACCTGATCTCCACACATCAGGGCATCCGGAAGCGCTACGGATTCGTCTACGTCGACCGGGACGAGGAGGACCTCAAGGATCTCGCGCGGATCAAGAAGGACAGCTTCTACTGGTACCGCGGGGTCATCGCCGGCAACGGCGCGGACCTGTCCTGAGCGGCGACACGAGGACGGCGATGACTGGCTCCGAAGCCATGGTGGTCACACGGGTGATCGGCAACAACGCGGTGGTCGCGACGAGCGAGGACCACCGTGAGTTCGTCGTGCTCGGGCGCGGAGTGGGCTTCGGGGTGCGTCCGGGTTCGCCGGTGGCCCGGGAGCGGACCGAGCAGGTCTTCCAGGCGAGTTCGCACGCGGACGGGGCGAGGACGATCGACATGCTCGCCGATATCCCGATGGTCTGCATGCGCGCCGCCGGCAGGATCGCCGAGTGCGCGGCCGACGAGCTCGGGCTGCGAGTGACCCAATCGCTGATCCTTCCGCTCGCGGACCACCTGCACTTCGCCATGGAACGGGCGGCGAGCGGCGTGACGATGGAGTTCCCGCTGCTCGGCGAGGTGCGCCACCTCTACCCGCGGGAATACGAGATCGCCCGGTCGGGGGTGCGGCTCGCCGATGAGATCATGGGCGTGACGCTCGATCCGAACGAGGCGGTGGCGCTGGCGATGCACCTGGTCAATGCGCAGTTCGCGACGCCGGGGCTGACCTTCACGATGCAGATGACGGAGACCATCTCGCGCAGCTTCGACGTCATCGAGAAGGCGTTCGGCGTCACGGTGGACCGCCGGTCGATGAACGCCGCTCGATTCATCACGCACCTGCGTTACGTATTCGCCCGGGTCTCGGCGAACGACCAGCTGAGCGAACCGCACCCCACCCTGTTCGACGCCATCTCCAACGCGCATCCCGAGGCGATGGCCTGCGCCGTGAAGGTCCGCTACTTCATCGAGATGACCTTCCAGGCCACTCTCACGGCCGACGAGACCGCGTACCTCGGCCTGCACATCGCGCGCCTGACAATGGATCTCCGCCGATCCGAGTAGTCCCTCGTGCCGTGCTCATCGGCGTTCCTCCTTCTCCTTTTCTTTCCCCACCTCCCTCCTCGCACCGTTTCGGTGTGATCCGGGACCCACTACACCGACAGGAGTCCTTACCCATGAGAATCCCGATGAAGGCGGCGCTGGTCGCGGCGTCCGTCTCGGCGTGCGTACTCGCTGCCTGCTCTCCGAGCGAAACCGGGTCTGCCGCACAGTCCTCCACGGGGGCCGCGCCGGCTGCCGGGCTGCACGGCATGAAGATCCTTCTCACCAACGACGATTCGATCCAGGCGTCGAAGCCGAACAACTCGGACGGGCTCGGTCTGTACGAACTGCGCCGGTCGTTGTGTGCGGCCGGTGCGCAGGTCGTGACGATCGCCCCGTGGGCCGTGCAGAGCGGCAGGGGCACGGCGGTGACGAACAGCGGCGTCATGCGGTCGGGCACCGTCGCCCCGCCCGCGGGCCACGAAGGGGACTGCCAGGGCGGTGCGCCGAGCCCTGTGGTCGGTTTGTGCCTGGGGGACGGCCCGTGCGGGCCCGCCAGTGAGAGTGCGACGCCGTCGGACACGGTCAGGTTCGCGCTTCGCGGCGGCCTGCGCGACATCGTCGGTTGGGACCGTCCGGACCTCGTGGTCAGCGGCATCAACTCCGGGCACAACGTCGCGAACTCGGTGAACGATTCGGGCACCGTCGCCGCAGCGCTCACCGCGATCGAGGCGGAGCTCCCGGCGGTGGCCTTCAGCACCACGTCCAACGCCGAGCGGATCTTCGACGTTCGGAACTACCGCGCGACGGCGGAGTGGGGCGCGCGGTTCATCGCGGGACTCCGGTCGAAGAATCTGCTCGATCAGCATGCCTTCGCGTTGAATGTGAACTACCCCGATGTGACCTCCGGCAAGGCGCCGAAGAAGGCCGTGTGGACCTCCGTCGGCACCGGGATGTTGGCGTGGCACGGCTACGAGAAGCAGGCCGACGGTTCGTACCAGGTCGGCCTGTCCGTGTGCCGGGATCGTCCCGAGTGCACCGAGTCGCGTGCCGATGCCGACGTGCCGACGGTGAAGGGGCTGAGCATCTCCGTCACGCCCCTGGGCGAGGACCGCACCTTCGGGCACGAGGTCTCGGCCCAGGACAGGCGGCTGCTCGGGGAGGTCAAGGCGTACGTCGACGAGGACGCCCCGGCGCCCGTCGAGTGACGACGGGCGCCCCGGTACGCGTCGTCACGCAACCAGTCGCTACATAACGTAAAATGTATGACGATAGTGAGCCGTGCCCCGTCCGGAAGGATCCGGCGGGGCACGGTGACGAGGCGCGACCTCTCGACGGGCGGGCTCGTCGGGGCTGAAGGAGGTAGGAGTGCGTCCCGAAGACCGGCCGGCCTCCCCGCTCGCCGACAGGCGCTTCGCGCTCCTGTGGTCGTGCGTCGCCGCGGCCTATCTGGCGCAGTGGATGCTTCCCGTCGCCGCGCAGTGGTTCCTGATGGGGCGCCCCGGCGGGGAGGCACTCGTGCCGGTCGTCGCCGTCGTGTCGACGCTGCCCATGGCGTTGATGGCGATCCCCGTCGGGGTGCTGGCGGACCGCGTCGATCGGCGAAAGCTGGTGTTGGCGGTCCAACTGCTGGTCCTGGTCGCAGAGGTCGCGCTCGTCGCGCTCAGTCTCGCAGGCCTGCTCCAGCCGTGGTCGCTGTTCGCGTTGTTGGCGATCATGTCGATCGGAATCGTCACGACCTTCAATTCGCTGAGTTCGATGGTTCCCGACCTGGTCGACAAGGAGATGATCCCCGCGGCGTCCGGGCTGTTGACGATCGCGACCAACTCCACCCGCGTGATCGGTCCGGCGCTCGCCGGGTTCATTCTCGCCGCCGCCGGTGTCGGCGTCGCGTTCGCTGCGGCGATCCCGGCGACGGTACTGCTGTTGACCGTGCTGAGCCGGATGAAGTCACCTCCGGTGACCGACCACGGCGATGAAGGGCTGCTCGCCGCGGCGGCCGTCGGAATTCGATATGTCCGGCTTTCGCCGCAGGCGCGAAAGCTCGTGCTTCGGACCTTCTGGTTCTCGGCAGCCGTCACATCGATGCTGGCGGTCCTGCCGGTCCTCGCGACCGCCCTCGGGGCGACCGCCACCGGGCTGGGCATCGTCCTCGCCGCCCAGGGGGTCGGTGCCGTCCTCGGAGCGATGACGCTCCCGAGGATGACGGCGCGGTTCCAGCAGAACGCGATCGTGGCGGTCGGCTTCTGCGTGGCAGCAGCGGGTCTTGGCGTCGGGGCTGCGGCGCCGAACCTGGCTGTCCTGGGCGCGGCGACGACTCTCGTGGGGTGGGCCTGGACCACGGTCCTCGCCACCGATCAAGCGGCGATGCAGATGTATCTCCCCGCGTGGGTCCGGGCGCGGGGACTGTCGGTCATGATGATCGCGACGTTCTCCGGGCAGGCGCTCGGTGCGGCACTGTTCGGCTGGATATCAGGGGCATGGAGCCCGACGGGGATGCTGGCCCTCGCGACCCTCGTCATGCTCGGCGGCGTGTCCCTCGCGTTCCTGCTCCCGCTCAAGGACCTCGATCAGGTCGATCGGTCGGCGGTACAGGGCTGGGTCTCTACCGAGTTCGTTCTGTCGCCGCACGAGGCGCGACGTCCGGTGCAGGTCAGTGTGCAGTACGACGTCACGGACGCCGACCTGGCGGCCTTCCTCAAGCGGATGGTCGAGTTGCGGATCATCCGATCGCGCACGGGCGCCCGGCGGTGGCAGCTCCTTGCGGATCCGGAGGCGGAAGGGCGTTACCACGAGCAGTACATGGTGCGGTCGTGGATCGAGTACGAGATGCAGATCAAGATGCGCGGCACCGTGCACGACATCGGCGTCAGTAGAGCCATCGCCGGGTTCTGCCGTACCGAGCCGGTCACCACCTATTCGTTCCGGGTGCCCCTGCGGATCGCCGGGTAGGCGACCGTTCCGGCGGGGTTGATCCGACTCGGCATAAGTCTTACAATTATCTATATGTTCATGGGTTGCTCGGGATGCGAGTCGTGCCGCGGGGGCATCGGGAGGCGCGGTGCCTGAGGGCGGCGACGTGCTCGACCTGGCTGAGGCGTTACTGGATCGGTCGCGGCTCGCGGATGTGCCGCGGCGGGTATCGGGATATCTGGACGTTCGCCCGTCGGATACGGCGCGCCCCGTGAGTCTGAGCAGGATGGTCAGCACCAGCGCGGTGTTCGCCGCAACGTATCAGCACCTGTGGCGGCCTGTTCTCCTGCGGATGAGCGGATCCGGCGGCACCGAGGTGCGCGACGCGCAGAGCGAACTCGTGCGTGCTCTCGCGCACAGTGGCCCGACAAGGATGCTCGACGTCGGTTGCGGCCCGGGCTCGCACACCGTCGACCTCGCGGCGAACCTGGCCGCGGGCGGACTCGCCGTGGGCGTCGACCCCGCTGAGGCGATGGTGCGCCGTGCGGCGTCGCACAATCCGGGCGAGAGGGTCGCGTACATGCGCAGTAGCGTGGCCGATCTTCCGTTCCCCGACGACACCTTCGATCTCGTGGTCAGTATCGGATCGCTCTGCGTCGTGGAGAAGCCCTACCGGGTGGTGCGGGAGATGGCCCGGGTCACCGCGCCGGGTGGCCGGATCGCGATCTTCGCGTCGCTGCGCACCGGGTGGACTGTGCATGTCAAGCCCGGAACCATCCGGCGGCTCACAGGGTTCCATATGTTCACCTACCGCGAGCTGACCGAGTGGCTCCGCGCCGACGGCTTCACCGACATCGAGCGTGCTGTTCAAGGTCAGGCGCAGATCGTCACAGCCCGCAAACCCTGAGCCACTGCAGGTGCACACCGAACCATCGGGTGCCGATCAGTACTTCATCACTATCCAAGGAGTCAGCGATGGAACGTCGCGACAGCACGCCCGCCCGCCGCCACCGTGTGGTCATCATTGGATCAGGGTTCGGTGGACTCACCGCCGCGCGCACCCTCAAGCGCGCCGACGTCGACGTCACTCTCATTGCGCGCACCACGCATCATCTCTTCCAGCCCATGCTCTATCAGGTCGCCACCGGGGTGATCTCGGAGGGGGAGATCGCGCCCGCCACCCGAACGATCCTGCGGAAGAACCTGAACACCGAGGTCCTCCTGGGCGACGTCACCCACATCGATCTCGAAGCGAGGACCGTCGAATCGACCTTGCTGGGGCACTCGTACACGACCCCGTACGACAGTCTCATCGTTGCAGCGGGCGCGGGGCAGTCGTATTTCGGCAACGACCGGTTCGCGGAGTTCGCACCGGGGATGAAGACGATCGACGACGCCCTGGAACTCCGCGGGCGCATCCTCGGCGCCTTCGAACAGGCGGAACGGTCGAGTGACCCGGCGCGCCGAGAGAAGTTGCTGACGTTCACCGTCGTCGGTGCCGGGCCGACCGGCGTCGAGATGGCGGGGCAGATCGCCGAGCTGGCGAGGCACACCCTGCGCGGGAGTTTCCGCAGCATCGACACGGCGCGAGCGCGCGTGATCCTGCTCGACGCCGCTCCCGCGGTTCTCGCTCCGATGGGGGAGAAGCTCGGTAGGCGGGCGCAGGCTCGCCTGGAGGCGCTGGGCGTCGAGGTTCAACTCGGTGCGATGGTCGTCGACGTCGACCGGAACGGGTTGACGGTCAAGGACTCCGACGGCCGGCTCCGCAGGATCGAGTCCGCGTGCAAGGTGTGGTCGGCCGGCGTCGCGGGCAGTGAACTCGGGCGGGTCCTCGCCGAGCAGTCGGAGGTCGAGCTCGACCGGGCGGGCCGGGTCAAGGTACTTCCCGATCTGACGATCCCGGGCCACCCCAACGTCTTCGTCGTCGGCGACATGGCGGCGGTGGACGGAGTCGCCGGTGTCGCGCAGGGCGCGATCCAGGGCGGCCGGTACGCGGCGAAGCTCATCGCGAAGGAGCTCGATACCGCCGGGGCGGACCGTGCCCCGTTCAGCTACTTCGACAAGGGATCGATGGCGACGGTGTCCCGGTTCTCGGCCGTGGCGAAGGTGGGGCCGCTCGAGTTCAGCGGCTTCTTCGCCTGGCTCTGCTGGCTGTTCCTGCATCTGATCTACCTCGTCGGGTTCAAGACGAAGGTGGTCACGCTGATCTCCTGGGCGGTCACCTTCCTCAGCACCCGGCGAGGGCAGCTCACGATCACCGAGCAGCAGGCGTACGCACGGACCCGACTGGAGGCGCGAGAGAAGGCCGCCGACCAGGAGAGGGACTCGGACCCCGACGCGCGGGTCGCACCGTGACGGCCCGGTCGCAGCGGCCGCGCGGGGTGATTCGCTCACGGCGACCCCGCAGGCCTGCGGCCTTCACGAATACAGGAGACGCGCCCAATGTCACAGCCTGGCCACGGCGGGGTTGGGGAGGTCTTTTCAAGGCGCCTCTTGTTGGACGGGGTGTGTGCCGCATCACTGTATAGGCGGGCTGTGGCTGAGTTCATGTCGCCGCGGTAGGCGACGTTTCGCTGCACGCCGTATTCTCGAAGCGTCAGTCAGTCGAAACGTTTCGAAGGAGTCGTTGAAGTGATGAACACCAAGACCGATACCACCAGCATGCTGCCCCGTTTCGTAGCTTTCCTGGGGGCGGTTGCGCCGTTCGGTACGGTCCCGCCGCAGATCGTGGCTGAGCTTGCCGCAGGGCGTCGGTGACCGGTGCTCGCCGGCCGGTCCGTAGTCCTCGCCTCACTGTGGAGTCGAAATGACTCCACAGTGAGGCGTTTGCGTGAGGGGGCAGACCTGTAGCTTCGGTGCGATGTCTGTGACGCCCGTCTTCGCGGACAGTGAGAAGGGCTCGGACCCTGAAGCGCGGATCGCGCCGTGATGGTGGAGCAGCGCCGGCGTGACGCGATGCCGCTGACGGCGGTCCTGCGCGATGCGGTTCGAGTGGCGAACCCCGAGCAACAATATTAGGTTAGCCTCACTATATTTCCGAGTGGAAGTTGTGAGCCATGAACCGCTACGCCCTCTACTATCTGTCCGTGCTCCGGATCGTCACCGGGGTGCTGTTCGCGCTCCACGGCGCCGCGGCCTTCTGGGGCTTCCTCGGTGGGCACAGATCGAGCCCCGATCTGTTCGCGTGGCCGAGCTGGTGGGGTGCGATGATTCAGCTGGTTGGAGGGGCCCTCATCGCCGTCGGCGCGCTGACGCGCCCCGCTGCGATCGTCGCCTCGGGGTCGATGGCGTACGCGTACTTCGTCTTCCATGCCGGAGACGGGCTGTCGCCGCTGGCGAACGACGGCGAACTCTCCGTCCTCTACTGCTGGGTGCTCCTGCTCTTCGCCTTCACCGGTTCCGGGCCGATCGGCATCGACGCCCTGGTCGCCCGGGTGCGGTCGGGGCATCGGCCGACCCGGTCCGCGCACCCCGAGATCGATCGTGCCGGAGCGTGCGGCGGGTCGCGTCGCGATCCCGCCGCGTCTGGCCCGGCGACGTCGTGAACAGCGCTACAGCGCGGCGGCGACCTCGGTGCCCTGCTTGATCGCCCGCTTGGCGTCGAGCTCCGCGGCGAGTGCGGCGCCGCCGATGACGTGCGCCTTCACCCCACGCGCAGCGAGGGCGTCGTCGAGGCCCCGGACGGATTCCTGCCCTGTGCACAGGATCACGGTCTCGACGTCGAGCACGCGCGGGTCCGTGCGCTCCTCGCCGAAGGTGATGTGCAGGCCTGCGTCGTCGACCTTCTCGTAGTTCACGCCGCGGAGCTGCTCGACGCCCTTCATCTTGACCGAGGCGCGGTGCACCCAGCCGGTGGTCTTGCCCAGGCCGATGCCCTGCGGGGTGCTCTTGCGCTGCAGCATGTACACCTTGGACCGGGTCGACGGCGCCGGTGCCGGCTTGGTGACGAAGCCGGGCACGTCGCCCTGCCGGGTGACGCCCCACTCCGCGTTCCACTCGTCCAGGTGAAGGGTGGGGGACTTGTCGGTGGTGACGAACTCGGCCACGTCGAAGCCGATGCCGCCGGCGCCCATGATCGCGACGGTGTCGCCGATCTCCTTGGCGCCGCTGATGGCCTCGGCGTAGGTGATGACCTTCGGGTGGTCGACGCCGGGGAAGGACGGGACGCGGGGCACGACGCCGGTCGCGATGATCACCTCGTCGAACTTGCCGGCCAGATCGTCGACGCCGGCCTCGGTATTGAGGTGGACGGTGACCTGGTTCCGGTCCAGCATGGTGGTGAAGTACCGGATGGTCTCGGTGAACTCCTCCTTGCCGGGGATCTTCGCGGCGTACCCGAACTGCCCGCCGATCTTCTCCGACGCCTCGAACAGGTCCACCTTGTGTCCGCGCTCCGCGGCGCTCACGGCGGCGGCCAGCCCCGCCGGGCCCGCGCCGACGACGGCGACGCGCTTCGCGGAACGGGTCGGGGCGAGAACGAGATCCGTCTCGCGGCCGGCGCGCGGGTTCACCAGGCAGGAGACCTTCTTGTGCACGAAGGCGTGATCCAGGCACGCCTGGTTGCAGCCGATGCAGGTGTTGATCTCCTCGGCGCGCTCCTCGCGGGCCTTGTTCGCCCATTCGGGGTCGGCGAGCAGCGGGCGGGCGATCTGCACGAGCTGAGCGTCGCCCCGCTCGAGGAGCTCCTCGGCGGTGGCGGGCATGTTGATGCGGTTCGCGGCGCAGACGGGGATGTTCACGGCGCGCGTCACGTCGGCGGTGAAGGCGGCGAAGGCGGCGCGGGGGACCGAGGTCACGATGGTGGGGACGCGGGCCTCGTGCCAGCCGATATCGGTGTTGAGGATGTCGACGCCGGCGTCCTCGAGCTTGTGCGCCAGGGACAGGATCTCCTCGCGGGTCTGCCCCTCCTCGACGAAGTCCGCCATCGACAGGCGGAAGACGACGATGAAGTCCCTGCCGCAGCGCTTGCGGATCTCGCGCACGATCTCGACGGGGAAGCGCTGCCGGTTCTCGGCCGACCCGCCCCACTCGTCGGTGCGCTTGTTGGTCCGCGCCGCGAGGAACTGGTTGATCAGGTAGCCCTCGCCGCCCATCACTTCGACCCCGTCGTAGCCGGCCTTCTGCGCGGTGCGCGCGGCGTTGCCGAAGTCCCGGATCGTCTTGCGGACCTCGAAGCCCGACATCGCGCGCGGCTTGAACGGGTTGATCGGCGCCTTGATCGCGCTGGCCGAGGCGCTGAGCGGGTTGTAGGAGTACCGGCCCGCGTGGAGCAGCTGCATCGCGATCTTGCCGCCCTCCTTGTGCACGGCGTCGGTCACGCGCTTGTGCAGGATCACATCGATCGGCGACGACATCTTCGCGCCCGCGGGCAGCAGCCAGCCGGTGATGTTGGGGGAGTAGCCGCCGGTGATGATGAGCCCGACGCCGCCCTTCGCGCGCGCCGCGAAGTAGGCCGCGAGCTTGCCGATGTCCCACGGCATGTCCTCGAGGCCGGTGTGCATGGAACCCATCACGACGCGGTTCTTGAGCGTCGTGTGGCCGAGGTCGAGGGGCTCGAACAGGAGGGGGTACTTGGGAGACATGGGCTGATCCTTACTCGGCTGATGCGGTGCTGGGGCTGTGCTGGGGGAGGGCGGCGAGGACCTCGTCGAGCCATTCGACGGTGCCGTGTTCGGACAGCACTCCGCCGCGCAGCACGAGGTACTGCTGGAGCGCCGTGCCGGTGAGGCTCGTGGGGTCCGGGTAGTCCCGTGCGGCGAAGCCGAGGAACATCGCCTCGCGCTCCGCGTGCAGGTCCCGGACCCGACGGATCTCGGCGCGCAGGCCCGGGAGGTCGTCCGGGCCGGCTCCGCGGATCTTGACCGCCAGTTCGCGCTGATCGGTGGAGTCCTTGCCGGGGGTGCGGATCCATGCGGACAGCGCCTCGCGGCCCGTGTCCGTCACGGAGTAGACCTTCTTATCCGGTTTCCCGTCCTGCGCCTGTTCGACGTAGGTGACGAGGCCGTTCTCGGTCATCCGCGCCAGGGTCTTGTAGATCTGCTGGTGGGACGCGCGCCACCAGTGCCCGATCGAGCGGTCGAAGCGCCGGGTGAGCTGGTATCCGGTGCCCGATCGCTCGCTCAGGGAGACCAGGAGCGCGTGTTCGAGTGCCACGTGACCGACGGTACCTCCGCATCGACGTTTATGCAACAAGTTGCAGTGCATGTGGATGCGCTACCCGCTCGGGCCGCGAGACCTACCGACTACCCTGGACGGGACCACCGGCGGGGCGGCGCGCCCGGCACCGTCGATGCCGACCGACGACGAGGAGCTCATGAGCTACTACGACCCCCACGACGACCGCACCCGTTCGTACGGCCCGGCGGACGGCTACCGGCAGGGGTACGAGGACGCGTACGGACAGCAGCCCGACCCGTACGCGCAGCCGGAGCGTCCGCGGCAGAGTCCGCCGCTGGACATCGGGAAGTACGTGATGGGCGCCGTTCTCGTCGCCGTGGTGGTGGGCCTCGCGGCGTGGCTGCTGACCGCCGCCCTCAACGCGATCTACCGGCTGTCGGACGCGCCCGCGTTCGCCGCCGCGGAGCGGCCGTTCACCGTGACCATCGTGTCGGCCACGTTCCTCACACTGATCGGCGCGGCGCTGCTCGCGGTGCTGATCGTGTCCGCGCCTCGGCCGGGCCTGTTCTTCGGGTTGATCGCCACCCTCGCGGGCCTGGTGATCACCGCCGGACCGCTGCTCTCCGGCGCCACCAGCTGGCAGATGTGGATCTCGACGGGGCTCATCAACGCGCTGCTCTCCGTCCTCATCCCGGTCCTGTTGCTCCTGGTCGGTCGCGCCACCGTCGACCAGGCCCGCGTGCGGCTGTAGTCGTGCCCGTGCCGCCGGGCCGCCCGACTGCGGGGACGGGGCCCGGGCTCGGCTAGGAGGTGCCGGTCAGGTCCGCGCGATAGGTCCGCACCTGTTCGAGCATGATGTCGCGCATGCTCGTGCCCCTCGGAACTCCGTAGGCGGTGCCGGGGAAATCGAGGCCCTTCTGGATCTCCCAGATCTGCTCGTGCCGATCCGGTGGGAGTATCTGTGCCGGACTTCCCACGGCGACCCAGCCGATGGGCACCACCGCCCCCGGCGCCAGATCGGTGTTGACCTGGACCACCGAATTGATCCGCAGCTCCGCGCCGGCCCCGATCGTGGCGCCGGGGAAGACGGATGCGCCTGTCGCCACGAACACCTCGTCGTCGATCGTGGCGCCGTTGATGTGCGTGTGCGGACCGATCATGACGAAGTCGCCGATCACGGTGGGGTGCAGGGCGCGGCCGCGGATCAGCGAGTGCTCCATGACGAGGACGTTCTCGCCGATCCGCACCGTGCCGTCGTGCGCGTCGATCACCGCGTGCGTCAGCACGCACGTCCCCGCACCGATCGTGACGTCCCCGATGATCACCGCTCCGGGGGCGACGACCGCGGTCGGATCGATGTGCGGGCGACGGCCGCGCGACTCAACATGGCTCATCGATCTCCCTCGTTCTCACAGCGGAGGTGGACTGGTCCTCATCCTGACACGCCGGCACGCGCGGTGACGAGGGCGCACGGCCGATCCTCAGCGACGCACCGGCGGCCGCGACGGCCAGGACGGCGGCGATCCACCACGCGATGCCGAAGGCGGTCCTCGGTGCGAGTGCGGGCGCGGCCAGGACGGCGATGAGAAGGCTGACACCGAAGACCGAGCCGAGCTGCCGCGTCACGTTGACGACCGCGCTGCCGGAGGAGGCGAACCGGGCCGGCAGGCCGGTCGTCGCGGCGACGAGCATGGCGGGCATCGCGATCCCGACCCCGGCTCCGGCCACCATCCACCCCGGAAGGATCGCGACGACGTAGCCGGACGATCTGCCGACGGAGACGAGGATCATCACGGTGCCGAGGGCCCAGAGCGCGCTGCCGACCGCGGCGCGTGCCCCCGGCGGGAACCGATCGAGGAATCGTCCACCTGCCAGCGCGAAGACGGGAACCATGAGGGGGCCGGGCGCGATCGCCAAGCCCGTCTGCAGCGCGGAGTATCCCCACGTCTGCTGCAGCCACAGGCTCAGGGCGAGCAGGCCGGCGGCGAAGGACATGCTGAACAGCAGCATCGCGATCGTCGCGCGCACGAACGACGGAACCTTCCACACGGCCGAGGGGACCGGAGGCGTGCGGCCGGACCGCGAGTGGGCGACCAGGCCGATCGACGCTGCGGCGAAGACCAGCAGGCAGGTCAGTGTGGACGCGCTGAGCCAGCCCCACGATCCGCCCTGGACCAGGGCGAGGCACAGGGCACCGGCGGCGATGGCGATGAGCAGGGACGCGAGGATGCCGACCGGCTCGGTCGCCGTTCGGCGATCACGAGGCAGGCAGGTGAACGCCAGGGCCACGAGCAGGACGCCCGCGGGCGCGTTGATGATGAACACCCAGCGCCAGGAGAGTTCGGTGAGGAGGCCGCCGAGCGTCGGTCCGAGTGCCGAACCGAGCGCGCTGGAGGCGACCCAGATCCGCACGGCCGCAGCTCGTTTCTCCTCGGGCGCGATCGTCAGGAGTAGGCCGAGGCTGGCCGGCGTCAGTGCGGCGCCACCCACCGCTTGCACGATCCGGGCTGCGATGAGGACGGGCAGGCTCGGACTCATCGCGGCTGCGACGCTCCCGCCGGTGAACAGGATCAGGCCGAGAATGAGGACGCGGCGCGCCCCGAGGGCGTCGGCGCATCGTCCGGCGGGGAGCAGCAGTGCGGCGTACGTGATGACGTAGGCGTTCAGCACCCAACTGAGATCGCTGAGCGAACTCGTCGGGAACTCTGCGCCGATGGCGGGGAAGGCCACGTTGACCACGAAGAGGTCGAGGCCGACCAGGAAGGGTGCGCCGCACAGGACGAGGAAGCTCAGCGGCATCGACGGACGGGTCCGTCTCCGTCCCACGATCAGGTCGTCGGTCATGTCATGCGTCCTCTTGGGCGGAGTCGGGTGTCGGGCGGCGCGCCGCGGGCGTCCGGATGACGCGGAGTTGTCGGGCCGCGGCGAGGTGCGAGCCGTCGACATCCCACAGATCGAGGTCCTCGGTGATCCAGCCCTCCGCCGTGGCGGAGCTCGTGCGCGCCCGCATGAGCACCCACGGCGTCGACGCGTGCGCGCCGGAGAGATGCACCGACAACTCCACGGTGGGAACGGGTCGGAGCTCCGTCAGCACCGCCGCGTACGACGGTGCGAGCACGTCGGTGAGGAAGACCAGCGTGAAGGCGTCGGGCGGGAGGTCGCTCGCGGTGCGCACCCAGGCCGTGAGTTCGGCGAGGTTCCCTCCGCCGAAGGGGAGTGGGCCCCCGGCGTTGCGGATCTCGGCGTGCCGAGCGAACGGGGCGAAGCCCGCTGGAACGTCCACCGGGGCGCAGTCCGACGGTGCGGCGACCTCCGGCATCCGGGGCGCCAGGAGCGGGCCCGGTAGCCCGCGGTCCCTGCCGAAGACGGCGGTCGCGGTGGCGGCGGTGATGCGGTCGCCGGTCGTCTCGGCGCGAATCGCGGCGGACGCGTGACTGCCGCTCGCGGCGACCCGCTGCGTGGTGAGTGCGAACGCCTCACGGATCGGTCGATGGAACTGGGCCGAGAGGGACCGCAGGGCCAGGGGCCGCTCACCGGCCGGATCGACGACGGTGCCGCTCGCTGCGGCTGCCATGGAGGCGAGGATCAGGCCGCCGTGCAGGCCGCCGAAGCCCCAGAGGTGTTCCGGCGCGTCCGCCGTACCTCGCCCGGCCCGGGTGATGAAGGTGCGGATCGGCTCGGTATCGAGGCGCTGTGGAGGGTTCGCCATCTGACTATGTATTGCCATAGTCAGAGGCTAGTCCTCTGGCTATGCGGGACACAAGCCAGGCGCGTACCATGGGGGAATGTCCGTCACACTCGAAGGTGGGCTGGCCGATCGGTCCGCCTGGCGCGCCGATGAATGTTCGATCGGTAAGGCCATGGAGGTCGTCGGCTCGCGCACCGTCATGCTGCTGTTGCGTGAGGCCTTCTACGGAACGACCAGGTTCGAGGACTTCGCCCGTCGCGTGGGGATCACCGATGCGGTGGCTGCGAAGCGGCTCAAGCAGATGTGCGATGTGGGCGTTCTGGTCAAGCGCCCCTACCGGGAGCCCGGGCAGCGGACGCGGCACGAGTACGTCCTGACCGAGATGGGGCGCGACCTGTTTCCGGTGGTCCTATCGCTGATGCAGTGGGGCGACAAGTACCTTCAGCACAGCGGCGGCCCGCTCAACGTGGTCGAGGAGCGCTCGGGGCGCCCGGTGACCGTAGCCCCGTACGCGGGATCCGGGAACCCTCTTGCGGTCGAGGAGGTCGCGATCACCGCCAACGACACCTGGCTGGCACGGCGGAAGGGGTAGACCGATGGACGCGGCGGATCGCTACAGCATCGACCCGGCCGTCGTGCGGCCGCGACCGTCCTCGCGCCGTTGGGCTACGGCGACGGGATCCGGCTCGGCTACGATGACTGGGCCATGCCTCCGTAGCTCAGTTGGATAGAGCAAGAGCCTTCTAATCTCTAGGTCGCAGGTTCGATTCCTGCCGGGGGCGCCAGGGACCCGACGTGAGGTCACGAGCGTGGTCTCGCCTCGACCTCGACGGCGAAGCGTTTCAGAACGCCCTCTTCGCCCTCCCAGTGCCGCCAGTATTTGAATCGCAGAGGGGCGGTTCCCGGGGCACGGACGGTGATGGTGAAGTACGCCATCCCGCCTGATCCGGACCCGTCGTTCGGATAGTCGGCTCCGGTCTCGGCCGCCTCGAACAGGCGCGGTTCGAGGTCGTCGGGGGCCCACCGATAGCCGGCGGCAGCGTTTTCGGGCAGGCGCAACTCGATCGTGTCGCCGACATGGGCATCGACACGGCCACCGTTGTCGCGCTCGGTCAGGGCTATCGTCATCGTCGTCTGTGCGGAATGCTACTGGCGTTTCGCTGCCCGGGGCGTGGCCGTCGGCAACGTGCGGGGCGTCGCGTTCGCCTCTGTCAGAGTGTCACTCCGTAGCTCTCGTCGTAGAAACCCGCATTGATGTAGGCCTCGCTGGCATAGCCGAAGCCTTTGTCCCCCCAGCCGGTGCCCCAGCTGTTACGCAGGATGAACCGCCTGTCCGCGGTGTAACCGACCACGGCCACCGCGTGGCCGCCGCGCACCGTGTCGGGCTTGAACGTGTCCAAGGTGCCGCCGGTCGCGGTTGCGTTGTCCCACGTCGCATCGACGTTGAGGCCGACGAGGATAGGCCCGTGTTGGGCGAGCCAGACCCGCCAATTATCGAGGTTGCGTCGTAGATTGAAATAAGCGGTGATCTTGCGCGTCGCGGCAGTTGCGTAGAAGACGTTCTCGTTGCCCGTGTACATCGTCGTATCGACCTTGAACGGAAGCAGTGTTTCCGGGACCGCGCCGTAATTGCGGAGGATGTCGGCCGCTGCCTTCAACGTCGTGCCCGCACTCTCGATCATGGTTGAGGGCCGCGACGTGATCTGGTCGGTCTCCTTCGACGCCATCCAGGTGAAGCGGGGTGAGAGCCGGGTCGCCTGCGGCAACCGGTTCGCACTGACGAACATGTAGCGCGCCACTCCATCGGTCGAGGCCCAGCCGACACAGGACCCGGTATCGGCCTGATCGCCAACGCTCCACCAGGGCTCCCGCAGGTCGACGTTGGCGGGCAGCGCAGCGGGAGCCGCGAGGGTTCCGGCTCCGAGCGCATCGGCGAAGCGCCAGTCGGTTTCGGTGCTTTCCCCGGGGGTGGGCAGCAGGTTGCAGACGCGTCCCTGCTCCGGACGTGTTTTTGACGTATTCGGCATGTGAGCTTCTCTCGTCGAGTGGGTGAGTGGACGAAACCTCGTTCGTGCTCAGTAGATTGCGAAAGGCGCATCTATTTAGCGTGAGTAATAGAATACGTGGAATCGCGGTGCTGGGTGTGGGTGAGACTCGACACAGTCCCGACGAGTGTGAATCAGCGTGTACGCGTACGACATCTGACCTGCAAAAATCGGTCGATAAGGGGTGTCGCCCGCGCCGCGGACGGCGTTACGATCATCAAGGACGTGGGGGCATCGGCAGGAGGTGCTCGGATGAAGCGGACAACGAGAATCTTCGCGGTCGCGGCGTGCGCGGTCGCCCTGTTCGGCAGTGGCGGTACGGCGCTGGCGGACCCCGCGCCGCCGCCCCCTCCGGTCGGATCCAGTTGCGGCAAGCCCGCCGAGAACAAGGTGATCACCACGATCCACACGTGCGCGACGATCAACTCCTCGTGCACGGGCTACGACATGATGATCATCGGCCGCGTCGACAAGTGGGGTCACTGCGTGATCCCCGGGATGAACGGGACCACCTGGTGACGTGACCGATCTGGCCCTGCCGCTGGTCGGGCTGGTCGGCGGCGCTCTGGCAGGGGTCTCGCCCTGCGTGCTCCCGGTGCTCCCGGTCGTTCTGCTCGGCAGCGCCGGGACGGGGACCGACGGTGCCCGGACCTCCCGTGCCCGGCCGGTCGCCGTGGTGGCCGGCCTGGTGCTGAGCTTCTCGCTGTTCACGCTCTTCGGCACCGTCGTCCTGTCGCTTCTGCACCTGCCCACCGGGCTGATCCGCTGGGTCGGGATCGGCGCGCTGCTCCTGCTGGGCGCGGCCATGCTGTACCCGCCGCTCGAGAGCCTCATCGAACGGCCCTTCGCCCTGATCCCGCAGCGCGTTCCGGGATTCAAGGGCGACGGTGCCGCGGGCGGGTTCGCGCTCGGTGTGGCGCTCGGCGCCGTCTACGTGCCCTGCGCCGGGCCGGTTCTGGCGGCGATCGCGCTGGCCGGGGCGAGCGATGCGATCGGCCCGCGCACGCTGCTCCTCACGGCGTCCTTCGCCGTCGGGACCGCGATCCCGCTCCTCGCCATCGCCCTGACCGGGCACCGTCTCGCCGACCGGGTCCGCGCGCTGCAGAAGCGGCAGCGGACCGTCCGGGCGGTCGGCGGCGTGCTCGTGATCGCTCTCGCCGTCGGCCTCGCGCTGGGCGTCACCGACGTGATCCAGCGCCGCGTGCCCGACTACACGCAGGCCGTCGGCGACCGGCTGGGAGCCGCCGCACCGCTGGTCGCGGGCACGGGATCGCTGCAGCAGTGTCAGCAGGCGGCCTTCACGGGGTCGGCGCAGCTCGCCGACTGCGGCCGCGCGCCGGAGTTCACGGGGGTGGGGCCGTGGCTCGGATCCGCGCCCCGCACGATGGCAGGGCTGCGCGGCACCGTCGTCCTCATCGACTTCTGGGCCTACTCGTGCATCAACTGCCAGCGCGAGCTGCCGCACGCCGAGGCCTGGTGGAAGAACTACCGCGACCTCGGTTTCGAGGTCATCGGGGTGCACACCCCGGAGTACGCCTTCGAGCACGACACGGACAACGTCATCGCCGGGGCGCGCAAGCTCGGCCTGACCTTCCCGATCGCCGTCGACAACCGGTCCGCGACCTGGGCCGCGTACCGCAACGTGGCCTGGCCGGCGGGCTACCTCGTCGACGCCACGGGCACCGTCCGGCTGGTGACCCTCGGCGAGGGGCACTACGACAGGACGGAGACCGCGATCCGCTCGCTCCTGCTCGCCGCGCACCCGGGCGCGACCCTGCCGCCCGCGACCGACGTCCCCGACGCCACGCCCCGCAACAAGGACCGGACGCCCGAGCTCTACCTCGGTGCAGAGAAGCAGCAGGGCTACGATGGCCCTGGCGGCTACGAACCCGGCACGCGCGTGTTCAGTCGACCGGATACCGTGCAGCCCAACAGGTTCGCCCTCGACGGGACCTGGACCGTCGGCGCCGAGGACATCCGCGCGGGCGAGCGGGCCGCGCTCACGCTCGCCTACACGGCGCAGCGGGTCTACCTCGACGTCGGCGGCACGGGCACGCTCACCGTGACCGAGGGCGGGGCCACCCGCACGATCCGGGTCGACGGCCCGCCGGACATCCGCACCGTCGTCGACCGTCCGGACTCCGGGACCGGGACGGTCACCGTCGGCCTCAGTCCGGGCCTGACGGCCTACTCGTTCACCTTCGGTTGACGAGCCCGGCCGCTAACGCCTGTACGCAGGCTCCGGCAGGGGTACCGGGCGGGGGTTGGCGCACACCCAGGCGACGGCGAACTCGCTCAGCGGGTACACCTGCGACTTCTCACCGGAGCCCGCCATCAGCACACGCACGAGCCGCCGGGCCTCGTCGAGATCGTTGGCGGACAGTGGGTTTCCCTGCGCGAGATACTCGGGCACTGCGGCGAGCATGGCCTGGAAATCGGCATCCCAATTGAGTCCGCCGTTGTCGAGGATCTCCCGCGCCAGACGACCCGTGAGGCGGATCACCTCTCCCTGGATCGTCTCCGCGTTGCCGGCGGGCGGGACCAACAGATCCCACATCGCTCGGTGCTGATCCGGCCACGGACCGGCGGGGACCACGATGGGCGAGATTCCGTCGTGCATGCTGCCACGGTAGCCGCCGGGAGAGAACGTTCCGGATCCGAGCCGCACGGCGTCACACATGACCTAGGCTCGGACGATGCCCGGCATGCGGCTGCGCACGCAGATCCTCCTGTTCCAGGTGGTGATCATCATCCTCAGCCTCGCCGCCGGGTTCGGCATCGTCGTGCATCGCGTGGACACCGAGACCCGCACCGAGTACGGGCACCGGGCGAAGGCGATCGCCGAGACGGTCGCCTCCGACGCGGAGGTCCGCGCCGGGGCCACCGCGCAGTCGGCGGCGCGCCGCGCGGGCCGGCCCGCCACCCAAGGGGAACTCGCCGCCGGGCCCCTGCAGCGACAGGCGACGGAGATCACCGAGCGGACCGGCGTTCTCTTCGTGGTGATCGCCGACGATGCCGGCTACCGCATCGCCCATCCCGACGCGACGCAGCTCGGGCTCCCGCTGAGCACCGACCCGTCGACCGCCCTGAGCGGCGACGTCGAGGTGACGCAGCAGCGCGGCACCCTCGGGGACTCCGTCCGCGCGAAGGCGCCCCTGCTCGACGACCACGGCACCGTCGTCGGACTGGTCTCCGTCGGGATCTCCACGGAGACGGTCGCCGCGGCCGCGCGCCGGACCGTGCTGCTCCTGGCCGCCCTGGCCGCGCTCGCTCTCGCCGTCGGGATCGTCGGCTCCGCGCTCCTGGCCCGACGGTGGCGGCGCCTCACGCTGGGGCTCGAGCCGGAGGAGATGGCGGAGCTGATCCGGGAGCAGAACGCCGTCCTGCACTCGGGCTCCGAGGGAGTGATCGCGATCGACGCCGGGGGCGTGGTGCGCGTCATCAACGACCGCGCGCGGGAACTCCTCGGCGTCACCGCCGACGTGGGTACGCCGCTCGCGGACCTCGGGCTGACGGGGCGGGTCGCCACCGTCGTGGAGACGCCCACCGAGGTGCCCGTCGCCGCCGCGGTGAACGAGCGGGTCGTGCTGGTGGCCTCGCGGCGGGTGCACCGCGGCGACACCGATCTCGGCACCGTGCTGACCGCCGTCGACCGCACCGACGTCGAGGCGCTGACCCGAGAACTCGACTCCGTGCAGGCCATGAGCGCGGCCCTGCGCGCGCAGCGGCACGAGTCCGCCAACCGGGTGCACGTCGTGGCCGGGCTCCTGCGCGACGGCCGCACCGACGAGGCCGTCACCTACCTCGACGAGATCGCCGGCCGCACCGGCGTGCTGCCGGTTCCCGGCCTCGACCTCCTCGACGAACCGCACCTCACGGCCTTCGTCGCCGCCAAGGCCGCCCGCGCCCGCGAACGGGGTGTCGTGCTGCGCGTGGGTGAGGACACCTCTTTCGTCGGGGTGCTCGAGCACCCGGTGGACACCACCACCCTCGTGGGCAACCTCCTCGACAACGCGATCGACGCCGCCGCGGACGGCCCGGAGCCGCGGGAGGTGGAACTCGACGTCCTGCGCGACGGTGACGATCTGGCGATCATCGTCGTCGACTCCGGTCCCGGCTTCTCCGTCGCGGATCCGTTCGTCGAGGGCGTGACCACCCGCACCGATCCGACCGTGCCCGGGGGCAGAGGCCTCGGGCTGGTCATCGCCCGGCAGGTCGCCCGAGGGCACGGGGGAGACGTCGTGGTCGTGGCGTGCGGACGGGGCGGCGAGCCCACGACGGTGATGGCGACCGTCCCGGAGGGAGTGCGCGACGATGCCTGAAGACCTGCGGATCCTGGTGGTGGACGACGACTTCCGCGTCGCGGCGCTGCACGCGAAGATCGTGGACGCGATGGTCGGCCTCCGCACGGCCGGGTCGGCGCGGACGCTGGCCGAGGCGCGGGCGCTCCTCGCCCGCGAGCGGATCGACCTGGCGCTCGTCGACGTCTACCTGCCCGACGGTTCCGGCATCGACCTCGTGCGCGAGATGCGGTGCGATGCCTTCATCCTCGGCGCCGCCGACGATGCCGCCAGCGTGCGCGCGGGTCTCGCCGCGGGTGCGCTCCAATTCCTGATCAAGCCCTTCCCGACCGCCGAGCTCGCCCGCCGGCTGGGCGCGTACACCGCGTACCGGCGGATCCTCGGCGCCGCCGAGGTCACCCAGGAGCAGGTCGACGCCGCCACCTCCGTGCTGCGGAGCGAGCGCCCGGCCCCGCGCCGCGACGAGGGCGGGTCGGTCACCGAACGGCGGATCGTCGAGGCGCTGCGCGCGTCCGGCGAGCCGATGCTCGCCGACGAGATCGCCGCGGAGGTCGGCATCTCACCCGCCACCGCGCGCCGCTACCTCGCCGAACTCGTGCGCGAGGGCACGCTGGTGATGGCCCTGCAGTACGGGACCACCGGCCGCCCCCGCCAGCGCTACACGCTCAGTTGACGGCGCGTCGATGTCGCCGGTCGCCTCAGGACTCGGGTGGATGTCGGACTTGCCGGGTGGTACGCCGACGGTGGGGCTAGAGTCCATAGCCATGAAAAGCACTCGGCTCGCGCTCGCTGGAATCACCGCTCTGCTGGGAGTAGGCCTGGTCGCGGCACCCGCCGTCGCCGCCCCCGACTGGTCCGGTCTGGACGCCGTGAACTACGCCGGGCCGATCCCGGGTAAGAGCGGTCAGCAGATCCGGTCCGTGACGCTCGATCCGGCGCTCTCCCTCCCCGGCGCCGGTACCGCCAAGCGCGTGCTGTACTCGACCACCGACCAGCACGGCAGGGCGGCGACCAGCACCGGGGCGATCTTCCTGCCGCAGGGAACCGCGCCGGCGGGCGGCTGGCCGGTGATCGCGTGGGCCCACGGCACCGTCGGCCTGGGCGACGACTGCGCGCCCTCGGCGAATCCCCGGTCCGAGCGGGACAAGCAGTACCTGGGGCACTGGCTGTCGCAGGGCTATGCGATCGTCGCGTCCGACTACGCCGGACTCGGCACGCCCGGCCTGATGAGCTACCTCAACAGCGTCTCGACCGCGCACAACGTGGTCGATTCGGTGGTGGCGGCGCACGCCGACCGTTCGCTGAACCTCTCCCGGAAGTGGGCCATCGTCGGCCAGTCCCAGGGCGGTGGCGCCGCCGTCAACAGCGCGCGCTGGGCCACCCAGTTCAGTGCCGGTAGCGGCCTTGACTACCGCGGCGTCGTCGCCACGGGCACGCCGTTCAAGATCGAGGAGGTCGTCAAGAGCTTCGGGCCGGGCTCGAATCTGCCGGGCGGTCTCAGCGCCGCGGCCACGTCGTACACCGCCTACATCCTGGCCGGGTTCCGCGAGGCGAACCCGAGTGTCGACGTCGACTCGGTGCTCACCCCGAGCGGCAAGCAGGCCGTCGCGAAGGCGGAGGTCCAGTGCTACACGCAACTGAGCCGCACCCTCGCGGGGCAGAAGCCGACCGATTTCGTCAGCGCGAAGATCTCGACCGTCCCCGGTGCGAGCGCCGCCCTCGACCGGTACATGGGAACGCCCACCTCGGGGTACGACCGGCCGGTCTTCCTGGGTGTGGGACTGAAGGACACCGACGTCCCGGTGCAGTCCTCGATCGCCCTCGCCGCCGCCCTGAAGAAGAGCGGCGCGCAGGTCGAGCTGCACGAGTACCCGAACGCCGACCACAGTGGGGCCGTGCTCGAGTCGATGAAGGATTCGACGCCCTTCCTCGCCCGCATCTTCGCCTGATCGCCGACGACTGAACGCAGGGACAGGGCCGGCAACGCGCGGGGTCGTCATTCGGCGATCGCGCACAGCTCCCGGCCCGCTCGGGTGAGGCGGAATCGCAGCGGTTTGCGGGACGTGGTCTCGACCAGGTCCGCCTCGACGAGGGCTTGAGTCTTGGTTCGGACGGTGCGCTTGGATCGGGGCCCGGCGTCCGTGAGCTCATCGAGTGTCAAGGTGCTGGTGTAGCCGAAGAGGGTGGCCTGGCCGAGTGCGTACAGAATGCCTCGGTAGTCGTCGTCGACGGGGACTCCGACCGGCGCGACGTCGTTGATGGCCTCGATGAGCCTGTCGAGAGCTGTCCGCCGTTCGGCGAGATCGACCGCGAGCCGGTGAAGTGCCTCCGCGATGATCTCCAGCATGGTCTCGATGAACGGCGTGGCGTCGGCGCGGTTGAGTGGGTGTTCGAGGTCGGTGAAAGCGCGGTAGTACCGGTCGCGGTTCTCGAAAATGGTTGCGGACAGTGAGAACCACGAGATGGGGGACAGTCGCTCGGCGAGGTCGAGGGCCAGGAGGAAACGGCCGGTTCGGCCGTTTCCGTCGTAGAACGGATGGACGACCTCGAAGATCAGGTGGGCGACGGCCGTACGGATGAGGTGGGGAACTTCGTCGTCCCTCCGTCCCGCGAGCATGACGGTCAGTCCGGCGTCGATCGCGCTCTCGGGCGCGAATCCCGTGTGGACCACCTTCTCGCCCGATGTTATTCGGACGCTGCCCGCGCGGAATCGCGTGCCGTCTGGTGCGTTGCTCGGATCGACTTCGCCACTCATGACAGCGTCGTAGAGGCTGCGTACGTCGTCGAGAGTTTTCGGCGCGGATACTGCGCGATCGCCGAGTGCGGCGTACAGCCGAACCATCTCGCGGAAGCGGCGGTCGCCTGCTGGCTCGTCTTGCAACGACTGCAGCGCATCGGCGATTTCGCGACGCGTCGAGTTCACGTTCTCGATATCGTTGGTGGCCTGAATCTCCTCGATGATCCTCGAGGAGAAGTAGTGACTCCGAGCGATCGGGGGTAGGTCGGACCAGGTGTCTCCAGCTCCTGTGTCGAGCGACATGATCCGCTCGGCCAGCGCCATGATGCGCGGCGTGGTCAGGCAGAACAACTCGTGATCGCCGATCCGGAACTCCCACTCGAGTGCGCTGGGCGATGCGCGGCGTGACGCCTTCTCGGCGTCGGCCCCGGCGGTGTCGCGCTGATGGAACACGGACTTGAGTGTGCGATAGGCCACCGCTCACCTCCTGCTGTCCGTCGAACACGCCGTCGAGGGAAAAATATGCGACCCGATTGAGGCGGCTATCTGTAAGAAACTCCCCATAATGACAAATGTGCCCGCATGTGGCTGTCCAGCGTCGATCCCGTACCTCGTCAGCTGACGATGTCCTTCGTGCGGAAGCTGCGCACGGCGAGGGCGACGAAGACGACGGCGATGCTCACGGACAGGGATACGCCCTGGATCATCGCGGCCCACTCGATGCTCGGCTGGAGGAGATCGGTCCAGGCGTACTGCCAGTGCGCGGGGAGCGCGGCGCGCAGGCCGCCGAGCGCGGTCACCTGGTCCAGGACGCTGCCGATCACGGTGAGGCCCACGGCCCCGCCGACAGCCGCAAGGGGCGCATCGGTGCGGGTGGAGAGCCAGAGCGCGAGCCCGGCGGTGGCCAGCTCGGAGACGATGATGAAACCCGCCGCGAGCAGCAGCCGCCACAACGCCTCCCAGGCGGGGATCGCCGAGTTCGCCGGGGTCTGCAGCGGCCCCCAGCCGTACGCGAGGGTGCCCGCGACCAGCGCGACGGCGACCAGCAGCGCCACCGACGCGACGGACAGGATCAGCGCGACGATCGCCTTGGTCGCGAGGAGTCGGGTCCGCGGAACCGGCGCGGCGAGGAGGTAGCGCAGCGAGGACCAGTCGGCCTCGGAGGCCACCGCGTCGCCGAAGTACAGCGCCACGGGGATCACCAGGAGAAAGCCGGTGCCCGCGATGAGTACGGTGGCCGTGAGATTCAGGCCCGACGCCGTCGCGACGTCGAACATCGACGGCCGGCCGCTGCCGCGGCCCCCGTCGTCGGTGCCGACGGCGAGCGCCACGATGAGCACGATCGGCAGGGACGCGAGCAGAGCGGCCATCACCAGGGTGCGTCGGCGGCGCAGTTGCCGCGCGAGCTCCACGCGGACCGTGAGGGTCCGGCCGGGCCCGTAGCCGGGTGCGGCGCCGTCCCGCGCCGTCACCGAGGGGGTCGTCGCTGTCATGCCTCGTCTCCCGTCAGCTGGAGGAATGCGTCTTCGAGGCTGCGGGGACCGCCGTGCTCGCCGCTCTGCACGATCTCGTCGACGGTGCCCGCCGCGATGAGTTCGCCGCGCCGCAGCACGACGACGTGCGTGCAGGTCTGCTCGACCTCGGCGAGCAGGTGGCTGGAGACGATGACGGTGCGGCCCGTGGCGCCGTAGCGGACGATCGCGTCCCGCATCTCCCGGATCTGCGAGGGGTCCAGACCGTTGGTCGGCTCGTCGAGCACCAGCACGTCCGGCAGCCCCAGCATGGCCTGCGCGATGGCGAGCCGCTGCCGCATGCCCTGCGAATAGGTGCGGACGGGGCGCTCCAGCGCGCTGCCGAGGTCGGCGATCGCGAGCGCCTCCTCGAGATGCGCCTCGTCGGCGGGTCGGCCCGTGGCGCGCCAGTACAGGTCCAGGTTGGCGCGGCCGGACAGGTGCGGCAGGAAGCCTGCGCCCTCGACGAAGGCGCCGACTCGGGAGAGCACCGGCGCGCCGGGCCGGATGGCATGGCCGAAGACCCGGATCTCGCCCTCGTCGGGTGTGATGAGGCCCATCAGCATCCGCAGGGTGGTGGTCTTGCCGGCACCGTTCGGCCCGAGCAGGCCCAGGACCTGGCCGCGGTCGACGCGGAAGGTCACATCCCGCACGCTGTAGCCGTCGCCGCCCGCGTACTTCTTGGACAGGCCCGTCACCTGCAGCGCGACGTCGGCCAAGTCCGGGTCGGCGGGCGGCGCGGGCCACGGGCGGCGCACGAGGAGCAGCGCGGCGGCGATCACCAGCGCGCCGAGCGGCGCCACCCACACCCACGTGGGCAGCGGAGCCGGCGCGGTCTTGAGGGCCGGTACCTCCGGCAGCGTGAGCGGGCCGGTGACGGTGATGGTGTGCGTCGCGGGCGCGTCGGGGGAGAGATACGCGAGGTCGGTGGTGGCGAGGGCGAGCCGCAGGCGGTGTCCCGCGGCGAACTCGTGGTCGATGACGGGCAGCCGGATCGTGGTGGTGGCGGTGCCGCCGGCCAGGGGGATGCGGATCGGGGCGGCCAACTGCTGCGGCAGGATCTGCGTGCCCTCCGGACCCACGTCGTAGAGCTTCGCGAAGAGCACCGCCTCCGGCGCGGTGGAGTCGACCTTGATCGTCACCGTCGGACCGCCGGTGACGGTAACGGGGCCCGCGAGCGGCGCGGAGTCGACGACGGCGGCCTGCGAGGGCAGGTCGCGGGACAGGCCCCCGGAGCCGAGCGCCGCCGCCGACGAGGCCAGGGCGCCGAGGCCCGGGACGCTGGAGATAGACGGGGGAGCGCCCCCCGGCGGGTTCTCGGCCCGCTGCGGGGAGCCCGGCAGTGCGACGGTGCGCGTGATGATCCCGCCGAGTCCCGGGTAGGCGTCGGTGCTCGACGCACGGACGGTGCGCTCGCCGGTCTCGCGGTCGATGCCGCCGGACCGCGAGACCTGGAAGGCCGGGACCGCCGGCGCGTCGACGTTCTTGAGGTAGCGGTCGAACCAGTCGACGGTGCGGGCGTTCACCCTGGCGTCCTCCGCGCTGCCGGCGTCGTGTCCGCCCGCGATCCAGTCCACCGCCACCGGGGCGCCGTTGGCGGCGATGCGCCGGGCGGCCTCGTCGGCGTGCTCGAGCGGGAAGAGCGAATCCAGCTCGCCCTGCGCGAGGTAGGTGGGGACGCGGATCTCGGCGCCCACGGATGCGGGGCTGCGCGCGGCGAGCAGCGCGCGATCGCCGTCGGTGAGGGCGCCGCCCTGCGCGATCCGGGTGTACATCTCGCACACCGCCGGCTCGAACTTCGCGCAGCCGCCGCCCATCGTGAACAGGATTCCCGCCCACTGCTTCTTGTAGACCCCGCCGGGGAAGAGAGCCTGCTGCAGGTCCCAGTAGGTGATGCGCGGGGCGATGGCGTCGACGCGCTTGTCGTGCCCGGCGAGCAGGAGCGCGAGGGCGCCGCCGTAGCTGCCGCCGGCCACACCGACGCGCGGATCGCCCGGCCGGTCCTGTTGCACGTCCGAGCGGCCGGCGAGCCAGTCGACGAGCCTGCGCGCGTCGGCGACCTCCGCGTCCGGCGCGTCCAGGCCGACGAGCCCCGTCGACTTCCCGAACCCCCGTGCCGTGTACGTCAGTACCGCGTAGCCGCGGCCGGCCAGCTGCTCGGCCTCATCGCGTACGTCCTCCTTGGAACCGCCGAAGCCGTGCGCGAGGAGCACCGCCGGGAAGGGGCCGCCACCGTCGGGCCGGAAGAAGGAGGTGTCCAGGCTGACCCCCGCCCCGTCGATCTGCTGATCGGTGCGCTGGTACGACGGCGCGCTCGTCCCACCCAGCCCGCAGGCGGCGAACGCGGCGAGGATGATCACGACGGCGGCCAGCGCCGCACCGGTGACGAGGGGCCGCTTCGCGGCGCTGCGCAGAGCGCGAGGTGGGGGCACCCGACCAGGATATGTGCGGTTCCGCGACTGCGCCGCTGCGTCGAGTCCGCCCACGGCGAAAATACTTTGCGATCCGCCACCCACGGCTGCCATGGTGGACCCGGCACTGATCGGGGAGCGGCCGGAGCGGGATACCGCCCACCGGTTCCGCGCGTTCGAACCGGCAGAACCGTCCAGTGGCACGGCCCTTCCGGGCCCAGGGGGTTCGAGTCCCCCGCACGCCGACCCGCCGGGAGCGCGGGCGGCGCCGGCCCTGCGATGCCCCGGCCATTACCCGGGACATCCCGCCGTCGCCGCACACCCGGCGGTGCGGTGCACCACCCACAGGCCCTCGGGCCACCCACGAGAGGAGAGTGCCGTGTCCGTCATGACCATCGTCCGCGGCCGCCGCATCGTGGTGCCGGTCGGCCGTCGGGCCGTCGAGTACCGCGACGGTGTCGCCGTCCGTGTGCTCGCACCCGGTTCCCACCGGATGCGCCGGGCGCATTCCGTCGTTCCGGTCGTCGTCACCGAGCGGATGATCGCCGTTGCGCCGCAGGAGATCGTGACTGCGGAATCGGTGCCCGTCCGGGTGTCGGCGACGCTGCGTGTGCGGGTGAGCGACCCCGCCGCATATCTCGAACGCGCCGCCGATCCGGACGCCCTGGTCTACCTCGCCGCGCAGATCGCGCTGCGGGAGTCTTTGGGCGGCATCGGCGTCGACGACCTGGTTCGCCGGACCGACGCCGTCGACGGCGAGGCGCTCCGTGCGGCCGTGAACACGGCGGCTGAGGCGGTGGGCGTGGAGGTGCTCGCGGTCGTCGTCAAGGACATAGTCCTGCCGCCGGAGATCCGTCGTGCGGCGGTCGACCTGATAACCGCCAAGGCGCGCGGTGCCGCGCGGCTCGAGGAGGCCCGCTCCGAGACGGCCGCGCTCCGCGCGCTCGCCAACGCCGGGCGCATGCTCGACGCGTCACCGGCGCTCGCGCGGCTGCGCATGATCGAGGCCGCGCCGGCCGGCGCGAAGATCGTTTTCAGCGATACGGGTCGGTGATCTCGCGCAGTTCGAGCAGCGCGGCGCGCATGTCGCGATAGGCGTCGGCGCCGAGGTGGTCCTCCCATTCCCGCTCGACCCGGGCCACCTCGGCGTTGGCGACGGCGGCCACGTCCACGCCGCGGGGGGAGAGGCGGATGAGCCGGGCGCGGCCGTCGGCGGGGTCGGGGACGCGCTCGACGTAGCCGGCGCGTTCAAGCTGGTCGACGAGGAATCCCGCGGTCTGCTTGGTCACCTGCGCCTGCTCTGCGAGGTCCGTGAGCCGGGTGCCGCCGGGGCCGATGCGCTGACCGATCCGCGCTTGGGCGAGCGTGATGTCGGTGTAGCCGGCGTCCCTCGCGGCGGTCATCGCGCGATTCTCCATCGCGCGATAGGCGACGAAGAGCAGCACCCCGGTTCCGATCTCCACTCTTGAAACAGTACAAGAGGCTGACTAATATTGGTCAGAGAAGCTGATCAAATTGGAGGTCGCCATGGACGAGCAGCAGGCCTGGCGGGTGATCGCGGCGCAGGGCATCGCCATCGCGGACGTCCTCGACGGGCTCGCCCCGGAGCAGTGGTCCGCGCCGTCGCTGTGCGCGGGCTGGACGGTGAACGACGTCGCGGGTCATCTCGCGGCGGTGCCCCGGCCGGCCCCCGTCGGCGCGATGGTCTCAGCGGCGGTTCGCGCCCGCGGGCGGCTGCACGGCATGATCGACCTGCTCTCCCGGGAGGCGGCCGCCGAGTACGGCACTCGGTCGGCCGTGATGCTGCGGGAGGAGGCTGACAATACGGCCCTGCCGCGAATGACGAACTGGCGCAACATCCTGTTCGACACCCAGATCCACGCTCAGGACATCGCGCGCCCGCTCGGCGTGGAGATGCTGGTGGATACGGCTGCGGCGGCGCAGGGGGCCGAGCGGATCTGGCGTGTCGGCTACCTGTTCGGCGCGCGGAAGCGGTTCGCGGGGCTGCGGTTCGCCGCCACCGACGTCGATTGGTCGGCTGGTGACGGACCCGAGGTGCGCGGGCCGATCGCCGACCTGCTGCTGGTGCTCTCCGGCAGGCCCGCCGGGCTGTCCGGGCTTGACGGTGCCGGTGCCTCCCTGGCCGCGCAGCGGCTCGGTGTTACAGGCTGACCAGCGGCGTCAGTCGCTGAGCATTTCCTTGACCATCGGAACGACCTGCTCGCCGTAGAGCGAGATCGACTCCACCAGGTCGGCGTGGGTCACCGGCTGGTCGTACTTGAGGTCGAAGCGGTCCACGCGCAGAGTGCGGATCGTGGCGGCGATCCGACGGGCCACCGTCTCCGGCGAGCCGATGTACAGCGAGCCCGTCTCGACTTCGCGCTCGAAATCGCCCACCGCGGGCGGCGGCCAGCCGCGCTCGGTGACCATGCGGCGGCGCATCCGCATCCAGCCGTCGAAGACGAGTTCCATGGCCCGCTCGTCGGATTCCGCGACCAGGCCCGGCGAGTGCACGGCGATCGGCCTGCGGGGGAGGCCGAACTCGTCGAGTGCACGGGCGAACAGGTCGGTGTACGCCACGAACCGGTCCGCCGGCCCGCCGATGATCGCGAGGAAGAGGCCGAATCCGTAACGGGCCGTGCGGACCACGGACTCGGGGCTGCCGCCGACGCCCACCCAGGCGCGGATGCCGTCCGCCGTGGTCGGGTACACGCGCTGCTCGGACAGCGGGGCGCGGGTGCTGCCCGACCAGGTGACGGGCTCCTCGGTGAGGAGTGCGGCGAGCAGCTCCAGCTTCTCCTCGAAGAGCACCTCGTAGTCCTGCAGGTCGTAGCCGAACAGGGGGAAGGACTCGGTGAACGAGCCGCGACCCGCGACGATCTCGGCGCGGCCGTTCGACACGGCGTCGAGCGTCGCGAAGCGCTCGTAGACGCGCACCGGATCGTCCGAGCTCAGCACCGTGACCGTCGAGCCGAGGCGGATGGTCTCCGTGCGGGCGGCGACCGCCGCGAGCACCATCTCCGGACTCGAGACGGCGAAGTCCGCCCGGTGGTGCTCGCCGACGCCGAAGAAGTCCAAGCCCACCCGGTCCGCGGTGACTGCTTCCTCGACGAGGTCGCGGATCACCTGCGGATGCGGCAGGGGCTCGCCGTGCGCGTCCTTGGTGACGCCGCCGAATGTATCCACACCGAACTCGGGAATCGTCATGGATGCCATCGTACACCGATAACCGGACTATGGTCCGAATCGCTTCTCGGCGGACGCCGCGAGCATTCCCCCCGATTCGTTCGACGCCCACCGCAATGCCGGGCGAATGGGTGGGAACGGGACGAGCCGGGTGGGAGGGTGGCGGTGGGGGTGCACGAATCGGGGGCGTCAGACGACGCCGTGCAGCGGCGGGCGCTCCTCGTTCAGCGTGAACCGGCCCAGATGGTGGACCTTGTAGCGCACCGGGTCGTGCAGGGTGTGCGTGCGCGCATCGCGCCAGTACCGGTCGAGACCAGCATCGCCCGCGGCGCTGCGGGTACCGCTGACCTCGAACAGCGCGGAGGGAACCTCGGTCGCCGCTCGGTCGGCGAGCACTTTCGCGGTGGCGACGGCGAGGGAGGCCTCGGCCGCGGTGTCCGGACCGGGGGCTGCGAAGGCGTCGTCCACGGCCGCGCCGGCGACGGCGAGCGCGGCCTCGGCGGCGCGCACCGCTACCGTCAGCTCCCTGAAGCGCTGGACCACGAGCGGATCGTCCTGCCCTCGCTCGACGCCGGCCTCGAACCAGGGCCGGGATCGCGTGCGGACGAAGTCGGCCGCGGCCTCGAGCGCGCCGCGGGCGATGCCGGCGTCGATCGCCACGTGCAGCAGCTGCGCGAAGGCGCCGTAGCCGGTGGGTTCGGACACCGCGGGGGAGCGGGGCAGGACCGCGTCGAGCGGCACGGCGACGTCGTCGAAGCGGACGGTGCCGCTGCCGGTCGTGCGCTGGCCCAGGCCGTTCCAGTCGTCGAGCACTGTGATGCCCGGGGAATCCGCGGGCACGAAGGCGATGACCTGCTCGCCGGTGTCCGCGTCGCGGGCGAGGACGGCCAGGAGGTGCGCGTAGGGCGATCCCGTGCAGTAGAACTTCTCGCCGTCCAGGTGTGCGCCGCCGTCGGCGCGGGTCAGCGTCGTGGCGACCTCGGCGACCGTCCTCCCGCCGCGCTCGGACTGCGCGTTGGCGATCCGCGCGCCGTCGAGCACCTGACCGAAGATCCTGCGCTGCAGGTCCTCCGGGGCGGCGAGGCGGAGGGCGGTGAGGTAGACGTAGTGGCTGTGCGGGATCTGGGCGAGCGATCCATCGGCGGTCGCGAGGGTGCGGAAGACCTCGGCCACGACGGACGGCGGTAGGTCGGGTCCGCCGAAACGGGCCGGCACCGTCAACGCGAAGAGCCCTGCGTCGGAGAGGTACTCGACCTCCGCGTGCGGCAGGCGCCGCCGCCGGTCGCGCTCGGCGGCACCGTCGGCGAACCGCGCCGCGAGCTCGCGCGCGGCGGCGACGGCGGCGGCCTCGGCGGTGTCGATAGCCGCGGCGGGCCGCGAGTCGACTACCGGCGCGACCGTCACACCAGCGCCCCGGCGCGACTCGCCTCGATCTCGCGGACCAGCGGCAGCACCTTCTCGCCGAAGTACTCGATCTCCTCCTGGAAGTGCAGGAAGCCGCCCAGGATGAGGTCGACGCCCAGCTCCTTGTACGCGACGATCCGCTCGGCCACCTGCTCGGGCGTGCCGATGAGCTGCGTGCGGAAGCCGTCGTTGTACTGGACCAGGTCCTCGAACGACGAGTCGGCCCACATGCCGCGGCCGTCGCTGGTGGACTTACCGGCCTGCTGCACCGCGTCCCGGAATCCCTCCACCGCGGGCTTGTTAGCCTTCTCGACGATCTCGCGCAGGGTGTCCCGCGCCTCCTTCTCGGTGTCGCGGGCGATGATGAAGCCGTTGAGGCCGAACTTGACCTCGCGCTCGGCCTCTCGGGCGACGCGCCGCAGGTCGTCGAGCTGGTCGGTGACCCCGTCGAAGTCCTTGCCGTTCGAGAAGTACCAGTCGGCGTACTTGCCGCCGTTCACGCGCGCCGCGGAGGAGTTGCCGCCCTGGAACAGTTCGGGATTCGGCCGCTCCGGGGTGTTCAGCGGCTTGGGCTTGAGCGTGAAGTCGCGGATGCGGTAGAAGTCGCCGCCGAAATCGACGTTGTCCTCGGTCCAGATCTTCCGGATCACCTCGAGGAACTCGGCGCTGCGGCGGTAGCGCTCGTCGTGCTCGAGCCAGGGCTCGCCGAGCGCGCGGAACTCGCCGGCGAACCAGCCCGAGACCACGTTGATCGCGAAGCGGCCGTTCGACAGGTGGTCGGCCGTGGCGCCGAACTTGGCCAGGACCGCCGGGTGCCACAGGCCGGGATGCACGGCCGCGATGACCTTGAGCTTCTCGGTGGCGCCGAGCAGCGCAAGGCTGAACGACGTCGACTCGTGCTGGTACTCCGCGCCGTAGCTGGCCATGTACCGCACCTGGGAGAGGGCGTACTCGAAGCCGACGCGCTCGGCCGTCTGGGCGAGCTTGCGGTTGTACTCGAAGTCCCAGTTGGTGCGCTGCTCGATGTCGCTGGTCACCAGGCCGCCGGAGACGTTGGGCACCCAGTACGCGAACTTGATCTCGTCGGCGATCTTCTCGGTGGTCATGTGCGGTCCTTCTGTACGGCTAGGAGGTGGGGGAGAGGTCGGGCAGGAAGGCGCCGCGGACCGGCTCCGACGATGCCGCGCCGGCATCGAGCAGGCCGCGCGCCGCGAGGCGGGGGCGGACGCCCTCGCCGAAGTGGTACGCCTCCTCCAGGTGCGGGTATCCGGAGAGGATGAAGTGGTCGAGGCCGAGCGCCGCGTACTCGGCGATGAGGTCGGCGACCTCGTCGTGCGAGCCGACCAGCGCGGTGCCGGCACCACCGCGGACCAGACCGACACCGGTCCACAGTCCCGGGTACACCTGCAGCGAACGTGCGTCGGCGGCCTCGTCGAAAGCCGCACCGCCGCCGTGGAGTTCGCGCATCAGGCGCTGCCCCTCGGACTCGCTCCGCGCCAGGTTCGCCTGCGCCGCGCGCACCGTCGCCGGGTCCAGGTTGTTCAGCAACCGGTTGGCCTCGGCCCAGGCCTCCTCGCTGGTGTCGCGGGAGATCACGTGCAGGCGGATCCCGTAGCTCAGCGTCCGGCCCTGTTCGGCGGCGAGGCCGCGCACCCAGTCCAGCTTCTTCTTCACCTGCGCCGGCGGCTCGCCCCAGGTGAGGTAGGTGTCGGCGTACTTGGCGGCGACATCGCCGGCGGCCGGAGAACTCCCGCCGAAGAAGATCGGGGGCGCGGGATCGGGACGGCGGGCGAGGACCGCGTTCTCGGCGGAGACGTACTTCCCGGCGACGTTCACCGGCTCGGACGAGGTCCACAGCTGCTTGGTGATGTCGAGGAACTCGCCGCAGCGGGCGTAACGCTCGTCCTTGCTCAGGGTGTCGCCGAAGGCGCGCTGCTCCGAGGATTCGCCGCCGGTGACCACGTTGAGCAGGACGCGGCCGCCGGACTGCCACTGCAGGGTGCTGGCCATCTGGGCGGAGAGGAGCGGGCTGACCAGCCCGGGGCGCAGCGCCACGAGGAACTTGAGCGACTGGGTCGCGTCCGTCAGCAGCGCGGCCGTGAGCCACGCGTCCTCGCACCACAGCCCCGTCGGGATGAGCACCGCCTCGAACCGGTTCGCCTCCGCCGCGAGGGCCAGTTGCTTGAGGTAGTGCAGGTTCGCGGGTCGGTCGCCGCTCATCGAGCTCCCGTGGCCCCCGGCCATGAGGTTCCGCGAATCGCCGTAGGTGGGCAGGAACCAGTGCAGGTGGAGGGGGTTGGGCGAGGTCACGGTGGCCTTCCGTCGACGGGGCTGGATTACGGATGGCCAGTGCACCACGGTGGGCGCGTGAGGGCCAGGGTTCGACTCGCGATGCGTCGAACGTGCGGACCTACTCGGGAGTAGCTACAGTGGAGGAAGAGTTAGTTAGACATTCTTAATGAAATGAGGTGTCGAATGTCTGCAGAGCATGTACAGAACAACGAATCACGAGTCGACGATTCGACGCGGGACGATGCACAGGTCGAGCGCCTGCCGCGAGTGATCGAGGAGGTCTTCGCCCGATTTGCGGATCGCCCTGCGTTCGCGACGCGGGATGGTGGACCCGACGGTCCCTATGTCACCGTGAGCTACGCCGAGATCTGGCGGCGGGTCACCGCGTTGGCGGCTGCCTGGCGCGGCGAGGTGGAACCGGGGGACTTCGTCGCCATCCTGGGCTTCACGAGCGCGGATTTCGTGACCGCCGACCTCGCCGCAACCCTCCTCGGCGCTCCCAACGTGCCATTGCAGGCCGGTGCCCCGGCCGCGCGTATCGCCGCGATCCTCGACGAGACCCGACCGAAGATCTTCGCCGTGAGCGCGGACCAGGTGGGCGTGGCCGAACAGGCGCTCGGCCAGTCCTCCGCGACCCCGCGGGTGGTGGTCTTCGACGGTGAGCACGAGGGCTACGCGGACATCGAAGCGGAGATCCGGGCGGGCGAGGCGCTGCCCGTGCCCGAGTTCTTCACCCCCGAGCCGGGCACCGACCCGCTGGTGACCCTGATCTACACCTCCGGCAGTACCGGGACGCCGAAGGGCGCGATGTACACCGAACGGTTGATGGTCGACGCCTGGCTCAAGCTGCACAGCGTCATCGGCACCGAGACGCCGTCCGCATCGCTGCTGCACTACCTGCCGATGAGTCACATGTACGGCCGCGGCTGGCTGATCGCCGGACTGGCGGCGGGCGTACCGGGATACTTCGCCAGCGCGTCCGACATGTCCTCCCTCTTCGACGATCTCGCCGCCGCGCGGCCCACCGCGATCGGTCTCGTGCCCCGCGTCTGCGAGCTGGTCCACCAGCGCTTCCTCGCGCTGGAGGCGGAGACCGACGCCGAGACCGCGCGCGCCGAACTGCGGGACAGGGTGCTGGGCGGCCGCGTGGAGGCGGCCGTGTGCGGCAGCGCCGCGCTGTCCGCAGAGCTGCAGACCTTCATGGAATGGCTGCTGGGCATCGACATCCTCATCGGCTACGGCTCGACGGAGGCCGGTAGTGTCCTCCGCGACGGCGTCATCGCGCGCCCGCCGGTGACCGACTACAAGCTCATCGACGTGCCCGAACTCGGCTACTTCGTCACCGACTCCCCGCATCCCCGCGGCGAACTGCTGGTCAAATCGGACCAGCTGATCCCGGGCTACTACCACTCGGACAAGCGGATCCGGGACGACGAGGGCTTTTACCACACCGGCGACGTCATGGCCGAGCTCGGACCCGATCGACTCGAGTACGTGGACCGCCGCGGCAACGTCATCAAACTCGCACAGGGCGAGTTCGTGCCGATCGCGCAGCTCGAGGCCACGTACGGTGCCGGGCCCGATGTGCGCCAGATCTTCCTCCACGGCACCAGCGAGCGGTCCTACCTGCTGGGCGTCGTCGTACCGTCGCCGGGTCCCGAGGGCGAGACCGACGCCGAGGCGCGTACCCGGGTGCTGGACGGCCTCGCGGTGATCGCGCACGAGAACGACCTCGCCGGCTACGAGTTGCCGCGCGACGTGATCATCGAGCACCAGCCCTTCTCCCAGGAGAACGGGTTGCTCTCCGGGGTCGGCAAACTCGTGCGCCCCGCTCTGGTCGCACGCTACGGCGCCGAGCTCACCGCTCTGTACGACGCCGCGGAGGAACGCCGTCGCGACGGCCTGCGCCACCTCGATGCGGACGCCCCGGTCGCCGAGACTGTGCTGCGCGCCGCCGCGCTGACGCTCGGCGTGCTACCCGAGGAACTCGATGAGACGACCCGGTTCGTGGACCTGGGCGGCGATTCGCTCTCGGCGCTGTCGCTGGCCACCACGCTCGAGGGGGTCTACAGCCTCCCGGTGCCGGTGCAGGCGATCGTCGGTCCCACTGCGACCCTCGGCGGCGTCGTCCAGCACATCGAGGCGGCGCGCGCGGGCGTCGTGCAGGCCCCGACGGCGGCGGCGATCCACGGCGCCGATGCGACGGTGGCCCGCGCCGCCGACCTGCGCCTCGATCGCTTCATCGACCCCGAGCTGTTGGCCGCGGCACCGTCGATCCCGGCGGCGCACGGGGAGCCGTCGACCGTCCTGATCACGGGTGCCACCGGCTACCTCGGGCGCTTCCTGCTGCTGGAGTGGTTGCGCCGGGTAGCGCCGCGCGACGGCACCGTCGTCGCACTGGTACGTGGCGAGGACGCCGAGGACGCCCGCCGTCGCGTCCTCGATGCGATCGGCACCGCCGATCCCGCGCTGACGGCGGAGTTCGCCGGCCTCGCCGAGCGGCACCTCGAGGTCCTCGCCGGTGACTTCGGCGAACCGTCCCTCGGGCTCGATGCGCAGGCCTGGGACCGGCTCGCGCACGGCGTCGACCACATCGTGCACTGCGGCGCGATGGTGAACCACGTCCTGCCCTACGATCAGCTCTTCGGCCCGAACGTGGTGGGGACGGCCGAGATCGTCCGGCTGGCCCTCACCGTGCGACGGAAGTCGGTCGATTACGTCTCCACCCTGGCCGTGGTCCCGCAGGACGACGGTCGCCTCCTCGTGGAGGACGACGACGTGCGGGTCGCCGGCTCGGAGCGCCGGATCGATGCGGACGTCTACGCCAACGGCTACGCGGTGAGCAAGTGGGCCGGCGAGGTCCTGTTCCGCGAGGCGTCCGATCTCGCGGGGCTGCCCGTGCGGGTCTTCCGGTGCGACATGATCCTGGCGCACAGTCGTTTCCGGGGTCAGTACAACCCGGTGGACCAGTTCACCCGACTGCTCCTGAGCATCGCCGAGACGGGGCTCGCTCCGGCCTCCTTCTCCGCGGACCCGACTGGGAGGTGCCCGCACTACGACGGCCTGCCGGTGGACTTCATCGCGGAGGCGATCGTCACCCTCGGCGCCGCGGGGCGCGAGGGCTTCCGGACCTTCCACGTGCTCAACGTCGACGAGGGAGGCGCGGGGCTCGACGACTTCGTCGACTGGATCGCCGAGGACCGTCCGATCGAGCGGATCGCCGACTACGGCGAATGGTTCGCCCGGTTCGAGGCCGCGCTGCGGGCCCTGCCCGCGCAGGACCGACAGCGTTCGGTGCTCCCGCTGCTGAAGTCCTTCGCCCGGCCCATCCGGGCCGATGCGGGAACGGCCATGACCGCCGACCGGTTCCGAGAGGCGGTGCGCGAGGAGAAGGTCGGGTCCGGGGACATCCCGAACCTCGACCGGCCGCTGATCGAGCGGTACCTGGACGGGTTCGTGGCGACGGGGTGGCTTCAGCCCGCCGACGCTCGCGTCCCCGACCAGCCGTCGCCGAAGTAGTCCCGGACCTCATTGACGGAGACGAGCACCGAGTACGGCACTCCCAGGCGATCCGCGAGTGCTCCGATCGGGCCGGTCGATCGGGTCGACCGCGTGGCCGTACGCGCCCAGGCCAGGGCGTGGGCGAGATCGCGGAAGCCTGCTTGCCGGGATACCCTGTCCCACCTCGGCGACGTCCGGGCGAGGAAGCGCTCGTCGAGGACGTCGCTGGGGCGAACGTCACCGGGATGCGCGCTCCCGGGCGTCGGGTGCCGGCCGACGGTGGTGCGAGGGGGAGCGGCGGTGGGAGTCTGCAAGTCGATCACGTCGGCCTCATCGGGTGGGATTCAGGGGCGGTGGTGCTCTTCGCCGGGCCGCCTGCCGCGTCGGGGCAGGCATCGGGCCGGTTTGACCAGTCTCGTTCACCTGGAGGTTCACCGGAAGTGCATAGTTTCGATCTAGTCTATGCACGTGGTGAATGTTGCGACGATGGACCTGAACCTCCTGCGTGTCCTGGGGGAACTGCTCCGCGAGCGGAACGTCACCCGGGCGGCGGCGCAGCTCGGACTGAGTCAAGCCGCGACGAGCCACGCACTCGCGAGGCTCCGCAAGACCTTCGGGGACCCGCTGCTCGTCCGCTCGGGGCAGAAGCTGCAGCTGACACCGGAGGCGGAACGACTCGCGCCGATCGTGGAGGACATCCTGCGGCTCGTCAGCACGAGTCTGTCGGCGCCGGACTTCGACCCGAGTACGGCCACGACGACGTTCACCGTGGCGATGCCGGACTTCCTCAACTCGATGATCGTTCCGGAACTGGCGGCGGTCGTCGGTGAGCAGGCTCCGCACGTCGTCCTTCACGTTCGGGGTACCCCGGTCCGCTCCGATGCGCGGCTCGACGGCATCCTCGATGCGATCGCGCTCCCCGCGCAGCGCGTGGATGCCGGGAGTCCGTCGCTACGGCTGGGCTCCGTCAGCTGGACGGGGATCGCCGCGGCGGGCCGGCAGGGGCTCGACGGGCCGCTCACCCCTGCCGACTACGCCGCCATGCAGCACGTCTCGTTCCCCCGCGCGCTCGTGGAAGTGCTCATCGACGAGAAGCTGGCGGACGCCGGCCTGCGACGGACCATTGCGGTCACGGTGAACAACAGCGATCTGGTCCCTCCCATGATCGCCGGGTCCGAGCTGGTGTCCGTCGGATGGGTCGGCTTCGACAAGCCGGGGGTGCGGACCTTCCGCCTGCCCGTGGACATCCCGGACTTCGACTACCACATCGCGTGGTCGCGGCGCCTCGCGAACGACCCCGCGAGTATGTGGCTTCGACGGCAGATCGTGGACATCGCCTCCCGCCGTCTCGCCCAGTGATCGGTTCACCGCGGCGGGCGTTGCTCTTTCACCCGACCCGCTGCATCGACGGCGGCGTCCAGTCGCCCGACACGGCCTCGGGCGCCGGGAGGTACAGCCGCACGTTCATGCTGAAGGGGCCGCGCGGGGCCGGCAGCCAGTTCGCCTCGGCAGAACCGGGATCGTCGTGCTGGATCACGATGTCGAGCGATCCGTCGGCGCCGAAGACCAGTTCGTCGCGGTCGCCGATCGCGAACCTGTTGATCGGGTTCGGGACCAGGAACTGCTGCTCGCCGTACATGGTCAAGGACCAGAACGCGCGTGCCGGCGGAAGTGCGTCCGCGGCGAAGTGGATGCGGTAGCGGTGTTCGCCGGACAGTGCTCGGCCCTCGCTGTCGACGGTGACGCGCGGGTATACCGCCTCCTGCGGGGGCAGGGCGCCCAGACCAGCGAAAGCGACGGTCGCGCGTGTTCGGTAGTCGATCCCGTAGTTGCCGGTGCCGGGGCGCATGGTCCAGCCGTTGAGATTCCACGAGTGGCGCGTATCGGCGGTGCGGATCCGGCGTACCGCTTCGGGCAGCGCGTCCTCCAGGGCGTCCCGGACGCGGGGTGACATGTCGGCGAACGAGAACCGCGTATCGGGGTCGAGGCCGAGAGGAGCCAGGCGTGCGAGCTGCGCCTATCGGTCAGGTGCGGCTGTGCGACGGTGAGCAGCTCGGAGAACCGTTCGAAGAACTCCTGCGCGTTCATCTCGTCGACGGCGATCACCGGCGGCGTGTCCGTCCACGGACCGGCCGTGGGCTCGGGCGTCGGCGCGGTCGTACCTGCTGTGACCGGCTCCGCGGAGAAGCCGCGTTGGAAGGCGTGTACCGCAGGGTAGTCCGCAGGGCCGTTCGTCTGCGTCCGGCCGACGATCCAGCCCCAGGTGGTGGGACTCTCGATGACGGTGGCGCCCTGCGGTGCGGTGCCCGCCCAGCCGGGACCGACCAGAAGGAAGTCACCGGCGTCCGTGCCGGTCGTCCGTGGGCCGACGGAGGCGAAGACGTCCGTCCACATGTCCATGAACGGGAGGACGTAGTAGCGATCGCCCGCGTCGGGCACGTGGATCAGCAGCGGCCCGTCGGAGAGATCGAACCAGATCTGCGAGTACAGGGTGTCCACGTTGGGCCGCACGACATCGGTGAACGTGTGGTCGGGGAAGGTGGCATGGTGGTGGAAGGCGTTGGTGAAGGGCTCGTTCGCCTGCTGCGCACGACGTTCCGCAGCTGCGCGGGTTGCGTCCATCAACACCGCGGGATAGGCGTAGACGTACGCCTCCACCGCGCGCTCGTACAGGTCCTGGTCGTCGATCATGAGTCGTCCTTCGTCGTGTCGTTGTCGTTGTCGTTGCCGACGGAGATCCGGAGGGTCCGCATCCAGACCTCCGTCGAGATCTCCACCAGCTCGTCCACGTCGGCCGTCCCGGACCGGAGGCCGAAATGGAAGTGCGCCAATCGGCTGACCATGGCGCTTAGGGCGCGTGAGGTCAGCGTCGGGTCCATGGCGGGGTCTGCCGTCCCGTCCGTCTGCAGGCGCGCGATCCACTGCGCGTTCCGGTTGACGAACTCCTCGGCCCGCCGCAGTCGCAGGTCGCGGAACGCGGGGTAGACGAGCGCCGCCTGCTCGAGCAGGACCATCAAGCGGGCGTTGCGCGAGTAGGACGCGAGATAGTCGCGGTGGCGGGATGCGATCTGCTCGCGAATCCCGGCAGGCCGGGCCTCGGCACTCGGATGGAGCATCTCCTCGCGGGTCGCGTCGAGAACGGCGGCGAAGGCTTCGGAGGTGTCCGCGAAGTGGTCCTCGAACGCTCGCAGCGACAGTCCCGCCTCGCCGGCGATGTCCTCCGCTCGCGCGTCCGCGAATCCCGTCCGGAGGAAGACCGATCGCGCGGCGTCGACGAGCCGCGCGCGTACCGGATCGGGTGGCGGGCGGAGTGCGGCGCCCACCGGATCCAGCGAGTCGTGCACGACCGCGTGCAGGATCTCCTCGAGGTCCGCGAAGTACGTGTAGAACGTGGCACGGGATACGCCGGCGGCCAGCGCGATGCTCGCAGGGCTCACGTCGATGAGGCCGTCTCGCTCGAAGATCTCGCGCGCCGCGCGCACGAGCGCGGCCCGGCTGCGTGCCCCGCGGACCGTCAGTGCCTCGCTGCGCTCCCGGGCGCCGTCGCCCGCGGCGACGGGGGCCGTCGGGCGACGGCGACGGGACGCGGTCATTGCCGGACGTGTGCCGTGTCCGCCTGCGGCGCAGCGTCAGCGGGCTCGACGGTGACGTCGACCGAACGCAGTACCCCGGTGAAGCGGAACGGGGAGCGGTAGTCCGTGGAGACCGGCGAGACGCTGTCGCCGCCCACCTGCAGCCCGGACCCGATCGACCAGATGATCGGATTGGTGCGCACGTCCGGTAGGTGCGCCACGACCGCCGAGCCGTCCGACATCGTGACCGACCCCGCGGCGGGCCCCGTGCGATCGAAGCGCAGGACGATCCGGTGCGCGCCCTCCGTCAAAGGCTCCGCGGCCGCGGCCCGGAAGTGCTCGCGGCCGAGGTATGCGAAGTCCACGGTGAGCCGGCCGTCGAGGACGTACAGGCTGAATCCGCCCGCGCCTGAGCCGTAACTGACCAGCGCACCGTCCGCTCCGTCGGCGTACTCCAGGTCGACGGTGACCGTGAACCCGCGATCGCGCAGATCGGGAGAGGTGCCGGGGCTCAGCATGATCGGAGCGCTGTAGTGGAACTCGGAACGACCGCGGCGTGCGGACGGGCGAGGGTCCTGCGCGCGCACGCCGCCACGATCGTCGAGCGGCAGCACCCGGTACCGGCCTGCTTCCGCCCACCACAGCTCGATCAGTTCTGCCAGCAATTCCGGATGGTCGGCACTGCGGTCGTGCACCTCGGAGAAGTCCGTGGCGAGGTCGTAGAGCTCCCAGACGTCGCCGGCGTAGTCGCCGTCGCGGGCCTCGCTGAGCGGCATGCGCACGCGATGGGCGTGCATCGTCGAGGGGTGGATCGCGACGGCCTTCCATCCGTCCTTCCACATCGCGCGGTGGCCGAAACACTCGAAGTGCTGGGCGGTTCGAGGAGCGCGCCCGGGCGGATCGGCGAGCACGTCCCGGATGCTGGCACCGTCGAGCGGCCGTTGCGGGGTGCGGCGCACGCTCTCGGGCGGATCGATGCCCACCAGGTCCAGAATCGTCGGAGCGAGGTCGATGACGTGCGTGTACTCCGTGCGCACGGCACCGGGATCGGGGATGCCGGCCGGCCAGTGGACGATCAGCGGGACCCGCGTGCCACCCTCGTGGCATGTGGTCTTGTACCACCGGGTCGGCGTGTTCCCGGCCTCCGCCCAGCCTGATGCGTAGTGCGGGTGGCTCGCCGGGGTGCCCCACTCGTCCAGGCGCTCCGACATCTGCGCGAAGGTCTCGGGACTCCGGTTGAAATAGCTGAGCTCGTGGAACAGCCCGTGCTCGCCGCCTTCGGCACTGGCGCCGTTGTCGCTCAGGAAGAGGACCACGGTGTTCTCGAGGCGGCCGGAATCGGTGAGATGGTCCAGCAGACGGCCGATCTGGTGGTCGGTGTGCGAGAGGAATCCCGCGAAGACCTCCATCTGTCGGCACAGCACGCGACGCTGGTCCTCCGGAAGGTCCGCCCACGCGGCGACATCGGGGTTGTGCGGCGGCACCTCCGCGTTGCCCGGCACCACGCCGAGCTCACGCTGCCGGGCGAGGGTCTCCTCGCGGATGACGTCCCAGCCCGCGTCGAAGACGCCGCGATAGCTGTCCGTCCATTCCCGGGGTGCGTGATGCGGGGCGTGCATCGCGCCGAACGCGAGGTACAGGTAGAACGGGCGGTCGGGAGTGACCGCCACGTGTTCGCCGGTCCACGCGATGGCCCGGTCGACGAGATCCTCGGACAGGTGGTAGCCGTCGGGGCGGTCCGAGCCGTCGATCCGGTGGTTGTCCTGCCACAGTTCCGGCGCCCACTGTGAGGTCTCTCCCGGCATGAAGCCGTAGAACCGGTCGAATCCCTTGGCCAGGGGCCACCGGTCGAACGGTCCCCACGGGCCGTTCTCCCAGTCGGGCGTCAGATGCCACTTTCCCAGTGCCATCGTGGAATAGCCCGATTCCCGCAGAACCGCAGGGGTCATCGCCGCATCGTCCGGGATCATCGAATCGTAGCCCGGGTACCCCGTCGCGTACTCCATGATCGTCCCGACGCCCACGGAGTGCGCGTTACGTCCGGTCAGTAGGGCCGCGCGCGTCGGCGAGCACAGGGGAGTGACGTGGAAATCCCGGAACCGCAGGCCGTTCGCCGCCAGGCGGTCGATGTTCGGGGTCGAGATCCGGCCGCCCAGGCCGCCGAAGCAGCCCAACTGCGCGAAGCCCATGTCGTCGAGCACGATGGTAATCACGTTCGGCGCTCCGGGTGAGGCACTCGGGGTCGAGGGCCACGCCGGCGTCGACTCCGGGGCGGTGCCTCGGATGACGCCGGTGAACCCCTCCGCCGGGGTGTATGTCCGTAGGTCGTTCGGCATGTCGTGTCCTTTCGGTACCGGCGGGATCAGTGCTGACCGCAGGTGTTGACGACCTTGTCGAAGGACACGGGCTTACCGCCCGCGAACTCGACGTTGGCCTTCCAGCGCGCCTCGTCGAGCGTGTTGAACCAGGACTTGTGCTCGGAGCCCCAGACGATTTCGGCGTTCGGCTTCGGCAGCCCGACCCACGTCGAGATGTAGCCGACGACCTTCTCCTTGTTCGCGGGGTCCGCGATGAACGAGGCCGCCTTGATCATCGCCTTGCAGAAGGAGTTCACGGTCTTCGGGTGGCTCTCGAAGTAGGCCGCCGTCGTGGTGTTGAAGCCGGAGAGGCCGACCTTGCCACGGTTGCCCGCCGTGTTGTCCTGCGGCGCGGCGATCACTTTGACGTCCGCTCCCTTGGACCGCATGAGTTCGGCGCTCGAGACGGTGCCGATGGCGCCGTCGACCTCGCCGTTCATCACGGCAGCGGCGATCGCCGGGGGGCCTCCGGCGGCCACATAGGTGATGGTGCTGGGGTCCGCGCCGCCTTCGCGGATCACCTCGTTCGCGTAGGTCTCGGCATCGCCGCCGCGCACCGGGATCGCGAGGCGCTTGCCCGCGAGGCCGGCGAGCGAGGTGATACCGGACTTGCCGGTGACCATGATGACCTTGGACTCGCCCTGGAAGACGGGGAGGACCCGCAGGTCCTGGCCCTGTCCGAGCGCGGGGATGACGGTGCCGGTGGATCCGCCGGCGATCTGGGTGGTGCCGCCGATGAGGGCGGAGACGATCTCCGGGCCGGTCTTCGCGTCGACGCGAGTGACCTTGAGCCCCTCCGCCTCGAACATCTTCTCGCCCTCGGCGACGGCGGTGGGAAGGGAGAGGATGCTGTTCGGGTACGTGCCGAGGGAGAAGGTGCCGTCGTCGGCTCCGGTGTCCGAGCCGCCGCAGGCCGTGAGGGCCGATGCTGCGAGCACGCCGGCGACCGCGCAGGTGACGATCCGCTTGCTGAGGTTCATGGGGGTCTCCTTGATGGTGCCCGGCCGGAATCGGCTCGGGCGAGGGGTGAGTCGCTCAGATCGCCGAGCGAAGGCGGTGGTGGATCTCCTGGTAGCGCGGGTCGGCCGCGATGTCCTGGACGTTCCGGGGGCGCTCGATGCCGACCTCGACGTCGTACTGCACCACGCCTCCGTTGAGGAGGACGATCCGGTCCGCGAGGGCGATCGCCTCACCGAGGTCGTGGGTCACGAAGACCACGGTCTTGCGCCGCTCGCTCTGCCACAGGCGGAGGAACTCCTCCTGCACGGCGACGCGGGTGGTCACGTCGAGCGCGGCGAAGGGCTCGTCCATGAGGAGCACGTCGGGGTCGAGCGCCCAGGTCCGGGCGAGGGCGACGCGCTGGCGCATGCCCTGCGACAGCTGCCACGGCCAGAGGGACTCGGAACCCTTGAGGTGCACCGCATTCAGCCATCGCGCGCCGATCTCGCGTCGTTCCTTCTTGCCGACGCCGCGGAGCTCGAGGCCGTACTCGACGTTCCCGAGCGCCGAGCGCCAGGGGAGCAGCGCATCGCGCGCCGGCATGAAGCCCAGGTGCTCGCGCGCCGCTCGCGGTTGCTCGCCGTGCACGGTCAGCGAACCCGAGGTGGGCTGGACCAGTGCGGCGATCGTGTTGAGCAGAGTTGTCTTCCCGCATCCGCTCTTCCCGACCAGGGCGATGAACTGGCCGGTCGGCACGGTGAGGGAGATGTTGTCGAGGACGCGCTTGGTGTCCCCGTCGGGGCTGGTGAACTCGACGACGAGGTTCTCGAGTTCGATGTCGGCGCTGGTGCGGTCCTCGACCGGCGTGGATGGGGTCACTTCGGGTCTCCTGATGGTGGCGAGGGTGAGTGGTCGGGACTTACATGTCCGACGGTGCCTGCCAGCGGAGGAGCCAACGCTCCGCGGCGAGCATGATCTGGTTGAGGAGCACCGCGACGACGGCGAGGAGAATCAGCATCGCGTACACGGCCTCCATCTGGAACAGCGAGGAGTACTTCGAGATCAGCTGTCCGAGACCGTCCTTCGCGGAGATGAGCTCCGAGCCGATGACGGCGAGCAGGGAGAAGATCAGGCCCAGTCGCAGCGCGGCGAAGATCGCGGGCGTCGCGACCGGGAACAGGATCTTGAGGAAGACCTGCAGCTTGCTCGCTCCCATCACCGCGGACATGCGCAGCCACTCCTGATCCACCGTGCGCACGCCGGCACGGGCCCCGGACAGCACGATGAAGAAGACCACGGTCACGCCGAGGGCGACCTTGGCCGTCATGCCGATGCCGAAGGCGACGATGAACAGCGGCGCGAGCGCGATGCGCGGCATGGCGTTCAAGGCATCGAGGAACGGGGCGACGATCCGTTCGAGCGTGGGCAGGAGTCCCAGGCCGAGCCCGCAGACGGTGCCGACGACGCTCGCCAGCACCCAGGAGACGATGACCGCGCTCATCGTGGCGACCGTGTTCGACCACAGCTCACCGGATTCCGATGCGGTGACCAGATAGTCCCAGGCCTGCTTGGGCGACTTGTTCAGGACCGGATCGAGGAGCTTCTGATCGGCGGTGAACTGCCACAGCGCGAGCCAGCCGACGAGGATGACGACCTGGATCGCGCGGACCTTCACAGTGAGTCGGCGTTCCGCGCGGCTCGCGCTGCGTTTCGGGGGCTGTGCCCTATCGGTTCCGTCGTCGCGAGCTGCCGTCGCCGTCGAAGCATCGTCTGTCATCGTGAGTTCTCCCTGCGAAAAGACCTTGGGGGGTATGTGATTGGGTTCACACGCTATATCCGGCTCGACGGATCGCCAACGGAGATCGACGGATGGTCAGAAACTAGGGTGCGCCAAGGTAAATAGACTATTTCGAATCGCATGCCCGATCGGGCGCCGCGTGATAATTCATGGCGTGCATGACTGTCATGTCGACCATGCACTTCCGGTGTGGTGCGACGGGGCTCACACTGGACCGGGTCGTAGCAACAGCAGCGACGGACGCTCGTATCCGCCGACCCTCCGAGGTGACCTCTGTGAACCCACCCGACCGTGCCCACCTGCCCCTCCGCGACGAGGAGCCGCCCACCAGTAATCGCCTCGACGTGCGGGGCACCTCGTACGAGAAGCTGGCGCCGCTCAGGCCGCCTGCGGGCGCGCCGAACGTGGTGGTCGTGCTCCTCGACGACATGGGATTCGGTACCTCGTCCGCGTACGGTGGGCCGTGTTCGATGCCGACCGCCGAGCGCCTCGCGGGCACGGGGGTCGCGTTCAGCCGGTTCCACACCACGGCCCTCTGCTCGCCGACGCGCGCGGCGCTGCTGACCGGCCGTAACCACCACGCCGTCAACATGGGGACGATCACCAACCTCGCGACCTCTGTTCCGGGCTACACCTCGGTACGTCCCAACACCGCGGCGACGCTGGCCGAGGTGCTGCGCATGAACGGGTACAACACGGCGGCGTTCGGCAAGATGCACCAGACTCCGGAGTGGGAGGTCAGCCCCGCCGGGCCGTTCGACCGGTGGCCCACGGGTGAGGGTTTCGAGAAGTTCTACGGGCTGATGGGCGGCGAGACCGACCAGTGGTCGCCGCTCCTGCACGAGGGGACCACGCCGGTGGACGTGCCCGACGACCCCGACTACCACTTCAGTGTGGACATCACCGATCGTGCGATCGAATGGACCCGTAACCAGCGCGTCCTGGCGCCGGACAAGCCCTTCTTCGTCTACCTCTCCTTCGGTGCGACCCACGCACCGCACCACGTGCCGCGGGAGTGGATCGACAAGTACCGCGGACGTTTCGATCACGGCTGGGACGTCGAGCGAGAGCGGATGCTCGAGCGGCAGAAGGCGCTCGGCGTGGTGCCGCAGGACTGCGAACTCACCCGCCGACACGACGAACTCCCCGCGTGGGACAGCCTCTCCGACGACGAGCGGACCGTCGCGACCCGCCTGATGGAGGCCTTCGCGGGGTTCGCCGAGCACACCGACCACCAGGTAGGGCGATTCGTCGACGCGATCGAGGCGGCCGGCGAGCTCGAGAACACGATCATCCTCTACATCCTCGGTGATAACGGCGCGTCCGGCGAGGGCGGCCTGGCCGGCAACTTCAACGAGATCGCCGCGCTCAACGGCATCCACGACACCACCGAGAACATCCTCGACCGGTTGGACGAGATCGGTTCTCCCACTGCGTACAACCACTATCCCGCCGCGTGGGCCCACGCCATGGACGCGCCGTACCAGTGGACCAAGCAGGTCGCCTCGCACTGGGGCGGCACCCGCGTGGGAATGGTGGCGCACTGGCCGGAGGGGATCGGCGGCGCGGGAGCGGTACGTCATCACTGGCAGCACGTCATCGACGTCTATCCGACGATCCTCGAACTCGCGGGCCTCCCGATCCCGGAGACCGTCAACGGCGTACCGCAGCAGCGCGTGGACGGCCACAGCTTCGCCGAGGTGCTCCGGAGCCCGGACGCCCCCGAGCGGGTCGTGACCCAGTACTTCGAGATGTTCGGCAATCGCGGCATCTACCACGACGGCTGGTCGGCGTGCACCAAGCACGCCACGCCGTGGGACCAGAACAACATTCCGGCCCTCGAGGACGACGACTGGGAGCTGTACGCGCCGGACGACTGGAGCCAGGCGCGGAACCTGGCGCGAGACATGCCGGAGAAGCTGGCCGAACTCCAGCAGATGTTCCTCGTCGAGGCGGAGCGCAACCACGTTCTTCCCCTTGATGATCGGCGCTCCGAGCGGTTCAACTCCGACGTGGCCGGGCGGCCCGATCTGCTGCGTGGCCGCACGTCGATGCGGCTGTACCCAGGGATGGTGCGTCTCGCGCGGGAGGCCGTACCGAACGTGAAGAACAAGTCGCATCGCGTGACCGCGTCGATCACGGTTCCCGATGGTGGCGCCCGCGGTGTCATCTTCGCGCAGGGGAGCAGGTTCTCCGGATGGTGCCTTCGCACGGACTCCGCCGGCCGGCTCGTGTACACCCACAACTATCTTGCGATCGAATCGACCGACGTCGTCGGTGTCGCGGCGGTGCCGCCGGGCGAGCACGTCGTCGGGTTCGTCTTCGAGGTCGACGAGGCTCCGGGCTTCGGGCGGGGAGGGACCGTCACCCTCGTGGTCGACGGTGCCGCGGCCGGCTCGGGCCGGATCGCCCGTACGGTGCCGTTCCTGTACTCGGGGAGTACGGATGTCGGCTGCGACATCGGAAGTGGGATCGTTCCCTCGGGCTACGACACCCCGCGCGGGGAGTTCACCGGTGCGATCTCGTGGGTCGACGTGGACATCGATGGGGGCGCCGAAGCGCCGGAGACTCCGGCGAAGGTCCTGCACGACATCGAGGTCACGATGCAGTGAGTCGCTCGACGGGGGTGCGGGCGGAATGTCCTTACCCAGTCGTAGCAACGATTCCCGGCTCTGCATTCCGTCTATTCCGTTGTGAATGCAACCTTTTCGGTAACCGGTACGCGGTCCCGGGTGCGTGAGTATGTTCGGGTGAGGGTCGGCGTGGCGGTGCAGAAGAAAGAGAAAATGCGTTGTAGACCACGCAAGTGCGTGATATAGTTCGGATGCGCAGGTTCGATCACTGAGATCGGCGACCAGGCCGGCGTGGAGAGGGTCCGATGACCAGTCTTTTCGATGACGAGGCGATCGACGATCTGGGGCGGTACATCAAGGCGCAGCGCGAGATCGCGCAACTGTCCGTCCGTCATCTCGCACGGATGGCGGAGGTCTCCGATTCCTACCTCAGTCAGATCGAACGAGGGCGGCACCAGCCGTCCGCGCAGGTCCTCACGAGTATCGCCAAGAGCCTCGGCCTGCCCCCGGACGTCCTGTTCCGGATGGCGGGTTGGCTGCCGCCCGAGGGGAGCCCGGACAAGAACGCCGTGATCACCGCGATCGAGGCGGACCCCAGGCTCAACGGCAAGCAGCGATCGGCGCTCGTGCAGACCTACAAGTCCATGGTGGGCGACGACTGATGCCCACCATGTCCATCCCAGCAAGGAGATAACGAATGTCCAGCTACACCGAGATCACCGAGAAGTTGACCGACCAGTGGGTCGCCGCCGTCGAGAAGGCGGCGCAGTCGCTGCCCGCCGGTTTCGATCCCGCGGCGCTCAAGCCGGCGTCCTTCGAGCTGCCGGACCTGAAGACGCTGGTGCCCAGCGCCGTCGTCGCGGGCCTGCCGGACGTCAAGGAGGTCGTCGAGTCCAACTACCGCGTGGCCGAGCGCCTGCTGGCGGCCCAGCGTGACTTCACCCTTGCGGTGATCGAGAAGTCGGTGCCCAAGGCCGCGGACGCCTGACGTCCCGCGGCCGGAAGGCCGAACAGTTTCATCAGGGGCTGCCACCCCTGAAGTGATGCCCCCGTCGCCGCTGCCACGGCGACGGGGGCGTTGACACCATCCCAGCAAGGAAAGCAGCAACATGCCCAGTCTAGTGGCCTCGGTGGCGAAGCACGCCGCCGCCGCCCCCGAGTCCGCTGCCCTGCGCGGTCCCGGCGGCATCATCACCTACCGCGACCTCGCCCGACGGGTCCTCGAATACGGCGCCATGCTGCGCGCGAGGGGCATCGCGCCCGGCGACCGCATCGTCTTCATCGCGCCGTCGGTCGACGAATTCGTCATCGCCTACCTGGGTATCCAGGCCGCAGGGGCGACCGTGGTCCCCGTCAACCCCCTGTGCACGGCGAGCGAACTCGGGTACTACATCGAGGACTCGGGTGCGCGCCTGATCATCGCATGGGAGGGTGTCGACGCGGCCGCCCGCGCCGCCGCTGCCGAGGCGGACATCGATTTCCTCGCACTCGGCCCGGGCGCCCCGACGGGCGGCGCGGAGCCGCTCGCCGAGCCCCACGATCGTGGCGACGACGATGTCGCGGCCATCCTGTACACCTCGGGGACCACCGGCCGGCCCAAGGGAGCGGAGCTGACCGTCGGCAACCTCGAAGCGGCGGCCCGCATTTCGGGACGGCTCTCCGAGTCCACCGCCGAGGATCGGATGGGCACCGCGCTGCCGCTCTTCCACGTCTTCGGCCAGGCCTCCGTGATGCTCGCCGCGCTGCGCACCGGCGGTTCATTGACCCTGGTCTCCCCGTTCACGCCCACCGCCCTGATCGATGCCGTGGTGCGTGAGGAACTGACCGTCGTCTGCGGCGTGCCGACGATGTGGAACGCGATGCTCCACGCCGCGAGCGACGTCCCGAGCGATGCCTTCGCCCGCCTGCGGCTCGCGGTCTCCGGCGGCGCCTCCCTCTCACCCGAGATCAACGTCGCTTTCCAGAAGCGCTTCGGCTGCCTGATCAGCGAGGGCTACGGACTGACCGAGAGCACCGCCATCGCGACCTTCTCCGCCCCCGGGGTCCCCGCGCCGACGGGCACCGTCGGGCCTGCGGCCCCGGAGATGGAGATCCGGCTCGGAGCCCCGGGCACCCCGGACGTTCCGGCCGGCGAGCGCGGCGAGGTGTACGTGCGCGGCCCCGTGGTCATGCGCGGCTACCACGGCCGTCCCGAGGCGACCGCGGAGACCATCGTCGACGGCTGGCTGCGCACGGGCGACATCGGCGAGATCGACGCGGACGGGAACCTCCGGATCGTCGACCGGGCCAAGGAACTCATCATCCGCGGCGGGTACAACGTCTACCCGAGCGAGGTGGAGAACGTCCTCTACGCCCACCCCGATGTGGTCGAGGTGGCCGTTCTCGGGATCCCCGACGAGCACCTGGGGGAGGAGATCGCCGCCGTGATCGCCCTGGTCCCCGGCTCGGCGACGGACGCGAGCGCCGTCCGCGCCTTCGCCGCGGAGCGCCTCGCCGCGTACAAGCACCCCCGCGTCGTCCATTTCGTCGGCGCTCTCCCCAAGGGCGCCTCGGGCAAGATCCTCAAGCGCGCCATCGAGATCGAACCGTTGGCGGCCGCGCTCGCCGACTACCGTGCGACGCGTCGCGCGTGATCACTCCATTCCCGTGAGATGAGTCAAGCAATGCAACAGTTAACCGGTCTCGACGCCTCCTTCCTCAACATGGAATCCGGCCCCGTCTATGGTCACGTCAGCAGTCTGTGCGTCTACGATTCCCCGAACGCGGCGCAGCCGCTGACGGTGGATCGGGTGCGCGCCCGGCTCGCCGCGCGCCTGCACGTGCTGCCGATGTTCCGGCGCAAACTGCTCGAAGTCCCGTACCACCTGGATCACCCCTACTGGGTGGACGACGAGAAGTTCGACATCGATGATCACGTCTACGGAGTGGGTCTGCCCGCGCCGGGCAGCCGTGCCCAGCTGGTGGACCTCGTCGCGCGGTTGGTGGCGAAGCCGCTCGACCGGTCGCGGCCGCTGTGGGAACTCGTGGTGATCGACGGCCTCGATGACGGAAAGGTCGCCGTTCTCACGATGGTCCACCACGCCCAGATCGACGGGGCGTCCGGAACGGACGTCCTGAGCACGCTCCTCGACAGCGATCCGGAGTTCGAGGTGGACACCCCCGCGCCGCAGCCGTGGCAGCCCGAACCCGCGCCCGAACCGATGGCGCTCCTCGGCTCGGCCATGGCGGCCAATGCGATGCGCCCGCTCAAAGCGGCGCAGATGCAGTGGGAGATGTTCACCCACTTCGCGGCGTGGCCGCCCGGTGGTGCCATGTCGGAGCTGCTCAGTCGCCCGGTCAGCAGCGCGAGCGGACCCCGTACTCCCTTCAATACGCGCCCGACCAATCGGCGCAGTTTCGCACCGTTCCAGATTTCCCTCGCGCAGGTCAAGGCGGTGAAGAGCAAGTACGGCGCGACCGTCAACGACGTGGTCATGGCGATCTGCGCGGGCGGCGTGCGGCGTTGGCTGGCCGATCGGGGAGAGTTGCCCACCGGCCCGCTCAAGGCGGCGGTGCCGGTGTCGATCCGGACGGCGGGTGACAAGAACTCGATGGGCAACAAGGTCTCCATGATCATGGCCGACCTGCCCACCGATCTCGCGGATCCGCTCGACCGGCTGGCCGCGGTGAACAAGGCCATGGCCGTCGCCAAGACCGAGCACGCCGCGCTCCCCGTGGAGACGATCATCGGTTTCAGCGATTTCGCGGTACCCGCGATCGCCGCGACGGCGGCCAGGGAACTCCAGCGCACGAACCTGTCCGGGCGGGTGATGCCGGCCAACGTCGTGATCTCCAACGTGCCGGGCCCGCAGAAGCCGATGTATCTCGCCGGTGCGGAACTCGTCGAGTTCTATCCGGTGTCGATGATCGCGGACGGGCAGGCGCTCAACATCACGCTGCACAGTTACAACGGCAGCCTCGACTTCGGGCTCATCGCCTGCCCGCGGGCGGTACCGGACATCGAATCGATGGCCGAGTACATCCAGGACGACTTCCGCATCCTGTGGGAGCGCATTTCCGACGAGCCGGACCAGCCGGCGCCGCCGACATCGGAGGAAGCATGACCACGACGAACGTACGCGCCCCGCGCCTGATCGACTACCTCACCGAGGGACAGCGAGCGGGCATCGACTACGCCGCGTTCGCCGCGGGCCGTGGCCTGCTGACGATGGGCAGGGTCGGGGACGGCAGGGCGGTCCTCGTCCTCCCCGGGTTGATGGCCGACGATCACAGCACCGCGCCGCTGCGACGGCTGCTCAGCGATTCCGGGTACCGGCCGCACGCGTGGCGCCAGGGCAGGGTCATCGGTCCCACGCGCGGGGCGATCGACGGGATTCTCCGGCGTGCGGAGGAACTCGCGGACCGGAGCGGTGGGCCGATCAGCGTGATCGGGTGGAGCCTCGGCGGGCTGCTCGCCCGCGAGGTGGCGAATCTGCGACCGGGCGTCGTCGATCGCGTCATCACCCTGGGCAGCCCGCTCGGCATCGTCGACAAGGTGCAGTCCCGGGCGACGGCCGTCTACGACCTGTTCGCCGATCGGCACCTGCCCGAGTACGCCTTCGAGCAGTGGTCCGCACGCCGGACGATGCCCGACGTCCCGTTCACGTCGGTCCACACCCGGGCCGACGGGATCGTGCACTGGGAGTCCTGCCTCGTCCCGGAGGGCCCGATCGCCGAGAACGTGGAGGTGTACGGCAGCCACTGCGGGCTGGGCTTCAACGCGGCCGCCGCCTACGTCATCCTCGACCGTCTGGAGCAGCCCATCGAGGGATGGCGTCCGTTCCGGGCTCCCGGGCACCTGCGGGCGGCGTTTCCGCAGCGAGAGGGCGTGCGCGGGGCGGCGTGAGGGGCGGCCGGCGCCGCCTTCATCCACAGATGAGCGTATGTAACTTGTTTTCTCCACAGGTCCCGCCTCGGACGCCGTCCGGGGCGGGACCTGTGCGTGACACTCGTCGATGACGGCCGGGATCCGCCGGCCGCGGCACCGACGAGGAGGGGCGCGATGCCCGGGGTACTTGTTTTCGCAGCAGGCAATGTCACGAACGACCTGACCTACCGGGAGTCCGCCCGGGATCAGCGGCACGACTTCCTGAGCTTCACGATGGCCGCCAATAACGGCTACCTGGACGAGAACGGCGAGTGGAAGCAGACCGGCACCGTCTGGCTCAACGTCAAGGCCTTCGGCGCGCTCGCCCGCAACGCGCGGGCCGTGATCGCGAAGGGCCGCCCGGTCATGGTCCACGGCGAACTCAAGCACGAGACCTTCGACGGTGCGGACGGGCACCGCCACAGCTCCCTCGACCTCAAGGCCGATGCGATCGGGCTCAACCTGCGGATGTGCGCGAGCCAGTACGTGGGCAGGGGCGAGGCGTACCGGGAGATCGCATCGGCGCCGATGGAGACCGTCGCCGGGGCACCGGCCGACGTGCCGGGCGGTGGTGTGGCGGGGGACGGCGCTGCGGTTGTCGCCGGGTACGACGAGTCGGTCGACGTCCTGGACTTCGCGGAGCACGAACAGGACGGCGAGCGCTCGGTGGCCGCCGTGGGCGGGGCGCCGGGCTTCTAGCCGTCGCGCGCGGTCGGCCGACGGTGGCGGGGTCGCCCTCGCCGCTTCGGGGAACGGTGTGCCGTGGCCTCGACCTCACGCCCGGCGGTGCGGTGGCGTGAGGTCGAGTTCACGGGGTGGACATCGCGGAAACCGGCGGCGCAACATCGGCTGCCTACCTTCGACGCGAAAGGAGTTCGCGACACACGGGAGGTCTGGAATGAGCCGATCACACACGATCACGCAGTGGGATCCGGAGGACCGGCAGCAGTGGGAATCCGGCGGAGAGGCGATCGCGAAGCGGAACCTGCTGTGGTCCGTGATCGCGGAGCACGTCGGCTTCTCGGTCTGGTCCCTCTGGTCCGTCATGGTGCTGTTCATGCCGCAGGACGTCTACGGGCTGGGCACGGCGGACAAGTTCCTCATCGGCGCGACCGCGACGCTGGTCGGCTCGTGCCTGCGCATCCCGTACACGCTGGCCACGGCGCGTTTCGGTGGCCGGAACTGGACGATCTTCAGCGCGCTGGTTCTCGCGGTCCCGGTGATCGCCACGATGCTGATCCTGGCGAATCCCGGACAACCCCTGTGGGTCTACCTGGCCTGCGCCGCGCTCACCGGTTTCGGTGGCGGCAACTTCGCCTCGTCGATGACCAACATCAACGCCTTCTTCCCACAGCGGCTCAAGGGCTGGGCGCTCGGGCTCAACGCCGGCGGCGGCAACATCGGCGTGCCCGCGATCCAGCTGGTCGGCCTGCTGGTGATCGCGACCGCGGGCAACCGAGAGCCCTACTGGGTGTGCGCCGTCTACCTGGTGCTGCTGGCGGTGGCAGGCCTCGGCGCGGCGCTGTTCATGGACAACCTCCAGGTCCCCACGGTCGACACCGCGGCGATGCGGGCGGCCATGCGCGACCGGGACACCTGGATCGTCTCCCTGCTCTACATCGGGACGTTCGGCTCCTTCATCGGCTTCTCCTTCGCCTTCGGGCAGGTGCTGCAGGCCACGTTCCGCGCGGGCGGCGAGTCGGTGGCGCAGGCCTCGCTGCACGCCGCGCAGATCGCCTTCCTCGGACCACTGCTCGGGTCGCTCTCCCGTGTCTACGGCGGCAGGCTCGCCGACCGGCTCGGTGGCGGCCGGGTCACCCTCTACGTCTTCGCGGGGATGATCGCGGCCGGCGGCGTCCTCATCGCCGCCGCGACGACGGCGGGTGCCGGCGCACCGTCCGGGGCCGTGCTCGGCGCTTACGTCCTCGGCTTCATCGCCCTGTTCCTGCTCAGCGGGCTGGGCAACGGCTCGGTGTACAAGATGATTCCATCGATCTACGAGGCGAGGGCCCGGTCGCTGGACGCCGACGAGGCCACCCGGACGCACTACTCGCGGGCGATGTCCGGCGCGGTGATCGGGATCGCCGGCGCGATCGGCGGCCTCGGCGGTGTCGGGATCAACCTGGTCCTGCGGGCGTCGTACCAGTCGTCCGGCACCGCGACGACCGCGTTCTGGGTGTTCGGCGCCTTCTACGTCGTCGCCGCGCTGGTCACCTGGAAGGTCTACGTGCGTACGCCCGCCCCGCACGGGCATGGGACGCTTGATCCCACGCCGTGCGACGGTGCGCTCACCGTCGCCGACACCCGATGACCGTCGCAGACGAAGGAGTCCCATCCGATATGACCGAGGCGCCGGCCCGCCCCCTTGTCGGATTCACCGTGGCCGTGACGGCCGCGCGCCGCGCCGATGAGCTGGGCACCCTGCTCGAGCGGCGCGGCGCCGCCGTACTCGCCGCACCCGCGATCGCGATGGTGCCGCTCTCCGATGACGCTCGGCTGCGCGCCGCGACCGAGGAACTGCTCGCGACCCCGCCGGACCTGCTGGTGGCCACCACCGGGATCGGCTTCCGCGGCTGGCTCGAGGCGGCCGAGGGATGGGGGCTCGCGGAACGGCTGATCGCGGCGCTCGGCGGCGGCCGCGTCATCTCCCGCGGGCCCAAGGCGACCGGTGCGCTCCGGGCGGCGGGCCTGCGGGAGGAGTGGTCGCCGGAGTCGGAGTCGTCCGCAGAGGTGCTCAGCCACCTGTCCATGTCGGACCTCACCGGCCTGCGCGTCGCGGTGCAGTTGCACGGCGCCACCGACAAGTGGGACCCGAATCCGGGCCTGCTCGACGGCCTGCGCGGCCTGGGCGCGGAGATCGTCGAGGTCCCCGTCTACCGCTGGGAGCGTCCGGCCGATCTCGCCGGCCTGGACCGGATCATCGAGGCGCTCGCGACCTCCGCCGTCGACGCCGTCACCTTCACCTCCGCTCCCGCCGTCGCCTCTGTTCTCGAGCGCGCCGCCGAGCTCGGGCTCGACGGTGCCGTCCACGCCGCGCTGACCGGACCGGTCGTGCCCTACTGCGTGGGGCCGGTCACCGCCACGCCGCTCGACCGCCTCGGCATCGCGTCCGTCACGCCCGAGCGGATGCGGCTCGGGGCGCTGGCGAGGCTCGTCGAGCAGGACCTACCGGCCCGTCGCCCGGACCTCGTCGTCGCGGGACACGTGCTCGGCCTGCGCGCGCGGGGCGCGGTCGTCGACGGCGAGGAGCGGGAGCTCACGCCCACCTCGATCGTCCTGCTGCGCCTGCTCTCCCGCGAACCCGGCGCGGTGGTCTCCCGCGAGGACCTCCTCGCCGCGCTCGGCGGTGACGATCCGCACGCCGTCGAGGCCGCCGTCGCGCGGCTGCGCTCCGGGTTGGGGCACAAGGAGATCGTCGCCACCGTGGTGAAGCGGGGCTACCGTCTCGCGATCGATGAGGAGTACTGACATGGGAACCCTCCTGGTGGCGCACGGTACCCGCAGCGAGCACGGTGTGGCGATGATCGGCGACCTCGCCGCCGCGATGGCCGCACGGCTGTCCGAGACGGTCCGCGTGGCCTTCGTCGACGTCCTCGGCCCCACCCCGGCGGAGGTTCTCACCGCGCTCGACCACGAGCCCACGGTGGTCGTTCCCGCGTTCCTGTCCAGCGGCTTCCACGTGCGTCATGACCTGCCCCGTGGGGTGGCCGAGTCCGGTCACCGCGCCGCCACGGTGACCGCCGCGCTGGGGCCGTCGCCGGAGCTCGCTCGCGCGATGCTCGGCCGGCTGAAGGAGGCCGGCTGGCAGCGTGGCGACGCCGTCGTCATGGCCGCCGCCGGTACCCGGGACGTGCACGCGCAGGGTGAACTCCGGCGCACCGCGGCCGCCCTCTCCGCGCTGGTCGGCAGCCGGGTCGCCATCGCTTTCGCCGCGCCCAGCCAGCAGAGCGAGGGCTACCCGTCGGTCCCGGAGGTCGTCGCCCGGGTCCGGTCCGACGGTGCGCCGTCCGTCGCCGTCGCGTCCTACCTGCTCGCGGAAGGGCTCTTCCAGGAGCGGCTCCGGAGCGCGGGGGCGGACGTCGTCGCCGCGCCGTTGGGCCTGCATCCGTCCGTGGTGCGGCTCGCATGCCTGCGCCGCAGCCACGCGGGCCTGGCCGCGCGCCCGGGAGCGGTCACCGGCGGCTGAACCGTCGACGGTGCGCAGGTCAGGACACGAGTCGGACGACTGAGAGCGCCACCACGATCAGGACCGCGGCCACGGCGAGCGCCGCCCCGAGCGTGACGGCGAGCCTGCCGTGCCCGGCATCGCGTGCGGGTGCGGCGGTGTCCGGTGGGTGGACGACGGGCGCCGGAGCAAGGGCCTCGGCGAGCGCGCGGGCGAAGTCGGCGGCCGACGGGTACCGGAACGCCGGGTCGCGGGAGGTCGCCCGCGTGAGGACCGCCTCCAGCCCCGGGCCGAGATCCGGCCGCGCCTGCCGGGCGTTGGCGATCCCGTAGGAGTTCGGCGCGGCCCCCGTCAGGAGTGTGTACGCAGTGCTGGCCAGCGAGAAGACCTCCGAGCGTGCATCCGGCGCCGCGCCGGCGAAGACCTCGGGGGCGGCGTGCGCGCCCGTGGCCGGGACGCCGCCGAGTGAGGCCGGGGAGAGGAGCACGATCCGGCCGTCCGGGGTCAGCGCGATCGCGGCGGGGCTGAGCCGGCCGTGCGGATGCCCTGCGGCCGCGTTCCGGTCGACCTCGTCCGCCACCGTGGTGACGACCTGCACGACCTGACTCGCCGCGAGCGGACCGGTGTCGCGGATGCGGCCGCCGAGGTCGCCCTCTGTCATCGGGACATCCTCCGGATCAGGAGCCACTGAGGAACAGCGCCATGAAACCGGCGGCGGCCAGCACCACCAGCAGCAGGAAGATGATCGGCAGAGCCGCCTCGGGGATCTCGAATCGCCGGGCCCCGCTCTGCGGTACCGGTGGCGGGGGGACCGCGGCCGCGAGCCGGGCCTGAAGGACCGGTGCGGCGGACCGCACCGGGATCGCCGAGGGCTGCGCGGGCTCGTCGAGCGCGTCCGCCAGCGCCGCGGCGAAGTCCGTCGCCGTCGCGAACCGGAGCTCCGGCGTGCGCGCCGTGGCCTGGAGCAGCACGCCGTCGACGCTCGGCCCGAGGTCGGGCCGGTCGCGCCGCACCGTCGCGAACCCGTACGGGTTCGGGGGATGCCCGGTCAGCAGCGTGTACGTGGTACTGGCGAGGGAGAAGACCTCGGAGCGGGCCGTCGGGGCCGCGCCCGCGCGGACCTCGGGTGCGGCGTACGTCGCCGCCTCGTCCGCGTTCGCCTCGTCCGCGAGGCGGGCGCCGGCAGCGTCGAGGAGCAGCACCGCCGGCCCGAGTCGTCCGTGGGGCGCGCCGGACGCGACGCGGGCGTCGACGACCGGGGCGATCGCGTCCATCAGAAATCGGACGTCGGCCGCCGCGAGCGGCCCGTGATCCCGCAGTCGAACGGAAGAGTCGCCGTGACCGGCCATCGTCTACTCCTTCAGCTGTCAGGAGCAGAGTAGCGGTGCCGGGATCAGCCGGCGCCGGGACCGGGGCGGAAGCCGAACCGGACCTCCGGCGAGTTCGCGACGTGGACCGTCCCGTCGAGGGCGATCCTGGTGCCGTACACCGGGATCGACACACCGGGCACGTCCAGGCAACGGCCGTCGAGCAGGCTGAAGGCCTGCTTCTTCAGCGGCGACTGCACCACCGGGAAGCCGCCCCGGTCGCCGACGATGCCGCGCGAGAGCACCGCGGCCCGCCCGATCGGGTCGATGTTCCCGACCGCGCGGATGCTGTCGTCGGCCAGCCGGAACAGGGCCACCTGGGCACCGTCCGGTAGCAGGACCGCGACCCCGCGCAGGGGCTCGAGCCGGGCCGCGGGGCAGGCCGCGGTCCAGTCGCGCGTCCATCTGTGCAGGTCGAAGGGGGTCGTCGTCATGCCTGCTCCTTCCGCGGGGGCATCGAGGGGGTGGGCGTGCCCAGCAGGATCGGGACCTTGCGGCCGTTCTTCTCGCCGAACTCGACGGTCGGATCCGGGGCGCCGGGGGCGTTGACGAAGGAGACGAAGCGGGCGAGCTTGTCCGGATCGTCGAGGACGCCCTTCCACTCGCAGCCGTAGCCGTCGACGTGCCGCTCGACGGCCGCTTCGAAGTCGGCGTTCAGGCCGAGGGCGTCGTCGACCACCACCTCCCGCAGGCGGTCCATGCCGAGGGCCTCCAGCCAGGGCGCCGTCCGCTGCAGCCGGTCCGCGGTGCGGATGTAATACATGAGGAACCGGTCGACGTACCTGACCAGGGTCTCCCGGTCGAGATCGCCGGCGAGGAGCTGCGCGTGCTTTGGAGTCATACCGCCGTTGCCGCCCACGTAGAGGTTCCAGCCCGACTCGGTGGCGATCACACCCACGTCCTTGCCGCGCGCCTCCGCGCACTCGCGCGCACAGCCCGAGACGCCCATCTTGATCTTGTGCGGTGAGCGCAGGCCGCGGTACCGCAGCTCCAGGTCGATGGCCATCTGCACGGAGTCCTGCTGGCCGTAGCGGCACCAGTCGCTGCCCACACAGCTCTTCACCGTGCGCAGCGACTTGCCGTAGGCCTGACCGGATTCCATGCCCGCGTCCACCAGGCGCCGCCAGATCAGCGGCAGCTGGTCGACGGTGGCGCCGAACATGTCGATCCGCTGGCCGCCGGTGATCTTGGTGTACAGCCCGAAGTCGCGGGCGATCTCACCGATCGCGATCAGTTGCTCGGCCGTCACGTCGCCGCCCGGCATCCGGGGTACGACCGAATACGTGCCGTTGCGCTGGATGTTCGCGAGGAAGTGGTCGTTGCTGTCCTGCAGCGACGCCTGCTCGCCGTCGAGGATGTGATCCGAGCTCGTGGACGCGAGGATCGAGGCCACCGTCGGCTTGCAGATGTCGCACCCGGTGCCGGAGCCGAACCGCTCGATCAGCCCGGAGAAGGTACGGATGCCGCTGGCTTGGACCAGCTCGAAGAGCTCGGCCCGGGACTGGGAGAAGTGCTCGCACAGCGACTTCGAGACGGCGACCCCCTCCGCCTCGAGCAGCTGCGAGAGCAGCGGCACACACGAGCCGCAGGAGGTGCCCGCGCCCGTGCAGCCCTTGAGCTCCGCGACGGTGCAGGCACCGTCGGCGATGGCGGAGCAGAGCGCGCCCTTGCTGACGTCGTTGCACGAGCACACCTGTGCCGTATCGGGGAGCGCGCCCACGCCGATCCCGGGCGAGCCGTCGCCGGCCGGTGCGATCAGGGAGACCGGGTCGCCCGGCAGGGCGGACCCGACGAGCGGCCGGAGGACGCCGTACTGCGAGGCGTCGCCGACGAGCACACCGCCGAGCAGCGTCGACGCGTCGTCGGAGAGGACCAGCTTGGCGTAGGTCCCGCCGATCGGGTCGCTGACGACGACGTCGAGGGCGCCGGGCGTGATGCCGAGCGCGTCGCCGAAGGAGGCCACGTCGACGCCGAGGAGCTTGAGCTTGGTGGACGTGTCCGCGCCGGGGAAGAGCGCGTCGCCGCCGAGCAGACGGTCGGCGACCACCTCGGCGCTCGCGTACCCGGGGCCGACGAGGCCGTAGCAGCGGCCCTCGATGGCCGCGACCTCGCCGATCGCGTGGACGGCGGGATCGGAGGTGACGCAGGACAGGTCGGTGCGGACGCCGCCGCGCTCGGCGATCTCCAGGCCCGCATCGCGGGCGAGCTCGTCGCGCGGGCGGACGCCGGCGGCGAAGACCACGGCGGCCGCTTCGACGACGCTCCCGTCCTTGAGCGTGACCGCGAGGCCGCCGTCGGTCGGGGCGATGTCGGTGGTGCCGGAGCCGAGCGAGACGTCGATGCCGAGCGCCGAGATCATGCGCGCCAGGTGCTCGCCGCCGCCGGCGTCGACCTGCTGCGGCATCAGCCGGGGGTTGACCTCCACCACGTGCGGCCGCAGTCCCAGGGCGCGCAGGGCGTTCGCTGCCTCCAGGCCTAGGAGGCCGCCGCCGACCACCACGCCGACGGGCTCGGCCGAGCCGGCCAGTGCTGCTTCGGCGCAGGCGCGCAGGGCGTCGAGATCGTCGAGGGTGCGGTAGACGTGACATCCCGGCAGGTCGTGTCCGGGGACCGGCGGGACGAAGGCGAAGGAGCCCGTGGCCAGGACCAGCGCGTCGTAGGGGATCGGGCCGCCGTCCGTCGTGACGGTACGCGCGGCGCGGTCGATGCCGGTGACCCGCGTGCCCAGCCGCAGCTCCACCAGCGGATCGCCGGCGTAGTCGTTGCCCGCGAGCGACAGCGCGGAACGGTCCCAGGCCCCGACGTAGGACGAGAGCCCGACGCGGTCGTAGGCACCGTCGGCCTCCTCGCCGAGGATCACGATCCGCCAGGTGCCCGCCTCGTCGCGGGCGCGGAGCGCCTCCACGAACCTGTGGCCGACCATGCCGTGCCCGACCACGACGACGGTGCGCTGCGTGCTCATGGAGCTCTCCTCTCGCCGGAATCCGTTGACACCGAATCTAAGGAGGCGGTGTTGCGGGGCTGTGCCGCCGTGTTGCCCCGCGGTCACGCCTTCCGCACGGCCCACGGCGCGGCGCCGTGAGGATTCAGGCGAGGCGCTCGACGAGGTCGCCCGGGCGCGCGAGCGGGGGGATCAATGCGATCGCGCGGCGTCCGACGGCGTCGCGCAGGTGGGGTGTCGCGATGGTCGCCGGTGCGTGCCACCGCCCGAGCCCGTCGGGTTCGACGGGGAGCATCCGCCACCGGTCGTCCGGATTGGCGTCGGCGAGGACCAGCAGCTCGGTCGCCCGCGGTGCCCGCCGGAGCAGCGCCCCGCGCACCGGTTCCGCGAGGAGCGCGGCTCCCAACACGGCGGCCATGGGATTGCCTCCCAGTCCGAGGACGGTCGGGCCGCCCGGCACCGTCGCGACCAGGAGGGAACCGCCGGGGCGCACGGCCACGCCGTCGACGAGCGGTGTCGCGCCGGCCGCGGCGAGCGCGCCCCGCAACTGGTCCGCCGCGCCGCGGCCCGTGGCGCCGATGATCACGACGACGTCCGCACCGTCCGGCCGGAGCGCGGCGCGGAAGGACCCGGGCTCGTCCCGCAGGTGCGGGCCCCGCGCGACCTCCAGCCCGGCGGCCTCGAAGACCGCGGCCACGGGGGCCCACGCGGTCTCGGGCAGGCCCGCCCGGCCCGAGGCCCCGACCTCGTCGCCCGAGGTGTGCAGGCGGACCCGCACGGGCCCGCGCACGGTCCCCGAGTGCACCCCGGCCGCGGTCGCCAGGGAGATCGCCGCCGGATCCAGGGCGGTGCCGGCGGGGGCGAGCGACGCGCCCGTGGGCCACGCGGAGCCCGCCCGCCGCACGTCGTCACGCGCGGGGTCCGTGCAGTTCAGAAGGCCCTCGACGGTGACGATCTCCTCGTCCCGGACGACCCGGCCGGCCCCGTCGGGCAGGCGCGCGCCGGTGGCGATCCGCACCGCCGTGCCCGCGGTCATCGGTGGCGCGGCGTGACCGGCGAGCGCGGCACCGTCGACGGGGCGCCACGGCGGTGGTCCCGCGACGGCCCAGCCGTCCATCGCGGACTGATCGAACGGTGGGAACGGCGCGGCCGCGACGAGCGGCTCCGCGAGCACCGCACCGGGGACCAGCGGCCCGGGTGTCGCGGGGAGGGCGGGGAGGGCCCCGCGGAGGAGCCGGCGGACGGCGAGGGGAGAGGACTCGGCACGGCGCAGATCGTCCGGGGTGTCCACGTCGGCGAGGGGCAGGCGCAGCCGGGGCGCGTCCGGCGGGACGACCGCCCGCACGGGAGCCCCAGCGGCACTGCCGAGTCCGGCGAGGGCGGTGCGCAGGGCGGCGGCATCCCACACCGCCAGGAGGTACTGGGGGCGCCCGTGCGCGTCCTCGGCGAGCGCCACCGGTGCGCCGGTGGCGGCGCGGTGTGCGGCGAGCCGGGCGAGGCTCGACGGTTCCACCTCGGGGAGGTCGGCCGCCACCACGGCCACGGTGCGCGCTGCGGCCGGGACGGCGGCCAGCCCCGCGGCGATCGCCGCGAGCGGGCCGCCGCCGGGCGGATCCTCGCGGACGACGGTGACGTGCTCGGGGACCGCACGGGGAGGTCCGACCATGACCGTCGGCGCCCCGGCGGCCGCGTCGATCGCGGCGTCCAGCAGCCGCCTGTTGCCGACCACGAGCTCGGGCTTGTCCCGCCCGAGGCGCCGGGCCCCGCCGCCGGCGACGACGATCACCGCGTCAGTGGACGCGGTGGGATCGTCAGTAGACGTCACGCACGTATCTCCGTTCGGCGGACAGCGCGGCCACGTAGGCGTCCGCGCTGTGCGGAGCCATCTGGCCCTGCTCCGCGACGATACCGCGCAGGGCCTCGTCGACGTCGCGGGCCATCCGCGCGGCGTCGCCGCAGATGTAGACGTGCGCGCCACGCCGGATCCACTCCCAGACCTCGGCGGCGCGCTCGCGCAGGCGATCCTGCACGTAGACCTTCCGGTCGGTGTCGCGGGAGAAGGCGGTGTCGAGCCGGGTGAGCACGCCGCCGGCGCGGAGGGCGCCGAACTCGGACCGGTAGTAGAAGTCGGTGTCCTCGTGCTGTTCGCCGAAGAACAGCCAGTTCGGTCCCGTCGCGCCGCTGCGACCCCGGTCGTGCAGGAAGGCGCGGAAGGGAGCCACGCCCGTGCCCGGGCCGATCATGATCGCCGGCGCGGCTCCGTCCTCCGGAGGGAGGAAGGCGCGGGTCGGCTGGACGAAGAGGTCGATCTCGTCGCCCGGCTCGAGGCTCGCAAGGTGCGACGAGCAGGTGCCGCCGCGGCGCCGCCCGGCGTGCTCGAAGGAGACCACCGAGACCGTGATCGAGACGCGGTCCGGGTGCTCCCGTGGGCTCGACGAGATCGAGTACAGCCGCGGGGTCAGGGGCCGCAGCAGGGTCTCCCACTCGTGCGGCGCCGCGCGCACCGGGTGTTCGGCGAGCAGGTCGAGCAGTTGCCGGCCCCAGGCCCAGCGCGCGAACGCCGTGGGGTCGTCGAGGATGCCGCGCAGCTCGGCGCAGTTCCCGTGGTGGCGCCCGAACGTCGCGGGCCCGTCGAGGAGGTGCCCGGGCGGGTCGCAGCGGTCCGCGACGAAGCGCAGCAGGTCGGGGGTGATCCGGGTGAGGTCCCTGCGCTCCAGGTCGACGGTGCCGCGGTCGATCCCGGTCCGGGCGCAGAACTCCTCGATCACGGCGCCCGTGTTGCGCGGCCACACGCCGAGGGCATCGCCGGCGCGGTAGGGCAGCGCCGCCGCGGGAAGCTCGAAGGTGAAGCGGCGCACGTCCTTCGCCGAACCCGCGCCGGAGAGACGCTCGGATTCCAGCAGCCGCGTGCGTAGCGGCGTCGCCCGCGACGGTCCCGAGGCCGTCGGCGGGCGCTGCGGTGGGGCCGCATCGGGATCGAGCGCGGAGAGCACGGTGCCCAGCCACGCGGTGGCGGTCGCCGCGTAGTCCGGCTCGCACGAGGCGCGGGGCGCGAGCCGGGAGGCGCCGAGGTGCTCCAGGCGGGCGTCGAGCTTGCGGGCGAAGCCGCAGAAGTCGGCGTACGACGGGTCGCCGAAGCCCAGAACGGAGAACCGCAGGCCGTCGAGGTCGCCGGGTTCGGCGGCGGCCAGGGCGTCCCACAGCGCGACGCCGTTGTCGGGCGCGTCGCCGTCGCCGGTGGTGGCCACCAGGAAGAGGACGGTGCCGGTCAGGTGCGCGGGCGTCACCCGCTCGCCGCCGGCAACCGACGCCGTCATGCCGGCGGCGCGCAGCGCGGTGGCGCAATCGTCCGCGTAGGCCTCGGCGGTGCCGGTCTGGGACGCCCAGACGACGGTCACCGTCGTCCCCTGGCCGTCCGGCTCCGGCGCCGCGGTGACCGGGATCCCCGGTTCGCCGGTGGCCTCGGACGGCAGCGCCGGGAGCGGGGCCAGGGCCACGGCGCTGATCTTGAGCTCGGGTTGCAGGGATTCGGGGTCGACGGCGTCGTTGGTGACGGCGTTCACCGCCACCTCCTCGCCGAAGGCATCGCCGAAATGCATGGGGGCGAAGCACACCCCGGGCCGGACCGCGGCGTCCACCGCCACGGGCAGCGTGGCCCTGCCGCGGCGGCTGGAGACGCGCACCCGCGTCCCGTCCGCGAGTCCCATCCGCGCGGCGTCGTCGGGGTGGAGCTGGAGGAAGGGCTGCGGGTTGAGGCGATTGAGCTTCGCGACGCGTCCCGTCTTGGTCATGGTGTGCCACTGGTGCGCGAGGCGGCCGGTGGTGAGGACCATGGGGTACTCGTCGTCGGGCAGTTCCGCGGGCGGCAGGTACGGGCGGGGGAGGAACCGGGCGCGGCCGGACGGGGTGGGGAAGACCGGGCCGCGGGTGGGATCGTCCGTGTCGATGTAGCGGATCGGGTTGCGGTCCGGCCCGCCCGGCGCCGCGGGCCACTGCACCGGGCCCCGCGCGAGCCGCGCGTGGTCGACGCCGCGCACGTCCCAGCCCGTGCGCGGATTGTGGAAGGTCTTGAGCTCGTCGAAGACCGCAGCGGCGTCGGGGTAGTCGAAGTCGGCGCCGTACCCGAGTTCGGCGGCGACCAGGCAGATCAGCTTCCAGTCGGGGAGGGCGTCGCCGGGCGGCGGGGTCGCGGCCGCCGTCCGGGCGAGGGAGCGCTCCGAATTGACCATCACGCCGTCGGTCTCGGCCCAGAGCGCCGCGGGCAGCACCACGTCGGCGTACGCGGACGTCTCGGTGTGTGCGTAGGCGTCCTGCACGACAACCAGTTCGGCGGCTCGGAGCGCGTCGATGACGGTGCCGCGGTTGGCCATCGAGGCGACGGGGTTGCTGCAGACAATCCATGCCGCCTTGATCTCGCCGGCGGCGAGTGCGCGGTACATCTCGACGGTGCCCTCGCCGGCATCGGCGCGGATCGTGCCCTCGGGCAGGCCCCAGAGGGCCTCCGTGCGGGAGCGGTCACCGTCGTCGAGGACGGACCGTTGCCCGGGCAGGCCCGGTCCCATATACCCCATCTCGCGGCCGCCCATCGCGTTCGGCTGGCCGGTGAGGCTGAACGGGCCCGAGCCGGTGCGGCAGATCGCGCCGGTGGCGAGGTGCAGGTTGCACAGCGCGACGGTGTTCCAGGTGCCGTGCGTGGACTGGTTCAGGCCCATCGTCCACAGGCTCGTCCAGTTCGCGGCGCCGCCGATGAGCTCCGCGGCGCGGGCGATATCGGCGGCGGGCAGGCCCGTGATCTGCGCGACGCGCTCCAGCGGGTAGTCCTCGAGGAAGGCGGGCATCGCCTCCCAGCCCTCGGTGTGGGCGGCGATGAAACCCCGGTCCAGGGCACCGTTCTCGGCCAGCACACGGAGCAGTCCGTTGAGCAGCGCGAGGTCGGTACCCGGGCGGATCGGCAGGTGCAGGTCGGCCTTCGCCGCCGTGGCGGTGCGCCGCGGGTCGACCACGATGAGCTTCGCCCCGGCCTTGACGCGGTCCAGCATGCGCAGGAACAGGATCGGGTGGCAGTCGGCGATGTTCGCGCCCATGACGAGGAGGACGTCGGCGTGGTCGAGGTCGTCGTAGCTGCCGGGCGGGCCGTCGGCACCGAGGGACTGTTTGTAGCCCGTGCCCGCGCTGGCCATGCACAGTCGCGAGTTCGACTCCAGCCACCTCGTGCGCAGGAAGCCCTTCGCCAGCTTGGTCGCGAGGTACTGCGCCTCCAGCGTCATCTGCCCGCTGACGTACAGGGCGATCGCGTCGGGTCCGTGCTCGTCCCGGATCGCGCGCAGGCGCCGCCCGGTGGCGGCGATCGCCTCCGCGAGGCCGACGGTGTCCCGGGGCGCGTCGCGGTCCTCACGCAGCTCCGCGTGCGCCTGTCTACCGCCGGCCGTGAGCAGGTCGACGGTGGTGGCGCCCTTCGTGCACAGCCGTCCGCGGTTGGCGGGATGGTGCTTCGTGCCGACGGAGCCCGTCACGGCGCCGCCGCGCACCTGAAGGGTGAGGCCGCACCCCACCCCGCAGTACCCGCACACGGTCTCGACATCCATGCCGCCACCGTGCCCGCGGGGTGTTTCCGCGCGCGGGCCGGGCCGTTACGGCGGTGTCACCGGCTGCGCACCCGGCGGGTCGCGGGGACGTGCGCGCGCTGTCGGACTACCCGATCCGGCGGCCGATCCGCCAGGCGCCGAGCAGCACGAAGACGGCGAACAGAGCGACGAAGACGAGCCACACCACCCACTCCGAGACCTGAGCGGTCCCGAGGTGGGGCAGCAGGCCGTACTCGGCCTGGACGGTCTCCCGCGCCGGGCCGGACCCGCCGGTGAGAGCGTTGAGCGGGCCGGCGGTGAACGGACCGCGCATGAGGGCGGCCGCGGGGTTGAGGGGCAGCACGTTCATGAACGTGACCACGCCGCTGGGCAGCGCTCCGACGGTGATGTACGCGCCGGCCAGGAAGCCGCCGGCCGTTCCGACGATGGTCGCGAGCGAGGTGAACACCGCGTTCGACGTGATGAACGTGACGACGAGGCTCCAGATCGCCGAGTACAGCAGGCAGTAGCCGATCAGCTGCGCCAGCACGTGCACGAGACCGCCGATCGACAGGGCGGCGGAGTACGCGAGCCACAGGTACAGGTCGGCGGCGACCAGGACCACCAGGCTCAGCGCCGTCGAGACCAGGAAGGCGCCGAGCAGGTAACTGAGGATCATCTGGATCCGGCTGATCGGCGAGACCAGGAAATCGCGGAAGACGTTGCCCACGCGGTCGTTGACGAAGACGACGAGAGCCGACAGGCTGGTCGTCATCGTGGTGATCATGACCAGGTTGGCGATCACCCACGCGTAGACGAAGGCGTCGACGTCCCCGGCACTCGCCCCCGGCAGCGACTTCGCCAGCGCGTCGGTCTGCACGCCGCCGAGGAAGGCGGTGAACAGGACGAACAGGATGATCGGCGAGAGCAGCGAGAAGAAGACCGCCGCCGGGTCTCGGAAGAAGACCACGATGTTGCGCCGGGTCAGGTGGTAGAGCGTCATTGTCCGGTACCTCGGGTGATGTTGAGGAAGACGTCGTCCATGGTTCCGTGGCGGAACTCGAAATCGGTGATGTCGGCGTCGAAGTCGCGCAGGATGGCCATGGCCTCCCGGCTCGAGTCGACGGTGATCCGTCGCTCGTCGTCCGTGCGCACCACACCGGTCGGGAACCGTTCGTCGAAGCGCCGCGGGTCCGCCAGGCTGACGCGGAGTTCGTCCCTCGCGTGCGCGCTCCGTAGCTCCATGGGCGTGCCCGTCGTGACGATCCGGCCGTGATCGATGATCGCGATCCGGTCGGCGCGTTCCGCCTCCTCCATGTAGTGCGTCGTGAGGAAGACGGTGAGCTGGAGTCGCTTCTGCAGGTCGAGGATCGTCGACCACACGCGGTCGCGCGAATCCGGATCGAGCCCGGTGGTGGGCTCGTCGAGGAACAGGATGCGGGGCCGGTGGATCAGCGCGCGCGCGATGTCCGCGCGCCGCTTCTGCCCGCCCGAGAGCGCCTTGTAGGGGCGGGTCAGGAACTCCCCGAGGTCGAGGAGGGAGGACAGCTCCGTGATCCGCTCCCGGGCGGCGCCGCCGTCGATCCCGTAGAAGGCGGCGCGCAGCGCGAGGTTCTCGCGGACGCTCAGCGCGGGATCGAGCAGCGACTCCTGGAAGACCACGCCGATCGCGCGGCGGATCTGAAGATCCTGCTCGCCCACCTGCATTCCCGCGACCAGGATCTCGCCGGAGGTCATGGCCTTGAGCGTGGTGATGCAGCTGATGGTGGTCGACTTGCCGGCACCGTTGGTGCCCAGGAAGGCGAACGTGCTGGCGGCCGCGACGTCGAAGGACAGGTCGTCGACGGCGCGGACGTCGCCGTAGGTCTTCACCAGATGGCGCACGCTGATCACGGGCGGTGCCGGGGCTACCGGCGGAGGCGTCGCCCGGACCTGGGCGGGTGCCATCGGCGGGACCACCGGCGGAGCGACCGTCGGTCCCGCGGGAGGAGCCACTGTCGGGACCACGGGCGGGGCCGCCGGCGGCGCCGCGGGCGGCGGCGGGGGTGCCGCGACTGCCCGCGGCGCCGGAGGACGGACGGCCTGCGGCCGGGGGGCGGGGAGGGCCGGGCGTGCGACCGGCCGGCGGATCTGTACGGGCGCCGTCTGCGACCGGCGGGCCGCGGCGAGCCGGGCCGTCCGGGCGGTGATCGGCTGGGCCGTCGAGCGGGCCGACGGTGCCGCCGCGTCCGGCTGCGGGCCGGCGATCCGGCGCCGGCGCAGCGACGGCGCGGGCCGGGCGAGCGGCTCGCGCGATCCGGGCGCGGTCATGACGCGGCGCTCTCGACGAGGTCCCGCGACGGCGGTTCGGGGATGTACCCGCGCTCGATGAACCACTCGAAGTACCGGCGCAGGAGCGCACCGTCGATGGGCGGGCAGGTGATGTCCGTCCTCGCCAGCCCGATGTCGACGTTGGTGGTGTCGAAGCTGGCCTCGGGCATGTTGTCGAGCGGCGTCGCGGAGAGGAACGGAGCGAGCCCGCCCGCCGCCTCGTCGCCGGTGTGCTCCGCCAGGTCGGCGACCCGTTCGCACCACTGGCCGAACGGGATCCGCGCACCGTCGTAGCCGTAGTCCGCCATCCAGCGCACCAGATCCGGCACCGCGACGGTCTCCGGCGAGACGACGTGGAAGGTGCGGCCCGACAGGCCGTCGTCGCGTGCGAGACGCGCGATCGCGCCGACGACGTAGTCGACCGGGGTGATGTCGGTCGACATGTCCATCACCGGCGCCGCCCCCAGGGTGATGCCGATGCGGATCGTCTGCCAGAGGAAGTCCGAGAACTGGCAGGCGCCGGTGACGCTGTGCCCGGAGACCCGGCCCGTGCGGTAGACGTAGGTCGGGACCCCGCGCCGGCGCGCCTCGAAGAGGAGTTGCTCGCCGACCCACTTCGACTGCGTGTACCCGAAGGTGTACTCCAGGTTCTGGATCGGATCCCGGTCCTCCTCGGAGAAGACCGTGCCGTCGGGGTAGGAGAACCGGGAGAAGACGTACGTGGTGGAGACGAAGTGGACGGGCTTGACCGGCCCGTCGCACGCCAGCGCCAGGACCTGGACCGTACCGTCCACGTTGGCCGCCTTGAGCGTCCGGTAGGGACGCAGGAAGTTCACGTCGGCGCCGCAGTGCACGATGCCCTCGACGGTGCCGGCCAGCGTCGCCCAGTCCTCGTCGCGCAGGCCGAACCGCGGCCGGGTCAGGTCGCCGGCCACGGGCACGATCCGGTCGCGGTACCGCTCCGACCAGATGCCGTACCCGGTCATCGCCGCCTCGATCCGGTCCAGGGCCGCCGCGGGATCGGCCGCGCGGACGAGGCAGTGCATCGTGGCGCGGGAGGTCTCGAGCAGTTCCGCGAGCAGGAACGCCCCGACGAAGCCGGTCGCGCCCGTGACGAACAGGTGCCGCGGGTCGGCCGCGCCGTGCACGAACGCCCCGGGGGCGGGACGGATCTCGTCCGGGAGCACGGCCTCGTCGGCGAGCACCAGCGGATTCGCCGGGCCGGCGCCGCCGGTCTCGATGACCGACGCCAGCCGCTCGATCGTGAGCTCGCCCGCGAACAGCGCGGGGAGCGGGACCACCATCCCCAGCTTCTCGCGGACCCGGAAGACCAGCTTGGTGGCGAGGAGGGAGTGACCGCCCAGGAGGAAGAAGTCGTCGCGCACGCCCGGCGGGGCGTCGAGCCCCAGCAGGTCCGTCCACAGCGCTGCCAGGTCCCGTTCGAGATCGGTGCGGGGCGCGACGGATCCGGCACCGCCGGTGGTCGCGACGAGGTCGACCGCGGCGCCGCTGGTGTTGCCGAGCGCCTTCCGGTCGATCTTGCCGTTCGGCGTCTGCGGGAACGCCCCGACGGTGACGAACGCCGTCGGAACCATGTACGCGGGCAGGGCGTCCCGCAGCGTGGTCAGGAGCACCGCCGCGTCGCCCAGGTCCTCGGGCGCGCACTCGAGATAGGCGGTCACCGCGGTCCCGGACGGGTCGACGGCCGCGATGGCCCGGATCCCGGGAAGCGCCGCTTCGAGGGCGCTCTCGATCTCGCCGAGCTCCACCCGGAAACCGCGCACCTTGACCTGGGTGTCGATGCGGCCGCCGAACTCGATCCGCCCGTCCCGGGTGCGCCGGACGAGGTCTCCCGTTCGGTACGCGCGCAGGGCGGTGCCGGGCAGTTCGACGAACCGCTCGGCGGTCAGCTCCGCGCGGTCGTGATAGCCGAGGGTCACGCCGTCTCCGAGGATGCACAGTTCGCCGAAGACACCGTCGGGGACGGGGGAGTGCCCGGGGTCGGTGACGACGATGCGCGTCCCCGCGATCGGGTGACCGATCGGGATGGCGCCGCGGTCGACGTCCTCGCGCCGCACCCGGTGCACCGTCGACCAGATGGTGGTCTCGGTGGGGCCGTACATGTTCCACACCTCGGCAGTACCCGCCAGGAGGCGGCCGGCGAGCGCCGCCGGCATGGCCTCGCCGCCGCACAGGGCGCGCAGTCCCGCGCGTCCGGTCCAGCCGGAATCGAGCAGGAGGTGCCAGGTGGTGGGCGTGGCCTGCATGATCGTGACGGCGTGCCGGTCCATCAGGTCCGCGAGCCGCGCGCCGTCGCGGGCGTCGTCGCCGTCGGCGATGACCACCCGCGCCCCGGTCACGAGCGGGAGCAACAGCTCCAGGACCGCGATGTCGAACGAGGGGCTCGTGACGGCCAGCAGCGTGTCCCGCGCCGTCATACCGGGCTCGTCGCGCATCGCGGCGAGGAAGGTCATCACGTTGCGGTGCGAGACGCGCACGCCCTTCGGCAGGCCCGTCGAACCGGACGTGTACAGCATGTACGCGACCCGCTCGGCCGGTTCCGACGGTGCCGCCGGGAGGTTGTCGACGGTGCCTGCGTCGTCGATGTCGGGGGCCGTCGCGACGTCGATCCACGGCAGCGCCAGGCCGGGCACCGACGCCAGGTCGTCCGCGGTGGTGACCAGCGCGGGGATCCCCGCGTCGGCGCAGATGAAGGCGAGGCGATCGGCGGGGTACGCCGGGTCGAGCGGGACGAAGCAGTACCCGGCGCGCAGGGTGGCCAGCATCGCGATCACCACGTGCGGCGAGCGCGGCAGCAGCAGGCCGACCGGGGTCCCGGCCGGAGCGTCGAGCCGGCCGCGGATGCGGGTCGCCAGCGCATCGGCGCGGCGCACGAGCTCGGCGTAGGTGATCGCCTCCTCGCCCGCGACGAGGGCCACCCGATCGGGTGCGGCCTCCGCGGCGGCGAGGACCATGTCCTCGAGGGCGTCGAACGCGGTGCCCTGCGGATCGGGCGCGGTGACCGGGATAGGCGAGGAAGTCAGGGGCAGGGAATCCACGCGTGGGCCGTACGATTCCGTACTCACCAGCGCGCCGAGAACGGCCAGGAAGGCGTCGATCAGCGCATCGCCGGTCGCCTCGTCGAACAGGGCGGCGGCCACGTCGAGCGTGCCGGTCATCCCCTCGGCGGTCGTGGTGACATTGAGCAGGACCTCGAACTTGGCGCACCCGTTGAACAGGTCCCGCAGCTCCATCTCCTGCGCGCTCCGGTCCTCCTGCACGTTCAGGATCGCCTGGAACAGCGGCGGGCGGGCGGGATCGCGGGGCAGGTCGAGGGCGCCGAGCACCCGGCCGAAGGGCACGCCCTGGTGCCGGAAGCCCTCGCGCACAGTCTCGTTGACGCGGCCGAGGAAGTCGCCGACGGTGTCCTCGGCGCCCGGGGCGAGCGCGAACGCCAGGGTGTTGAGGAACGGGCCGATGACCCGCTCGGTGCCGCTGCGCGATCGCTGCGCCACCGGCACCCCGATCACCACGCCGTCCTGCGCGGCCCAGCGGCTGAGCACGATCGCGTACGCGCCGAGCACCACGACGAAGGGCGTCACGCCCCGCTCGGAGCTGAACGCGCGCACCGCGTTCGACAGCTCGGCGGGGAACTCGAAGGGCGTCCGCCGGCCGCGGAAGTCCTGGCGGGCGGGCCGGGGCCGGTCGGTGGGGAGCGTCAGTGCGGCGGGCGCGCCCGCGAGCGTCTTCGTCCAGTAGGCGAGGTCGGCGTCGTCGGCGTCGGTCGCCGCCCGGTCCGCCTCCCAGAGTGCGACATCGGCGTACTGGAAGGGCACGTCGGGCAGCGCCTGCAACTGACCGATCAGCCGGCCGGTCGCGAGCCGGCCGATCTCGGAGAACAGGATCCCCGTCGAGTAGCCGTCGCCCACCATGTGGTGCAGGGTGATCTGCACCCACGACCGGCCGTGGTCGGTACGGGCCAGGGTGGCCCGCACGAGGGGATCCCGTGCGATGTCGAACGGTGTCCGCGCGTCCTCGTCGAACAGGCGCCACATCTCCGCCTCGGAGACGCCGGACTGGACGCGCAGTACCGGCCGTTCCGGCGGCGCGACCCGCGCCACGGGCTCACCGTAGCGGTTCTCGAATCGGGTGCGCAGCACGGGGTGCCGGTCGATCACCTCGGCCAGGCACTCGGTGAGGACGTCGACCGGGACGTCGATCGGCAGCCGCGCGGCGCCGGACATCACGTGCATCGTCGTCCCCGGGTGGAACTGCTCCAGGAACCACATGTTCTCCTGCGTCGCGGAGAGCGGGGCGTCCTCGCCCTCGCGGACGCGGGCGGTGATGGGTTCCTCGGCCGGCCGGGGCACCCCGTTCGACGGTGCCTTCCCCAGCTTGGCGAGCAGGGCCCGGCGTTGCTCGGGGGAGAGCGCCGCGAGGCGGTCGGAGATGTCGGTCATGAGCGGGCCTCCGGGGCTGAGTCGGACGGTGCGGTCTCCGCGAGAAGCGCGGCCAGCGCGTCCGCATCGAGGTCGGCGAGCATCGACGCCAGGTCGTCGACCTCGTCGTCGCCGGACGGGAGGTCCAGCGAGGCGAGCACGTCGGCGGCGATGGTCGCGACCGTCGCGTTGTCGAGGATGGCGGCGATCGCGGGCGCGGTGCCGAACTGCTGCTCGAGCCGGATCCGCACCTCGGTGGCGAGCATCGAATCCATGCCGAGCCGGTTCAGCGGCTCGTCGTCGGGGACGTGCGCCGCGTCCAGTCGCAGGACGCGCGCGAGCGTCGACCGCACCCCGTCGAGGGTGATGGCGGGCCGGTCCGCGGGGTCCGCGGCGGTCAGGCGTTCCTGGATCGAGACGTCGCCCGCGCCGTCGTCCTCGCCCGCGCCCAGATGCACGATCAGGGTCGGCGTGAGCGCGTAGTTCGCGATCACGGTCGGCCAGTGCGCGGAGACCACGCCCTGTTGCACCTCCGCGGACGCGAGCAGCTCGCGGAGCAACCTCATGCCGGTGCCGGGATCGATCAGGTCGATACCGCGCTGCTCGTAGAGCTCGCGCAGGCCCAGGGTCGCGATCATGCCGGCGTCCCACGGTCCCCAGTTGATCGACAGCGCGGGCAGGTTCTGCGCGCGCCGGTAGTGCGCGAGCGCGTCGAGGAAGGCGTTGCCCGCCGCGTAGTTGCCCTGACCGGGAGAGGGGATCACCGCGGAGATCGACGAGAACAGCACGAAGGAGTCCAACGGGTCCGCGGCCGTCGCCTCGTGCAGCGCCCATCCGCCGAGCACCTTCGGCCGGACCACCCGGTCGACCTGCTCCGGCGTCATCCGAACCAGGATCTGATCGTCGACCGCGCCCGCGGAATGGATGACGCCGCGCAGCCGTGGTGCCCCGGCGCCCCGCACCCGCTCCAGGCATGCGGTCACGGCAGCGGCGTCCGTCACGTCCACGGCCTCGACGTGGACCACCGCACCCGCCGCTTCCGCGGCGCGGACCGCGGCGACCGCGCCCTGCAGCGCATCGTCGGAGAGCGAATCCCAGGTGTCGCGGCCGGGCAGGCCGGAGCGGCTGGTGACCACGATGTGCCCCGCGCCCTGTTCGGCGAGCGAGCGGATCACGAGCCTGCCCAGCGCGCCGAGACCGCCGGTGACGAGGTAGGTTCCGTCGGCCCGCAGCCGAGCCGGAATCCGGCCTCCCGAGCGCGGTGACGGGGTCAGCCGCGCGACCAGCCGCTCACCGCGGAAGGCCACCTGGTCCTCGTCGGTGCCGGCGATACCGAGCTCGCCGACCAGGCGGTCGATTCCGCGCTCCAGAGTGCCAGGGGTGAGGTCGTCCGGGTCGAGGTCCACCAGGCGGGACTGCAGCCCGAGGATCTCGTGGTGCAGGACGCGCCCGACGCCGAGGATCGGGGACTGCAGCAGTCCGGCCTCGGTCATCCCGTCGATCGGCTGGGCGCCCGCGGTCACGAGGAACGTGGGGGCGGCGATCTCGCGCCGGTCCAGCTCGGCGGCGAGGTGCACCACGGAGAGCACGCTGTCGTGCGCGGACCACTGCGGCAGGTCGCCGACGGTCCGGTCCGGGGCGAGCGACCACAGGTGGACGATGCCGCGCAGCCCCTCCTCGGGCACCACCCGATCGAGCAGCGCGCCCAGCGCCCGGCGGTCGGCGGGGTCGAGCGCACCGTCGGACGACCGGCCGGGGGCGGCGAGCGGCACGAGGACGGGGGTGCCGCCCTCGGCGGCGAGGCGCTCCGCGAGGCGGTCCGCGACCCCGGCGCCGTCGGCGAACAGGAGCCAGGTGCCGGCGAGCGAGGAGCGCGGCGCGTCGTCCGCCGGCTGCGGCTCCCAGTGCTGTTCGTACACCCAGTCGGTGCCGACGCGACGGGGCGCCTCGGCGTCGTCGAGCACACGGACCGTGAACCCGGTCACCTCGACCAGCACCCGGCCGTCCTCGGCGGCGAGGGTGACGTCGCCCTGGATCAGGTCCGGAGTGGCGGGATCGGCGGGCCGGGCCGTCGCGACGGCGTGGACGGGGCCGTCGGGCCGGTCGTGGATGACGATCCGGTCGACCCCGACGGGAATGATCCGGGCGTCACCGTCGCGCTGGAGTGCCAGCGGCAGGAGCAGCTGGAAGGCGGCGTCGAGCACGCTGGGCTCGAGGATCGGTGCCCGGTCCGCCACCGGCTCCGCGGCGACCGCGCGGATGCGGGCGCTCGCCGCACCGTCGCCGATGCGGACGTCGTGCAGCAGGCGATAGGCGGGCCCGTAGGCGAAGCCGCCGTCGCGGAACTGCTGGTACAGCCGCTCCTCGTCGACGGGCGACAGCGCCGCCCCGTCCGCGTCGAGGTCGATCCAGGTGGCGACCGCGGGCGCGGGCCGGAGCGTCGCGGTCGCGTGCCGGGTCCAGCGCTGCGCCTCGGGCAGCCGGCCGTGGATCGTGATGCGCCCGGAATCGGCGTCGAGGCTGGTGTCGAGCAGGTAGCTGCCGCCGCCGTGGACGAGCGCGGCCTCGAAGGCGATGTCGACGAGGGTGCAGGTGCGTGCGCCGTACTCGTCGCGGGCCACCTCGGCGGCGATCTCGACGTAGCCCGCACCCGGGAACAGGGTCGCGCCGTGCACCACGTGGTCGCCCAGGGACCGCGGCGCGGTGCCGTCGAGGATCCGCCGCCAGGCGGGCAGCGCACCGTCCGCCCTGTTCCCCAGGTACGGCTCGACGGTCTGCGCCAGCCGGTTCCGCCGGCCGGACGCTCCCTCCGACCAGAACCTGGTGCGCTGCCACGGGTAGGCGGGGAGCTCCCGCATCGGGGCGGGCGGCGCGAGCGGGGTCCAGTCGATGTCGATGCCGCGGACCCAGAGCTCGGCCAGCGCCGCGGCGAAGGAGTCGGCGTCGGCCCCGTCCCGGCGCAGCGAGGCCGTGCTGGTGATATCGCGGTCGAGCGCGGACGCGGCGTCCACGACGGCGCGGCCGAGGACCGGTGCGGGGCCCAGCTCGAGGAAGGTCACGGCCCCGTCGGCGAGCATGGCCTCGGCGGCCGCGCCGAACCGGACTGGGCGGCGGATGTTGCGCCACCAGTACTCGGCGTCGTGCGGCTGCGAGCCGTCGCCGGCGACCCGGGCGCCGGTCACCGTCGAGTAGAGCGGCACGGTGGGGGCGCCGGGCCGCAGGTCCGCGAGGGCGGTGCGGACCTGAGCCTTGAGCGGGTCCATTGCGCTGCTGTGGTAGGGCACGTCGCCGGGGACCAGACGAGCGAAAACGCGCTCGTCCGTGAGTCGTTCGGCGATCGCGTTCAAGACGTCCACGTCGCCCACGAGCGCGACGGACTCCGGGGCGTTGATCGCCGCCAGCTCGACGGTGCCCGCAGCGACCTCAGGAAGTCGCCGCGCCGCGTCCGCACCGAGCGCAACGGCGAGCAGGCGTCCGCCGCCGCTGGCCGTGTGCTGGATGCGCGCGCGGTTCACGATCACCGTGATCGCGTCCTCGAAGGTCAGTGCGCCGGCCGCGAGCGCCGCGGCGACCTCGCCCGCGCTGTGTCCGACGATGAGGTCCGGGCGGACCCCGAAGGAGTCCCACAACTGCGTGAGGGCGTACTGCACCGCGAAGTTCGCGATCTGCGCGACGACCGACTCACCCATCCGCGAGTGCTCCTCGCCCGCAAGCAGTTCCGCGGTCAGCGACCAGCCGGTGAGGGGGGTGATCGCCGCGTCGCAGCGGTCGACGGCGGCGCGGAAGACGGCGTTGTCCTCGATCAGGCCGCGGGCCATGCCCCACCACTGGGGTCCCATGCCGGTGTAGACGAAGGCAAGCGGCCGGGCGTCGTCCTGGGCCTGGCCGGTGCGGATCCGCGCGTGCGGGGTGTCCGCCGCGGCGGCGCGCAGGGCCTCGGAGGTCGACGGGGCGTCGCCCGCGAGCACCGCGAGCCGGACCTGGCGGTGCGCGCTGCGCCGGTGGGCGAGCGCGGATGCGAGCGTGGGTACTCCGTCGTCCAGGCGATCACCGTACGCGCCCGCGAGGGCGCGGATCGCCGGCTCGCTGCGCGCCGCGAGGGGCAGGACGAGCGCGATGCCGCCGTGCGCCGGGCCTGCGGATTCAGGGCCGGCCGCGGCCGGGGTTCCGGAGGGCGCGGTCTCGAGGATGGCGTGGGCGTTGGTGCCGCCGAAGCCGAAGGAGTTCACGCCGGCCCGGAGGGGACCGTCGGCGGGCAGCGGCGTCGGCCGCGTGGCGACCCGGATGTTGAGGGCGTCCAGGTCGATCGCCGGGTTCAGCTCCTCGAGGTGCAGGTGCCGGGGGACCCGCCGGTGGGACAGCGTCAACGCGGACTTGATGAAGCCGACGACGCCCGCGGCGGCCTCGAGGTGGCCGAGGTTGGTCTTCACCGAGCCGATCAACAGGGGCTCCGCGGTGCGGCCGACGCCGCGGTAGATCTCGCCGATGGCGTTCGCCTCGATCGGATCCCCGACCGGGGTGCCCGTGCCGTGCGCCTCGACGTAGGAGACCGACTCGGCCGAGACGCCGGCGTTGACGAGCGCCGCGGCGATGGCGCGCTGCTGGCTCTCGCCGTTGGGCACGGTGATGCCGTTGGTGCGGCCGTCCTGGCTGACGGCGGTCCCGAGGACGCTCGCGTAGATCCGGTCACCGTCGGCGAGCGCCCGAGCGAGGGGCTTGAGCACGACGAGTGCCGCGCCCTCGCCGCGGACGTAGCCGTTCGCGGCGGCGTCGAAGGCGCGCGAGGTGCTCGTCGGGGAGAGGAAGCCACCGGTCGAGGCGGCCACGGTGAAGTTGGGGGAGAGCATGAGGTTGACGCCGCCCGCGAGCGCGAGGTCGCTCTCGCCGTTCCAGATCGACTGGCAGGCAAGGTGGATAGCGACCAGTGAGGACGAGCACGCCGTGTCCACGGACATGCTCGGTCCCAGCAGGTCGAAGGCGTGGGAGAGCCGGTTCGAGAGCATCGTCATGACCACGCCGGTGGCGGTGTGTGCGGCCACCGTGGGCGCCTCGCCGGTGTCCGACGAGAACTGCATCTGGCTGTAGTCGAGGGTGAATCCGCCGGTGAAGACGCTCGTCTGCGATCGTTCGAGGTCTTCGGCGCGCAGGCCCGCGTTCTCGAACGATTCCCATGCCACCTCGAGCAGGAGCCGCTGCTGCGGGTCCATCGAAGTGGCCTCGATCGGGGAGATCCCGAAGAACGCGGGGTCGAACTCGTCGACCGGGTCGGTCAGGAACCCACCGCGACGCACCCGGCTCTTGCCCGGGGCGCGGTCCGGCTCGTAGAAGCGGTCCGTGCTCCAGCGATCCGCGGGAATGTCGACGATGGCGTCGCGCTCCTGCTCGAGCAGCTCCCAGAAGTCGTCCGCGGAGCGGACGCCGCCCGGGAGCCGGCACCCGATCCCGACGATCGCGATCGGCTCGCGCGCGCTCTGCTGCACCGGTTCCCGCTGTTCGATCCGTCCCCGCACGGTGTTCCCCCGAAATCTCCCGATCGTGCTGTTCCTCCGGCCGCTCTCCCCGCGGCTTGAGGTCCTCATGATTCCCATCGGCCCTTAAAGCGGGCTTGTTACCCGCCAGCCTCCGAGTGGCGCTCCGGGCGCGGGTGGGACTGTTCACGGTAGATCCCGCAGCAACGGGGTCGTATCCGGGGGTGGGAATGCAACGACGAGGAGACGATCGGGGGACGGGTCAGCTCGGATCGATGTCGACGAGGGGATCGCCGGCGTTCACCGATCCGCCCTCGGTGACGTGCACGGCCACGACCGTTCCGTCGCACTCGGCGAGCACGGGGATCTCCATCTTCATCGACTCGAGGATCGCGAGGACGGCGTCCTCCTCGACCTGCTGGCCGGGTTCGACGAGCACCTTCCACACGTTGGCGGCCAGGTCGCTGGTGATGTTCTCCATGGGTGTCTTCTCTCTTCTAGCTGGGGACGGGGGCGTTGGCGCGGACGCGGCTGATGATCGCGGTATCGAAACCGCCGGCGCGGAACTCGGGATCCTCGACCAGTTGCTGCAGGAAGGGCAGATTGGTGGTGACCGGCCCGACCCGCACCTGCGAGAGCGCCGACCGTGCGGCGGCGAGAGCGGACTCCCGATCGGCCGCGTGCACGCAGATCTTGGCGATCAGCGGGTCGAAGTGCCGGCTCACCTCCAGCCCCGCGCGGTACCCGGCGTCCACCCGGACGCCGTCGCCGCTCGGCATCGACCACTCGTCGATCGGCCCGGGGCTGGGGAAGAAGCGCACCGGGTCCTCCGCGCACAGCCGGAACTCGATGGCGTGGCCCTGCGGCGCAGGGGCGAAGCCGGGTGTGGTGGTCCCCGTCCATGCGATGCTCAGCTGTTGCTCCACCAGGTCGACGCCGTAGACCAGTTCCGTCACGGGGTGCTCCACCTGGATGCGGGTGTTCATCTCGAGGAAGACGACGTCGCCGGTCGCGGTGTCTAGCAGGAATTCGACGGTGCCGGCGTTGCGGTAGTCCACCGCCGTCGCGGCCGCGACCGCCGCCGCGCGCAGCGCGTCGCGGACCTGCGGCGAGAGCCCCGGCGCGGGGCACTCCTCCGCGATCTTCTGATGTCGCCGTTGCACCGAGCAGTCGCGTTCGCCGAGCGCGACGGTGCCGTCCGCCGTGCCGAGCACCTGCACCTCGACGTGCCGGGCGGACTCGATGAACTTCTCGACGAAGACCCGGTCCGAACCGAAGCTGCGCTCGGCCATCGAGACGGTCCCGTCGTACGCCTTGCGCAGGGCGTCGGCGTCGCGGAGCACCGTCATCCCGATCCCGCCGCCGCCCCCGGAGGCCTTGAGCATCACGGGGTAGCCGAGCCGCTCCGCCGCCTCGACGGCCTCGTCGGCCGAGGTCAGGACGTCGCCGGCGCCGCCGCTGACCGGTACCCCGGCCGCGGCGACGAGGTTGCGGGCACGGACCTTGTCGCCCATGGCGGTGATCGCGTCCGGGCTCGGCCCCACCCAGCGCAGCCCCGCGTCCTCGACCGCGCGCGCGAACTCGGCGTTCTCGGAGAGCAGGCCGTACCCGGGGTGCACGGCGCCGGCGCCCGTGGACAGTGCGGCCTCGATGATCCGCGCGGCGTCGAGGTACGCCTTGATCGGCAGCTCGGCCGGGATCTGCACGGCGACATCGGCTTCGGTGACGAACGGCATCTGCGCGTCGACCTCGTGGTACACGGCGACGCATTCGATGCCGAGGCGCTGCGCGGTGCGCAGGACACGCAGGGCGATCTCGCCGCGATTGGCGATGAGCAGGCGGGAAGGGAAGGTGGACATCGGTACCCCTAGTAACTCGTGGGCCAGGTGCTGAGCAGGTGTTCTCCGACGCCGCCGGTGCGGGTCAGATCGTTGTCCTCGAGGGCGCGTGCGAGGAAGTCGCGGGTATCGGCGGGGTCGATGACGTCCTCGACGCCGTAGACCCGAGCCACGTCGTAGCCGGTGCTCTCCTTCGCCATCCCGGCGAGCTTCTCGGCGTACAGCTCGGGCTCCTGCTCGGGGTCGATCCCGTACACCACCCCGACGGCCGACCGCGGGTCCATGAAGCTGGCCTCAGCGGACCACCACGCGACCGTGCTGTCGGCCGTCCAGGCGCCGCCCATGTTGACGTAGCCCTGCCCGTAGTTCTTGCGCATCATCACGGTGAGTTTCGGGACCGTGGCCAGGGAGAGCGCGTTCATCCAGTTGATGACCTTGCCGACGATGCCGGCGCGCTCGCCCTCGATGCCGATGAGGAAGCCGGGCTGGTCGACGAGGTGGATGATCGGGATGTTGTACGAGTCGCACAGGACGATGAAGCTGGTCGCCTTGAGGCAGGCCTGCGCGTCCATCGCGCCGCCCTTGAACAACGGGTTGTTGGCGATGAATCCCACCGGCCGGCCGCCGATCCGCGCCAGCGCGGTCACCAGTGACTTGCCGTACCGGGCCTTGATCGGGAAGACCGAGTCCAGATCGGCGATGATCTCGATCACCTTGCGCACGTCGTAGACCTTCGAGCGCTCCACCGGGACCAGGTCGTGGAGCGCTGCACCGCGCCCCTCGGAGCCCTCGGGGACGGGGGCGATGGGCGGAGCCTCCCCGTTGTGCCGCGGCAGGTAGCTCAGGAAGCCCTTGACCAGGTCGATAGCCTGCTCGTCCGTATCGGCGACGGCGTCGACGAATCCGGTCACCTCGGAGTGCAGCTTCCAGCCGCCGAGGGTCTGGCCGTCGACCTCCTGGCCGGTGGCCCGGGAGACCAGGCCGGGGCTGGAGACCGCCATCACCGCCCCCTTGCGCATCACGGCGAAGTCGGAGCTCACCGTGTGCCAGGCGGCTGAACCGAAGGAGTAGCCGAAGCAGGCCGAGACCCACGGGCTGCGGCGCTTGCGGAGGAAGCGGGTGCGATCGCTCGCATTGCCCATGCCGGTGCCGCCCATCGCGTCCGGCATCCGCACGCCCGTCGACTCGGCGAGATAGACCAGCGGCATGCCGGACCGGTCCGCGAGGTCCTTCATCGCGCCCATCTTCTTGTTGCTCGAGGACCCCGAGGAGGCGCCCTTCACCGTGAAGTCGTAGGCGATGACGGCCGCGCGCTGACCGTCGACGTCGCCGGTGCCGGTCACCTTGCCGTCCGCGGGGGTCTGGTGCCGATCGGCCTCGTTCGGCGAGGTCGCGAACAGTCCGGTCTCCCGGAACGTGTCGGGGTCGAAGAGCCGCGCCACGCGCTCGCGCGCGTTCAGCTGGCCCTTCTCCGCGCGGGCGGCGAGCTTGCGTTCGCCGCCCATGGCGCGGGCCAGCGCTGTCCGTCGTTCGTGTTCTTCGCGGTAGTCCTGGGACATGCCGTCGTCCTTCTTCGAGTCGGGGTGCGTCGGGGAGTCCGTCACGCGGGGTTGAGTGCTGCAGCCGGGACCGGCTGTGCGGTGCGGAGGTGGTCGAGTACCGCGCGGCCCGCGGTGGCGGCCGCCTCGACGGAGCCGAAGACCGGCAGGCCGAGCGCGACCGAGCGGTCGGTGTACTCCCGGATCAGCTGGTCGATGTCGGCCTTGCCGTCACCCTTGAGCACGAGGTAGTGCAGGCACTCGGGGTGCGCCGCGGCGGCGTCCGCGATGGAGTCGATGACCCGCCCCATCACGTCGCCGTACGTCGCCGACAGGTTGCGGTGCACGATGCCCACGTTGAAGTGGGAGATCACCATCGCGGGGGTCACGGCGGGGATCGCGATCCGAAGGATCGCACCGGCCACACCGCCCTCATCGACCGTCAGGGTCGGAGCGGGGGTGTCCAACGGGTTCGTCAGTCCGTTGCCCGGCGGCAGGCCGATCGCCTCGATGCGCTCCTGCGTCGCGGTGGGGAGCTCCGGAAGGACGACGTCCAGCCGGGCGAGCACGTCGGCGGCGAGAACGTTGGCGCCGCCTCCGTTACCGAAGAGGATCGCACCGTCGCCGCTGGGTGCGGGACGGCCCTCGACGGCCTGGAATGCGGTGAGGGTGTCGAGGAACTCGTCGAGCGAGTCCGTGAGCGACATGCCGCACTGCCGCCCGACCGCCGGCCACAGGCGATGGTTCCCGGTGAGCGCACCGGTGTGGCTGGACGCCGCGCGGGAGCCGTTCGCGGTCCGTCCGCCGGCCAGCAGGACGATCGGCTTGGTGGTGGCTGATCGCCGCACCACCTCGAGGATCTCGCTCGCGTAGCCGAGGGACTCGAGGTAGAGCCCGATCACGCCGATGTCGTCGTCCTCCAACATGGCGGCGACGATCTCGGCGGGCCGCAGATCGGCGCCGTTGCCGATGCTGGTGACGCTGTGGAACCGGACCCCGCGGGCGGCGCCGAGTCGCAGCACGTCCACGCTGAGGCCGCCGCTCTGCGAGACGATCCCCACCCGCCCGGGCTCCAGGGGCGCGTTCGGGATGAAGCTGAACCGGCCGACGGAACTGTGGGTACCCAGGCAGTTGGGGCCGAGGAGCCGGGTCCCCTGCGCGCGCATCCGCTCGACGAGCTCGCGTTCCCGCTCGGCACCGTCGGCGACCTCGGCGAAGCCGCTGCTGATGACCTGCGCGAAGCGGACCTTCCCCGCGGGCGCGGTGAGGGCCTCGGTGACGGCGCCGCCGGGCAGGGCCACGTACGCGTAGTCGACGGTGCCGGCCACGTCGGCGAGGGAGCGCGCCGTCGGGATGCCCTCGATCTCGTCCGCCGTGCGGTGGACGGGGACGACGGTGCCGCGGAACCCGGCGGCGGCCAGGCCCCGGATGAAGGCGTTCGCGGCGTTGGGTCGGTTGCCGCTGGCACCGAGCACGGCGATGATCTGCGGCGAGTAGAGGGCGCGCAGGTCGGGGACGCCGGTCGTGGCGCGGGTGGCCGGGTCTCCGGCGCCGGCGGCCCGGGGCCGGAGGACGAAGCGCGCGTCGACGGCGGTCGCACCGTCGGTGGTCACGATCACCGGGTTGAGATCGATCTCGGTGACCTCCGGGGGGAGGGACGACAGCAGACCGCCGGAGCCGGCGAGCCGCTCGATCAGGTCGGTGAGCGCGTCCAGGTCCGCGGCCGCGGTGCCGCGTGCTCCGCGGAGCAGGGGAAGTGCCCGCAGCTCCCCGAGCATCGCGGCGATATCGGCGCGCGAGAGGGGCGCGACGCCGAAGGAGACGTCCGCGAAGACCTCGACGAAGACGCCGCCCAGACCGACCATCACGGCCCAGCCCACGTCGTCGGAACGGACCGCGCCCACGACGACCTCGTGGCCGGGCGCGGACATCCGCTCCACCAGGAAGCGGTCGACGACGTGCCCGTGCGCCGCGACGGAGGATTCCATCGCCGCCGCCGCCGCGAGGATCTCGTCCGGCGCGAGTCCGACGCGGACGCCGCCCGCGTCGGACTTGTGGATCAGCGTCGGCGCCACGGCCTTGAGCACGAGCCGTGCGTCCGCGGCGGGGTTCAGCGCGGCGACCGCCTCGGCCGCGTTCCGGGCGGCGCGTCCCTCGGGTACTGCGATCCCGTGCGAGCGTAGGGCTGCTTTCGCCTCGGGCTCGCCGAGTACGGGGTGGCCGGCCGCGACCGCGTCGGCGACGGCGAGCGGGAGCGGGGAGTGCGCCTGATCGAGCACTGCGGTCTCCTTCGAATCGGGTGGGTGGTGGTGTGAGGTCAGTGTTTGGTGGCGCCGCCGTCGACGACGAGCGTCTGTCCGGTGACGAAGGACGCGCCGGGGGAGAGGAAGAAGCGCACCGGCCCGACCAGGTCGTCGACGGTGGCCGGGCGCTTGATGGCCCGATCGGCCACGATGTGGTCCTCGCCGGTCATCAGGTCGCCCGTCATCGGCGTGCGCACCAGGCCGGGGGCGATGGTGTTGACCGTGACGCCCCGCGCCCCGAGTTCCATCGCCAGGCTGCGGGCGAAGCCGATCACCGCCGCCTTGGAGGCGGCGTACGCGGCGACCCCGGCCGGGCCCTTGAAGACGGTGCCCGACGAGAACAGCACGATCCGGCCGTCGTCGGCGATGTGCGGGGCGAACGCCTGACACGTGGCCAGCGTGCCGGCCACGTTCACCTCGAGCACCCGCCGCCAGTCCGCGGAGGGCGTGTCGAGGAACGCTCCCGCGATCATCACGCCGGCGCAGTGCACCAGCGCCTCGACGGCGCCGTCGGCCGCCACCCGGGCGGCGACGTCGGCGAGTTGCATCTCATCGGTGAGGTCGGCGGTGAGGTACCGCACGCCGGGAAGCGGCTGCGCCGGTGCTGCCCGGTCGATCACCACGACGGTGCGGTCGACCGCCAGGTCAGCGGCCAGCCGCGCCCCGATGCCCGACGCGCCGCCCGTCACGACGACGGTGCCGCCACTCATGCCGACCGCCGCTTCACGAGGCGCTCGATGCCGGAGATCGCGAAGTCGAGGAACATCGACATCAGGCCCATGAAGAGCAGGACCGCGAAGGAGTCCGCGACCTGGAAGTTGCTGGTGAGCATGACCAGCCGCTGGCCGAGACCGTAGTACGAGCCGACCATCTCGGACAGGACCGCGCCGAGCACCGCGTAGACCGCGGCGAGCCGCAGCGCGCCTGTGATGGTGGGCAGCGCCGAGGGCATCTCGATCTTGAAGAAGCGCTGGACCGGCGACATGTTCAGCGACCGCGTCAGCTGCATGATGTCGTGGTCGATGCTGCGCAGCGCGCCCAGGGTGGTGGTCAGCATCAGGAAGTAGACGACGCTCGCGGCGACCAGCGCCTTCGGTGCGAAGCCGAGCCCGAACCACAGGATGAAGATCGGGGCGAGGGCGGGGCGCGGGAGCGAGTTCATCAGGGTGAGGAACGGCGTGGTCGCGCGCTCGAGGATCTCCGCTCGGGAGAAGACCACACCGGTGACGATGCCGGCGACGCCGCCGATGGCGAGGCCGGTCATGGCGCCGCCGAAGGTGGCCATCACGTCGGTCCAGAACCGCGGCTCCGAGAGCTGGGTCCAGAAGGCCTTCGCGATCGACCACGGTGAGGAGATGAAGAGCGGGTTGATCCAGTCCTTCGCGGACGCGACCGACCAGACGCCGAGGACGACGACGGTGAAGATCAGGCGCAGCGCCCAGACAGTGGTGGTGCGTCGTCGCCGGCGCGCGCGTTGCTCCGCGAACATCGACGCCTCCATCGCGGCGATCGCGGCGGCGGTGTCCGCGTTGTCGGCGTCGTCGGGGGTGTCACCGGGCCGGAGGGCGTCGGGAGTGAGGGACATGTCGTGCCTTCTCGGTGTGGTCGGATGGGTCAGGACGGGACGTGGGCGCGCAGCGTCTCGATGTCGGCGGGGGAGGCGGCGTGGACGCCGCCGCTCGCCACGATGGTCTGCCCGGTGATGTAGGAGGCCCCGTCGGAACAGAGGAACAGGCAGGCGCGTGCGATGTCCTCGGGGGTCCCGAGCCGACCCAGTGCGACGAAGTGCGCCGCGCGTGCGGCCGTCTCGGATGCTGCGAACCGGGAGGCCTCGGTCACGACGGCCCCGGGCTCCAGGCAGTTGACCCGGATCCCGTCGGAGCCCCACTCCCACGCCATCGTGCGGGTCAGCGAGGCCAGGCCCGCCTTCGCGGCGGCGTACGCCCCGCGCAGGGGGTGTGCGAAGCCGGCGGACGCGGACCCGATGTTCACGATCGCGCCGCCCTGCGCCCGGAGGGCGGGCAGGCAGGCCTTCGCGAGATGGAACGGGCCACTGAGATTGGCCTCGATCGTGGCGTTCCAGGCGTTCGGCGACAGGTCCTCGAGCCGCGCCCCGAAGTTGCCGCCGGCGTTGTTGACGAGGACGTCGATGCGACCGTACTCCTCGAGTGCACGCGCGACGATGGCCTCGGCGGTCTGCGGGTCGCGGACGTTGCCGGTCACGGTGACCGCGCGGCTGCCCGCGGCGCGGATCTGCTCGGCGCGTTCGGTGAGGACCTCCTCCTTGCGCCCGTGCAGGACCAGGTCGGCGCCGGCGCTCGCGAACGCGGCGGCGATCGCGCCGCCGATACCGCCCGTGGCGCCCGTGACCACGACGACGCGCCCGGTGAAGTCGAAGGTGATCCCGCCGGATCCGGCGTGGACTGCGGTGGCTGCCATGGGGCCTCTTTCGAATGTGCGTCGGATCCGGGATGTGTGGTGGATCACGTTCTCCATAACGATCAGCCATCGCCGGTGCTGCGGCAATGGCCCGCCGCCTATCGCCGCGATAGGCGTATGCCGGTGCCCGGCGCCTTGACTTCTGTGGCGCAGATCACGCACGATCGGCACATCGACGCACCGCCGAATCGCCCTCCGTGCAACGGATCCGGGAAACTCGAAGCAGCGTCGACCAGATCCCCGGGGCCAGGCGGTGCTCCGCAGCACTACTTCAGGAGGTACGCGTGGCTTCGCCTGTCGTCCATCAGGTCTCGCACGGAGTCGAGGTCGACTTCGCCCACATCAATCACAGCTTCATTCACGGCGACCACGCGGTGCTGGTGCTCAAGGACTTCAATCTCAACATCCGTCCGTCCGAGTTCATCTCGATCGTCGGACCTTCGGGGTGCGGCAAGACGACGGCGTTGTCGATGGCGGGCGGGCTCGTGGAGCCGCGCTCGGGCAGCGTGCGGCTGGGCGAGAAGTCCGTCGCCGGCGCGTCGGGCGACACCGCCTTCCTGTTCGCCCGGGACGCTGTCCTGCCGTGGCGGAAGGTGCGCGGCAACGTGGAACTGGGGATGGAGGTGCGCGGCGTGCCCAAGGCGGACCGCCGCCGGCGCGCCGATGAGTGGCTGCGCCGCGTCCGCCTCGAGGACTTCGCGGAATCGGACGTGCTGCACCTGTCGCAGGGCATGCGCCAGCGCGTCGCGATCGCCCGGACGCTGGTGCAGAGCCCGCGTCTGGTACTCATGGACGAGCCCTTCGCGGCCCTCGACGCCCAGACCCGCGCGCTGCAGCAGCAGGAGTTCATCCGGCTCTGGGAGCAGGAGCGGCCGACGGTGATCTTCGTGACGCACGACCTGGAGGAGGCGATCCTCCTCAGCGACCGGGTGGTCCTGATGGCCGCCCGGCCGGGACGGATCGTCGCGGACCTGCGCATCGAGCTGCCGCGACCGCGGACGCAGGAGATGCGGCGCACGTCCCCGGAGTTCACAGAATACTTCGAAATGCTCTCCAGCAAGCTGCGGCACGAGGTCGACGCCGCTGACGCCAAGCGCGACGAGGAGGACTGACCGTGACCCGAACCGTACGGACCGGCGACGGTGTCGACGTCGCCTACCGAGTGGTGGGCGACGGTCCCACTCCCGTTCTCCTGCTGCACTCCCTCGCCCTCGACGGGACGTGGTTCGTGCCGATGGCGGAGTCCCTCGGCTCCGGCTACCGCTGTGTGATTCCCGACCTGCGTGGACACGGCCGCAGCGGCGGCGCTGCGGTGGACATCGGCTTGGCGGGCTTCGCCGACGACGCGGTCGCCGTCCTCGACGATCTGGGTATCGAGCGGGCAGCCGTCGTCGGAGTGTCCCTGGGCGGCATGGTGGCGCAGGCACTGGCGGCACGGCACCCCGACCGGTGCTCCGCGGTGGTGCTGATCGCGACCACGGGATCCTTCACCGCGGAGGCGGCCGCGGGCAACGCCGTACGCGCCGAGACGGCCGCGGCCGCCGGCGGCCTGGCATCGCTCGCCGAGTCGACACTGGTCCGCTGGTTCGGCGATCCCGCGACGCGCGGAGAGCGCCTCGACGAGCTCGCGGAACGCGGCCTGCGGCAATTCCTCGCGGGGGATCCGGCGGTACACGCGGCGACGCTGCGGGCCATGCCGTCGGTGCGGGGTTTCGCTGTGCCCCCGTCGATTCCGTCCCTGGTCATCGCCGCCGAGGACGATGCGAGCGTGCCGGCGGCGGCCACCACCGCACTCGCGGAGTCGATCCCCGGCGCGCGCACGGCGACCGTCACCGGCGGGCATCTGGCGCCCTTCGTCGAACCGCAGGCCGTCGCGGACGTCGTCTCGGCCTTCCTCGCCGCGCCTGCCCCCGATGATGCCGGGGCGCTCGAGCGGTGGGTCCGGGGGTGCGCAACCCCCGCGCTCCTGATGACGGTGGCCCACCTGACGGACGATCCGACGGTGCTGCGCGACGACTGGCGCCCCGTGACGGAATCGCTGCCCGCGAGCGGACTGCCGTCCGAGGTCGACGAGGAGATCCGCCGGTTCTGCCTCGACGTCCTGGCCCCGCGCATCGCGGACCGCGCGAACTGGCCCGCCCGTCCCGATACCGCACTGCTCAGCGCGATCGGCGAGTGGGCCCTGGGCCGGCCGGGCGACGAGAACCGGACACTCCTCGAGGCCGCCTTCGTGCCGCCCGGGATCGACCTGCGGGCACCCGACTGGACGGTGAGCGACCTCGTGCCGGACCGTCGCGTGCGTGCCGTCGTCGTGGGGGCCGGCCTGTCGGGCCTGCTCATCGCGCTGCGGCTCAAGCAGGCCGGCATCGACTTCACGCTGTACGACAAGGACGACGACCTCGGCGGCGTGTGGCACGAGAACACCTACCCCGATTGCCGGATCGACGTGCACAGCCACATCTACACCTACTCGTTCTTCCCGCACGACTGGCCCTCGTACTTCTGCCGGCAGGGCGTGATCCACGACTACCTGGCCGCCTTCGCCGACGAGTACGGCATCCGCGAGCACATCGTCTTCGAGACGGAGGTGACGGCCGCCTCCTGGAGCGACGAGGACGGCGAGTGGACGGTCGACACGGTCGCGGCGGACGGCACCGAGCGCAGCGAGCGGGCCGACATCGTCATCTCGGCCGTGGGGCAGCTCAACCGGCCGATGATTCCGCGGATCCCGGGACTCGAGACGTTCGCGGGGCCCGCCTTCCACACCTCCCGCTGGGATCACTCGGTGGATTTCGCGGGCAAGCGCGTCGCACTGATCGGCACCGGCGCGAGCGGCGTGCAGGTGGGGCCCGCGCTGGCCCGCGAGGCCGGACGGCTCACCGTCTTCCAGCGGACCGCGCCCTTCCTGCAACCCACCCCGGAGCTGCGCCGCGACCTCCCGCCGGACGAGCGGGAGGCGCTGCGCGAGCTGCCGCTGTACCGCGCCTACCACCGGCTGTCCATCTTCCTTCCCCGGGTGATCGGCAATCTTGCGACCGCGCAGGTCGATTACGACTTCCCGCCCACGGAGAAATCGGTGAACGCGGCCAGCGAGGAGACGCGGATCCTGCTCACCGACTACCTGCTCTCGCAGGTGGCGGACCGGCCCGATCTCGCCGAGGCGATCGTTCCGGACTATCCCCCGGGCGCCAAGCGCATCATCCGCGACGACGGGACCTGGCTGACCACCCTCAAGCGCGACAACGTCGATCTCGTGACGTGCGGAGTCGAGCGCATCGACGAGACCGGCATCTGGACGTCCGACGGCCGGCACATCGACGCGGACGTGATCGTCTTCGGCACCGGCTTCAAGGCCTCCGACTACCTCATGCCGATGAAGATCACCGGGCGCGGGGGCAAGGACCTGCACGAGACCTGGGGGGCGAACGCCTGCGCGTACTACGGGATGACGGTGCCGGGCTTCCCCAACATGTTCTGCATGTACGGGCCGAACACCGGACTGCTGCTGCACGGCAACGTCGCCTTCTTCATCGAGTGCGCGTCGATGTACATCCTGAGCGCGATCCGGTCCCTCGTCGAATCCGGGCACCGGGGAATGGATCTGCGCCCCGACGTCTACGCCGACTACCGGGACGAGGTCTACGAGGCCAGCCGCCACCTCGTGTGGAGCTGGTCGAAGACCCATAGCTGGTACCAGAACGCGGAAGGGCACTCGACGGTCATGTGGCCGCTCTCCGCGCACCGCTACGTCGCGGGTACGCACGCGGTGAACCCCGAAGACTACGAATACATCCGATAGAGAGCGCAGGAGACGCACATGGTCGACGAACAGACGGTCACGATCAACGATCTGCCCACCCGGTACCTCGCCGGCGGCCCGGACGGGGCCCCGGTCGTCGTCTTCATCCATGAGGGCGGTTTCGGTGCCTCGTCGGACGTCAGCTGGCGGGACATGCTCGAACGGGCCGCCGCCGATCATCGCGTGGTCGCGCCGGATCTGCTGGGGTACGGCGGCACCGCGAAGGTCACCCGCTTCGACGAGGCGCCCTTCGGAATGCGGCTGCGGCACGTCTTCGCGCTGCTCGATCACCTCGGGGTCGAGGAACCGGTGCACTTGGTGGGGCACTGCTTCGGCGGGTCCGTGGTCCTGCGCGGCCTCCCCGACGCCGCGCTCGCGCAGCGGATCGCGTCCGCCACGGTCATCAACGGGACGGGCGGCCCCTACCGCACGGCCGTGACCGCCGAGCTCGGGAAGTTCGACGGCACCGTCGAATCGCTCACGCGGATCGAGCTGCTCAGCGCGGGGGAGTTCGACGGATTCGACGAGTACATCGCGCGCCGATTCGAGCGGGCGTGCGCGCCCGGGCATTTCGCGGCTCTGGCGTCGGCTCGTACGCCCGTGCCGGAAGCCTTGGTGACCCCCCGGCCCGCCGACGACTGGCCCGGTGCGCTCCGTGGAACCTCCACGCCGCTGATGCTCGTCGCCGGCAAGCGCGACGAGTTGCTCGAGCCGGACTGGATGGATCACTTCGCCGAGGTGCGCCCCGACGTCAGGACGGAGTGGATCGACGCGAAGCATTCGCCGAACATCACCCATCCGCAGCAGACGTGGGACCTGATCGCCGACTTCGTCGGAACCGTTCGATGACGGACGACCCGCATCGCCCGGTGCCGCCGGGTGGGGTGGACTACGGCGCCCTCTTCCGGGCCGACGGCCGGCGGTACGCCGTGCTCGGCGCGGGCGCCGGTATCGGGGAGCACGTCGCGCGGACGCTCCACGCGCTGGGCGCCGAGGTGCTGTGCGTCGACATCGACGGTGCCGGCGCGGCCCGGGTGGCGGACGAGCTCGGGGGCCTGCACGTGCAGGCTGATGTGAGCACCGAGGAGGGGGTCGACGCCGTCGCGGCCGTTGCGGAGGGTGAGTTCGGTGGCCTGGACGGCTACGTCGACGTCATCGGGCGGATGACCCGCAAGCCCCTCGATCGGTTCACGCGCGAGGACTGGGAGCGGGACATGGCGGTGAATCTGACCCACGCCTTCCTCGCTGGTCGCCGACTGGGGGCGATGATCGCCGCCCGCGGCACCGGCGGCTCCATCGTGCACGTGTCGAGCCTCAGCGCGGAGCGTGCGGGCACGTACGCCCCCGCGTACGGGGTCGCCAAGGCGGCGCTGAACCTGTGGACCAAGACGCTGGCGGCCGAGCTGGGGCCCGCGAACGTGCGGGTGAACGCGGTCGCGCCGGGCCTGTTCCTCTCGCCGCGGGTCGCCGACCTCGATCCGAGCGGCTCGCTCGCACGCAACTTCGGCGCCCACACCATGCTCGGCCGGCTGGGACAGCCCTACGAGGTGGCGGCCACCGTCGGATTCCTGATGACGCCTGCGGCCGCGTACGTGACCGGGACGACGGTGGCGGTCGATGGCGGTACCGGTGCCACGGATCAGATGGGGCTGTAGTCCGGCTCCCGTTCGCATCGGGGCCGGACATAGGATCGATCGGGCAGGTGTCGGTCTCGGAGGTGGTGGATGAGGTTCGAGCAACTCCGCTACTTCGAGGCGGCGGTGCGGACCGGCTCGTTCCGCCAGGCGGCGCGCGAACTGGGAGTCTCTCAGCCGACCATCACCAGCCAGGTGCAGCGGCTCGAGGAGGATCTGGGCCTGGTCCTGCTCCGGCGGGGTGCCAGCGGGGTGCGGGCGACCGACGCCGCGGAGCGCATCCTGCCGCACGCCCGCGCCGCGATCCGGGCGGAGGTGCTCCTGCGGCAGGAGGCCAGCGCGATCGACGGCCTGCACATGGGGACGGCGCGGCTCGCGACGGTGAACACCGGCAGCATGCTCGTGCTGCCGGCCGTCGTGCGCAAGCTGCACGCGGACCATCCGCGGATCTGCTTCGAGGTGACGGAGGACGGTTCGGGCCCGGTCGCCGAGGGCGTGGTCAAGGGCAGCTACGACATGGGCCTCGTCACCCGGCTGGGTGAGGAGCTCTACGAGCCCGATCATCTGCGCCACATCGATCTGATGTTCGGCCGACTGGTGTTGTGCGTGCCGGACGCCCATCCACTCGCGAACAGTACGACCTTCGATCCCGACGCCTTGGACGGGGAGCGCTTCGTCACCTATCGCGAGGGCAGTGCGCTTCGTGAGGCGTTGGCCCGGTTGACCGCCGGCCGGCGGGCCGACATCGTCTACGTCACCGACGGCGCGGAGACCGCGCAGCGCATGGTGCGGGAGGGCATCGGCATCTCGATCGCCAACACCCTCGCGACGTCGACGGTGAGCGGGAACGGCGTCACGCTGATCCCGCTTCCCTACGACTGGGCGTTCGCGCGGCTGTCGGCGGTGGTGCGCGCCGGCGAGCTGCACAGCCCGATCGTGCAGCTGCTCCTGGCCGAGATGAAGGCGATCGTGAAGAACGGCGGCACGCCCGCGGGTCGGTGAGCCTGGAGCCTCGGGTCCGACATCGGTCTCGGGGCCGACGTCCCGCTTCCCCGGAGACGACGGTTCCCGCCACCCTCGTGGGGTGACGGGAACCCGTGGTGCGCCGCCGCACCCTCACCACCGCACCGTCAGGCGCGGGCCCACTCCGGGACGGCTGTCTCGAACGTGACCTGTCCCTGCTTGATGGTGCCGTTACCGATCGCCACGCCGATCAGCCGGTCGATGCCGTCCCGCGAGACCTTGAGGTTCGGCTTGAAGCCCGCCATCTGCACGTTCACGAAATGCTCGATGAAGCCCTCGGCGATCGCCGGGCTCTTCCCGCCCAGGGCCTCCTTGTTGAGGAGCGCAGCGGCCTTGGAACGGTTGTCCTTGATCCAGTTCGCCGCCGCCTCGAGCGCCGCGAGCCACGCGGTCACGGCGTCCTTGTTCTGGGCGAGGAAGGCCTGGTTCGTCACCAGCCCTCCGATGGGCTGCAGGCGCAGCACGTCCGGCACGCCGTCGGCGCCGAAGTCGATCATGATCCTCCCGCCCGTCTGCTCGGCGATCAGCCGGGCCCCGGTCCAGGACATGCCGACGTAGGCGTCGATCTTGCCGGCCTGCATCTGTGCGATCGCGGGGGTGGTCTGGCCGATGGCGAGCGGTGTGACGTCGGTGTACTGCATGCCGGCCTGCGCCAGCGCCAGCTTGAGCACCGTGTCCGCGCCGGCGCCGATGGCGGTCACGCCGATGGTCTTTCCGCGCAGGGAGCGCATCTTCTCCTCGTAGCTCGCCGACTCGGGCGGCCAGCCGTCTCCCTTCTTCACGACGATCGTGTACGGCGACGTGTTCATCCGCATGCCGACGATCTGCGGACGTGAGCCCTCCGCGGTGTTGGCGAACGCGCCGAGGGTGACGGTCGTGTCCTGGCCGGTCAGGTTGACCTGGTTGGCGACCAGCATCTGCAGCCCCTGGACGCTGCTCGTCGGGTAGAGGTACTGGTTCACGTCGAGGTTGTAGGCGGCGAGGATCTTCTCCTCCAGGGCGACCATGTCCATCAGGTAGGTGTCCAGCTTCGCGGAGGAGATCGTGGCCTTCGTGAGCTTGGGCGCGGCGCCCGCGGACGTCATGCCGCCGGGCGCGCCCGAAGGGCCGGAGCCGCAGGCCGAGAGAACGGTACCCGCGCCGACCGCGACGGCCGAGGCACCGAACATCTGCAGAAGGCCTCGACGCGAGAGGCGCGCAGCGGCGGCGTCCTCGACGAACCGGAAGCGAGCTGACATGGAAGTCCCCTTGATCTTTGACGTTTTCACCCGGCGACCAGCCGGGTGCCCACGAGTGTGCCGTGAGTCACACCGGCCGGGAAGATTCACGGACGTGGCACTGTGATCAGCCGCGGCTATCACCGGCGACTCCGCCTGCCCGGGCGCCCGGGCTTTCACGGCGATAGCCGCCCGAGGGTTCGCCGGGACCGGGCGGCCACCTAGTGTGCACCTCATGAAAGCAGTGCAGATCACAACCCTCGACGGTCCCGGTTCGCTTCGGACGCGCGAGGTTCCGGCCCCGTCGGCGGGCGCGCAGAAGGTCCTCATCGACGTGCACGCCGCGGGGATCTCGTTCCCCGAGGTGCTCCAGTCCCGTGGCCTGTACCAGGTCAAGCCCGACCTCCCGTTCACCCCCGGGGCCGAGGTGGCGGGGGTGGTCGCGGAGGCGCCGGACGGTGCCGGCGTGGCGGTGGGGGACCGGGTGGCGGCCCTGCCCTTCCTCGGTGGGTTCGCCGAGCAGGTCGCCTGCCCCGTGGACGCGGTCTTCCGGATCCCCGATGCGCTCTCCTTCGAGGCGGCGGCCGCCGTTCCGTTCAACTACTTGACGGCGCACTTCGCGCTGCTGCGGCGCGGCCGGATGACGCCCGGTGAATCGGTGCTGGTGCACGGTGCGGCCGGCGGGGTCGGTACCGCCGCGGTCCAGGTGGCGAAGGGCTTCGGTGCGGGCCGCGTCATCGCGGTCACCTCGACCGCGGAGAAGGGCGCGGCCGCGATCGCCGCGGGCAGCGACGACTACGTCCTCGCCGACGGCTTCCGCGACGCGGTGAAGGAACTCACCGGGGGCCGGGGTGTGGACCTCGTCGTCGACACCGTCGGCGGAGACCGTTTCACCGACTCGCTGCGGTCGCTGGCCGCGGACGGCCGGATGCTGGTGGTCGGCTTCACCGGCGGTTCCATCCCGGAGGTGAAGGTCAACCGTCTGCTCCTCAACAATCTCGACGTCGTGGGCGTGGGCTGGGGCGCGTACGCACTGGCCCGTCCGGGCTACCTGCAGGGCCAGTGGGCGGAGATGCTGCCGAAGCTCGAATCGGGCGCGATCGCGCCGGCGATCGGCGAGGTCTACTCCATGGACCGGATCACCGACGCGCTCACCGCCATCGACGAGCGACGGGCCGTCGGCAAGCTCGTCCTGCGCGTCCGGGAGGGATAGCCCGCGGCCGGGCTCCGAGCCGGTGCGCCGTCAGCGCATCGGACGGAGCCCGGCGCGGACCTCCGCGACGAACGTCTCCGGTCGTTCCAGCGCGGCGAAGTGGCCGCCGTGCGCGGGTTCGTTCCAGTAGACGATGTTGGGGAAGCGGCGCCGTGCCCAGTGCTCCGGCGGCCGGACGATGTCGCGGGGGAAGACGCTGCACGCGACCGGCAGGTCCGTGCTGATCCCCGGCGCCTTCCCCCAGCTCTCCCAGTAGAGGCGCGCCGAGGACGCCGCCGTGGCGGGGAGCCAGTACAGCATGATGGTGTCGATCAGCGCGTCCGGCGTGATGACGGTGAACGGATCCCCGTCGCAGTCGCTCCACTGGCGGAACTTCTCGAAGATCCACATCGCCTGCCCCACTGGGGAATCGGTCAGCGCGTAGCCCAGGGTCTGCGGTCGGGTGGCCTGGAGAGCCGAGTAGCCGTGTTCCGTCGTCGCGTACTCCTGCATGGCCGCGAGGGCGTCCCGCTCGCGGGGCGTCGGATCGGCGAGCTCCGCGTCAGTGGGCCGAGCGTTGACCATGGTCAGGTGGATGCCCACGACCGCCGGGTCCCCGGTCGCCGCGATCGCAGCGGAGACGGTCGCTCCCCAGTCGCCTCCCTGGGCGGCGAAGCGTTCGTACCCCAGCCGCTTCATCAGGGTGATCCACGCCGCGGCGATGCGCTCGACGGGCCAGCCCTGCCGTGGTCGCTCGGAGAAGCCGAATCCCGGGAGGGACGGGACGACGACGTGCATGGCGTCCCGGGGGTCGCCCCCGTGCGCGCGGGGATCGCGCAGCGGGTCGATGACCTCGAGGAACTCGGTCACCGATCCCGGCCAGCCGTGCGTCATGATCACCGGGAGCGCGTCCGGCTCGGGCGAGCGTGCGTGCAGGAAATGGATCCCGGCACCGTCGACCTCGGTCCAGTACTGCCCGATCGCGTTGAGCCGGGCCTCGCACGCGCGCCAGTCGTAGTGCCGGCGCCAGTGGTCGACGAGGTGCATCGCCTGATCGAGGGGAACGCCCTGGTCCCAGCCGGGGGCGGTCGCCGCGTCGGGCCAGCGGGTGCGCGCGAGTCGCGACTGCAGGTCGTCGAGATCGGCCTGCGGGACATGCAGTTCCGCACGCAGGACGGCACCGTCGTCGGACGGGCCGGTGCCGGGGGACAGGACGAGCATCGGGGCCCCTTTCACGGGTGACACGTATCCGGCCAGTCTGGCGACGCGGCACCGGGCCGCCAACGTCTTCGTGCCTATCACGCCGATAGCGCGACCGAGCCGCGGACGGGTTCCGGGCCGATAGCCGTCGTCGATCACTGTGCCAAGCCCGGTCGTCTTCCCCGGGGAACCGGCGGTGCCGCAGACTCGTGACGACGGGCGGTCCGACGGTTTCCGCCCTTCCTGCGGAGGTGAATGGCGCGTGAACGTGCACAGCTCGAAGGCCGGTCGATGACGGGCGGCGAAGGTGCGGGCGCGGCGTCGCCGCCGGTCGGCACCCGCATGGCGAGAGTGGTCGGCAAGGACGTCGTCGCCGACGGTGTGGTCCGGCTCCGCCTGAGCGACCCCGAGGGGCAACGCCTGCCGGACTGGAATCCGGGTGCGCACATCGACCTCGTGCTGCCGGTCCGCGAGGGTGAGACGATCGCGCGCCAGTACTCGCTCTGCGGTGATCGCTGGAACGCCGGCACCTACGAGGTGGCGGTCCTGCGGGAGCGGGAGTCGCGGGGAGGATCGCACTACGTCCACGACCGGCTCGCGGTCGGCGACCTGCTGGGCATCAGCTCGCCCCGGAACAACTTCGGGCTCGCCCCCGCCCGCGGTTACACGTTCGTCGCCGGCGGCATCGGCATCACGCCGATCGTCACCATGATCGCCGCGGCGGAACAGCAGGGTATTCCGTGGCGGCTGCTCTACGGTGGACGATCGCGCCGGTCGATGGCCTTCCTCGACCGGTTGGCGGCGTACGGGGACCGGGTCACCGTCTGGCCCGAGGACGAACGGGGCCTGCTCGACCTGACCGTTCTCGACGAGCCCGCGGAACTGTCGAAGGTGTACTGCTGTGGGCCGGGCCCGCTCCTGGACGCCGTCCGCGCCGCGACGGTGCGCTGGCCCGAGCAGGACGTGCGGTTCGAACGGTTCGTGGCGGCGGTGGCCGAGCCGCCGGTCCGCTCGGGGCCGTTCACGATCGAACTGCGGCAGTCCGGCAGGACGCTCACCGTACGGCCCCAGGAATCGATTCTCGATGTGCTCAGCGGCGCGGGGGTCACCGTCGTCTCGTCCTGTCAGGCGGGCGTCTGCGGGACGTGCGAGGTCCCCGTCCTCGCCGGCGTCCCGGACCACCGCGACTCACTGCTCACCGACGCCGAACGAGCCCGGGGCGACCGGATCTTCGCCTGCGTGTCCCGTTCCGCCAGCGACACGCTCGTACTCGACCTCTAGGGGAAATCATGTCGAACTGCCCAGTGACCGGCGCACCGGCCGGCGTCGCCGTTCTCGACGACGACCCGTTCTCGTCCGACTCGCTCGCGGACCCGCAACGCTTCCAGGAACGACTCCGCGAGGCCGGGCCGGTCGCCTATCTGTCGAAGTACGGCGTGTACGCGATCGGCCGGTACCGGGAGGCGCGGGAGGCACTGGCGAACTGGCAGGACCTGATCTCCGGCCGGGGCGTCGGCCTCTACGAGGCGGAGGAGATCCGCGGCGGCATCCTCCAGCTCGATCCGCCGCAGCACGACGCCCCGCGCGAGGTCCTGCAGTCGGTGATGTCCGCGCGGGTGCTGAAGGCGATGACGGAAGACTGCCGGATGATCGCCGAGACCCTGGTGGACGGGCTCTGCGAGCGCGTCGACGAGGACGGCTGCATCGACGTCGACGGATACGCGGAGGTCGCGAAGGTCTTCCCGGTCGACTTCTTCCCGAAGGCCGCCGGCATCGGTGAGGAGGGACGCGAGAACCTCCTGCCCTACGCGGACCACACCTTCAACACGACGGGGCCGCGCAACGAGCTCACCCGGCGGGGTGAGGAGGGCGCCGCGGAGCGCCTCGCCTGGGCCGTGAGCAAGTGCCAGCGCGACGCCCTGGAGCCGCAGGGCTTCGGTGCCGACATCTGGGCCGCCGTCGACCGCGGTGACCTGCTGCCCGAGCAGGCCCCGTCGATCGTCATCACTCAGCTCAACGCGGGCGTCGACACCACCGTGTACGGCATCGCGGGCCTGCTCTACGCGTTGGCGACGAATCCCGATCAATGGGCGCGCCTGCGGGCCGAGCCGCGACTGGCGCGGGTCGCCTTCGAGGAGGCCCTCCGCTGGGAGTCGCCGGTGCAGTTCCTGTTCCGCAAGGCCGAGCGGGACATCGACGTCTCGGGCGTCACCGTTCCCGCCGGCGCGCGGGTCATGATCGCGTACGGCGCCGCGAACCGCGATCCCCGCCGCTGGGACGACCCCGATCGGTTCGATCTCGGGCGGGACCCGTCGGGGCATCTCGCCTTCGGCATGGGCATCCACCAGTGCGTGGGCCAGCACGCGGCGCGGCTGCAGGCCGAGGTCCTGCTCGAAGTACTGACGGAGCGCGTCGAGAGCCTGGCGGTGACCGGCCCGCTCGGTCGGCACCACAACAACGCTCTGCGCGGCTGGGGCGCGATTCCGATGCGGTGGCGTCTGTCCGGATCGAGTAGCGCGGCCCGCTGAGTCGAGTAGTCCGCCACGCTATCGGCGTGGCCGCGGCGTCGGTTGACTGAGGGGACCAGCAGCCGCTCGTCGAAGGACGCCATCATGAGCACTCGGTCAGCCCGGAGCAGTCGTCGTCCCCACGGTGCGCGCGTCCACGTCGCGGCCGCGGCGTTCGGAGCCGTCGTCGTCTGCGGCACGCTCGGCGTCGCGTCGCCCGCGGCGGCCGTGCCGTCGGGCGGTGATCAGGTGCTGTGCGCGGTGGGACAGCCGTGCATCTACAACCTCTACCAAACGGGGACCACCATCGTGATCGAGTGGCGAGGCGATCAGGACTGGGACGGCTACAACTTCCGGTGGAGCCGCTCGGGACGAGCGGAGACGCAGTTCGCGCTGTCCGGTGGCCGTTCCGGGAGTTTTCGGATCAACAACGTGAACCCGGGCATGAGGTACACGGTGAAGGTCCAGGGCTGCGAGACGCACTTCCTGAGCAGTTCGACGTGCTCGCCGTGGGAGGTCGCCTCGATCACCACCCGGCCCGACCTGCCGTACGGCCCCGACACCTGTAAGCAGGGCTTCGTCTGGCGCGAGGCGCGGCCCTCCGATCACGTCTGCGTGACACCGTCGACCCGGAGTGCGACGGCCGAGGAGAACCGGCTCGCGTCGTCCCGCAGGCAGCCGGGCGGCGGCGCCTACGGGCCCGACACCTGTCGGCAGGGCTTCGTCTGGCGGGAGGCGTACACCGGCGACGTCGTCTGCGTGAGCCCGGCGTCGCGTGCGCAGGCCCGTGCGGACAACGCGGCGGCGCCCAGCCGCCGGGTGCTCGGTTGACCCGCTCCCGCGGCCGCTCCCGATCTCCGAGGGATCAGGGTAGGAGGGGCAGGACCTCGGCGTGCAGGCGCTCCATCTGCTCCCGGTCCTCCGCCACGCCGGCACCCATCGGGTTGAGCAGCACCGTCTGTGCGCCCGCGGAGACCACCTCGGCCAGCCCGTCCGCGACCTGCTCGGGCGTGCCGGTCACCGCGACGTCGCCGAACCGCTCGGCGAGCCCGCCGTAGATCCGGCGCAACCCCTCGCCGGCCAGACGGTGCGCCCGGTCGGGATCGTCGTCGACGACGAGGTAGACGCGCTTGCCGATGCGGAATCGGGCCTCGTCCCGTTCCTGGCGGGCGAGCTCGTCCCGGATGGTGGCGACCGCCCCGCGGAAGTGCGCTGTGGTCGACGACCCGGCGCCCATGAAGCCGTCGCCGAGACGCACGGCGCGGGCGAGGGCCTTCGCGGCACCCCCGCCGAACCACAGGGGCGGGTGCGGCCGCTGCACGGGCTTCAACGGGATCGAGATCCCGTCCGCGTCGCGGAAGCGCCCGTGGAAGGTGACCGTCGGGTCGTCCGCCCACGCCGCCTTCATGAGCTCGATGCCCTCGGTGTACGAGGCGATGAAGGTCTCGCGGGCGACGCCGAAGGCGGCGAACGGCCGGAAGTCGCCGCCCGAACCCACTCCGAGGTCGAGGCGCCCGTGGCTGATCCGGTCGACCGAGGTGGCCGCGGAGGCCAGCTGCAACGGATCGTGCAGGGAGGAGACGATCACCGCCACCCCGAGGCGCAACCGGCTCGTGCACGCGGCGGCCCACGACAGCAGTTCGAGTGGAGCGAGCATCGCGGCGCCGCCCACCGTCTGCTCGGACGTCCACGCCGCGTCGAAGCCGAGCTCCTCCGCGCGGACCAGATAGTCGCGGACACCGTCGGAATCGAAGGCGCCGTCGAGGATCTGCGGAATCGAGACGGAGTAGGTCACGGAAGTCATGGCGTCAGGCTACGACCGACGGGGCGATCGCGCGCCCGGTCCGGTGCCCGGCCGTGGAGACAGGTCGGTAGGCTGGTCACGTTTGCCCCCGGCACACCGGTGGGTCGTTTTCGCGTGAGAGCAGGCAGGGACTGTGGCTGAGTTCATCTACACTATGAAGAAGGTGCGTAAGGCGCACGGCGACAAGGTCATTCTCGACGATGTCACGATGTCGTTCTACCCGGGCGCGAAGATCGGCGTCGTCGGTCCGAACGGTGCGGGTAAGTCGTCGATCCTCAAGATCATGGCCGGTCTGGACCAGCCGTCGAACGGTGAGGCCTTCCTGGACCCGGAGGCCACCGTCGGCATCCTGATGCAGGAGCCGCAGCTCGACGAGACCAAGACGGTCAAGGAGAACGTCGAGGACGGACTCGGCCAGACCATGGTCAACCTGCGCCGCTACAACGAGGTCGCCGAGCTCATGGCCACCGATTACAGCGACGAGCTGATGGAGGAGATGGGCAAGCTGCAGGAGCAGCTGGACGCCGTCGACGCCTGGGACGTGGACTCGCAGATCGAGCAGGCCATGGACGCGCTGCGCTGCCCGCCGGGGGACTCGACCGTCGAGCACCTCTCCGGCGGTGAGAAGCGCCGCGTCGCGCTGTGCAAGCTCCTGCTCAGCAAGCCCGACCTGCTGCTGCTCGACGAGCCCACCAACCACCTCGACGCCGAGTCGGTGCTGTGGCTCGAGCAGCACCTCGCGAACTACCCGGGCGCCGTGCTGGCCGTGACCCACGACCGGTATTTCCTCGATCACGTCGCGCAGTGGATCTGCGAGGTCGACCGCGGCAAGCTGCACCCGTACGAGGGCAACTACTCCACCTACCTGGAGAAGAAGGCCGAGCGCCTCGAGGTGCAGGGCAAGAAGGACCAGAAGCTGCAGAAGCGCCTCAAGGAGGAGCTCGCCTGGGTGCGCTCGGGCGCGAAGGCCCGGCAGACCAAGAACAAGGCCCGTCTTGAGCGCTACGAGGAGATGGCGGCCGAGGCCGAGAAGCACCGCAAGCTGGACTTCGAGGAGATCCAGATCCCGACGCCGCCGCGGCTGGGCAACGTCGTCGTCGAGGTCAAGAACCTGGACAAGGGCTTCGACGGCCGCGTGCTGATCAAGGACCTGAGCTTCACGCTGCCGCGCAACGGCATCGTCGGCGTGATCGGACCGAACGGCGTCGGTAAGACGACCCTGTTCAAGACCATCGTCGGCCTCGAGGACCCGGACTCGGGCGAGGTGAAGGTGGGCGACACCGTCAAGCTGAGCTACGTCGACCAGAACCGCGCCAACATCGACCCGAAGAAGACCGTCTTCCAGGTGGTCTCGGACGGGCTCGACTACATCACCGTCGGCCAGAACGAGATGCCGGCCCGCGCATACGTGAGCGCCTTCGGGTTCAAGGGCCCGGACCAGCAGAAGCCCTCCGAGGTCCTCTCCGGCGGTGAGCGCAACCGCCTGAACCTGGCGCTGACCCTCAAGGAGGGCGGCAACCTGATCCTCCTCGACGAGCCGACCAACGACCTCGACGTGGAGACCCTCTCCAGCCTGGAGAACGCCCTGCAGCAGTTCCCCGGCTGCGCCGTGGTGATCTCCCACGACCGCTGGTTCCTCGACCGGACCTGCACTCACATCCTGGCGTGGGAGGGCAATGTCGAAGAGGGCCAGTGGTTCTGGTTCGAGGGCAACTTCGAGGCCTACGAGGCCAACAAGATCGAGCGGCTCGGTGCTGAGGCGGCCCGTCCCCACGCGGTGACGCACCGCAAGCTCACCCGCGACTGATCGCCGCCGCGGAACGACGACGCCCCCGGCCCGCGCCGGGGGCGTCGTCGCGCATTACCCGCCCGTAGGCATCGTCCCGGTCGTAGTGTGGTGCCCGGAGCTCACCGGCTCCGTCACACCTTGGCAACGGCGCCGCGTGCTGACCCCGGCATTTGGCGTGCCCGCTGCCACGATCCCCGCAGGAGGAGCACGCCCGTGGCCCAGTCCGGACAAGATCCGTCCGTCTTCACTCGCGTCGCGTCGGTGGTGTCCGCGCAGCCGCCCGGAAGGTCACCGTCGGACTTCGTGACCTGGTTGTCCGAGGACAACGCCAGGATCCTCGGAGCGCGGGTCGACGGTGCCGGGACCGGCGTGCTCGCCGACCCGGAACCGAACCTGCAGGCCGTGATCGACGTGATGCCCGCACCCGAGCCGGGCGCCGTCTCCGTGGTGGAGCTCGCGCAGCCGCTCGGCGACGCGGCGGGATCCCCCTTCCTGCTGGCCGCAGCACCCGCGGACGGTGGCCCGGTGGAGCTGTTCGCGATGGCGCTGACCGTACTCGGCCTGCACCACAACGTCTTCGGCATCCCCATGGTCGGGGCGAAGATCGAGCGCGTGCTCGCGCGGATCGGCGTGGACCGGACCGACTCGGTGAACCAGCGGCTCATGGAGTACATCCAGACCTACCCGCGCCTGCGCCTCATCGTCGCCGACGAGGACGAGCTGGCCCGCGTCTTCGGCACTCTGCGCGACCTCGGCGACGACGACCTCGCGCTGTTCCTCCGCACCGACAAGCTGGCCCGGTTCGCGCGCGCCCTCGTCTACCTGCCGCGCGACCGGTACACCTCGCGGGCGCGGGGCGTCCTGATCGACGTTCTCGAGGACGAGACCGGCATGCACGTCGACCGGTTCACCGCCCGGGTGACCGAGTCGGCGATCGCGCGCATCCAGTTCGTGCTGCTCCCGCGCGGGGAGGACGCCGTCCCCGTCTTCCGGTCGTCCGACGAGGCCCGGATCCGGGCCCGGCTCGGCGACGTCAGTCGTACCTGGGACGAGGACGTCCTGTCGGCCGCCGCTGCCGCGGGCGTCGACGCCGCCGTCGTCTCCGCCTACCTTCCGGGCATCTCGCCCAATTACAAGGAGGACCAGACCCCCGAGACGGCGCTGCTCGACATCCACCGGATCGCCGCGCTGCCCGAGAAGGGCAGCGACCTCGTCTTCTACGACCCGCCGGCCGGCCGCGGCGCGAACCTCGGGTTCAGCATGTACATGACCGGCGGCCAGGTCACCCTGTCCCAGGTCCTGCCGGTGCTGCAGTCCCTCGGTGTCGACGTGCTGGACGAGCGGCCCTACACCGTCCGGCGGCCCGACGGTGCCCTGTGCTCCGTCTACGACTTCGGCCTCCGGGTCTCGCCGGTGCTGCGTGCGGCGGCCACCGAGGGCGTCGCGGACGCCGATCTGCCCGCGCACCTCGACCGGTTGCGCGGCCTGGCGAGCGCCGGCGCGGCCGCGGTGTGGCGCGGCGAGGCCGAGGTGGACAAGTTCAACGAGTTGATCTTCGCCTTCGGCCTGGACTGGCGCCGGGTGGCGCTGCTGCGCGCCATCGGGCAGTACCTGCGGCAGTGCGGGTTCCCGTACAGCCCCGGCCACATGGCGCAGGTGCTCCTCGAGCACCGCGACGCCGTGCTCGCCCTCATCCGGCTGTGGACCGCCACCTTCGACCCGATCGCCGCCGACACGGACGCGGCGGACGCCGCCGAGGCCGACCTGGCCACCGCCTTCGCCGCGGTCACGAGCCTCGACGCGGACCGCATCCTGCAGGCCTACCTGCACGTCGTCCAGGCCACCGTCCGCACGAACTTCTACGCGGACAAGCCCGTCATCGCCATCAAGCTGGAGCCGGGCCGCATCCCCGAGGCCCCCAAGCCCCGCCCGCGGTTCGAGATCTTCGTCTACTCGCCGCGCGTGGAGGGCGTGCACCTGCGCTTCGGCATGGTGGCCCGCGGCGGCCTGCGCTGGTCGGACCGCCGGGAGGACTTCCGCACCGAGATCCTCGGCCTGGTCAAGGCCCAGGCCGTGAAGAACGCAGTGATCGTGCCCGTCGGTGCCAAGGGCGGCTTCGTCGTCAAGCAGCCGCCCGAGGTCACGGGGGACGCGGCCGCCGACCGGGACGCGCAGCGCGCCGAGGGGGTCGCCTGCTACCGCATGTTCATCTCCGGGCTCCTCGACGTGACCGACAATCTCGGGCCCGACGGTGCCGTGCTCCCGCCCGAGCGGGTCGTGCGGCGCGATGGCGACGACACCTACCTCGTCGTCGCCGCGGACAAGGGCACCGCGTCCTTCTCCGACATCGCCAACGACGTCGCGGCGGGGTACGGCTTCTGGCTCGGCGACGCCTTCGCCTCCGGCGGGTCCGAGGGCTACGACCACAAGGGCATGGGGATCACCGCCCGCGGCGCGTGGGAGTCGGTGAAGATGCACTTCCGCGAGATGGGCGTCGACACCCAGTCCGAGGACTTCACCGCGGTCGGCGTGGGCGACATGAGCGGCGACGTCTTCGGCAACGGCATGCTGCTCTCCGAGCACATCCGGCTGGTCGCCGCGTTCGACCACCGCGACATCTTCCTCGACCCGAACCCCGACGCCGCGGTGGGCTTCGCCGAGCGGCGACGCCTGTTCGACCTGCCGCGCTCGTCCTGGAAGGACTACGACACGAGCAGGATCAGCGAGGGCGGCGGCGTCTTCAGTCGCGAGGCCAAGTCGGTGCCGATCAGCCCGCAGGTCCGCGCAGCCCTCGGCCTGGCCGACGACGTCACGGAGCTGACCCCGCCCGAGCTCATGCGGGCGGTGCTGCTGGCCCCCGTCGACCTGCTGTGGAACGGCGGCATCGGCACGTACATCAAGGCCTCGTCCGAGACGAACCTCGACGTCGGCGACCGCGCCAACGACGCGATCCGCGTCGACGGGAACGAGGTGCGCGCCAAGGTGGTCGGCGAGGGCGGCAACCTGGGCGTCACGCCGCTCGGGCGGATCGAGTTCGACCGCAGCGGCGGCCGGATCAACACCGACGCCATGGACAACTCGGCGGGCGTGGACTGCTCGGACCACGAGGTGAACATCAAGATCCTGCTGGACCAGCAGATCGCGGCCGGCGCCATCGAGGCCGGCGAGCGGCACGATCTGCTGGTCTCGATGACCGACGACGTCTCGCGCCTGGTGCTGGCGGACAACGTCTCGCAGAACACCGCGCTCTCGGTCGAGCGGTCGCTCGCCCCGAAGATGGTGGACGTGCACGCGCGCATCCTGGCGGACCTGTCCCGCAACCGCGGCGTGGACCTGCGGCTGGAGGCCCTGCCGACCCGCAAGGAGACCGACCGGCTGCAGGCCGCGGGTCTGGGGCTCAGCTCGCCGGAGCTGGCGAACCTCATGGCGCACGTCAAGCTCGCCGTCAAGGACGACGTCCTCTCCGGGGACCTGCCGGACAACGACGTGCTCGTCGCACAGCTGCCCGAGTACTTCCCGGACCGGCTGCGCGAGCGCGCCGGCGATGCGGTCTTCGCGCACCCCCTGCGCCGCGAGATCGTCGCGACCCAGACGGTCAACGAGATGGTCGACAACGCGGGCGTCAGCTACGTCTACCGGCTCGCGGAGGAGACGGGCGCCGTCGCCTCCGACGCCGTGCGCGCCTTCGTGGCGGTGAGCCGGGTGTTCGACCTGCCCCGGACGTGGGCGGCGCTCAAGGAGCTGCCCGTCTCGGCGCGGGAGACCGCCGCGCTGCTCTCGGAGAGCCGCCGGGTCCTCGACCGCGGCGCCCGGTGGATGCTCACCAACCGGCCGCAGCCCCTCGCGATCGGCGCCGAGGTCAACCGGTACGCCGACCGGATCGCGGCGATGACCGCGGCGATGGGCGACTGGGAGATCCGCTACGACGCGCAGGCGAGTGCCACCGCGGCCGATGCGATCGCGGCGGGCGTGCCGGAGGAGTTGGCGCAGTCGGTGAGCCGGGCTCTGTACCGGTTCAGCCTCCTCGACGTGGTCGACATCGCCGACATCAGCGAGCGCGAGGACGACGAGGTGGGCCGGCTGTACTTCGCGATCATGCAGCACCTGCGGATCGACGAGATGCTGGGCGCGGTGGCCGGCCTGCCCCGCGGCGACCGGTGGAGCGAGATGGCGCGGCTCGCGCTCCGGGACGATCTGTACGGCGCCCTGCGCGGGCTCACCGTCGAGGTGCTCAACTTCACCGATCCCGCGCAGCCGGCCACGCAGAAGATCGGCGACTGGGCCTCGCACAACGCGCGGCGGCTCGAACGCGTCGGAGCGCTGCTCGGCGAGATCCTCGACCCGGCCGACGGGAAGAGCCCGATCGCCAATGACGAGTCGCGGCTGTCGGTGGCGACCCGCGCCCTGCGGTCGCTGCTGCGCCACGTGGGCTGAGCCCACCGCGACATCCGGACCGGGCGCGCACAGCGTCCGGTCCGGACACCTTTTCACACCCATCTACCTGCGGCGACGCGATCCAGTGATTGCCGGTGCCCCCGAGGCGACGTTGACTTCGTTTCCGGGTACCGGACGGTGCCCGCGCACCGATCACCATCACAGGAAGGCTTCACCATGCAGGATCTGATCGACTTCGATGCCGTCGAGATCATCGACTTCGAGTCCGCTGCCGAGGTGCCCACCCTCGGCGCCTCGCAGGGCTGGATCTGCTGTTCCTCCTCGAGCTCGTCGTCCTGCTGCTGACCCACGGCGGCAGCGCGCGGCCGCGAGTCCGCACCGCGTCCGGCGGCCGCGCGCACCCGAGGACCATCGATGGAGTCGTGATGCATTCCGTGACCGTCCGCCTCGAGGCGGAGGCGCCGCCGGCCGCCCTGGCGCGCCTGTTCGCCCCGATCTCGCAGTGGCTCGCCGCCGAGTACGGCGCCTTCGACCACCAGATCGCGACCGCGCGGCCGGGCCGCGAGGTGCGCCTCGATCTCGTGCCACCCGCGGCGCACGCCGGCACCGTCGTCCCCGCCGTCGAAGCCTTCCTGCGCGCCGAGACGGCCGGCGGGACGGACGGCGCCGTCGAGGTCACCGAGTCCGGGCGCGCGCTCGACCCGCTCGCCGTGCGCTGCACCGCGCCGCTGCTCGCCGCCGCGGCCGAGCGCCCCGGCGAGTCACCGTTGGCGCACGCCGTGCGCGCGCTCCTCGCCGCCACCGACCTGCACCCGGCGGGTGCGGAGCGCGGCCTGGTGTCGCTGCTGTCGCACTACGAGGGCCTGCGGCACGCCGTGCTGTCGGCCGCCGAGCTGACCACCGGGGTCGAGCGCTGGACGGACTCGCACACCGAGTGGCTCGACGCGCTGGCGGGCGACCCGCTCACCGGAGCCTGGCGGTCCGCCCTGCACTGGTGCGCGGGGCACGCCCACCCGGACGGGACCGGGGCGGACGGCGCGAGCACCGACGGCGGAACCGCCGCCGATCCCGCCGCGGGTGCGATCAGCGACTTCCACCACCGGGTGCTGCCCCTGGTGGGGGACTACCGCGAGCCCTGGTTCGAGGGCTACCGCGCCGTGCTGGGCGGCCTGTACGAGCGGGTGCTCCCGCCGCTGGGCGTCGGAGTGCGGCTGCGCGCCGCCGCGGCCGGCGTCGTGGTCGAGCACGCTCGCCGTCGCGGCTGGACCGACCGCGGCCTGTTCGACGTCTTCGACCCCGGCCGGCGGAGACGCACGATCGAGTCGTACCGCGGGCACGTCCACGACGCCTCCGTGCTCGTGGCCCGCATACCGGAGGAAGGGAGAACCGCATGAAGCACGAGGTGGCCGTCGCCTACACCGTGGCACTGGCCGTGATGCTGTTCCTGCTCAACACCGCCTACCTGAGCCTGCAGGGGGCCGGGACGGCCTGGTTCGTGCTGGCCGTGCTCGCGACGATCGTCGTCGCCGCCGCGACGCTGGCGCAGTGGCTGCGGCCCACCCGGCGCCGCGCGGTGCCCGCAGGCGCCGGGGACCGCGTGAACCTGGTCTGGATCGTGGTCTTCGAGGCCGCCGCGATGGGCGCGGGCAACTCGTACGTACTGCGCCACGACGCCGACCCCGGCTGGATGGTCGTGTGGTCCACGGCGGTGGTCGCCGTGCACTTCGTGGCGATGGCCTGGTCCAAGAGCAATCCCGGGTACGGCGCGATCGCGGCGCTGATCGGCCTGGGCGCGCTCGGCGGCGTCGTCGCGGGGTCCGGCCCGGCGCTCAGCGCCATCCCGATCACCGTCCTGTTCCTCGCGCTGGCCGTCTCGATCGCGGTGTCCGACCTGCGCAGCCGGGGCGCCGCCCGCAGGGCGCCCGCACCGGTCTCCGGGGCGCGGTGATGCGGACACCGTTCCCCGGGATCGTCGTCGCGCGGTGGAACACCGTCGCGCCGTGGACCCCTGCGGCCACGGGCGTCGCCCAGTGGACCCTCCGCCGCCGGACCGCGGCGCACACCGTCGACGCTGCCCGCCGGCGCGTCTCGGACCTGCTGTTCGAGGCCGCCGGCGCGCTGCCCGCCGGTGATCCGGAGCGGGACCGCCTCATCGGGGTGCGCCGCCGCGTCCGCGCCGGCCGGGCACTTCCCGACGGTGCGCCCCTCCCGGAATCCGTGCGAGCCGCGGCGGCCGCGCTCGCGGGCGCCGAGGCGCTCCTGCGCGAGCTCGACGACCGGCTCGCCGGGCTCATCGTCCCCGCCCTGGCCGCCGAGCGCGACGTGCTGCTGCAGACGCTCGCGCATCCCGCGCTCCGCGAATCCGCGGTGCTGCAGTCCCCGGACCTCGCCGCGGCGGTGACCGCGTACGTCGACGAGGGGGGTGCCGCCTCCGGCTCGCGCCGCAGGTCCGAGCGCCGGCTGCTCGATTACGCCTACCGCAGCATGCTGCGCACCACGCCCCACGGGCGGCTGACCGCGGTGTCCGTGATCCCGGAGGGGCATTCGTCTGCCGCGGGCGGGGACGACGGTGTCGACCAAGAGCCGCGCACCGTCGCACACCTCGACTTCCACCTGCAGGACGAGCTGCGCGCGGCGGCGCGCGCCGACCGGACCTCGACGGTGCGCGCGGCCGCCAGCTGCCACCGCCTGCCGGACAGCGGCGTGGTGCGCTTCACCCGCGTGGTGGGCGGCCGACCGCAGCGCGTCACCGTCGCCGAGACGGCCCTCGTACGGGACCTGCTCGCGCTCGCCGAGCTCGGGCCGGTCCGCCCCGCGACCCTCGTCGAGCACCTCGCCGCCGCGGGCCACGGCGAGCCCGCGGCGCTGTCCGCGACCGTCGCGTCGAGCGTGCGCAACGGGCTGCTGGTGCCCGCCGCCGACTCGGCCGCGGAGCCCTTCGCCGACTCGTTCGCGCCCGGAACGCCGCTCGGCGAGCTCTGTGCCCGCGTCGCCGCATCGTCCGGCGAGGCCCGCTGCGCGGCGCTGCGCGAGGCGAGCACCGCGGTCTCCGACCGGGCCGCCGCCCTCGGCCAACCGCTGCGTCCGGTGTTCTACGAGGACGCGCTCGGGACCCCCGCCCAGGCCCCCACCGTGCCGGACGACCTGCACGACCGGCTGCGTCCCGCCCTGCGGGCCTGCGCGGTCTTCGACCGCAACCTCGACCTGCGGCTGATCTCGGCCGCGCTGGTCGCGGCCCGCGCCGGCGACGGCCCGATGCGCGTCGTGGGCGGCGCCCGTGCGGTGGTCGAGCAGGCGTACACGGTGCTCAGCCTCGTGACCTCGCGCGCGCTGCCCGAGCGGGAGCTGCGCCGGCTGGTCTCCGCGGACTACGCCGAGCTGGTGCGTTTCCGCCGGCGGATCGAGCAGGAGGTGGCGGCCGCCGCCGAGGGCGACCCCGACGAGATCGTCTTCGAGGCAGGGTGGATCGACGACCTGCTCGCCGCGGCACCGCCCGCCGCGCGCACGGTGACGGACGCGGGGTACGCCGCGTACGCCCAGGTCGACGGCGCTCGGCTCGTGCTGGGCGATGCCTACGCGGGCTCGGGCGCGATGCTGGCGCGGTTCCTGCACCCGGAGATCGAGGAGCACGCCGTCGCGATCGGCCAGTTGCGGGAGGCGATCGCCGGCTGGACACCACGGGTGATCCAGGACGCCGACCTGCACGGTCTGTCCGTGAACCGGGTACCGCGCCTCACCGGCGGATTGATGACCGCCGAGACCTGGCGTGGGCTCACTGCGCGGGTGCGGGCGGACGGGCTCGGGCTGGAATTCCGCGCGGCCGACGGCGAGCCCGTTGCGCCGCTGGTCTTCGGCGCGGGCATGCCGGAGCGGCACCCGCACTGCGCCCGTCTCGTCTCGTGGAACCTGCTGGGCGGGCGGCTGGTGCGGACGCCTCTGCACGCCGTGCACGCGGCGCACCGCGCCGAGCCCGGCCACCGGCGCAGCCCGCGCCTGGTGATCGGCGACGTCGTCGTCGCGCGGCAGCGGTGGACCGGGGTCGCGGAGCTGCGCGACACGGTGCGCGACGCCGGGCGCGACGCCGCGTCGAGGTTCCGCGCCTACACCGCGCTGGCCGATCGCGAGGGGCTGCCCCGGGCGGCCTTCGTCAAACGCGACCCCCTCGTGCGTCCCCTCGAGGCGGGCGCGAAACCGCTGTTCGTGGACGGTGCGAGCGTGCTGTCGGTGACCAGCCTGCCCGAGCGGCTCGGCGACGTCGGCCGCTACACCCACATCGAGGAGTGCCTGCCGCTTGCGGAGCCGGGGCACCGCGTCGCCGAGTTCGTCGCGCACGTGGGTCTGGAGGAGTCATGAGCGCCGCGCGGTACCTGCTCCGCCCCGGCGTGCACGCCGCGGCGGTGCCCGGGCGCGGCGTCTACTTCGGGGGCGGCACCCGCAGGTTCTTTCTCGACGTGCCGCATGGGGTGGTCGAGCTCTTCCGCCGCCACGAGCCGGCGCTTCTCGCGGGCGCGACCGAGGCCGAGCTGGCGGCGCGCGCCGAGGCGGAGGGCGACCGCCCGGAGACGCTGCTGGGCCTGGTCCGCGCCCTGACGGGCCAGGACCTGGCGCGCAGAGTGTCCGTCGCGACCGCGCGCCTGCACGACGAACTGGCCCCGTTCACCGAGCGGCATCCGGGGATCGCCGCCGAGCTGCGCTCCGGGCACCGGCGTCCCGAGGAGGAGCTGGCCTGGCTGCGCGATGCCGCGCGGGCCCGGATCTCCGCCGCCGATCGGGCGGGCGAGGTCGTCGCGCGCACCCTCGCCGAGTGCGGCATCGCGGCCGACCGCATCCGCAGCCTGCCCGCGGCGGACGGTGCGGAGCGGATCGTCGTGGAGGTCTTCGACGACGCCGGTGGCCGGATCGGCCACGGCGTCGCCGATCTCGCCGGAGTCCCCGTCGTGGTGCACGGCGCCGTGGGCGCCGCCGCCGGTCCCGCGGCCGCACGCCGCGCGCGGGGGCGGCACCTCGCCGAACGGCCGGAGCGGGACGGCGAGCACGACCACATCACCGAGCCCGTGCGCCGGGCCGCCGGCGGGCTCGCCGCGGCCGCCGCGATCCGCGCCGCCACCGGTCTGCAGGTGCGGTCGCTCGGCCTGCTCACCCCCGTGCCGCTCACGTACCAGCGGGTCGACCTGACCGCGCCCGACGGCACCGTCGAGGGCCTCGTTGCCGGCCATGCGCCGGCCCGCCCCGACGGCGCCGATCCGCTGCTCGTGCCCGTCCGGCTGGCCGACGGGGCCGACCTGCCGCAGCTGCCGTATCACTGCGCCGCCGCCCGACCGCTGGACGCCGACCGGCACGCGCTCGTGGGCTTCGGCGGGGAGCCCGCGCAGGCCGCCGTCGACGCGCTGCTGGCCGCGTACCGTCGCCACGCCGAACACGGCGCGGGGGAGTCGGAGGGCCGGGGCTACGCGGGACGCACCGGAGCCCACGCCCGGCTCGACGGCTATCTGCGCGCCCTGCCGTACCGCCCGGCCGAGCGCGTCGGGTACGCGGGCCTCGACCTGCCTACGCGCAGGCTTTGGCTCGACGCCGAGCACCGCGCCGGTGCGGCGCCCCGGATCGCGGTCGGGGAGGCCGCGCCGGGCTGGTTCCTGGCGGAGGCCGCGCCGGGCGACGGTCCGCGGGAGGGCGCGTACGGGCGCACCGCGGCCGAGGCGGTGTACTGCCTGCTCGCCGCGGCGCGGCTGCGGGCCCTGGTGGGCGATCTCGCCGCGCGCTACCGGGTGCCCGGACTCGCCACCACCCCGGTCTCGGCGCTGGCGCCCGAGGACGCGGACCGCGCGGCCGACGCCCTGGCAGCGCTCCCGGCGCTCGCGAGGATCGAGCTCGTTCCCGCGCAGGACGATCCGCTGTACGGGCCGCTCCCGATCGCCTGCGGGACGATGCGATGAGCGCGCCGGCGGTGACGCGCACGCGCGTGCCGGACACGATCGTCGGCACCGCAGCGGCCGAGCTGGACGCCCGCTGCCGGGCCGCGGGCGGGCCGGTGCTCCCCGTGCTGCGGGACGGCGGGACGACGGTGATCGGCCCCCTGTACGACGGCACCGACGGCCCGTGCCTGCTCTGCTTCGAGTACCGCCGCCGGCTGCGTTCGGATGCGCCGCACCTCACCCACCCGGCGGTGCGGCTCGGGGGAGGCGTGCCCGGGTCCGACGAGGCCGCGCTGCGCGAGCTCGTGCTGCGCACCTGGGACGGCGAACCGGCCGCCGACGCCTCGCGCACCGTCGTGGTCATCGACGGGGCGGGCGTCCACCGGCACCGGCTGTGGCGGTCGGTGGGCTGCTACCGCGGCCACGACGACGGCGCGCCCGCTGCGGTGCCGGCCACCGACGGTCCGGACCTGACCCTCCTGCGCGGTGACCGGTTCTCCGGCACGGCCGCCCGCAGCGCCTTCGTGCGCAGCCTGGTGGACCCGCTGGTCGGCCCCGTCACGGGCGTCGGCCGGGTCACCGACGCGGCTGCGGCGATGTCGGCGGCCGTGCTGCCGCAGTCGCGGAACGTGGGCTACGGGCGCGGCGCGCGTTACGGCGACGCCGACTTCATCGCCGTGATGGAGGCGTGGGAGCGCATGTGCGGCCACCCCTTCGACGGTGCGCGCGTCCTGACCGGCGCGCAGCTCCCGGCGGGCGCGAGGGTCTTCGGCGAGGCCGAACTGGGCGGCTACCACCCGGAGCAGCTGGCCGATGCGGGCAGCCGGATCGACCCGGGCGCGGAGGAGCTGTGGGTGGCCGCGCACACTCTCGACGGTACCGAGACCGCCTACGTCCCGGCGGAGGTGGCGTTCTACAACTTCACGCCGCGGTACGGGGCGGACTACCACGGCGCGCGGCGCGGCGCGGCCGGAGCGGGCCCCGCGCGGACGGTGCGCTACGACGAGTCGTCGAGCGGGACGGCGCTGGGCTCGACCTTCGAGGAGGCGGCGGTGCACGCGCTGTGCGAGGTGCTCGAACGCGACGCCTTCCTGCGCTTCTGGTACGGGAGCGCCGAATGCGAACGGCTGCTGGCCGATCCGGCGGACGACGAATCGGCGCTGCTGCGCGAGCGGATCGCGCTGGCCGGCTTCCGCTGCGAGCTGGTGCGGCTGCCCGGCCCGACGGCGCTGCCGACGGTGGGGGCGTTCGCCTTCCACCGCACCGGCGGATACCCCTTCGTGCTGTGCGCCGCGGGCAGCGGGCCGCGCTGGGCGGACGCCGTGCGCTCGGCGCTGTGGGAACTGGTGAACCTCGCCGCCGCGCCGCGGCCGCGGTCCGCGGCCGAGACCGCACGCCGGCTCCCGGACCGCTGGGCGGTCCGCACGATCGAGGATCACGTGGACTTCGCCGCCCTGCCCGAGAACGGGCGCGCCGTCGCGGCCAAGTGCCGCGGGCCGCGCGTGGCGGCCGCCCGGCTGCCGGACCTGGACGCGGGGGTCCCCGCGGCCCGCCGCGGCCCCGCCGGCCACGTGATCGCCGCGCTCGCCGCGCAGCTGGCGGAAGCCGGTCTCGGCGCGCCCCACTTCGTGGACCAGTCCAACCTCGAGCTGCGCGACCAGGGTCTGCACGCCGCCAAGTGCGTGGTGCCGGGCGCGCTGTCCATGACCTTCGGGACCGCGCACCAGCGCGTACGCGGCCTCGAGACCCTGCGCGGCCTGGGCCGCGCCGACCTGCTGGAGGGGTGCGCGAGGCTCGCGCCCCACCCGTTCCCGTGAGGAGGACAGATCCCGTGACGACAGCCCTGTACCCCGATCTGGACCGGCTGTGGCGGCTGGGCCCGGGGAAGTCGGCCGCGGTCGCGCCGGTGACGCCCGGACCCGAGACGGACTCGTCGGGCGGCCTCGGCCTGCGCCCCGCCGGGCCGGCCGACGCGGCGCCGATGGACGCCGTCAGCGCGGTGCTCGCGGACCTGCCCTACCCCTCGCGGGCGGCAGCGGTGGCAGGTGACGCGGCCGCGGTGATCGGCGCCGCGCTGCGCGTGCACCGTCTGGAGCCCTCGGGCGAGTACGCCTTCCACGCCGCGCACCCGTCCGTGCGCGCGAAGTACCCGGTGGTGGTGCGCGACCGGCACCGCGGGCTCGTCTTCGATCCGTGGTCGTGGCAGTGGTGCACCGATCCGGCCGGTGCGACCGGCGGCGGCCCCCGGTTCCGGCTGCAGGTGCGCACCGGGCACCTCCCGCAGTTCTACGGCGACCTGCGCCCGATCCTCGCCGATCTCGAGCAGGGCGTCACGCTGCGTCACCTCGCGACGGTGGCCGGCGCCGTCGGCCTGCGCCTCACCGTCGGCACCGACCCCGCGGACGCCGACGGATCCGGCCTCGGCTTCGACCTGGCCCCCGACGTCGCCGGCCCCGACCGGACGGACGGCTGCGCGCGCGATGCACCCACGTGGGGCCGGGTGCTAGGCCGGCGCAGCGCCGGGCGCATGCCGCGCGGCCTGCCGGGCGCCTACCTGGCGGCCTCGCCCGGCCTCCCCGCCGCGGCCCTCGCCGCGCTCCGCGCCGCCCCCGGCGCCGCAGGATCCGGCCCGGGTCCGGCCGACGTCGCGGTCCACGTACTGCACCGGCGGGGCGAGCTCTGGTACCGCGCCGACGGTGCCCCGCTCGCGCCCGCGGCGATGGCGGAGGTCCTCGCCTCGCACGGGCTGCCCAACGCGCCGCGCAACGGCGCCTACCTGGAGCGGGCCGAGCTGCTCGCGTTCGCGACGGCCGACCCCGCTGCCGTCGCCGCCGACCATGGGCCGGACGCGGTACGGCTGTCCCTGGTCCGGGCGGGGTGGCTCGTCCAGGGACTGTCGTACCCCGCCGCCGCGTGCGGGCGGGTGTGCCGGCCCACGCGCAGCTTCGACGATCCCGCCGTCACCTCGCTGCTGGGGCGGCCCCGCCGGGAGCACGTGCTGCTCGCCGCGGTCGTCGGCGTCTCGCCCGTCGCCGGGATCGAGGTGCCGCTGTGATGCGCTCACGTCCGGCGGTCGCGGTCGATGACCGCGGGCCCGACTCCGGGACCGACCTCGGGATCACTGCCGTGCACCTGCACCTGCGCTACTTCGACCCCGTGCTCGAGGACCGTGCCGTGGCGGTGCTGGCGCGCGAGCTGCCGGTCGCCGAGTGGTTCTACCTCCGGTACTGGCAGCGGGGTCCGCACCTGCGGGTGCGCGCGCTCACCCCGGCCGCGGACGAGCGGCTGTGGCCCGCCGCGGTGCGGGCCGCGGCCGTCGCCGAGCGGGCGGCCCGCCCCGGCCACGCGCTCGACCAGGCCGGGTACGCGCGCGCCGTCGCCGAGACCGCCGCGGCGGGCGAGGCCGGGCGGTCGCTCGACGTGCTCCCGCTCCTGGCACCGGGCTGCTACCCGCGGACCTACGTCCCCGAGTTCGACAGGTACGGCGGACCGTCCGCCTATCCGGCCGTTCTCGCGTACTTCGCGATCTCCACGGGCCGTGCCGCGGCGATGATCGGCCGCGGCGTCTCGGGCGTGGCCGCCACGGGCGTCTCCGCGAACCACCGGCTCAGCGCCTCGCTCGACGAGGTGCTCCGGTTCGCCATGGACGTGACGTCCGAGTGGGGGAGCGACGAGGCGCTGCGGATGCTCGAGGAGGGGCACCGCTTCTGGTCCGGCCGGACGGCGTCGCCGGGCGCCCCGGGGCCGCAGGTGGTGGCCCGGGCCCGCGGTGTGCTGGAGCGGCTGGCGCGCGAGCGCATCGCGGGCCCCGTCCGCCGCGGGTATCGCGGGGCGCCGTCACTGGCGCGCGCACTCGGCGGCCTGCCCCCGCTGCGGCGCGCGCGGGTCCTGGTATCGGCGCTGCACACCCACGCCAACCGGCTCGGATGCGGGGGACCCGGAGAGGCCCTCGTCTACGCGATCGCCCTGGAGGCGATGAAGGAGTGGGACCGATGAAGTACGGCGTGTCCTTCCTGCCTGACGTCGGGCCGGACGCGGTGTCCGGCGCCGAGTACTACCGCCGGGCGCTCGCGCTGAGTGAGGAGGCGGAGCGCCGCGGTCTCGAGTACGTGAAGATGACCGAGCACTACCTGCACCCCTACGGCGGGTACTGCCCAAGCCCCCTCGGCTTCCTCTCCGCAGTGGCCGCGCGCACCCACCGGATCCGCCTCATGACCGGGTGCGTTCTGCCCGTCTTCCACCACCCCGTGCAGCTGGCCTCCGAGGCGGCGCAGCTCGACGCGATCAGCGGCGGCCGGGCCGAGGTGGGCTTCGCCCGCGCCTACCTGCCGTACGAGTTCGACTGCTTCGGCGTCGATCTCACCGGCAGCCGGGCCCGCTTCGACGAGACCGTGGCCGCCGTGATCGACCTGTGGGAGCACACCGGGGTCACCCGCCGCAGCGAGTTCTTCGACCTGCAGGACGCCACGGTCCTGCCCCGCCCGACCGCGGAGCGCGGCATCCCGTCGTTGATCGCGGCCGTGCGCACCCCCGAGAGCTTCCGCCGGATCGGGGAGAACGGGCACGGTCTGCTGGTGACGCCGGGCGGCCTGGAGGCGCCGGCCGAGCTGGTGCGGCTCTACCGGGAGGCCTTCACGCCGCGGCGCGCGGCCGTGCCCGAACCGCGTGTGGTGGTGAGCCTGCCGCTGCTGGTGAGCGACCGGGAGGAGGACGTCGACGCGGCGGACGCCGCGCTCGCGCGGTACCTGCGGGTGTGGACGGACGCCGTCTCGGCGTGGGACCGCCGCTCGTCGGCGGACTACCCGAGCTACACCGGCATGGCGCGCTACCTCGAGATGATGAGCGGCACCCAGCTGCGGCTGTCGGGGTCGGCGGTCGTCGGCACCCCCGACGAGGTGGCGGCCCAGATCGTCGAGACCGACGAGCGGTTCGGCGGCCTCGACGGGATCCTCTGGCAGCTCGACTACGGCGACCTGCCGGAGCCGCTCGCCCTGCGCAGCCTCGAGCTGTTCGCCGAGCGGGTTCGGCCGCGCCTTCCCGAACACCTGCGATGAACCACCTGCGATGAACCGACCGATGAGGGAGACAGAGATGGACGATCCGCTGATCATCACCGGGGTCTCGATGGACCGCGGCGGCCGCACCGTGATCGACGGCGTGGGTTTCCGGGTGCGTCCCGGCGAGGTGGTGGCCCTGCTCGGCTCGAACGGTGCCGGCAAGACCACGCTGGTCGACGGGATCCTCGGGGTCACCCCGCTCGCCGCCGGCACCGTCGCGATCCACGGTGAGCCGCCCGCCCGGGCGCGGGAGCGGCGCACCGTCGCCGCCTGCCTGCAGGACGGCGGGCTCCCGCACGACCTGTCGGTGTCCGACGCGGTGCGGTACTACGCGGCCGTCGCGGGCACGGACTTCGACGGTCCCCGGCTGCTCGCCCGGTTCGGGCTGGCCGCGGTGGCGGACCGGAAGGTCGCGGTGCTCTCGGGCGGCGAGCGGCGCCGGCTGCAGGTGGCGCTCGCGACCGCCTCCGATGCGGGGCTGCTGATCCTCGACGAGCCGACGGCCGCGCTGGACGTGGACGCGCGCGCCGTGATCTGGACCGAGCTGGTGCAGCACGTCGCCTTCGGCACCGGGGCGCTGCTGTTCACCACCCACCTGGTGGAGGAGGCGGAGCGGTACGCCGACCGGGTCGTCTTCCTGCAGGACGGCACCGTCGCGCACGACGAGGCGACGGGCGCGCTGCGCGAGCGCGTCGCGGGGCTCGTGGTGGTGCGGGCGCGCAGCGTCGTCGGCGCGACGGAACTCCCGGACCTGCCCGCCGCGGAGCTCACCCGGATGCGCGGTGGCATGCTCGAGTGCCACACCCGGGCGGGTGCTGCGGCGGCGTCCGTGCTGGCCGCCGACCCGCGGTTCACCGCCGTGCAGGCGGCCCCCGCCACGCTCGAGGACGTGCTCTTCGGACGGCACCGCACGGAAGGAGCAGCGGCATGACCGACTCGACCATCGGCGCGCCGGCGCGCCCGGCCCCCCGCGGCCGGTTCACCACCTGGGTCCGGCTGGACCTGCTGCGGGCGGCCCGCGATGCGCGGTTCCTCGCGTTCTCCGTGGCGCTGCCGGTGCTGATGTTCCTGGTCTTCGGCCTGCGCGACGACGTGCGCGAGTACCGCTACCCGGGCGGCAACGCGACGGCCTACGTGATGATCTCCATGGCGGTGTTCGCCGCGGCGATGTCGGCCACGGCGGCCGCGGCGCGGATCGCCACCGAGCGGTGGCAGGGATGGGTGCGCCAGCTGCAGGTGCTGCAGCCCTCGCTGCACCGGTACGTCGCGGTGCGGGTCACGGTCGCGATGGTCCAGTCGCTGGCCGCGGTGGTGGCGATGTTCGTCGTGGGCGCCGGGCTCGGGGCACGGGGCGACGTGGCGATGTGGGTGCTCTCGCCGCTGCTCGCCTGGGCGTCCTCGGCGGTCTTCGCCGCGGCCGGCATCGCGATCGGCCTGCGCATGCGCTCGCAGAACGCCATGCAGATCGCCGGCCCGGGGCTCGCGCTGCTCGCGGCCGCCGGCGGCCTGTTCGTGCCCATCGACTCGGGCCCGTTCGCGGTCTTCTCCCGGTTCACGCCCATGTACGGGATGGGGGCGCTCGCGCACCTGCCGCTCACGCACGGCGATGCGACGGTGCCGCTGATCAACACCGCCGTGTGGGCGGCGGTCGCGGCCGGGGCAGCGCTGTGGTCGGCGCGGGGCCTGGACAGCCGCGCCGTCGTCTGACCGGGCGATGTCCCGTCGCGGCGTCACAGGGACTTGCCCGTCGTGGCCGGCGGCTCCTACCCTGCTTACCTGTGCGAACGAGCGATGCGGCGGCGCCGTGCGGGACGTCGTTCTCCGCCGCGCTACGGGAGCTGTTCGTACTCGCGGGGAGCCCGTCGCTGCGGACCACGGCCGAGAAGATCGGCACCGTCCGCGGCACCCGCATCTCCGCGCAGCGGATCTCCGACTGGCGCAACGCCAACCACCTGCCGAGGGACTTCGCCACGATCGAGCCGCTGCTGCTGTGGCTGACCGTGCGGGCCCGTGACGCCGGTGGCGACGGCCCCGTCCTCTCCATCGCCGACTGGCGCAGGCTGTGGGCCGCGGCCCGCGACGGCGCCGCTGCCGACGACCCGATCACCGAGCCGTACCCCGGCGCGGCGCCGATGACGTCCGCCGCGGCGGGCCGGTTCCGGGGTCGCGGCGCGGAGACCGAGGCCCTCGCGCGGATGGTCGAGGAGTGCCGCGACGCGCCGCCGGCCGAGCGCATCGTGCTCGTCACGGGCCCGTCGGGGGCGGGCAAGTCGTCGCTGCTGGCCGCGGGGCTCGGCGCGGACCCGGAGCGGATCGAGGTGCTCGACGACGCCGGCGCCCTCCTGGCGGCGGGGGCGGACGAGGCGGCGGCGGCGCTCGCGGAGCTCGTCGACCGGCTGTCCGCGACGGACTCCACGGCGGTCCTCGCGGTGCGGTCGGACCAGCGCGCGCTCCTCGAGCGCCACGCGGTCCTCGCCGCCGCGCTCGAGGACCGCGAACTGCGGCTCGGCCCGCCCACGACCACCGGCCTGCGCGAGGCCTGCACCGAACCCGCCCGCCTGGCCGGCGCGCGGACCGACCCCGGGCTCGCGGACCTCCTCATCGCCGACACCGGGCTGGCTGCGGCCGCCGGGGCCGGCGGTGAGCCCGAGGCGGGCGATGCGGCGGGCGCCGACGACCTCCGCGCGGGCCGGCTGCCGCTGTTCGCGTACTGCCTGCGCGAGCTGTGGGACCGGCACGACGGCAGCAGGATCACGCTGCAGGACTACCGCGAGGCCGGGGGAGCGGCGGCCATGATCGCGGGCCTCGCCGAATCGGCGTGGGCGGACCTTCCGCCCGCCCGGGCCGAGGCGGCCCGCGGCGTGCTCCTGTCGATGGTCGCCATCGCGGTCGGCGACGGCGAGTGCGGCGCGGCCGGGGGCTTCCTCCGGCGCCGGCGCCGCTACGACGACGTGGTCGAGGCGGCCGGCGGGGCAGAGGTCGTCGAGGAGCTGGTGCGGCGTCGCATCCTGGTGGCGGGGCTCGCCGACGGGCGCCGGGTGCTGGAGATCGCGCACGACGCGGTGATCACGAGCTGGCCGCGGATGACCGGCTGGCTTGCGGAGGGCGCCGTCGCGATCGGGCAGCGCGACATCGTGATCCACGCCGCGCAGCGCTGGGCGGCGGCGGGACGCGCACCGGGGCTGCTGTACTCGGCCGCGCAGCTCGCGGCGTCGGGCCAGGAGGAGGGCGGCGCGGGCGAGGCGATCCTGCCGGGCGCGGCGCGCGAGTTCCTCGCGCGGTCCCGGCGCGCGGCGCGGCACACCCGACGCCGTCGCCGGGCCGTCGCCGCCGTCGCGGTGGCGCTGGTCGCGGGCCTCGCCGCGCTCACGGCCCTCGCCGTGGACGACCGCAACGAGCTGCTGGCCGACCGGAGGGCCGCGGACTACACCCGGATCTCCGGCGTGAGTGGCGGGCTCCTCGAGGCCGATCCCGCTGTGGCGGGGCGCCTGGCCGTGGCGGCGCGCGGGCTCGCCCCCGGCGACCCCGCGGGGGCCGGGCGCGTGCTGACGGCCACCCTTCGCCCGCTCACCGGCGTGACCGAAGCGCACACCGGCCCCGTCTACGGCGTCGCTTTCGCCCCCGACGGCCGCACGCTGGCCACCGCCGGCAACGACGGCACCGTCCGGCTGTTCGCGCGCGCCGGCGACACCGGGCTGCGCCCGCTCGGCGTGCTCGCCGGGTTCGGCGGCTTCGTCACCGCGGTCTCTTTCCCGGCCCCCGGCGTGCTGCTGGCCGCGGACGGGACGGGGACCGTCAGCAGGTGGGACGTGCACGATCCGGGGAGCCCGCGCCGGACCGGCGGCGTCACGGTCGGACGTGGCGCCGCGTACGACGTCGCACCCACCGCCGACGGTGTGCTGGTGGCGGCACCGTCGGACGACGGCACCGTCACCCTGCTCGACCCCCGCGGCCCCGATCTGCACCCCGCCGGGATCGCCCGGGTCGACGGCGAGCCCCTGCGCGCGGTCGCCGTCTCGCCCGTCGCGCCGCTGATCGCCACCGGGGGCGAGCGCGGCGCCGTGACCCTGTGGGACATCGCCGATCCCGCGGCGCCCCGAAAGATTGGTACGCCCGTACCGGAGCTGGGGGCGACGGTGCATGCGCTCGCCTTCAGCCCCGACGGCACGCGGCTCGCGGTGACCGGCGACGGCGGCGACACCCTGCTCGTGGATCTCACCGGTCCGGCGGGGGCGCCCGCTCGCACGGTGCGTCTGGCCGCCAGCGCCGGGGTGTCGTGGTCGGTGCGGTTCGCGCGCGAGGGGGACCGCCTGCTGCTGGTCCGCGCGGCGGAGGGACAGTTGCAGCGCTGGGACGTGACCGCGCCCGGCGACCCGGTTCCGCGTGAGCCCCTGCCGCAGGGCACGGGCGCGGACCGCCGCGTGGTGGCGGCCGCGGTCGCGCCGGACGGCGCGGTCGCCGCAGGGGCGGCCGACGGCACCGTCCGGTTGTGGCCGGCCGCCGAACCGGGCCCGCGCCAGGAGGGCGGGATCGCCCGCGCCGCCGTCGCCGACGCGCCGTCGGGCTGGGTGGCGGCCACCTCCGGCCGCGCGGATCCCGTGGTGCGGCTGTGGCGCGCCGACGGCGCGGGCCGCCCGCGGGAGGCCGGCGCCGTGCCGCTCGACCGGCCCGGGGCGCGCGTCGCCCTGCGCCCCGACGGTTCCGTGCTCGCGACCGCGCGCGCCGGTTCCGGCCGGATCGACCTGTGGGACACCACGGATCTGCACCGGCTGGCGTCGATCCCCGTCGGGACGCGGTACACCGACGCGCTGGCCTTCACTCCGGACGGCCGGTGGCTGGTGAGCGGTGCCACCGACAGCTCGCTCGGTGCGTGGCGCGTGCCGGACCCGGGCCGGCCTCCGGGCGGCGAGCCCGAGCGCCGGGACCTCGGCGGCTGGCCGTCCGCGCTGATCACCTCGCTGGCCGTCTCCGCCGACCGCATCGCGGTGGGCACCGACGACGGACGGGTGCGGCTCGCCGCCCTCGACGGCGGGGCGCCGGTGGACATCGGCCGGGCGGGCGGCCCGGTGGCGGCGCTCGCCTTCGCGGGTCCCGATCGACTGCTGGTGGGTGCCGAGAACGCCGAGCTCTGGCGGGCCGACGGCGCCGCGTCCCGCCGCACGGACACGCTGCTGGGCGGCCCCGTCCTGGCCGCGGCGCTGCGCGCCGACGGCACCGTCGTGCTGACGACCGAGCGCGACGGCGTGACCATCGGGCAGGTGCGCGGCGACAGCCTGCGGCCCGTGACGACGGGGATCGGGGCGGGGATCAGGCTGCGCCCGTGGGCCGCGGAGGTCGACGGTGCCGCCGGCCCGCGGCTGCTGGTCTTCGACCGGGCGTCCGGCGCGCCCCGGCTGGTCGACCCCGATCCCGGTGCGGCGGCCGCAGTGGTGTGCGCGCGAACGCCCGGCGCGCTCGAGCCGCACCGCTGGGAGCGGCTGCTGCCCGGTGTGGCACCGGTCCCCGGCTGCTGAGCCCGCGGGCCCCGCCGTCGGCTAGTTCCGGGCGAGCCGGTGGATGAGGGCCCCTACGCCGTTGCGCTACCCCGATTCGGGCCGCCATCGGGCGCTTTTCGTAGGCGGTGGACGGCACGAACCATTCGCACCGTTCCGGTACTCGACCGCGACATGATCGAGTGTGTATGTGCGTTCTCGCCATGGACGCGCACGCCGTTGCATACGGTTCCGTCGGTCACGCCGGTGGCGGCGAAATGGACCTCGTCGCCATCGATCAAGTCGCGGGTGGTGAGGACGTCGCCGAACCGGCGGACTGCACCATTCGCGGGAGCCGACACCACTTGGGCGTGGACCTCGCCACCCATGCACCGCGCTGCGGCGGCCGCGAGCACTCCTTCGGATGCGCCTCCGATACCTGCCAGGAGGTCGAAGTCGGGTGTCGGCCGGACGACGCCTACAGCCGCGGCGAGGTCGCCGTCCGGGATGAGGATGATCTCCGCGCCGGTCGTGTAGGCGTCCTCGATGAGCTCGCGGTGGTGTGCCCGCTCGAGAATCGCGCAGGTGACATCACGTGTCGGCATGCCTCGGGCGCGTGCGATCGCGCGGATGTTCGTCGAGATCGGTGCAGTGAGGTCGACGACACCGGCGGCGTCTTTGCCGACGACCAGCTTGTGCATGTAGGTTCCCGGCCAGACCCGAAGCGACCTGCCGCGCTCGATGACCGCCACGACCGCCATCGCTCCGGACATCTGGACGGCCATTCGATGGCTACCATCGATGGGATCGATGAGCACCTCGGTGGTTGGGCCGATGCCCGTGCCGACATGGGGGCTGCCTTCGGTCGAGCCGTATGCGTGGCCCGGGTGCCCGCTCACTACGACGCCGGCCATGTTGACCGAGTCGAGAGTGGCCAGCATCGCCTCCGATGACGCCGCCAGCCCGGCTTCGGATCGCCCGCGGCCGATCCATGAGGCCGTGGCGAGCGCACCCGCCTCGGTGACCCGGACCAGATCCATCGTCAGGTCGCGGGTCGCCGATTCGGCGTGTTGTGCCGTACGGGGTTGTGCGCTAGTCATGAACGTGCAGGGGCTTTCCGGCGAGCGCCAGGTGGGCTTCACCGACTGCCTCGGACAGCGTGGGGTGCGGGTGGATGTGCAGAGCGACCTCGTCCGGGCGCGCGTCCCAGTTGACGATCAGTTGGGCCTCCGCCAGAAGCTCGCCGACGCGGTCGCCCACCATGTGGATTCCGAGCACGGGCCCGTTCTTGGCGGCGACCACCTTGACGGTCCCCGAAGTACCCAGGATGCGTGCCTTTCCGTTCCCGGCGAGGTCGTAGGTGACCTCGGCGATATCGTGTCCGGCCTCGACGGCCTGGTCAGATGTCAGGCCGACGGACGCGACTTCGGGGTGCGAGTAGGTGATTCGAGGGATCCCGGTGTAGTCGATCCGCGTGGGGGCGAGACCGGCGATGTGTTCGGCGACGAAGATGCCCTCGGCGAAGCCCACGTGGGCCAACTGGAGGGTTGGGATCACGTCGCCGACCGCGTAGACCCCGGCAGCGCCGGTTCGGTAGTCCTTGTCGACGACGATGTAGCCGCGGTCGAGGGTCACGCCGATCTCCTCGAGTCCGATTCCGGCCGTCGACGGCGCCCGCCCGATGGCGACGAGGAGCACCTCGGAGGTGAGGATCGACCCGTTGTCCAGGGTCACGGTCACGCCGTCGGCGTCGGCCACGGCGCTCTGGACCTGCGCGGACAATACCGCCTTGATCCCCTCCTTCTTGAATGCACGCTCGAGGGCCTTGCTCGACGAAGGGTCCTCGGCGGGAACCAACCGCGGCTGTGCTTCGACGATGGTGACATCGGCACCGAACGACCTCCACACCGTCGCGAACTCACAGCCGATCGCGCCGCCGCCCAGGACGATCGCGCTCTTCGGCACGCTCTGCCGCTCCAGTGCATGGTCGCTGTCGATGATCCGTGTGCCGTCGACTTCGATTCCCGGAATATGGCGCGGTACCGACCCGGTCGCGATCAGGAGATCACGCCCGGAGACGGTCGTCTCGGGCTGGTCGTCGGCGGAAACCGTCACCTGTCCCGGTGCGGTCACTGTGCCGCGGCCCGCGAAGACGTCGATCCCGCGGCTACGGATGAGACCCGAGAGGCCGCGGAACAGCCCGGTGATCACTGATCGCTTGTACTTGTCGACGGCTCCTATGTCGATGCCCTCGAGGGTTGCGGCGATGCCGAACTTTCCTGCGTTGCGGACCGAATCCGCGATCTCCGCAGAGCGGAGCAGCGCCTTCGTGGGGATGCACCCGCGATGAAGGCAGGTGCCTCCGAGCTCCGCCTGCTCGACGAGTGCTACTCGCTTGCCGAGTTCGGAGGCGCGGAGTGCGGCGGCGTAACCGCCGCTGCCGCCGCCGAGGATTACGAGGTCGTACGCGGGATTCGTGGTCATGACTCACTCTCGTGTCACATATGTGATTCTTCTGCACTTATGTTCAATGGTAGCTCCTGGGACCGCCGAGCGATAGAGCCTTGGTGAATTGCCTGTGGCGAACGGGCGGCTTTGTCCTCGGATAGCATCTGAGGGATGAACGGGGGTGGTCAGCGGTGTGCTCGCCACCCACTGCGGTAGGAATCGAGGTCCGGTGATGACGGTCGGCAGAGGCGGCGTGGCATTGCTGCCGGTCGCCGGTACGAGCACGCCGGCACAGGGCCGTGGTATCGGTGGCCGGTATCCGTTGGTCGAGGCGATTCGTCGGGCACAGAGCGTCGACGCGCGAGTGGTGGTCCCAGTGGCGGCACGCTATCGCGGTGCGGTGGCCGATCTTCTGGTGCGCCACGGTCTGACGGCCGTGTCTCTCCTCGAAGTGCCGGGAGGTGCGTCGTGGGGCGCCTGTGTCGCGCGCGGCGTCGATTGGATCGACCGATACTGCGGCCGCGACGTTGTGGTCTTTCTCCACGACCCGCATCGACCGCTCGCCGGCACACAGCTATGGAGGGCCCTCGGTTCGGCGGTGCGGGACGGCGCGGCGGCGGCGGTTCCGGCCACGACGGTCGTGGACAGCGTCAAGTCGGTGGGCGACGACGGCCGGGTCAGCCGAACGGTCGACCGGTCTCTGCTGAGGTCCGTCGAGTATCCGCGGGCCCTGGGGGCCGAGGTTCTGAGGCGGGCCCTGCTCATGACTGGCCGGGACGAGTTCGACGAGTTCCGGTACGTGTTCGACGCCGTGCAGGTTGAGGTGATCGTCGCGGACCGCGGAGTGTACGAGGCTACTTTCGCCTGAGTCGTGCTCAGCTCCGTGCGATCGTGATCGCTTCGCGAATCAGCTTGACCGGGAGCAGTGCTACCGAGACCGCGACCTCGCGAACGGTTCGTAGGGGCCGTCGCCTGAACCGACGATAGACGGCATGGGGTTTGCTGGTCACCCTCGACGGTAGGTCTCGGAGGTAGGCACGGCCCACCGAGCCATCGGAGTGCTGCTGTGCGTAGCCGCATTCGGTGCAGGTCGTCGACACGAGGATGTGACCGGCATAGAGCAGCCGATGCTCTGCCTCCTGCCCGCAGGCGTCGCACACGAGTATCGCCTGTTCATGCCCTTCCATTCGTTCCTCCAGAATCTGGTGAGCCCGCTGCCAGCAAGTGCTCGATCATGAACAGGTCGTGGGCGAAGGTCACCTTCAGGTTGCGCTCACTGCCCGGAAAAGTCTGTACGGGGGTATCGCTGAATTGTTCGACGCTCGACGACGTGTCCGTGCCCTCGAACCCTGCACGCGCGGCGGCGCGGTAGGCGTCGAGGAGTGGGCGCGCGCGGAACGCCTGCGGTGTCTGGACGCGAACCAGCCGGCCCGAGGTAGGGACGGCGGCGCCGTCAGGCAGGACTTCAACCGCGTGGTCGAAATCGAGGGCGGGCACCGCTCCGCCGACCTCGCGAGCGATGGTCACGGCCTCGCGGAGCATCGCGGCCCCGGCCAGCGGGCGTGCGGCATCGTGGATGAGGACGACGTCGATGGTGCCATTCTCGATCTCCGGAGCAAGGTACTCCAATGCCTTGAATTCGGACTCGTGGCGAGAGGCGCCCCCCGCGATCACTTCGACATCGAGTTCAGGGACGTCGTGCTCGACCGTCAGCGAGGCACGGTGGAAGTCGACCTCCCGCGTGACCAACAGCGTTCGGGTCAGGGCGGGAACATCGAGGACCGCCTGCAGGGTCCACGAGACCATGCGCAGCCCCGCCACCGGAAGGTAGGCCTTGTTGCTGTCGATCTTCATTCGGCTGCCGTTTCCGGCGGCGAGGACGACGGCTGCGGCGCCGGCGGCGTGTTCGAACTCCATGGGTTCAGCCTAATCTTCTGTGGCGGGACTGGCGGTCTCGATCTCAACACCGCAGGAGCGCACACACCTTTTCGCGTGCTTCCGCTCCGTCCCCGGCGTTCAGGGCTGCATCAGCCGCGGCGGTCACCTCCTCGATCGTGTTCGACAGGAGCGCGGCTCGCACCGCTGGGATCGCCGACGGGGCCATCGAAAGGCTCCGTACGCCCAATCCGACGAGGACCTGCGCCAGTACCGGGTCGCTCGCGGCTTCGCCACAGACGCCGACCGGCTTCTCGCAGTCCTTCGCGGCGGCAGCGGTGATACCGATGAGTTGCAGAAGAGCAGGGTGCCACGGGTCGAGCAGGTCTCCGAGCTCGCCCAGCATGCGATCCGCCGCGAACGTGTACTGAGCCAGGTCGTTGGTACCGATGCTGATGAAGTCGCAGTGTTCGAGTATCGATGCTGAGCGCAGTGCCGCAGCCGGAACCTCGATCATCGATCCGGCGACCGGTAGTCCCACGCTCCGCACCCGTTCGGTGAACGCGTGTGCCTCCGCGCCGACGGACACCATCGGCGCCATCACATAGACCTCCAGGTCGACGCCCTCGGCCGCCGCGGCGATCGCAGCGAGCTGATCATCGAGTAGCTCCGGTGCGAAGCGCGTCGTGCGCAGACCCCGGACGCCGAGGGCCGGATTCGGCTCGGCGCCGTGGTGAACGAAGCCGAGCGGCTTATCGGCGCCCGCATCGAGCGTACGGACCACCACACGTCGGCCGGCGAAGGCGGAGAACACCTCTCGGTACGCCGCGGCCTGTTCTTCGACCGTTGGGGCGGTCTCCCGGTCGAGGAAGAGGAACTCGGTGCGGAACAGTCCCACTCCCTCGGAATCCGCCGCGGAAGCGGACTCAAGGTCTCGGGTGGCACCGATGTTCACCATGAGCCGGACCGGAGTGCCATCGGCAGTACGGCCGGGACCCGTAGCTCGCGCTGCGAACTCCGCGTCTCGGCGGAAGCGGCGAACGGCGGCATCGGCCTCTGACGCGTCCGGACGCACCGTTACCGTTCCAGCGATTCCATCGACGAGGACGAGGTCGTCGTCAAGGAGGCCCGTCGTATCGCCCACCGAGACCACGGCAGGGATCCCCAACGACTTGGCCAGGATGGCTGTGTGACTACTGGGGCCGCCCTGCTCGGTGACGATCGCCAGAACCTTCTCGGGGTCGAGGGTCGCAGTATCGGCTGGTGCGAGGTCGGTCGCGACGAGTACGAAGGGATGATTCCGCTCCGGGATGCCAGGCATCGGTAACCCGAGCACCTCAGCCACCGCGCGATCGCGAAGGTCGTCGAGGTCCGCGACGCGCTCAGCGAAGTACGGACCTGCCGACTCCAGCATTGTGCGGAACGAGTTGAAAGCGAGGGAGATCGCTTGTGCGGGAGCACTTCCTTCTTTGAGTGCCTGCTCGATGGCAGACCGCAGCACCGGGTCGCGAACCATCATCGACAGAGCATCGAGTACTTCGCGCGCGTCGGGATGGGTGGTCGCGGCGCGCTCTTCCAGAGTCGATGCGACTGCTTCGAGAGCACGCCGGGTTTCGGCGAGGTTCTGCTCCGGCGTGCCCGACCCGCCGGGCGGCTCCGGTGGAATGGCGAGGGGGAGCCCCATGCGCGCTACCGGTCCGGCAACGACCCCTCGACTCACGCCGAAACCGGAGTACATGTCATTCCTCGCCATCGTGGTCGATCGACAGCATCGCAACCAGCTCGTCGAGGGCCGCCGCGGCGTCGGGCGACTCGGAACGGAGGACGACGGTGTCGTTATGGCTGAAGTTCTGGCCGATGACCAGCATGATGCTGCTGGCGTCGACGCCCTCGGCGCCTTCGTGGGCGATCGTGATGGGCACATCCAGGTCCTTCACGTGGCGGACGAACTTGGCTGCAGGACGAGCATGCAAGCCGTTCGTGGATGCGATGGTGACGTTGCGTTCGATCATGTGTGCTCCGATGTGGGCTGCGCCCCGCCGGATCGGTGCTTCCGGCGGGGCGCGGTTGCTGTGGACTGGGTTGTCTGGGTCAGAGGACGAGTCGGCGTACGTCGGACAGGAGGTAGCTCAGGCGTGCTGCGAAGCGCGCCGCCAGGGCGCCGTCGATGATCCGGTGGTCGTACGACAGGCTCAGCGGAAGCTGTAGGCGAGGCTGGAATTCTTCGCCGTCCCATACTGGTTCGATGCGACCTCGCGAGACGCCGAGGATGGCTGCCTCGGGGCTGTTGACGATCGGCGTGAACGATGTGCCCCCGATTCCGCCGAGGCTGGAGACCGTGAACGTGGCCCCCGAAACGTCGTCGGCAGTGAGCTTTCCGGCCCGCGCACGGGACGACAGCTCTCCGAGTTCCACGCTGAGGGCGGTGATGCCCTTGCGGTCGACATCGCGAATCACCGGCACCACCAAGCCCTGATCGGTGTCGACTGCCACGCCGATGTGGTAGTACCGCTTGAGTGCGAGCGACTTCCCGTCTTCGGTCAGACTGCTGTTGACCTTCGGGAAGTCCTTCAGTGCGGACACGACTGCCTTGAGGACGAACGCCAGCAGCGTCACCCGGTAACCGTCGGCCTTCGCAGAGGTATCGAGCTCGCGACGGTAGGCGTCGAGGTCGGTGATATCTGCTGAGTCATTGTGCGTCACATGTGGAATCGTGTTCCATGATGAGGCGAGAGCGGGACCTGAGACGCGGCTGATGCGGGAGAGCGGCTCGATGTCGACGGTACCGAACAGTTCGTGGCTGGTCCTCCCGGAGGTAGCCTCGGCCGCCGCTGGGCTTGCGGCCGCGGTCGCGGCCGGTGCTGCGGCCGCCGGCGTCGTGGCGGTCGCTGTCCGGGTCGCGACTTGCGTTGTGGTGGTCGCAGTCGCAGCCGCAGCCGCTGCCGCCGCGGCTTCGACATCGGCGACCGTGACCAGGCCGTTGTTCCCGCTGCCGGTCACCTCGTCGATGTTGACTCCCAGTTCGCTGGCGCGTCGACGGGCAAACGGGACCGCCGGCTTGGGTCCGCGCCGCGACGGGGGCGATGCCTGTGAGGTCGCCTCGGAGGTAGCATCCGCATCCGGCGCTGACGGGTTTGCTCCCGGGCCGGGATCGGGGTCGTCGAACAGCCCCTCAAGCATGTCGTCCGCGTCCGACGTGATGAAGGCCAGCGGCGCGCCGACGGCGATGACCTGGTCGGGTTCGGCCTCCAGTCGCGTCAGAGTCCCGTCGACCGTGGACTCGACCTCCATGTCGACCTTGTCACTGGCGACCTCGCACACGACGTCACCGGACTTGATCTGGTCGCCCACCTGCTTATGCCAGATGATGAACGTGCCCTCGGTCATCGTCATGGACATCTTGGGCATGACGAGTGGTACTTCGCGCATCAGCTCTCCTTCACCAGGGCTGTGGCGGCCGCGACGATGTCGTCGACCTGGGGGACACTCGCGCGCTCAAGGTCCGGCGCGTAGGGGATGGGGGCATCGAGTCCGCACAACCGCTTGATCGGTGCCAACAGGCTGTAGACCGCATCCGAGCCGGCGATGCGGGCACTGAGCTCCGACGCGAATCCGCCGGTGAGCGGCGCCTCCTGGACGAGCAGCACCCTTCCGGTCGCTTTGACCGCGTCGAGAATCGTGGACTCGTCGAGTGGCACGAGGGTGCGCGGGTCGACGACCCGGACGGAGATGCCCGCCTCGGCGAGGCGCGCTGCGGCTTCGAGGGACCGACTGACCATGATCCCGGTCGCGATGATCGTGAGGTCGTCCCCGTCCCCGTGCACCGCGGCCTTGCCGAGCGGGACTCGTGCGTTGCCGGACGGGACCTCACCGTTGGTGCGGTACAGCAGCTTGTGCTCCAGAACGATCACCGGATTGGGGTCGTCGATCGCCGATAGGAGGAGGCCCTTGGCGTCCGCCGCCGTAGCAGGGAGCACCACCTTCAGACCGGGCACGTGCGCGAACCACGCCTCCAGGCTTTGCGAGTGCTGCGCCGCCGCGCCGGTGCCGGAGCCCGACGGCGCGCGCAGCACCATGGGCACGGTCAGCGCCCCGCCCAGCATGAAGTGGATCTTCGCCGCCTGATTCACGATCTGGTCCATCGCCTGATTCGTGAAGTCCGAGAACTGGATCTCGACGACGGGCCGCATGCCACACAGTGCGGCGCCCACTGCGGCACCGACGATTCCCAGCTCGGAGATCGGCGTATCCCGAATCCGCTCGGGACCGAAGGTCTCGTACATCCCCTTGGTCACACCGAATGCTCCGCCGTAGATACCGATGTCCTCGCCCAGGACGAAGACCTCGTCACGCTCGTTCATTGCGATCGTCAGCGCCTCGCGCACTGCATCCGAATATGACATCTCGACCAGTTCGACATCGCTGGGTGCGTTGTCGGTCAGGACTACGGTGCTCATGCGGGGACCTCCACGGGGGCGAATACGGCGGACATGATCTCGTCGGCGCGCGAAGCCGGTGCCGCGTTTCCGGTGCGAATGGCGTCGCGAATGGCGTCGCGGACCTCGTTGCGGATCGACTCCAGGTCCGCTTCGGTGAGGCCACCGGCGGCGAGTGCGGCGTTCTCGAACTTGCCGATCGGGTCCTTCGCGCGCCACTCGTCGATCTCCGCGCGGGTGCGGTACAGGTTCTGGTCGCTCTTCGAGTGCCCCTTGTGGCGGTATGTCAGGGCTTCGATCAGGGTCGGCCCGTCGCCGGCCCGGGCCCGCGCGACAGCCTCTGCCATGACGTCGGCGACGGCCTGGACATCGTTGCCGTCGACCGTGACACCCGGGATTCCGTAGGCCGCTGCGCGATCGGAGACCCGAGGCACCGCCATGGACAGGGAACTCGACATCGACATTCCGTAGCCGTTGTTCTCGCAGATGAAGATCGCCGGCAGTTTCCACACCGCGGCCAGATTCACGCCTTCGTGGAAGGCGCCCTCGTTGGTCGCACCGTCGCCGAAGAAGCTCACGGCGACGTTACTGGTGCCCTTGAGCTTCTGGGCGAGGGCGGCGCCTGCAGCGATCGGAATGCCACCGCCGACAATGCCGTTCGCCCCGAGATTGCCGGTATCGACATCGGCGATGTGCATGGACCCGCCGCGGCCTCGGCAGTAGCCCGTCTCCTTTGCGAGGAGCTCCGCCATCATGCGGTCGAGGTGTGCACCCTTCGCGATGCAATGACCGTGACCGCGGTGTGTCGACGTGATCAGGTCGTCTCGGGTCAGGGACAGGCACGCGCCGGTGGGAACGGCTTCTTGGCCGATCGACAGGTGCATGGTGCCGTGCATGAGGCCGCGAGCGAACAGATCGTCGACGGCTTCCTCGAACCGGCGGATCTTCCACATCGTGGTGAGAATCGCGCGCGCCTTCGCAGGGTCGGCGGCGAGCGGCCGCGCGGACTTCGTGTCTTGTGTCTTCATAGCGTGATTCCCTTCGGGATCGGATTCCTCAGACGTGCACCAGTACGGGCGAGATCGCCTGACCCTGCAGGAGCTTGTCCTGGAGGAGTCGGAGAGCCTCGATCGTGGTGCCGGGGCGGAGTTCGACGTCGTCCGCGCTGATCACCGCGTCGGCCGGAACGTCGCGGACCAGCCGCGCCCCAGCGAGCAGGCCGAGCGGCACGAGGCGCTCCTCGCGTGTGACGGAGGCGGATTCGATGACCCCGTACACGGTCTCGCCGCCGATGCCGTCGATCGATTCGCCGGCCTTGAGGTCCCGCTTGGCACCCGCGAGCACTTCGGCGTTCCACGCTTCGGGTGCGAGGCTCGAGGTCCTGTCGAGGACCGCCTCGGCGATGGTCAGCGGCGCCTCGATGCTCGCCAGGTGGTAGGGGCGGTACAGGGTGAAGTACGGCCCCGGGCCCATCTTGAGGTACGACATCTCCGCGGCCACCACCGGATCGTCGGTGGTGACGATGGCGAAGACTCCCGGCGCTACGTCACCGGTGCAGTAGTCGACGACGCCGGGACGATCGAGCACGCCGCCGTCGGCCTGCGGACGGAAGGTCTCGGCGAGCGTGGCGATCGACGACGGAGGACCGTACATTCCACGCTTGCTCACCTCGAGGCCGGTCGTGTTGGCGAGGGAGGCCATCTCGATCATGGCCTTGGAACCATCGACGAAGCTGCACAGCATCTTCGGATTCATGTGCTTGTCCGCAGCCTCGGCGGCGAGAGAGCCCGGGGTGGCGTGGGGATTCAGCGGATTGTTCTTGCCCTTGCCCGCAGCGACGACCGTGAAGGACAGGTCTCGGGCGTAATCGACGAGGCGCTTCGCCTCGGCCGGCTCGTCGCCGCGGCACACGGAGTAGACCCGCCCCATCTGCTTCGCGATCGCCGACAGGACGAATCCCACCGTCACGTCGCACTCGACGTTGAGGAGGGCGATGTCCTTGCCCGCCAGCAGCCCGCTCAGTGCGACCTGGGCCCCCACTTCGGGGACGCCGCTGGCATCGACGATGACATCGACGGGGAGCGAGTTGAGGAGCGCGGCGTCCTCCAGTGCCACGGAGGAGCCCGCCTCGACAGCCTCGGCCAGGACACCGAGGTCGGTCGATACGACGGCCTCGACGCCGGCCTGGCTCAGAGCCTCAGCCGCACGCCCCGGGAGGACGTCGGCAACGGCGGCGATCTGCATGCCGGCGATCCTGTTGACCTGCGCGATGAACCCCAGGCCCATCTGGCCGGCACCGACGAGGCCGACGCGAATCGGTCGGCCGAGTTCCTGCTGGCGTGCCTTCAAACGTTCTGTGTAGCCCATGACTGATGTACCCCTTAATTGTGTGAAGAATGGATCGAAACGTGAAGTGTTTTGTTTTGGTGTCAGGAAGACGGTGCTGCGATGATCCGGAACGTGCTGCCCGGAGTCAGTGTCGGAATCGATTCGCGCGGGAGGCAGACATCGCCGGGGAGTTTGGCCGAATGCTCTCCGGAGAACTTGAGGTCGATATGCCCCAGATTCACCAGATTCTGATTCGCGACCTTCCCGACCGCGAGAATGGGAAAGCGGTGCTTGTCGAGTTCGACGATATCTCCGACCTCGATCCCACCGGACGTGACGCTCGGGGTGTGGAGCAGGCTGAAATCATGCAGCTCGAGGGGGGCGTCGTCGCCGAAGAAGACAAGGATGCCCTTGCTGGCGAAGTCGGGAACCATCTCGCCGACACGCGTGATCTCGGTGGCGTAGCGCACCTGGTCAGCGGTGTTGTCCGCAGAGTCGCTCATCACGCGCCCTCGACGATCTGTCCGACGCCGACGCCGGACACGAAGAGCTCCTCGGTGATGAAGGAGGCCAGGGGGCCCGACGGCGTGGCCGCGTTCACGTCCACCGTGAGCACCTTCTTCATCGGGTACACGCCGACGCGTGCGGTGCCGCCGCAATCGATCACTGCGACGGCGATCTTGTCGAAGGGGGCGCTGCTCTTGAATCCGTCGAACACCTCGCCTCCGGTCAAGTCGGCGATCTTCTGGGCGACGGGATGGATTCCGCCGCCCGTCACCGAGTAGATCAGCGGTCGCTCTGCAGTGGGATGAACGACGAGGGGGCCGCCCCATCCCCCGTTGCCCTTGCTGACGGTGACCGGCTTGAAATCGGACATGTGAGTCTCCTGTGTACGTTGTGCTGATGATGCTGAGGTAGTGGTGCCGCAGGGGCGATGTGGCCGCGGCTCTACGAGTAGAGGCCGAAGCTGAAGAAGTAGGCGATCACGACGGCGAGCGGCCCCGTGATGAGTCGGGAGAAGAGCACGGCGGGAACGCCGATCTCAACGGTCTCGGGCTCGGCCTCCGCAAGCGAGAGTCCGACGGGAACGAAGTCGCAGCCGACCTGGCCGTCGATGGCGAACAGTGCGGGGAGTGCGAACTGGGGTGGGATCGATCCCATCCCGATCTGGACGCCGAGCAGCGTGCCGATCACCTGCGCGATCACCGCACCGGGGCCGAGGACCGGCGATAGGAACGGCAGGCAGACGATCAAGGAGATCACCAGGAGCCCCGGGAGGGATCCGGCGAACGGTGCGAGGTGGTCCGCGATGAACTGGCCGATCCCGGTTGCTTGAATGAAACCGATGAGAAAGGCGATGAAAGCCAGGAAAGGAAGGACGTTCTTGATGACCGTGTCGATGGTCTCGCGGCCGGACTGGTAGAAGACGTTGACGATTCCGCCGACTTTGCGCCCCAGTGTCGTGAGCGCGCCGGCAATCCTGTCGAAGACGCCATGGTTGGTGGTAGATGCCATTGTTCAGTCCTTAGGCGAGGGTCGGGCTGGCGGGAGAGGCGTTGGCCTTGCGCCGGAGGAGGAATCCGGTGATGACATCGGTGACGATCCCCCGGATGAAGATCACGATCAATCCGACGTAGAAGTAGCGAACAGCGAGGTCGGCGAGGGGTAGATCGAGCTTGGTAATTCCCGCAGCGATTCCGGCGTACACGAAGAGCTCGCCGGGGTTCGCGTGAGGGAAGATTCCGAGGATCGGATGTACGAAGCTCACGGCAGAATCGTAGAACGCCGGCTTCCGTCGCTCCGGAAGGAATCGTCCCATCGTGTAGCACATGGGGTTGGTCAGGAAGAACACTGAGAGGAAGGGGAGAACCAGATACCGGAGCGGATAGTAGATTATTCCGTCGCGCCCGGCGATTTCGCCGAGCTTCTCGATCCGCTCGGCCCCGATCAGTCGGATCAGCGCATTGACTGCAGTCAGCAGGACCACGAGCAGCGGGAGGATCCCTGATGCCATCGTGGTGAGGGTCTTGGCGCCCTCTTCGAAGACATGGATGAAAGCCTCTGCGCCGTGCGCGAGAATGCCATTGATTCCTGAGGGCTCCTCGTTGGGTGTTCCGGCGAGTAGGTCGGTGGATAGTGGGTGCATGATCAGGGGATCCTGTCGTGATGTGGGGTACAGGCGGTCAGGCGTGGGCGGGGGCCGTGCGGCGCGAACGCCGCGCGGTCTCGGTGACGTACAGCGACGCGGCGTGAGTTGCGGCGGCCGCTGTCCGTGTGGGGAGTCCCCGAGGGGGCTGTGCTGCGATGCCGGCGACGGACATGCCGATCAGTGCAGGGCACGTGGACGGTCGAGCGAAGACGGTGAATCCGCGCAGCACTCGAGCGTCCGACACGACTCCGTCGCGGACCGCTATGGCCACGTATGTCCGGAGCCCGCGCCGCCGATGCACTCCCGTGGAGAGAACTCCGGAGGTCCGCATCTCGGCGACGGCACGCCGGAATCCTTTGATCTGCCGCAACATGAGGACCACCTGAGTCATCCAGAGGCCGGCGAAGAGCAGGGCGAATGCGAGCATTAGGGGGTTTCCTCTCGGGCGGTGGGGGTGGCGGAGTCGAGGGCGATCGCAGCCCGGGCGGCGCTTTCGTCGCAGATCAGGACATCGAGATGGTTCCCGCGGAGTGCTCCGACCAGACCGGGGGCTTTGACACGGCCCGAAGTGACACCGACGACCATGGGGATCCTGGCGAGGTCTTCAAGAGTCACGGCGATCACCTGATCGGTCACGGACGCGAAATCGATGGGATTGCCATCGATTTCGTAGTACCGCGCGCAGATGTCCCCCGCGGGGTGCAAGGAGTCGAAGGCGGCACGGTCCTCGGGACTCAGCGCCATCGAGTTGATGATTGCGGCCGACGAACTGTCGCCATACGTACCGACGCCGACGAGCGCGATATCCGCCGCCTTGGCGGCGTCGAGGGCCGTGCTGACCGACTTCTCGCCGAGGAACGCGTCCAGTGCCGCGGAGCTCGCGACGAGCGCGGGAGCGTGGAGGTATCGATAGCTCGCTCCCATCCGGGAGGCTAGTTCTCGCACGAGTTCTTGTCCGGTGACCTCGTTGTTCACGGATGACAAGCCGCCGACGAGCTGGACCACCTCGACGTCGTAGCGGCGGCTCGCTGTGACTTCCCAGACCATCGCCTGCAGAGCGGTACCCCACGACAAGGCGATACGTTCGCCCTCTTTGATGTTGTCCAGCAGCCACTGAGATGACAGTTTCGCGACGGCGCTCGCCGGTGCCGTCCCCGGCTCGTAAGCCGACACCAGGCAGTCATGCAGGCCGAATCGCGTCTTCATCGCCGCTTCCAGATCAGGCCTGCGCTGAGCGGTGTCGACGATGCGGATCTGGACGATCCCCAACTGCCGCGCCGCGGTCAGCATCCGTGAAACGTTGGATCGGCTCGTCCCGAGTGCGGTGGCGACTTCCTGCTGGGAGGATCCGTCGACGAAGTACATCCGGGCAGCCTTGATGAGCTGCTCCCGGTCTCGCTCTGCGGCCATCTGTCACATCCGTCCATATTTCTCACATCTGACCAATGAGTTCTAGCATGTGATCTGCGTCATGCGCAATAGCCGATGTGACGACGATCTAGATCGCTCGCCGAAGCAATGATGCACATATGTGATACAGAGTCACGTTTGACATCAGACGTGGTGTAGCTCACGATGGGGGGCATCACATCGCCGTCGACGCCGGCGACCTCGCAGGGCGTGCCGGTCTGGCAGCCCGGAAATCGAACGATCTCGTACAGGAGTGCCCATGCCGACCCCATCCGACATCCCGACAGCGAGCGAAGAGGCCGGTATCGAGGCCGTGATCTTCGATTGCGACGGTGTCCTGGTCGATTCGGAACCCATTCACGATGAGGCGACGCGCGCCGAACTTCTGGCGCAGGGCTTCGTCGTGCCGGAGTCGCACTTCACCGACCACATAGGTATGCGCGTCGCGGACCAGATCGAGCTGCTGGCCGACCGCTTCGGGGTCGATGCGGACCCCCTGTACGCGGCGCGGGAGGACCGGTTCTGGCGCATGATCGAGGCGGGCGGGCCGCCGCAGGTCCCGGGAAGCGTCGACACCGTCTTCGCGCTGGCCGCCGCGGGTGTACCCATCGCAGTCGCCACGTCGGGTACCCGTCGCTGGATCGATTGCGTTCTCGAGCGCCTCGGGCTCGGCGCGGTGGTCGCCGTCTCGATCTCGAGCGACGATGTGACCCAGCCGAAGCCGGCCCCTGAGCCGTATCTGAAGGCCGCAGCTGCGCTCGGCGTCGATCCCACGCGGTGTGGCGTGGTCGAGGATTCGCCGATCGGTGTCCGGAGCGCGGTGGCGGCGGGGTGTCGAGTCGTACGTCTCGACCGGCACGGCATCGGCGGCGCAGACCTGCACGGTGCCGCCGCGACCGCATCCGACTTCGCCGCCGCACGCGACATCCTGGCCAGCGACCTCAACGTCGATCTCCGTCAACCGTAAGGAAACAGCATGTTCTCGAAGGTTCTCGTCGCCAATCGCGGCGAAATCGCCATCCGGGCGTTCCGCGCCGCCGTCGAGCTGGGGGCGGTCACGGTCGCTTTGTATCCGTACGAGGATCGCAACTCCGAACACCGGCTCAAGGCGGACGAGTCCTACCAGATCGGCGAGGTCGGGCATCCGGTCCGCGCGTATCTGTCGGTCTCCGAGATCATCCACGCCGCCAAACGGGCAGGTGCCGACGCGATCTACCCGGGATACGGGTTCCTGTCGGAGAACCCCGATCTGGCGGCGGCGTGTACTCGTGAAGGCATCACGTTCGTCGGCCCCGGTGCGCACGTTCTCGAGCTGGCGGGGGACAAATCGCGTGCGATCGCCGCGGCTCGCGCCGCGGGGCTGCCGGTGCTGGGATCGTCGGCACCGTCGGCAGATGTCGACGCGCTCCTGGTCGCCGCGCAGTCCATGGCGTTCCCGCTGTTCGTCAAGGCGGTCGCCGGCGGTGGCGGTCGTGGAATGCGTCGGGTGGACGACCCGGGTCAGCTCCGAGAAGCCATCGAATCCGCAGCCCGCGAAGCGGAATCGGCGTTCGGGGATCCCACCGTCTTCCTCGAGCAGGCGGTGGTGAATCCGCGTCACATCGAGGTCCAGATCCTCGCGGACTCCACTGGCGAGGTCATTCACCTCTACGAACGGGACTGTTCTCTGCAGAGGCGCCACCAGAAGGTCGTGGAGATCGCGCCCGCGCCCGGCCTGGCTCCCGAGCTCAGAGACCGGATCTGCGCCGACGCGGTCGCGTTCGCCCGGGCGATCGGCTACACCTGCGCAGGCACCGTCGAATTCCTTCTGGATGAGCAGGGCCGCCACTTCTTCATCGAGATGAATCCACGGATCCAGGTCGAACACACCGTGACGGAGGAGGTCACGGACGTCGACCTGGTGCAGGCCCAGTTGAGGATCGCGTCCGGGGAGACGCTCGCCGACCTCGGGCTGAACCAGGAGTCGATCACGATTCGAGGGGCGGCCCTGCAGTGCCGCATTACCACGGAGGACCCGGCCAACGGGTTCCGCCCGGATACGGGCCGAATCACGGCGTACCGTGCGCCCGGCGGCGCGGGAGTGCGCCTCGATGGCGGGGCGATGCTCGGCGCAGAGATCGGTGGGCACTTCGATTCCATGCTGGTCAAGCTCACATGCCGCGGCCAGGACCTCGCCGCCGCGATCGCGCGGGCACGTCGTGCCGTCGCCGAGTTCCGTATTCGCGGCGTGACCACGAACATCCCATTCCTTCGCGCAGTGCTGGCAGACCCGGACTTCTGTGCTGGGCGCGTCACCACCTCGTTCATCGAGAACAGGCCGGACCTGCTCGGCGTTCGGGCGTCCGCCGACCGCGGTACGAAGATCCTCAACTACCTCGCCGATATCACGGTGAATCGCCCGCATGGTGAGCGGCCGTCCACCGTCTATCCACACACGAAGCTGCCCGAGATCGATATGTCGGCCGCTCCGCGACCAGGATCTCGACAGCGGTTGCAGCAGTTGGGGCCCAGTGGTTTTGCCGCAGCCCTTCGGCAGCAGCCGCAGGTGGCGGTGACCGATACGACGTTCCGCGACGCGCACCAGTCCCTCCTGGCTACGCGAGTGCGGACCCGGGATCTGTTGGGCGTCGCCGGGCACGTCGCCCGGCTGACGCCGGAGCTGCTTTCGATCGAGGCGTGGGGCGGCGCGACCTACGATGTGGCACTGCGCTTTCTGCACGAGGACCCGTGGGACAGGCTCGCCGCGCTCCGCGAGGCAGTGCCCAACATCTGCCTGCAAATGCTCCTCCGCGGACGCAACACCGTGGGATACGAACCGTATCCCGACTCCGTGTCCGCGGCATTCGTGCGGGAGGCGGCGGCTACCGGGGTCGACATCTTCCGGGTCTTCGACGCCCTGAACGATGTCGATCAGATGATTCCGGCGATCGACTCCGTGCTGGAGACCGGCACCGCGGTCGCCGAGGTCGCGATGAGTTACACCGGCGACCTGATGAATCCCGGCGAGCGCATCTACACGTTGGACTACTACCTCCGGCTCGCAGAGCGAATCGTCGACAGCGGGGCTCACGTACTCGCCATCAAGGACATGGCGGGGTTGCTGCGTGCTCCGGCGGCGAAACGGCTTGTGGGCGCGCTCCGTTCTCGGTTCGACCTGCCGATCCATGTCCACACCCACGACACCCCTGGTGGACAGCTGGCGACGTACCTCGCCGCGATCGAGGCGGGCGCGGACGCCGTCGACGGTGCCAGCGCGCCACTGGCGGGCACCACGAGTCAGCCGGCGCTCTCGGCGATCGTCGCCGCGACCGCCCACACCGAGCGGGACACGGGCATCGATCTTCAGGCGGTGTGTGATCTCGAGCCGTACTGGGAGGCGGTTCGGAAGATGTACGCCCCGTTCGATTCGAGTGTTCCTGCGCCGACCGGCCGCGTGTATCGCCACGAGATACCGGGGGGACAGCTGTCGAACCTTCGCCAGCAGGCGGTTGCGTTGGGCCTGGGCGACCGATTCGAAGAGATCGAGTCGAAGTACGCCGATGCGGATCGGGCCCTGGGCCGGTTGGTGAAAGTGACCCCCAGTTCCAAGGTCGTCGGCGACCTCGCACTCGCGATGGTGGGTGGCGGTGTCTCGATCGACGAGTTCACAGCGGATCCCGCCTGCCTGGATATCCCGGATTCCGTCATCGGGTTCCTGCAGGGCGATCTGGGGGTCCCGCCGGCCGGATGGCCCGAGCCGCTGCGCACCCGTGCCCTGGCAGGGCGCGGGCCCGGGAAAGCCGCGATCGAGCTCTCCACCGAGGATTCCGCGATGCTGGCCGGCGGATCGGAGGCCCGGCGGGCGACCCTCAACCGCCTGTTGTTCCCCGCGCCCGCGCGCGCTTTCGAGGCGCACCGTGAACAGTTCGGCGACACGTCTCAGTTGTCCACGAACCAGTTCTTCTACGGCCTGCGGCCGGACGAGGAACACCGTGTGGTCCTCGCCCCGGGGGTTACTCTCCTCATCGGTCTGGAGGCGATCTCCGAGCCGGACGAGCGGGGCATGCGCACGGTGATGTGCATTCTGAACGGTCAGCTACGGCCGGTGAAGGTTCGCGACAATTCGATCGTGTCGGACCACCCGGCCGCCGAGCGCGCGGACAAGAACAATCCTGCGCATGTCGGGGCGCCGTTCGCCGGGGCGGTCGTTACGACTGTCGCGGTCGGTGATCGGGTCGCCGCCGGTGACACCGTCGCGACGATCGAGGCGATGAAGATGGAGGCGTCGATCACCGCGCCGCGCGCGGGCAGAGTCGCACGACTGGCATTCTCGGGAGTTCAGCAAGTGGAGGCCGGGGACCTCATCGCAGAGATCACCCCGATCGAATCGGACGCGCAATGAGTGGAGTCTCGAACGGCCCCGGGGTGCGAAGGCCGCTCCGCCTGGAGGTCCGCAACGCCGAAGTTCCCATCGAGACGAAGCCGGACTGGATCCGCGCTCGCGCCTCGAACGGCCCCGCATACCGCGAACTGCGCGAGCTCGTCCGCCACGAAGGACTCCACACGGTGTGCGAGGAAGCGGGTTGCCCGAACATCTTCGAGTGCTGGGAGGATCGCGAAGCGACGTTTCTCATCGGTGGCGAGCAGTGCACCCGTCGCTGCGACTTCTGCCAGATCGACACCGGTAGGCCTGCGGAGCTGGATCGCGACGAGCCTCGACGCGTCGCCGAGTCCGTGCGAGCGATGCAACTCCAGTACTCGACGATCACTGGTGTGGCGCGAGACGACCTGCCCGATGGTGGCGCGTGGCTCTACGCCGAGACGGTGAGACGGATCCACGCCCTGAATCCTGGTACGGGCGTCGAGAATCTCATTCCTGACTTCAACGGCCGGTCGGACCTGCTCGAGGAGGTGTTCGAGTCCCGGCCGGAGGTTCTGGCGCATAACCTCGAGACCGTTCCTCGGGTCTTCCGGCGGATCCGCCCGGCGTTTCGGTACGACCGTAGTCTGGGAGTGCTGACCGCGGCACGTGCTGCGGGCCTCGTGACGAAGTCGAACCTGATCCTCGGGATGGGGGAGAAGGACGAGGAGATCCGTCAGGCTCTCACTGATCTCCACGACGCGGGCACGGACATCGTCACGATCACGCAGTACCTTCGCCCGTCCCCGCGGCACCTGCCGGTCCACAGGTGGGTGCGCCCCGAAGTCTTCGTCGAACTCTCCGAATTCGCTCGGGGGCTGGGCTTCGCGGCTGTGATGGCCGGCCCTCTCGTCCGGTCGTCGTACCGAGCGGGGCGACTGTATGCCCAGGCTCTTGCGCGCACGGGCCGTCCGCTGCCGGACGGGCTCGCCGGCCTGACGACCGCTGGGACGGCCGCGCAGGAGGCGATCGAAGTCGTCGCGCGAGGTCGGTCGGCCGCGTCGCCGAGCCATGAGGCCCAGCCCGGAGTCCTGCAGGCCGGCCGGGACAAGGCCGCCGGGCGGTGTCATCCGAACAGATGAGTCCGCCCGGATCGGCGGGTACGTGTGGCTCGCGTCGATTGCTCGTGCGTCACCGCACCGAGGCCGGCAGTCGAAATCGGGTGCACCGCGGACGTCGCCCTCGCGCGTCACCCGGGTGGCACGTACGGCGGGCCGTGGTACTAGCGTCGGAGGAGTGACCGACTACAGCTTCACCGCAGCGGGTGTCACCGGCGTGCGCACCGTGACCGACGACGGGGCGGCCCTCCTGACCGTGCCGGTGGACGTGCGCTGGTCCGATATGGACGTCTACCAGCACATCAACAACGCGCGCATGGTGACGCTGCTGGAGGAGGCACGGATCCCGCTTCTCTTCGCGCCGGACGCACCCACCCGCGACCTGCTCGACGGTCTCCTGCTCGCCACGCTCGAGGTCGAGTACCGGGGCCAACTGCGGCACCAGGATTCGCCACTGCAGATCACACTCTGGACCTCCGCGGTGCGGGCCGCGGACTTCGTGGTGCACCACGAGGTCCGGCCCGCCGGTGCCGCCGGCGACAGCGCGCCCGCCGTGGTGGCCCAGGTACGGCTCGCCGCCTTCGACGTGGCCGAGCAGCGGGTGCGCCGCCTGTCGGGCGAGCAGCGCGACTACCTGAAATCGTTCTCGCGGTGAGTGATCGACGCCTGACGGTGGCGGGCGCGGGGCCGCGCTCGAACCTCGCGGCCTTCGTCACGCGGCTGCTGCGCACCGACGATTCGGCCGTGCTCCGGGTGCGCCGGCGCGACGACGAGCACGTCGAGGTCTGGGGACGCACCGGTTTCGGGGTGCTCGCCGTCCGGGTGCTGACGGGGGCCGTCGCGCCCGACTCGCTGGTCTGCAGCGCCGTCACCGTCCTCGATTCGCTCCGCGAGGCACCGTCGGACGAGGGCGGCTACGTGGACACGGGCTTCGCCCTGGACTCGGCGTGGCGCGGGGCCCTGCCGCCCGCGAGCGGCTTCACCCACCTCGATGACGTCCCCGCGCGGGCGCTGCGGGAGGTCGCGGCGCGGGGTGTCGAGGTGGGGCGCGAGACGGGCGGCCCCGCGGGGCCGCCCGCGTCCCTCCTCGATTCCGACGTGGTGAGCGTCAGTTCGGAGGCGATCACCGTGCCGATCAGCCTGCGGACCGCGTTCGCGCTCGAGGCCATGGGTTTCGCCGCCGACGGTGCCGACGAGCCCGTCCGGGTGTCGGCGTCCGCGACCTGGGTCCGGGTCGATGCGCGCTACGGCTCGCTCTACCAGCGGCGCGGGGCCGGCCCGGGCCTGCTGGTCTGATCAGGCCAGCCAGCAGGCGGTGTTCGGCGGCAGCTGCCCGTCGACGAGCGGAGCGCTGGAGAGGATCAGCTCCCCGCCCGGCAGGTTGACGGGCTCGTCCGAGGCGTTGAGCACGCAGGTCAGGCGTCCGCCCACCCGGCGGAAGGCGAGCAGCCCCGTCCGCGGCGCGCCGAACCACTCGATCGCGTCGCCGCGGAACTCCGGGCGCATGCGGCGCAGCTCGATCGCGGTGCGGTACAGCGTCAGCGTCGAGTCGAGGTCCTCGAGCTCCGCCTCGGCGGTGAGGTTCTTCCAGTCGCCCGGCATGGGGAGCCAGGTGTCCGGGTTCGTCGAGAAGCCGTACGGCGGTTCCGTGCCCTGCCAGGGCATCGGCACGCGGCACCCGTCCCGGCCGCGCTCGGTGTGGCCGGACCGCTCCCACATCGGGTCCTGCAGCGCCTCGTCGGGCAGGTCCACGTTGGGCAGGCCCAGTTCGGAGCCGTTGTAGAGGAAGACGGTGCCCGGCAGCGCCAGCTCCACCAGGATCATCGCCCGGGCGCGGGCCACCCCGAGCTCGCCGCCGCCGAAGCGGGTCACCTCGCGCGGCACGTCGTGGTTCGACAACGTCCAGGTCGGGATGCCGCTCACCGATTCGACGGCGATCAGCGAGTTGTCGATCGCCTCGCGGATCTCACGCGAATCCCACTCCGCCTCGGCGAGCCGGAAGTTGAAGCCCAGGTGCAGCTCGTCGGGCCGGATGTACTCCGCGAACCGGTCGTTGTCCTTGCACCAGACCTCGCCGACGGTGACCCGGCCCGGGAACTCGTCCATCACCTGCCGGATGCGCCGGTGGATGGCGTGCACGCCCGGGTTGTTGAAGCGCAGGTCGTTCTCGTCGTTGTCCATGATCCGGTTGTTCTCCAGATCCATGTCCGGCAGGCCCGGCGGCTTCGCCATGCCGTGCGCCACGTCGATCCGGAAGCCGTCCACGCCGCGGCCCAGCCAGAATCGCAGCGTCTGCGCCAGGTCCTGGAAGACGTCCTCGTTCTCCCAGTTCAGGTCGGGCTGCTCCGGCGCGAAGATGTGCAGGTACCACTGCCCGGGGCTGCCGTCGGCCTCGGTCACCCGGTGCCATGCCGGGCCGCCGAAGATGCTGGGCCAGTTGTTGGGCGGCTCGTCGCCGTTCGGGCCGCGACCGTCCCGGAAGATGTAGCGGGCGCGCTCCGGGCTGCCGGGACCGGCGGCCAGCGCGGCCCGGAACCACGGGTGCTGATCGGAGGTGTGGTTCGGGACGAGGTCCATCGTCACCCGGATGCGGTGCGCGTGGGCGGCCGCGATCAGCTCGTCCATGTCCGCGACGGTGCCGAACAACGGGTCGATGTCGCGGGGGTCGGAGACGTCGTAGCCGTGGTCGGCCATGGGGGAGCGCATCACCGGCGAGAGCCACAGCGCGTCGACCCCGAGCAGCTCGAGGTAGCCGAGCCGGTCGATCACGCCGCGCAGATCTCCGACCCCGTCGCCGTTCGAGTCCGAGAACGAGCGGGGGTACACCTGGTAGAAGATCGCGTCCTTCCACCACGGGGCATCGGTGTAGTGGGGCGTGCGGACGGGTGGCGTCATCTCACTCCTGTATCAAGCGCCCATGGGGGTGTTCACGAGCATCTGTGCGGCCATCTCACAGTAGGCCCTCAGCTGCTGCTTGTGATCGGGGCTCATCCGCGCGTCGTCGATCGAGGCGATCGCGACGTCCATGCACCGCAGCCAGGCGTCCCGCTCGAGTTCGGTGATCCGGAAGGGGACGTGCCGCATCCGCAGGCGCGGATGTCCGCGCTGCTCGGAGTACGTGCGCGGGCCGCCCCAGTACTGCTCGAAGAACATGCGCAGCCGCTCCTCGGCGGGGCCCAGGTCCTCCTCCGGGTACAGGGGGCGCAGCAGCACGTCGCGCGCGACCTCCTGGTAGAAGCGGTGGATCAACGCCGCGAAGGTGTCCGCACCGCCGATGGCGTCGTAGAAGCTCTGTTGGTCGGGCGTGCTCACCGCTCCAGTCTCGCACGGTCGCTCGAGCGGGACTCCAGGCCGATGCTTTTGCGGAACCACGTGTTGGCGATACTGTATCGTGCGTGAACACCATCGCGGCCCTGAGCGGGGAACGGCACCCGGTGTCCCTCGGTCTCGGCGACACCGCCGCAGGGATCGGGCGGCTGCACGGGATCGGCGAGGCGCTGGCCCTCGCGACCGGGGACGGCGGTTGCGGGGCCCTGCAGATGCTGCAGGCGATCGCCGATGCGGCGCCCGATCTGGTGTTCGTCAAGGACCGCGAGGGCAGGTACCTGTTCCTCAACGCTGCTGCGGCGAAGGTGAAGGGCGCTCCGGTCGCGGAGGTGCTCGGCAAGGACGACAGGTCGTTCTTCGATGCGGACTTCGCCGCCCGGCTCATGGCGACCGACCGCGAGATCATGGCGAGCGGGGTGGCGCGTGAGGTCGAGGAGTCGCCGATCGTCGATGGCGAGCGCCGTGTCTTCCTCTCGCTCAAGGCGCCGTATCGCGACGATGCCGGCACCGTCGTCGGGATCATCGGCATCTCCCGGGACATCACCGACGCCCAGCGATCCGCCGCTCAGCTGGCGCGCGCGGAAGCCCGCTGGCAGGTCGCGGTGGACTGCTCGGGCGACGGCATCTGGGACTGGGACCTGCGCTCCGGCGAGGTGTTCTACTCCAGCGGGTGGAAGTCGATGCTGGGTCACTCCGACGACGAGATCGGCGACAGCCCGCTGGAGTGGCAGGACCGGGTGCACCCGGAGGACCTGCCGAACGCGCTCGCCGGGCTCCGTCGGCACCTGGAGGGTGACACCGCCGATTACGACAACGATCACCGGATGCGGACGCGTTCGGGCGAATGGCTGTGGATCCGGTGCCGGGCGCGGGTCATCGAGCGGGATGCCGCGGGCGAGGCGCTGCGTGTGGTGGGCATCCTCGTGGACATCTCCGCGGAGGTCGCCGAGCGGCAGCGCGCGGAACAGGTGGCCCACGAGCTGGCGCTGCTCGCGGAGATCGACGAGCTGACGGAGGTCGCGAATCGGCGGGGGTTCAACCGTGCGCTGACCTCGGTGTGGCAGAACGCCCCGGAGACGGGGGTGCCCGTCCACCTCGCATTGGTCGACGTCGACCGCTTCAAGTCGTACAACGACGGTCTCGGGCACGGAGCGGGTGACGAGGCGCTGCGCGCGCTGGCGAGTGTGGTCGCCGGGCTGGCGACCGGAGAAGGGGACATCGCCGCGCGGTACGGCGGAGACGAGTTCGCCCTGCTCCTCACCGGCGACGTCGATCTCGCCGCCGTCCTCGACACCGTGCGCCGCGAGATGTCGGCGCGGAGCCTCACCCACGGCGACGGCACCGTGCTCACGGTCAGTTGTGGCGGGTCGTCGGGGAGCACCGCGTCGGTCACCGCGGGGCGGTTGCTGCGGGAGGCGGACCGTCGGCTCTACGAGGCCAAGGCCACCGGCCGGAACCGGGTGATCGCGGACTGAGTCACCGCGCGTTCACCCGATGGCCCGTCGAAATACGCCGAAATCACCGTGCGGATCGCGGGCGTACGTGGTGCACTACTACAGGCGGCCCGCGCCGAGTCCGGCGGGCCGGTCCGAACGCGAGGAGATTCGATGAAGCGAACGCACGCCGCGGGAACCCCCGCGACCACGGCGCTCGCCGGCGAGTCCCGTTCCCCGGGCGCCGTCTGGGGCAAGCGGCGGGTCCTGCTCCTCAACGCCACCTACGAGCCGCTGACCGCGATCTCGATGCGCAGGGCGATAGTCCTGATGCTCAGGGATAGGGCCGATGTGGTCCACGACGATCCGAACGGTCCGCTGGTGCATTCAGCGGACCGTTCTCTGTCTGTGCCCTCGGTGATCCGGCTGCGCACCTATGTCCGGGTCCCGTACCGGGCCCAGGTGCCCATGACCCGGGCGGCGTTGATGCACCGGGACCGCTTCCGGTGCGGGTACTGCGGCGGCAAGGCCGACACCATCGACCACGTCCAGCCGCGCTCGCGCGGCGGGGCGCACGGCTGGGAGAACTGCGTCGCGTGTTGCGCGTCCTGCAACCACCGGAAGGCCGATCGGCTGCTGTCCGAAATCGGGTGGACGCTGCGGACCGAGCCGCGGGCGCCGCAGGGCCGGCACTGGCGGCTGCTGTCGACGCTCAAGGAGGTCGACCCGATGTGGAGTCGGTATCTCGACCTCGATGCGGCATAGGCTAAGTTGTTCCAAGACTGACCAGCGCCGTCGGGCGTTCGACAGAGAAGGAAAGGGGCCCACAGTGAGCTTGCTCAACATCGTCGGCGGGATCACGGTGATCGCCACGATCGTCGTCGTCGTCCTGTGCGTCATCGGCATGGCCACCGGCCGCAACGAGAAGTACCAGCAGCCGGGCCAGTACAAGCTCGGTGAGCCGTGGACCCGCGAGCCGATGCTGTTCAGCGCGGTCGACGAGGCCCCCGTGGGCCCGCACGGCGCACATCACGGCGACGACCACGCCGCCGACAACGAGAACCTGATCGGGGGTGCCGCTCGTGGCAAGTGGTGATCACACGCAGACCGTCGTCGTCCCGCAGGGCGATCTGCCCATCGGTACGGCCATCACGTCGAGCGGCCGGATCTCCGCCGCGCGCCAGGCGAGCGACAGCCCCTCGAACCCGCCGTTCTCCCGCGAGGAGCTGATCGGCCTCGACGAGGCGCTGATCCGCGCCACGCGCGATGCCCGTGCCCGGTTCTCGGTGTACATCGGCGACCTGGGTGACGATGCGCACGCCGGCGCCGAGGCCGTGCTCCGTCAGGCCCCCGAGCCCGAGTACGCGGCTCTCATCGCCGTCTCGCCGAACACGCGCGACATCGTGGTCCTCACCGGCAGCGGCGTGGCCGACCGCCTGGGCGACAAGGTCGCGCAGCTCGGCGTCACCGCCGCGATCCCGCCCTTCCAGGCCGGCGATCTCATCGACGGCATCATCGCCGCGCTGCGCGTCATGGCCTCGGCCGTGAAGCCGCCCACCGCGTAGCACAAGCACGAGGAACGGCCCACCGGATCCGATCCGGTGGGCCGTTCCTCGTCCAGGGATTTTCCCCAGGGGGCTGCGGCCCCGTCAGCGCTCGGTGGCGTCAGCGTTCGGCGGCCGCCAGGTCCCGTCCCTCCGCGTACAGCTCCGTCGCCTCCTCCGGAGTGTCCACCTGTGGCGCGGATCCGAGGAGGGGCTGCGTCGCGGTCTCGCGCATCGCCACGACGGCGATCAGGCCGACGATGCCGCTGACGATCAGGTAGAAGCCGGGCACCAGGTCGTTCTTGGTGGCGTCGACGAGTGCGGAGGTGATCAGCGGCGTCGTGCCGCCGAACGCCGAGACGGCCACGTTGAACCCGAGGCCCAGCGCGCCGTAGCGGACGGCCGTGGGGAACAGGGCCGGCAGCGTCGACGCCGTGGGCGCCGCGAAGCAGGCGAGGACGGCGCCGAAGACGATGCAGGCCACGACGGGACCCCACAGCGAGCCGTGGCGCAGGAGCCAGAACGCGGGTACCGCGACGACGATCTGCACGACGGCCGCGGTGGCGAAGACGGCCCTGCGGCCGACGATGTCGCTCAGGTGCCCCACGAGCAGGATCAGGGCGACCACGACCAGCATCGCGAGGAGCACCAGCATGTCGGCCGACAGCTGGCTGCGGTGCGCCACCTCGGTGAGATAGGTCGGTAGGTACGCCGTGATCATGTAGTTGGTCACGTTGTAGAGGATCACCAGGCCCATGCACACCAGCAGCGGGCGCCACAGCTTGGTGACGATCACCAGGAGCTCGTGCTGGGGCGTCTCGGCCGACTTCATGGCGGTCTCGTGCGCGTCCAGCTGCGCCTGGAAGGCGGGGGTGTCCTCGAGCTTGAGCCGCAGGTACAGGCCGATCAGGCCCATCGGCCCGGCGATGAAGAACGGGATCCGCCAGCCCCAGGAGAGCATGTCCGCCTCGGACAGTGACGCGTTGAGGATCGTGACCACCAGCGAGGCGCATGAATAGCCGATGAACGTGCCGAAGTCGAGCCAGCTGCCCAGGAATCCGCGGCGCTTGTCGGGGGAGTACTCGGCGATGAAGGTGGTCGCGCCGCCGTACTCGCCGCCGGTGGAGAAGCCCTGTACCAGCCGCGCGCACAGCAGCAGGATCGGCGCCCACATCCCGATCGCGGCGTACGAGGGGATCAGGCCCACGGCGAAGGTGCCGATCGACATCATGATCATCGTGGCCGCGAGCACCTTCTGCCGGCCGACGCGGTCGCCCATGAGGCCGAAGACGATCCCGCCCAGCGGGCGCACGAAGAAGGCGGCGGCGAAGGTGCCGAAGGTGGCGAGCAACTGGCCGGTGTGCGAGAGGCCCTCGAAGAAGACCTTGCCGAGCGTGGTGGCGAGGTAGGCGTACACGCCGAAGTCGAACCACTCCATCATGTTCCCCAGCGCCGCCGCGGTGATCGCCCGCTTGAGCATCGGCCGGTCGACGACGGTGATGGACTCCTTCGTCAGCGGTGGCTTCCGCCGGAAGAGCCGTGCCAGCGTGCGGCGGCGCGAGGTGCGTACGTTCTCCGCGCCCCAGCCGACTATGTGCAGTTCGCCCGATTCTGTTCGCGTCCTGTCCATTTCTTCACGCTAACAAGATTTCCTAACGATATGGCAGTGGGCCCGTGAGCTCGGACCTTTTGTGCCGATATACGGTGATAACACGTCGGGGCGGGGTTCACGCCTCGGCGGCTCCGGTCCGAACGTCGGGGACCAGGTGAATCGTGTGTGTGGGATGCGCCAGTGCCGATCCGTTGTCGAACGTCACCACGCGGGACTCGTGCGCCACGGCCAGCGCGACCAGATAGGAATCGGTCACTTGGCGGTGGCCGCGAACGGCCGTGAGGTCCATCTCGCGGTACGAGACCGAGTCCGGCCAGAACTCGACACCGTCGAGTCGGTGAAGATGCGCGAGGATCGTCGCGATGGTGCCTGTGCCCTCGCCGACCCGCACTAGGAAACGCACTAACGCACCCTCGGTTATCGGGCAGAGCGCGACGGAGGGGTTGGCGGCCAGCCATGCTTCCGCGACGGCGTGGTGCGGATGATCGGTCGAGACGGCGGCGATCAGCACGCTCGCATCCAACAGCGTTGCCCGGCTCACTCGTCCTCGTCGATCAGGTCGGCGATCTCTTCGGACGTGAACGTGCGCCCGGAGGAGATCGTCGGGAATCCGGTGATCGGGCTCGGGACGACGCGATGCGGATCGTCCAGCGAGGCGAGGCCGCGGCGGGCCAGGTCGCTGATGACGCTCGACAGCGATTCGTGGCGTTCCTCGGCGATCTCCTTCGCTCGCCGGTGTAGAGCGGGCGGTAGATCGACGGTGGTCCTCATGGGTGCATCGTAGGTGATGAAGCTATGATGCACCAGGTCGGAGCGGGTTACCGGTCGGGGAATTCCCCGTCCACGTAGAGCCACCGTCCGTCCTCCCGGACGAACCGGGAGCGCTCGTGCAGCACGCCGTGCCCGTCCGGCCCGACGTACGTGGCCCGGAACTCCACGATGCCGGAATCATCGGCCGCGGCACCGTCGACGGTGTCGACGATCTGCAGGCCGCGCCAGCGCAGTCCCGCGTCGAGGGTGAGGTCCGCCGGGCGGGTGCTGGGATGCCACGACGCGAGGAGCCACGCCGTGTCGCCGTCGCGGAAGGCGGCGAATCGGGAACGCATCAATGCCTCGGCGGTCTCAGGGGTGTGGTCCGTGTCCATCCGTGCAGCGTACGGCGATGGCGATCACATTGTGTACACCCGATATTCATGTTCTGATCTAAACAAAGTATTGATATCTCAATGATTGGACACGGTATGAACCTCACCCGGACGATCCGTAACTCCATCGCGACAGCGCTCACCGTCGGCACCCTGGTACTGAGCATCGCGGCGCAGGTGAGCGCGGCACCGTCGACCCCCAAACAGGTCGTGACGGCCTTCTACACCGAGGGATTCGTGCAGCGCGACATCGCCGGAGCGGCGCAGCGCTACATCGGCGAGCACTACATCCAGCACAATCCCGAGGTCGCCGACGGTCGCGAGGCCTTCGTCGCGGCACTCGCGCCCGTCGTGAAGGATCCGAAGAACCGCACGTCCATCGTGCGCGTCGTCGCCGAGGGCGACATCGTGGTCGTCTACGCGAAGTCGGTCTACGACGGCAAGGCGCGGGCCGTGGTCGACATCTTCCGCGTGGCCCACGGCAAGATCGTCGAGCACTGGGACGTCATCCAGGACGACCCCGGCCGGACCGTCAGCGGTCACCCGTTCATCGGCTGACCGACGTGCAACGGCCCCGGGATCACCCGATCCCGGGGCCGTTCTCGGTACGTCGTCAGCTGCGGTCGAAGGCCCGCGCGGCCAGCGAGCGGACGATGCCCGCGCGACCCTCGAGCACGAGGCGGCGCAGCGCCGGCGGATGCTCGCCCGCGAGCCAGGCGTCCGCCGCGGCCACGGCCTCGTCGGAGACGTCCCAGGACGGGTAGAGGCCCACGACGACCGTCTGCGCGACCTCGGAGGAGCGGCGGCCCCACACCTCGTCGATCGAGGCGAAGTACCGGGAGGTGAAGGGCGCCAGGAGCTCGCCCTGGCCCGGTGCGACGATGCCGGCGGCGATCGCGCGGGTCAGCGTGTTCGACAGTGAGTCGTCGCCGAAGACCTTCTCCCAGGCCTCCTCCTTGACCCGGATGTCCGGGCGGGCGGCCAGCGCGGCGGCGGCGGACCGCTCGCCCGCGGCCGTGGGATCGCGCAGCACCTCGGCGTCGATCTCGTCGGCGCCGACCGCTCCGGCGCGGGCCAGGGCCGTCAGGAGCCGCCAGCGCAGGTCGGTGTCGACGGTCAGCCCCGCCAGCCCGACGGAGGCGGGTTCGGCACCGTCGTACAGCGCCCGGAGCGTCTCGACCTCGGCCAGGCCCAGGGCCGACGCGGCCAGCGCGTTGACGAAGGCCAGCTGGAAGTCCGAGCCGTCCTCGGCCTCCCGGGCCAGGCGCAGCAGGCCGGAGGCGAGCCGCTCGCGGCCCTCGGCGGCGGCCCACGCGGGGTCGGCGTAGGACTCGACGGCGGTCTGCGCCTGCAGCACGACGCGCTGCACCACGCCCACCTCGGTCTCGGCGCCGATCCCGCCGAGCACCAGCTCGACGAAGTCGCGGGCCTTCATCTCTGCCTGTCGCGTCATCTCCCACGCGGCCGACCAGCCGAGGGTGCGGGGGAGCGAGTCGGCGATGTCGGCGATCCGGTTCGTCACGGTCGCCAGCGACACCGGGTCCAGGCGCACGGAGCAGTAGGTCAGGTCGTCGTCGTTGATCAGCACGAGCTCGCCGCGGTGCACGCCGACGAGCTCGGGCACGTCGGTGCGCTCCCCGGCGACGTCGAGTTCGACGCGCTCGGTGCGCACCAGCTTGCCGTCCTGGTCGGCGTAGACACCGACGGCGAGGCGGTGCGTGCGCAGCTCACCCGCTCCCGGCTGCGCGCCCTCCTGGACGATGGTGAACCGGGTGAAGTTCCCGGCGTCGTCGACCTCGAAGTCCGGCCGCAGGATGTTGATGCCGGTGGTCTTGAGCCACTGGGCGCCCCAGTCCGAGAGGTCGCGGCCCGACGAGGCCTCCAGCGCCCGCAGCAGGTCGTCGAAGGTGGCGTTGCCGAACTTGTGCTCCACGAAGTAGGTGCGCAGGCCGGCGAGGAAGGGTTCGAGTCCCACGTAGGCGACCAACTGCTTGAGCACCGAGGCGCCCTTGGCGTAGGTGATCCCGTCGAAGTTGACCTCGACGGCCTGCAGGTCCGGGATGTCGGCCGCGACGGGGTGCGTCGACGGCAGCTGGTCCTGCCGGTACGCCCAGGACTTCTCGACGTTGGCGAAGGTGGTCCACGCCGAGGTGTACTCGGTGGCCTCGGCCTGGCTGAGCACCGAGGCGAAGGTCGCGAAGGACTCGTTCAGCCACAGGTCGTCCCACCAGCGCATGGTCACCAGGTCGCCGAACCACATGTGCGCCATCTCGTGCAGCACGGTCTCGCAGCGCCGCTCGTAGAGGTACCGAGTGACCTTCGACCGGAAGACGTAGTCCTCGAGGAAGGTGACGGCGCCCGCGTTCTCCATGGCGCCCGCGTTGAACTCCGGCACGAACAGCTGGTCGTACTTGCCGAAGGCGTAGGGGATGCCGAAGTTCTTGTGGTAGAAGCCGAAACCCTGCTTGGTCTCGGTGAACAGCCGGTCGGCGTCCATGTATTCGGCGAGGCTCGCGCGGCAGAACAGGCGCAGGTCGATCGTGCCGTGCTCGTCGGTGTAGGCGTCGCTCCACACCGCGTACGGGCCGGCGATGAGCGCGACGAGGTAGGTCGACATCGGCTCCGTCGTGACGAAGGTCCAGCGGTGTGCGCCGGTCGGCAGCGGCTCCCGGGTCGCCTCGGCGCCGCCCGTCACCACGGTCCAGGCCGACGGTGCCGTGACGCTCACGTCGAAGACGGCCTTGAGGTCCGGCTGGTCGAAGCATGCGAACATGCGCTTGGCGTCGGCCGTCTCGAACTGGGAGTACAGGTACACCGCGCCGTCGGCGGGGTCGACGAAGCGGTGCAGGCCCTCGCCGGTGTTGGAGTAGAAGAACCGGCCGGAGATCACCAGCTCGTTCTCGGCCGCGAGGCCGTGCAGGGCGAGGCCGCCCTCCTCGGTGTAGCCGGAGGTGTCGACGGGCCGCCCGTTGAGCGTCGCCGTGATGCTGCTGGCGATGAGGTCGACGAAGGTCTCCGCACCCGGCGTCGCCGTGAAGGTGATCGTCGTGGTCGACCCGAAGGTCTTCTCGCCGGGCGCATCCGCCCCGTCGGTGAGGTCGAGGTCGATGGCGTAGCGCGAGACGGAGACCGTTGCGGCGCGCTCGGCGGCCTGGACCCGGGTGAGATTGGGCGCGGACAAGGGGGACGCTCCTTCGCGATGCGGCGGACTCATGTCGGTCGCGGGCCGGGCGGACCGGCGCGACCCGTCCCACAATGCCATCCACGCGCGGCGTGCGCCCGGGCGGGAAGCAGAACGCGCCGCGGGGTGTTGCAACGAGAAGCACGACCGTGCCAGTGACCCTCCCACGAGCAGGAGCCGCAGTGACCGACACCGCCCCGTCCACCGCCAAGGATCGCGTCGAATTCTGGTTCGACCCGCTGTGTCCGTGGTGCTGGATCACCTCGCGCTGGATCCTCGAGGTCGAGAAGGTCCGCGACATCGACATCCAGTTCCACGTGATGAGCCTCGCCGTCCTCAACGAGGGCCGTGAGGACCTGCCGGAGGTCTACCAGGAGCTGATGAAGACGGCGTGGGATCCGGTCCGCGTGCTCATCGCCGCCGCGCAGCGCCACGGTGACGAGGTGCTGCCGAAGCTGTACACCGCCATGGGCACCCGGATCCACAACGAGCAGAACAAGGACTTCGCGGTGGTGATCGCCGAGTCTCTCGCCGAGACCGGGCTCGAATCCGATCTCGCCGCCGCCGCGAACAGCACGGACTTCGACGAGGCGCTGCGCGCGAGCCACCACGCCGGCATGGACAAGGTGGGTCCGGACGTCGGCACCCCCACCATCCACGTCAACGGCGTCGCCTTCTTCGGCCCCGTCCTCTCCCGCATCCCGCGCGGCGAGGATGCCGGACGGGTCTGGGACGGCACCGTACTCCTGGCGAGCTACCCGCACTTCTTCGAACTCAAGCGCACGCGCACCGAGGAACCCGAGTTCGACTGAGCACGTCTCCCGGGCCGCGTCGGGTTCAGGCGCCGAACGGTCCGTTCGGGGGAGTGCCGGGGAACTGCGGAGGGCCGTACGGGCCCGTCGGACCGGAGTGCACGTGACCCGGTCCGACGATGCCCGACGGTGCCTGCCCGGGAGCGGGGGCCAGGACCTCCTGGTGCGTGTACGACGGGACCGGACCTGCAGGAACGACGGCGCCGCCACCGACGCCGCGCATCGGGCCGGTCGGCGGGAACCACAGGGAGCCGGCCTTCGTACGGTTGCGCAGCGCGGCCGCACGCCAGGTCAGGACGGGGTGCGAGGCCATGAGGTTCACGAGCCAGGTGAAGAAGCCCTTGTCGGTGGAGGCGCGGTCGGCCAGCTGGTCGAAATCGACCTCCTTGCCGAGGTACTTGCCCGCGCCCATCAGGCCCATCCCGCCGGGAATCCCGGCCGGCGCGTTGAAGTAGCCGTAGTTGTCCGCCGTGTACTCCTGCGCCCGCGAGAGCGCGGGGCCGAGCACCGGGACGTAGCTCATCGCGAACGAGCCGATCTGCCGCCAGTAGGAGACGTGGCCCGCGGCGATGTGCCCGACCTCGTGCCCGATGATGTACGCCAGCGCCTCGGGATCGCGGGCCTTGCCGCCGATCTCGAAGAGATCGCTGTAGACCACCACGAACCGGCGGAAGCCGTGCCCGGAGGCGAAGGCGTTGATCTGGCCGTTGCCGAGCACGACGAAGGCGTCCGGAACCTCGCGCAGGCCGTACCGCGCGGCCGCCTCGCGCACCATCCGGTAGCCCTCGGGGAACTGCGTGGGCGTCATCTGCACGCCCTGTACGCGAGGCGCCGCCCAGGTCGTGCCTCGGGCGAACCAGATCACCACCGGCACCGCGAGCAGGATCAGCAGGTAGGAGTCGATGCTCCCGCGCATCGCGAGCGTCAGCGCGCCCGCGTAGATCAGGACGGTCACGAGGATCACCACCACCAGCAGCGGGATCTCCCACGGATGGCGCCGCGGCGCGCCGGCGTAGGCCGGGGGCTGGGGCACGGGCGGGATCGGGCCCGCGGGGCCGCCGGGGAACCCGCCGGCCGGGAAGGCCGGGAAGCCGCTGCCCGAGAAACTCCCGCCCGGGACCTGCCCGCTCGGGACGTGCGAGCCGTGGAACCGGCCGGTGGGGAACTGCGGGCCCTCGCCCGAGCCGGCGGAAGCGCCGAGGCCCGCAGTGACCGACGGTGCGTGGGCGCCCAGCTCGGGCAGCTCCTGGTGGGCGCCCGGCCGGTGCTGCTCGGTAGGGAAGTCCGTGGCCGGGAAGGCGGACGTGGCGGCGGCGGACGGCGACTCGGCGCAGGTCTCCCCGGGCTGCACGACGGGGAAGAAGCCCGTGCTTGGCATCGTCGACTCGTCGGGCTCGGCGCTGAAGGCCCCGCTGCGGGCGGACTCGGTGGGGGAGGAGTCGCCCTGCGGCTCCTGGCCCCGGGTCTGCTCGGTGCTGTCATCCATGCCAACGAATGTAGGCTGTGCCGCCTTCGGATGTGCGCGCGACGCGTGTCAGACTGTGCTCATGCGCGTTTACCTCGGCGGCGACCATGCCGGTTTCGAACTGAAGTCCCAGATCATCGAGCACCTGACGGCAGCCGGCCACGAGGTCGTGGACTGCGGGGCACACACCTACGACGCCCTCGACGACTACCCGGCGTTCTGCATCGACGCCGCAACCCGCGTCGTCGCCGACCCGGGCAGCCTCGGCATCGTGCTCGGCGGTAGCGGCAACGGCGAGCAGATCGCCGCGAACAAGGTGCCCGGCGCCCGGTGCGCCCTCGCGTGGAGCGTCGAGACGGCGAAGCTGGCCCGCGAGCACAACAACGCGCAGCTCATCGGCATCGGCGGCCGCATGCACAGCACGGAGGAGGCGCTCGCGATCGTCGATGCCTTCCTCGCGCAGCCCTGGTCGGAGGAGCCCCGGCACCAGCGCCGCATCGACATCCTCTCGGAGTACGAGCGCACGGGCGTCGCGCCCGCCGTTCCCGGCGCCCCCGAGGCCTGACCGGCCCGGCACCGCCACCGTCCATGCCCGAAGGGCACACACTCCACCGGCTCGCCCTCGCCCACGACGCACTGTTCGCGGGCGAGGGCGTCCGTGTCTCCAGCCCGCAGGGGCGGTTCGGCCCGGAGGCGCGGCGCCTCGACGGCCGGGTCTTCGAGCGCGCCGACTCCTGGGGCAAGCACCTGTGGCACCGCTACGAGGGCGGGCTGATCGTCCACGTGCATCTGGGCCTCTACGGTGCCTTCACCGACTTCGGCCTGTCCGACGGTGCGCCGCCGCCCGAGGGAGGGCAAGAGGGACGGCACTCGCCGGACTCGGATGACCGGAGCCGGGTACCGCCCGTGGTGGGTCAGGTACGGTACCGCATCGTCGGACCGCGTGGCGGCACCGACCTGCGCGGCCCCACCGCGTGTGAGCTGGTCACGGAGGAGCAGGTCGACGGTGTCCTCGCCCGCCTCGGGCCCGACCCCCTGCGTCCCGACTCCGATCCCGACGACGCCTGGCGGCGCATCGAGCGTTCCCGCCGCCCGATCGGCGCCCTGCTGATGGACCAGAAGGTGATGGCGGGCGTCGGCAACGTCTATCGCGCCGAGGTCCTCTTCCGCGCCGGGATCGATCCGCATCGCGAGGGCCGCGACCTCGCGCGGCCGGAGTTCGATGCGATCTGGGCGGACCTCGTCGCGCTCATGCCGATCGGCGTCGAGCGCGGCCGCATGCACGTGGTCCGTCCCGAACACGACCACGGCGCACCGTCGTACGCCGAGGACCGGCCTCGCACCTACGTCTACCGGCGCACCGGTGAACCCTGCCGCGTCTGCGGTACGCCCGTGCGCACCGAGGTGATGGAGGCGCGGAACCTGTACTGGTGCCCCACCTGCCAGCGCTGACCGCCTGTTAGCTCGGACACATCACCGGTTTCTTAACATGGATTTCAGCTCGTTCACACGTACGGCCGGTTAAGTCGCGGGCATGAACACGCTGACCGTCCACAGCAGGGCGGCCCGGCGACCGGCGGACGCCGGCCGGGCCCGGATCACCGTGCTCGCCGTCGGGGGCACGGGCGAATCCTGGATCGACGACCCCCGCACCGAGGTCACCGGCATGCTCAGCCACGTGGTGGGCGAGCTCGACGATCGCTTCGCCGCGCGCTGGGTCGGCTACCCCGCCTCCTACGGCCCCGTCCCGGCGCGCGACGGGATCTCCTTCGCGGAGTCCGTCGCGATCGGCGTCGAGCGACTGCTGGCCGCGATCGCGGATACCGACGGTCCTGTCGTCCTCATCGGGTACTCGCAGGGGTGCACGGTGGTCCGCCGGGTGCTCGGTGCCATGGCCGACGGTCCCGTGCTCGCGCCGCACGTGCTCGCCGTCGGGCTGATCTCCGACCCCGAGCGCCCGCAGGGCAGCGATCCCGCGCTGTGCGGTTCCGGCGTCGCGGGCGACGGCCCGTCCGTGCCCGACGGGCTGCCGCTGCAGTGGATCTCGCACCCGCAGGACGTGATCTGCAACGCCAGTGTGGACTCGTTCGTCCGGGACATCGCCGACGCCACCGCCTACCTGACCCTGCGCGACCTCGCGACCTGGGCGCCCCGCGCTGCCGGGGAGTACCTGGGCAACCGCTTCCAGAACGCGACCCGCACCGCCTTCGGCTCCCGGCAGTGGCGGCGCGACGTGGAGCGGCTGCGGACCGCGGGACGGGAGATCCTGGGATACCTGCCGCGGGTCAACTACCGCGGGCGGGAGTACAACCTGCGCGGGAACCGGCACACGGCCTACGCGACCGAGCCGCTGGCCCGGTTGCGGCACGAGGACTACGAGCTGACCGGGTGCCAGATCCTGGCGCAGTGGCTGCAGGTCCAGGCGACCTTCGCGCTCGCGGCGGCGCCGGATCGCGACGGGTCAGCGGCGCCGGATCACGACCTCCCGGCCACGCCGAGCGGTGCGCAGGCGGCGGCTGGTCTAGAGTCGGGGACGTATCTCCAAGCAGGTTGACCCGGAGGAAGAGCGAAGTGGCACGTGACACCGAGAGCATCGAGCGCGACATCGAACGCGCCCGGGAGCAGCTGGCGGCGACGCTGGACCAGCTGGGGGAGCGGGCCGATCCGCGCAAGCTCGCCGAGCAGGCGCAGCGGTCGGTGGTCGCCACCGTGACCAAGCCCCCGGTGCTGGCCGCGGCCGCGGGCGTCGCCGTGGTGGTGGCCCTCGTCGTGGTCTCCCGGTTCAAGCGCGGCCGCCGCGAGAAGGAGATCATCCGCGCGCTGGCCGAGGGCAGGATCTCGCTCTGACGGATGTGAACGTGACGAACAAGGGCGGCGCCGCTACCGGCGCCGCCCTTGTCGTCTCGGCGGTCCTGCTGGCCGGGTGCGATGCGCCGGCCCCGAGCGCGGTGCCCCTGCCGGCGGCCTTCCCGGCCCAGCAGGTCCCCGTCGTGGGGGAGATCCGCAGCGCCGAGACCATCGAGGTGGGGCACCCGGTGTGGCGGGTCGCCGTCGAGGGCCGCGACACCGTGGCCGCCGCCCGCGCCCTGCTCGCGGCCGGCCTGGTCCCCGTCGCGCCGGACGTTCCGCTGGACGCCGGGCGGGTCGGGGCGGTGTACCGCGGCCGGGGCTTCACCGTCGGGATCTCCTCCAACGACGGTGACGTGACCTACGTCGTCAGCCCCACGCCGGGTGCCTGAGGTCAGGGTTTCACCTGATTCTTCCGATAGCGGATCGGCGCTACGCTGGATCCATGGAGTTTCCGAAAGTACTGCTCGGCCCGGCCCGCGTGGGACTGGCCGCGACGGGCCTGGGGCTCGCCGTCGCCCAGACCTCGGTGGCGGTCGCGCGGGACGTGGTGTCGATGGCCGCGGACCGGCTCGACCCGGAGGCCGCCGGCGACGTCCGCCACGAGAACCTGGTCACCGCCGCGGCGCGGGTGCCCTCGATCGTGCACCGAGTGGCCGACCTGCTCGGTGACGACGGTGCGATCCATCGCGTCGTGGGCCCCGGCGGCGCGGCCGACCGGGTGGCCGACCTGTTCGAGGAGGGCGGCCCCGTCGACCGGGTGATCCGGACCGACGGCCCGCTCGACCGCGCGACCCGGGAGGGCGGCATCGTCGACGTGCTGACCGCGGAGGACGGGGTAGTCGCGCAACTCGCCGCGATGACCGACGCGCTCAACCGGCTCACGCCCACCGTCTCCGCGATGAATCAGCGGATCAGCGATATCGAGAGCGTGGTGGGAGCGGCCAACACCGTCGCCGAGCCGGTGACGGACCTGTTGTCGAGCCTGCCCAAATTCGCGCTGCGCACCGCGAGCGAGGTCGCGAGGGCGGCGCAGCCCCGTCCGCCTCGGCCCGCCCGCATCGCCGGCGCCGCGCCGGTGATCGTGGTGCCCGCCGAGGACGATCCTCAGGTGTAGGACTTCGCGCAGATCGTGTAGACGGGATCGTCGAAGAAGTAGCTGCGATCCCACTCGCCGGAGCACCGCGCGGAGTCCTTGAGGCCGCCCACCACGGAGACCACGGTGATCGTGCCCGGCACGCCGCAGTTCGCTGCGGCCTTGATCCAGGTGCCCGGTACCGGTGCCGTGTAGCAGTAGTTCACGTTGAGGTTGGGCGTCAGGCAGTACCAGCGGCCCCGTGCGATGGAGGTCTGCTCGGCGCGGCACTTCTCACCGGCCGGCATCACCTGGGTGACCTTGTACGGCGAGCCCCCGTCGTCGCAGTTGCCGACCTTCGGCGCCTCGGGGACGTCGTAGAGGCAGTCGTTGACGCGGAAGACGGAGATCGCCCCCGCGGTCGAGGACGAGGCGCTCTTGCCGGGGTCGGCGCCCCGGGAGTCGCTGAGCAGCGCCGCCACGACGATCGCCGCGATGAGCGCGACGACGGAGGCCACCGCCACGAGCGCGACGATCACGTTCCGGCCCGAGTTGGGCTTCTGCGGCGGGGGCGGGGGCGCGCCGGGAACGGGACCGGGCGCGACGGGGCCGCGGGGCGGCGGCGGGAGTGGAATCGCCTGGGAGTAGGCCTGGCCCGGCTGGTGCGGGTTCTGGCCGGGTCCGGTCATGCGCCCGCCTTCTTCCCGGCCGCCTTCATCTCCTTCTTGTAGGCGCGCACCTTCTGCAGCGACTCCCCGTCGACGACATCGGCGACGGACCGGTACCCGGGCTTGCCGTAGTCGCCCACCGCGGTGGCCCAGCCGCGCGGCTTGACGCCGAGCTGCTTGCCGACGAGGGCGGCGAAGATCTTCGCCTTCTGCGCGCCGAAGCCGGGCAGCGCCTCGATCCGCTTCACCAGGTCGGCGCCGGAGGCGGCCTCGGTCCAGATCCGCTCGGCGTGCCCGTCGTACTCGTCCACGACGATCTGCGCGAGCGTCTGCAGGCGCGCGGCCATGGCGCGGCCGTACCGGTGGATCGCGGGCGGAGTGGTGCATAGTTCCTCGAACCGGGCCGGGTCCGCGACCGCGATGTCGCGCGGGTCGATGCTGCCGAACCGGTCGAGGACCTTCCACGGCCCCGCGAACGCGCGTTCCATCGGGAACTGCTGGTCGAGAAGCATGCCCGCGAGCAGCGCGAACGGATGCTCGGAGAGCACAGCGTCCGACTCGGGTTCCCCCGTGATGTGCAACGTGACCGCCATGCGCGCCACTTTACTTCAGCCGTGCCCTTCCCTACGGGGACCGGCGCGACGGTTAGGGTTGCAGAGAACGGCCAAGGCGAGGCGAAACGAGGAGAAGCGGATGTCGAACATCGACTACGAGGTGCGCGACGAGGTCGCCCACGTCCGGATCAATCGTCCCGAGAAGCACAACGGGCTCACGCTGGACATGATCGACGACCTCGCGAAGGCCGCCGACCGCGCCAAGAACGACCGCTCGTTGCGCGCCGTGATCCTCACCGGCGACGGCCCCTCGTTCTGCTCGGGCCTCGACTTCGGGTCGGTCGGCAAGGAACAGCGCCGCATGATGATGAACTTCGTGCCCAAGCGCATCTCGGCGGCCAACAACTTCCAGGCCGCCGGGTGGGCGTGGCGCAGCGTGCCGGCGCCCGTCATCGCGGTGGTGCACGGCCACTGCTACGGCGGCGGTCTGCAGATCGCGCTCGGCGCGGACTTCCGCTACGCCTCCACCGAGGCCGACTTCTCGATCCTCGAGGCCAAGTGGGGCCTCATCCCGGACATGTCGATCTCCGCGTCCATCGCGCAGCTCACCACGATCGATGTCGCCAAGCGGCTCACGATGACCGGCGAGATGTTCAGCGCGAAGCAGGCGCTCGACTGGGGCCTCGTCACGGGCGTCTCCGCCGATCCGATGAAGGACGCGCTGGAGCTGGTCGAGAAGCTCAAGGAGCGCTCGCCGGACGCCGTCGCCGCGTCGAAGGCGCTGTTCGAGAACACCTGGTACAGCGGCTCGCGCCTGTCCTTCCCCGTCGAGCAGGCGCTGCAGCTGGGCCTGATCCGCGGCCGCAACCACGTCATCGCCCGCACCGCCGCGATGAACAAGGAGAAGCCGGCCTTCATCGAGCGCCAGTAGCCGATTGAACACCGTTATGGAGACGCTGACCTGCGGGTTTTCCCTCCGTAACGGTGTTCAATTCGGGTGGCCGCCGGGGTGCACGACGCCGGTGTCGAAGGCGTACACGATCGCCTCCGCGCGGTTGCGCACGCCGAGTTTGGTGAAGATCGAGCCGATGTGGCTCTTGACGGTGACGATCGAGATCACCAGCTCGGCGGCGATCTCGTCGTTCGTCAGCCCGCGCCCGACGAGCGCGAGCACGTCCACTTCCCGGGAGGTCAGTCGCGTCACCGCGCCCGACGGTGCCGGCGTCGCCGGGGCGGAGGACCGGTAGGTCTCGAGGACGCGCGCCGTGACCGCCGGATCCAGCACCGCCTCGCCGGCCGCGACCAGCCGGACGGCGCGGATCAGCTCCTCCGCCGGCGAGTCCTTGAGGACGAAGCCCGACGCGCCCGCCCGAAGCGCCTCCGACAGCAGGTCGTCGTCGCGAAAAGTGGTCAGCACCAGCACCGGCGGCGCGTCGGCGGACGTTGTGAGCCGGCGCGTCGCCTCCATCCCGCTGACCCGCTTCATCCGCAGATCCATGAGCACCACGTCCGGGGAGGCCTCGGCGACCGCGGCGGGCACCTCGTCGCCGTCGGCGCACTCGCCGACCACGTCGAAGCCGTCGCGCCGGCGCAGGATGCGGCGCAGCCCGAGGCGCACCAGGTCCTGATCGTCCACGAGGAGCAGGCGGATCGGTCGGTCGGTCACGGGCGTTCTCCTTCGATCGGCAGGGCGGTGTCGGCGGCCTCGGACGGGAAGTCGGCGTGCACGATCCACGTGCCGTCGACGGGGCCCGCCGACAGCTCGCCGCCCGCGCTCTGAACGCGGGCCCGCATCCCCTCCAGCCCGGAGCCGCCGGGGGCGCGCCGCGCACCGTCGGGCACGGGGCACGAGACCCGGACGCCCAGCCGGCCCCGCGTGCTCGGCCCGACGTGCACGGCGACCCGCGCCCCGGGCGCGTGCTTGACGGCGTTGGCGAGCGACTCCTGGACCACGCGGAACGCCGCGAGGCCCGCGGTGCCGGTCAGCGCGGTCGACGGTGCCCGATGGTCCAGTTCGACGGCGAGGCCGGCGCGCTGGAAGGACGCGACGAGTTCGGGGATGTCGGCGAGCCCCGGTTGAGCGGAGCCGGCACCGTCGGAGCGGAGCAGTTCGATGGTGGTCCGGATGTCCTTCATCGCGGCGCGCCCCTGGGTCTCGGCGTCACGGAGCGCGTCGACGGCCTCCGCCCGGTCGTCGTCGGATTCGAGCGCCCGCCGCGCGGCGGTCACGTTGAGCAGCACCACTGCCAGGGAGTGTGCCACCACGTCGTGCACCTCGCCGGCGATGGTGGCCCGGTCGAGGGCGAGGCGCGAGGCGTGCGCGTCGCGTTCGGCGCGGAGCAGGAGCAGCTGGTTCTGCAGCAGCTGGCCGACGGCCGCGCCGAAGCAGACGGTGAGCGCGATGAGCCACGCCTGGTGGATCGCGCCGAGGAGCCCGGCGGCGATGACGGTGGCCTCGTAGGCGACGAGATGGATCACCGTCACGCGCAGCGGGGTGACCGCGGCGACCTGCGTGATCGCGAGCACCAGGATCACCGGGACCACGTCGAGAGTCGTGGGCACCGTCCAGAACAGCGCGGCCGAGGCGAGGGTCGTGACGGAGTGCGCGGTGAGCGAGAGGCGGTCGGCGTGCAGGATAGTGGCGAACGAGTGGCTCAATGACAACGCGGCAGCGGCCGTCAGGAGCGCCCACTGGAATCCCTCCGGCCTCGCCAGGACGCGCGGCAGCACCGCCTCGACAACGAGCGCGAGCATGGCCGCCTCGGTGATCGCCATGTAGTAGGGCGGGTACTCGTAACCGATCGCGGCGAAGGCGCGTGCGTACCGCGCCTCCAACCACCGCAGCCAGCGCATGGGCCCGATCGTAGTCCGGTCGGCCCGTCCGGTCGTCCACCCTGGGGCGGAGGTGAGTGCCCGCCCCCGGGCGGGCACCGATTCCCGTCCTGGGGACGCTGACCTGGGCCGATGTTCTTCGTAGCGTCGAGAGTGACCCGGAACACACACCGGGCAGTGGGAGAAGGAGAAGGACATGATCACCGTTCTCATCATCACGGCCCTCGTCGTCGGCCTCGCGTGGCTCACCCACGACCGCGACGGCCTCGATTTCGGGGCGCGGGACGCCCATCGCGCGATGGCGGCGCGCGACCGCCGGATCGGGGCGCTCGGCACCGTCGTTCCCTGAAGCCGGGAGGTTCGCCCGTCCGCTCGTCGCGTCCGGCGGGCACAATCGTCACCAGGAGGACGATATGACCACGATCACACGCGCCGTCCGGACCGGATTCCGCAGCGGGCTGGGCGGCACCGTCGCACGCACCCTGTCCATTCCGGAACCGGCGTGGCACCTGCGCGACCCCGCGCGCCCTGGCGTCGTCGGGCGTAACGCCGACGATGCCGGCCCGCTCGACGATGCCGGCGCAGCCGGCTTGAGCGCCGCGCCGACGCTGCCGATGGGGACGCTGCGCGCGTCGCTCACCTTCACCCTGCGGGAGGGTGACTCGGTCTTCGCCGCCGTGGACCGGTACGGCGACGTCTTCCGGACCGAGTTCGCGGGCGGCCCCGGCCGGATCGTCGTGCTGTCCAACCCCGCGCACATCGCCTCGCTGATGTCGCGGCCAGACGGTGCGCCGTCGGCCACCCGGTTCTCGCCGTTGCGTCCGATCGTGGGCCCGAACTCGGTGCTCACGGCGCTCGGCGCGCGGCACAAGCAGCAGCGCGGGCTGCTGCTGCCGCAGTTCCACGGTCGCGCCGTCACCGAGTACCAGCGGCGGATCGACGTGGCCACGGCGCGGCGGATCGACGACTGGCGGCCGGGAGAACCGGTGGCACTGGCCGACATCGGCCAGCAGATCACGCTCGACGTCATCATGTCGGCGGTCTTCGGGATCGACGACGAGGCGGGCGCCACCCCCGCCGAGCGCGCCGTCCGCGCGTCGATGATCCGCCTACTGCACCTGTCCACGAACCCGCTCGCGACGGTGGTGCAGCTGGTCAATGCGCGCAGCCGCGAGCCGCGGGGCGCGCTCAAGATGGTGCTGCGGCCGCTGGACACGGCGATCTACGGCGTGATCGCCGAGCGCCGGCGCGAGGGCGCCGATGGGGCCGACGGTGGCGGCCGCTCCGACATCCTCACCGTGCTGATGGCGGCGCGCGGTGACGACGGGGCGCCGCTGGCGGACAGCGAGATCCGGGACGAACTCCTCACCCTGGTGCTCGCCGGGCACGAGACCACGTCGAACTCGGTGGCCTGGACCTTCGAGCGTCTCACCCGCAACCCCGAGGTGTATCGGCGTGCGGTGCTCGCCGCCCGCGACGGCGACGAGGCGTACATCGAGGCGCTGATCAACGAGTCGATGCGCAGCCGCCCGGTGGTGCCCGTGATCGCGCGGGAGTTGCTGTCGGACTGGAGGTTCGGCCCGTACGTCGTGGAACGCGGTGTGGTGGCTCTGATCTCGATCCTGCTGCTGCACCACCGCGAGGAGCTGTACCCGCGCCCCTACGCCTTCGACCCCGAGCGCTTCCTGGGCGTGAAGGTCTCGCCGCAGAAGCTGATGCCCTTCGGTGGCGGCAACCGTCGCTGCCTCGGCGCGGGCCTCGCGATGGCGGAGCTGCGCGCCGTGGTCACGCAGATCCTGCAGCGGGTCGATCTCGCGATGACGGATGCGCCCGCGGAACAGCCGAGACATCGCAACGTGACCCTGATTCCGGGCGACGGCGGTCTCGTCACGGCGCTGGCGCGACGCTGAGTCCGCCTGCTTCCCGGTGAACCCGGCTACTTGCCGGTGAAGCGCCTACTTCCCGGTGAAGCGGGGCGGGCGCTTGTCGAGCATGGCGGCGACCGCCTCGTGGTGGTCGGCCGTGGAGTGCGCGATCGTCTGCATCGCCGCCGAGAGCTCGAGCAGCGCGTCCAGGCTCTGGTGCTGTCCCTCGCGCAGGAGGCGCTTGGTCATGCGCAGCGCCTGCGGCGGGTTCGCGGCGACGCGGTCCGCCAGCGTTCGCGCGGCGGCGAGCAGTTCGTCGGGTTCGACGACGCTCGAGACCATGCCCCAGGCGAGCGCGGTCTCGGCGTCGACGGGTTCGCCCGTGAGCGCCATCTCCGTGGCCCGCGCCATGCCGACGATGCGCGGCAGGAGCCAGGCGCCACCGTCGCCGGGGATCAGGCCCACCTTGACGAAGCTCTCGGCGAAGACCGCCCGGGTGGACGCCACCCGTAGGTCGCACATCATCGCCATGTCGCAGCCGGCGCCGATCGCCGGCCCGTTGACGGCCGCCACCGTCGGGACCTCGCAGTGGTACAGCGCCCGCGGGATGCGCTGGATGCCGTGCCGGTAGCCCTGCCGCTGCTCCGCCGCGGTGCCGCCGAACATGCCCTCCTTGTCGCGCATGTGCTTGACGTTGCCGCCCGAGCTGAACGCCGACCCCGCGCCGGTGAGGATGGCGACCCGCACCTCGTCGTCGCGGTTGACCTCGTCCACCGCGCGCTCGATGGCCTCGATCATCGCCTCGTCCGAGACGGGGTTCCGTGCCGCGGGATCGTTCAGGGTCCAGGTGACGACGGGGCCGTCGCGCTCGATCAGCAGTGGTGCGGTCATGGGGTCGAGACTATGCCCTCAGGTTTGGGCGGTGGGACCTCGGATGCGACGGGCTCCCCGCCTCCTCACGCGCGCCGCGGTAGGAGACACTTGGGCGTGGTATTGCGCACTGGTCTCGTACTCGCCCTGCTCATGTGCGCCGCCGGATGCGCCGCGAACGACGTGTCGACACCATCGTCCTCGTCGGCTGCCCGCAGCGAGGAGATGGCCGCCATGGTGGCGAGCATCCGGACCGAGGCCGACGGTGCCGGTGCCCGCGTCGGCGTCGTCGCTCAGCCGCTGGAGTCCGGTTCGGGCGTCACCGTCCGCGTGAACGACGGTGACCGCTTCGCGCTCCTGTCGACGTTCAAGGTGTACGCCTGCGCGGCGCTGTTGCGGAAGGTAGGGAGCGGTCCTGACCTCGACCGGAGTGTGCCGGTGCTCCCCGCCGAGGTCGTGAACTACTCGCCGGTCACCGGCCCTGCGGTCGGGACTTCGATGAGTCTGCGGCAGCTGTGCGACGCGGCGCTCACGCAGAGTGACAACACCGCGGGGAACCTGATCATGCGGGAGATCGGGGGACCGGCCGCGGTGACCGCGTTCGCGCGTTCGGTAGGGGACGGGGAGACCCGGCTCGACCGCTGGGAGACGGACCTGAACACGGCCTTCCCCGGCGATCCTCGGGACACCACCACAGCGGCCGGGCTCGCCGCGGGATTCGGGCGCCTCCTCAGCGGCGCCGCCCTCGACGATGCCGCCACCCGGACACTGCTCGGCTGGATGCGCGATACCCGGACGTCGGCGGCACGGATGCGGGCCGGACTGCCGCCCGGCTGGACTTCTGCCGACAAGACCGGGGGCGGCGACTACGGCAGCACCAACGACGCGGGCCTCGTGATCGCGCCGAGCGGTCACCGCTACTTGCTGGTGGTGCTCACGCGCGATCGGGCCGACCGGCGCGATGCTCCGGCATTCGGACCGCTGATCGCCGCGATCGCCAAGGCCACCACGCCGATCGCCGAGTGGTGAGTGTGGTCGGAGTCGCCGGCGCCTGCACGGCAGGGCGTGGCGGGGCTGAGGGGGGATTTCCGGCCGGCGGCCGCGTGCAGTAGCATGTTGCGAGCGTCGAGAGACGCACGCGGGCGTAGCTCAATGGTAGAGCCCTAGTCTTCCAAACTAGCTACGCGGGTTCGATTCCCGTCGCCCGCTCCAGCGGAAAACAGTGCCCCACCTGCATGAATGCGGGTGGGGCACTGTGCTGTTTCGGGATCTATGCAACGGGCTATGCAACAAGGGAGCGCTACGTGTCAGCGCAACAGGAAAGTCCCGCCCGCCTCGACCGCTTCTTCCCAGAGCTTCTTTTGCGACTCCTCGTCGGCGCGGAAACGGTGGTACGCCGTGCCCAGGTGGCTGTTCGGACCGACGGTGACAGGCTTGATAGGGCGTCCGCGCCGACGCACCCACCGCCAGACCTGGCGCGGCTTGCTTGGCGGTGGCACGCTGAGCTGGCGGTCGATGTCCTCGGAAAATGCATTCTGTGCAAGCCCCCACCACGCCGCCTCACCTATGCGGAAGTTCCTCATCGAGTAGCCGGAGATCAGAACCCACGGCCTGGGCGAGCGTGTGTCCACAGCCAAGTGGACTGTCTCGCCCCCTGCTAGCACCGACGGCGGTGGGTGCCCGTCAAGATTGGTCATCCAGCAGTCGACCATCACGTAGCTGGAAACATAGAACGGCAGAAGTGTCAGGTTCTTCATCTCGACGAGCGTCACCTCGTTGCCGCGGACCGTACCGTCGCCCCAAACCGTTACGTGGATACTCGCGCCCTTCCAGGAGCCTCGGACCTCCATGACCTTGTTCCAGAGCAGTAAACCGAACGACGCAGCGGAGATGCACAACGCGATGATTGCTACCACCTCGGTCATTTTGCCCCCAGTTTCAGGGCTGCGGTGAACCGGTCGACGGCACCGCGCTGCATCGTGGGCGTGACGTGGGCGTAGACCGTCAGCGTGAACGACACCGAGGCGTGCCCCAGCCGTTCGGACACGACCGTGGGGTTCTCGCCCGCCTCCAGCAAGATCGTCGCGTGCGTGTGCCGGAGGCCATGCAGCTTCATGGTGCGCAGTGCGTAGGCACCGAGCGCCGCGCGAGCCCGCGTGATCCGGCGCGCGAACATCTCGGACGTGCTCACTGGGCAGCGGGCCGCGCCGGTTGCGGTGCCGAATACGAACGCGTCGGCCTTCGTTAGCTCCAGTGTGATGCCGCCGCGCTCGCGCCTCTAGCGACGCAGCACGGTGACGGTGCCGGGGTCGATGTCGACGACTCGCGCCCGGTTCGACTTGGTGCCCTTGACCTCACCGGGCCGCGCGGTATCGAGTGCGCGGCGCACCTGGATGCGCCCCGCCGTGAGATCCACGTCGCTCCAGCGCAGGCCGAGCAGTTCGGACCCTCGAAGAACTTGCTGGCGTGTACGGGCATGCGCGCTAGCGAGGCGCCCGCTGCCACGACACCTCGATGACAGGACGACACCATTACCCCCACGAAGCGCCCACCTGACGCGACCCGCGAGGCGGCGAAGCAGATCAAGGCCGCCCGTGAGCGCGCCCGGATCGCGGTACACGAGAGCGCACACGCGGTGGCGACGGTGCTCCTCGGCGGTACCGTCGAGCTGGCGCAGCTCGACCCTGAAGACCGGCCAGGCCATCGCGGGCTCACCACGGTGGCCGAGAACTCGCTGAGCCCCGACGGGCAGGCCCTCGTCGCACACGCGGGACCGTGGGCTGAGGCACGATTCGACGCTGGCCGGCGTCCGACCCGGCGCGAGATCGACGCCGCAATGGCGCGCAGCGGGCACGGAGACCTCGCGATGATCACCGCGGCGGGTGGACCGGCCCAGCTGGGCGTCGAGCGCGTCGAGAAGGTGATCGAGGCCAACTGGGACGTGGTGCTAAAGGTTGCCCGGCAGCTCGCGAAGGACGGGTTCGCGACGCACTGGAGCGTGACCAACGCGCTCGGGCTCCCGAGCGGCGACGCCGGAGGGCCGACCTCGTTCGGCTTGACCTGCGTCAAGGCCGGGATGCGCCCGGTGCGGCGCTGATCCCATGCACGTCCGATCCGCTCCGCCGCTCGCGGTCCCAACTCCCGAGCGCGGCGTCACCCCGGTTGGTCGCCGGGAGCAGCGGATCGGCGGGCGGCCCCCGTTCCGGGGTGGGGCCGTCAGGCAGGCGCGGGCGGTGCGGCTTCTCCGACTCCGTCGCCGCGTCGGCCACCTCGGCTAGCTGTTAGTGGAACTCCCAGCCCTGGGCCTCGATGTAGCCCATGAGGGTCACGCACGGCACTCCGAGATCACTGCAAACGTCCGGGATACGGGGCTTGCTCAGGTTCCCGGAGGCCGTCTCCTCGCTGACCACGGTTCCCTTGGTGACCAGCGCGAGCGCGATCACGAACGGATCGGCCCCGCTCCGTTTGCCGCCCTGCCGGACGAGGTTCGGGTAGAGGCTGAGTACCTGCCGCGCGCCGTCCTGGATCTGTTGCGACAGAGGGCAAAACAGATCGGGTTGCTGATCGGCCCACTGCTTTGCATCGTCGTCACGCTTCGATAGCTCGCGCTGTACCTCGTCGACCGCGCGGATGTCACCGCGTGCGATCTCGTCCTCGATCCGCGCCCACAAGCCGACGAACACGGCGGGCCGAAACAGGTCTCGGCGTCCGTTGAGGATCGCGCTCGTGTCGAACGAGTACAGCGTCACCTCTCAGTGCTCCCGAGCTGCGCGAACTCGCCGAGCTTCTGAATCTGCCCCACCTTCGCGTTGAGGTACACCGCCGCGGTGTTGCTGTCGATCACCCGCCGCCGATGCGCGTCAGTGACCGCACGGACGTACGCCTTGCCGAGGTCTCGCACCGTGTTGCGGTACCAGCTGCCGCTCCTCGGCCTCTTACGTGCGGCCTCCTCATCGAACGCCGCTGAGAACTCAGCGCGACGTTGCCGGTAGAACTCGATCGGGACCACGCCCAGCGTGGACAGTCGCCGCAAGAACGCCTCGGGGCTCACGCCGAAGTGCGCAGCGACCGGCCGGAGGTTGTCGTAGTCCCACGACGTGGGTACGTCCCTACGCGCGATCACCTCGGGGCGCGCGAGCACGGCCGAGCGAGGCATGAGTACCGCCGCCGCGATCGCGTTGCACACGGTCTCCACCTGGCGGTTCTCCGTGCGCGGTCGATCGTCGGCGGTGACATCGCACAGCCCCTCCGTGTGCAACGCGAGGTGCGCGAACTCATGGAGCAGTGAGAACAGTCGGGGCCGGACGGTATCGCTTCCGTTGAGGACGATCACCGGGAGCACGTCGAAGTACAGGGACATGCCGCGCATCTCGGACACCTCGACGCCGCCGCGGCTTGTCGCGAGGACCAGCACGCCGCTGGCCTCGATGGCTGCGATCCAGGCGTTCAGGTGGGCGTACGAGTCGTTCGATGCTGGCGGGACGGCCAGAGGGCCGACGGCGCCGAGCGCGTCCCTGATCCGCCGAGCAGCGGCCTCGACATCATCCGCCGACAGCCGCAGATCCCACTCGGTGGGTATCTCTCGGTCCTCGGTCTCTGCCAGCTCCAGAGCGAACTCACGCTGCGTGTGGGCGCGCCGGAACTCGTCGTGCAGTCCGGGGCTCCAGTCGCCCGCGGTGACCTCGTCGAGTCGACGGAAGTCGCGAAGGGTGTCGAACCCGTGCGGCGGCTCAGGGAGGAAGAACACGGCCAGCGACCGGTTGTACGTCTCCGCTGCCTTGCGAAGCTGGGCGATGGTCGGAACGGCCTCGCCAGCTTCCCACTGCGCCACTCGGTCATCCGGCAACGACATCTTGCGCGAGGCCGCGATCGGCGAGTATCCGCTGGACTCACGCGCCCAGCGGAGCACGGAGGTCTCCACGGGAGCAGGGATCGAAGCGGCCACACCACGATGATGCACCACCCCACCCACACGCGAAGAATGAACCGCTGGACACAGCGGACATTCCCGCAGCGATTCAACGGTTCCCCGGCCCGCCTGGCTACCCTGAGTCCATGAGTAGCGCCGTCTGCCGCCCCGGTCCCGACCGCGCGGTGTGTGCCGTGAGCGGATGTACCTACCACGATGAGGACGGCAACCTGGAACAGGGCGGCCGGGAACGGCTGCTCGAATACCTCACCGAGCCGGAGGAGCACACGGGCAAGCCTTGGTTCACCACGGAGGAGGCCGCGCAGATCCTCGACCACGTCAGCTCCCGGGTGCTGGTCCTCTACCTACTCGGCAAGGTGGACGTCGGCGGCGCAAGACAGTGCGATCGCTGCGGCGGATGGGTTGCGTCGTTCTGTGACACCCTGAACTCGACCGACGGCACCCTCGCAAATCAGACGTGCCCGTACCACCCCGATGGTCGCCCGTCGGGGTCGAACGAGGTCGGCGACAACGCACCCGGCCAGCTCTGAGACAGGGCGTGATCTTCCGGGTGGCCACCATTGAAGACATGCTTCATCGCCGGAATGACCTGAGCACCTTTATTGTTCACTTCACCAAAGCAGATTCAGCAGTTGACCGGTCCGGCTTCGAACAACTCCAGTCGATCATTTCCGCGGGAGCGATAGAAGCCCGAACTGCCTACGGTGCGGCGGCGAAGATCCCCGAGCATATGGAGTCGCAGAAGGTCGTGTGCTTCACCGAGACGCCGCTGGAGCACACGTGGACGATGCTTGACGATCTGACGGAACGACGCGCCTCGAAATTTGAGCCGTTCGGTCTCGCGTTCACCAAGGCCTACGCGCGTCGGCGTGGCTGTAACCCGGTCTGGTACACCGACATGACGCCTAGTGGAAACGATTGGCCTATGGTCGCGATCAACGCAGCGGTTGCGGCTGAGACTCGCCCGGTCTCCGACCCGAAGTCGATGCTTCGTGTTGCTTCATTCGTCGAGCAGATGGGTGCGTGGTCGGGCGGAAGCAGAAAGGAATTCTGGTGGGAGCGGGAGTGGCGTCACATCGGGCCATTTCGGTTCGCTCCGACTAACGTCGTCGCGATCCTTGCTTCTGAGGGTCGTCAAAACGAGCTTCGGGCGGTCCTCTGTGAGACATCAGGCTGGCGTGACCGCGACGTGCCGCTCCTCGATCCGAAATGGGGGCTTGAGCGAATGATCGCGACCATGTCGCGCGTCGAGCCGAGGGGTATCGGCCCGTTCCCGGGGTAGGTGAGCGAACCGCGACGGATTGGTGATCGCGATGCAACGAACCATGCAACGCCGACGTTGCATGGACGTGAATCGCGATGTACCACGATGCTCGATGAAACTCGATTGGGTGCAGGTCACGGGCACAATCACGTACCTAGATGCTCGAATATGTGGGACGCCTTGCGCGGGTTCGATTCCCGTCGCCCGCTCCATTGTCTTGAGCCGGTTCATCGTGACAAACGATGACCCGGCTCGGTTCGTTTCCGGCGGTTTGTCGGCTGCCTGGTTGGGCCTCTGCAGTGCACTGGCGTTCAAGGGCGTACCGGAAACATCTATCCACCTCGAGACCTCAGACTGGCCGCCACCAACCTCGTCGGGATCCTCCATGACTGCGTCGCCCAACAGAGCCGCTGCTCCTGGATGTCGCCTGAAACCCCCGCGACCAGCACATAGCCGCTTGACGCACACCCTCCAGGGACTACTTGTCAGACCCCGGACGTAGAACAACGGTTATGACTGGATACTTCATTACCGCAGCAGCGGCGTTGCTGGTGGGCTTCTTCGGTGGTCGGGTGATTGACGTCTACAAGCGAGCGCAAGATCGGCGCGACGAGCTGACGCTCGCCGCCGATGATGTCCTCGATGTCGTAGCTCAGATGCATGAGGACGGCGGGATGACTTCGGACGCAATCACCACATTGTTGGACCGTGCACGTGCTCTACGGCGGGCCGCGAGTCGGTACCTCGATGGTCGCGAGGTTGACCGGAACAAGCACTGGAAACGGCGGGACGAACTGGTGGCACGTCTCCGTCGCCTTGTGATGGCCGGGTACGACAGGCACAGCGATTGGATTATCACGTCCCAGCTCCACCTAGAACTCCGTTATCGCCTCCGTGACCTGCCTAAGTGGTTCGACAAATTCGTTGCGGCGGAGGCGGAATCGGACGCTTCACTGGCTGACTATTATCACGATCAAGCTCTCAGTGAAGTTCGTTGGTGCGCGCAGATCGCACTCAGAGTCAGAGATGCCGCGACGGGTCGGCCCTGGTCCCGCAATAGGGGTGATAGCACCGCGCGGTATCTTTTTAACCAAGGCCGTCTCCCGAACCTCACGTTGTCGGACCGCGTAGCAGTTGGTGGCGCTGAAATTGATAAGTGGTGATCATCGAGTCTGGTGCTGACCTGGCTCTGAACCGCGAGGTCCTCATGTCCCACGGTGATTCCACCCTGACTGAGCGTGGACAACCGGCGCTGGCTCGCTGCGTCGTCGATGGCATGTGGCCCTTGCGCCGGTCCGCGGAGCGGTTCAACTATTTGCCCGCGGCAGCGAAGACGCTGGCCGAACTACTAGCGCCGGCGCCGCCTACCACGTGCGGTTGCCACGCTCGACGGGCGGCGGTCCCGGCCCGGCGTCGGATGTTACTGCTGCGGCACGGGGATCAGCCCACCGGACTACCAGTGAGAGCACCCAGGCCGCGATGCTGCAAGCACATCGCCCTGCTCTGCTCCGCTGCCTGAGGACCGACCTTGCGAGCACTTCGAGAACAGAAACACGGTCGGCCTGCCTCAAACACCCAAACGCTCTTGACATCTATAGGACCGTCGAATAAAACGAGTCCCGGTCTCCTGGTCGTGGGCCGCTATCGGGTCGGGCGGCCGCGGGCGCGGTCCGAATCAGTGGTTCGCGAAATGCTCGACCAGTGCGCGTCGAACGATCTCGCTGGCGGACACGCCGTCGGCTTCCATTCGCTTCGCGAGCTCCTCACGTACCTCGCGGGGGAGTCGAACGGTGGTGGAGGGCGTATGGCCACGCTTCTCGGTGCCCTTGACCGGCCGGCCCATCTTCAGCGTGTTCCCGGTGACCTCGACAGGTCCGGCGATGTCGTCGGGTGTCAGCGGGTTGGCCGCGTAGTCGGCGGCCATCTCGGCGTAGTCCTTGTCAGTCAGCTTCTTCGTCCTGGTTGCCATTGCTAACGCACCTCCGGTGCTGTCTGGCCGGGCTCTGCCCGACCGGGGTCACTGCTACCGCCGCTGCCTCCCGGCGATGCGGTCGAGATCGACGTAGGCCGCGATACCAGCGACCTGCACGGTACTCATACGCAGCATCATCGCGTGGAACGCCTCGTCGTTCACGGTGTCCATGATGACCTCGATGTTCGGCTCGTTCGGGTCGATTGCTCCGACCTTGAGGAGGGCTTCGAGCCGGGGCGACGGCGTTGAGAGAACGGTGATCCGGGGGTGTGCGGCGATGGCGGTGATCTTTTCCACGGTGCTTCCGTGGGCGAGGGGCGCTGTCGTTGACCCGCAAGCAACAAATGTATGCGACTTATTGGTAAGTGCAAGCGACTTTAATGGAGCCCGAGGACGTCACTTGGACGGCTGCGTCGCAGTCGCCACCACGCGGGTCGAGCTGAGCTGGTACTCGACGACGACGTTCGATGGCCCCGGTGACCGGGCCAACGGCCCCGTCGGCCTGGTCACCAGGGGCACTGCGCAGCCGATGCTGCGCTCACCCCGTGCGGCGTCGCCCACCGATCGTGAACAGCGCGGCCACCACTATCCCGACCACGGCGCTCATGGTCACGCCGCTCGACAGGACGAGACGTGCGGCCTGCGGGAACGCCCGGTACAGGCCGGGTCCGAGGATCGGCAGCAGGCCTGCGGTGAGTCCGGCGACGGCGATCACGAAGGTCCGATCGTCCGTCATGTCGACGGGTCCGAACATGCGCAGCCCGGCTACCACGATCATCGCGAAGACATAGGCCGCCGTACCCCCGATCACGGGGCCGGGCACCGAGGCGATGAGTCTGCCCAGCGGCGCGACGAACGCCACGACCACGAGGATCACGCCCGCCGCGGCGGTGACGTACCTGCTGCGCACGCCGGTGGCCCGCACGATCCCGATGTTCTCGCCGCTGGTGATCATCGTCTGGCCGCCGAACGCGCCCGCGAACAGCGAGGTCACCGCGTCCGTGCGGATCACGCGACCCACGGTCCGGCCGGTGTCGATCCGTGCGCCCACCACCTGCGCGTTGAGCAGCGTCTGGCCCGTGGCCTCCGCCATCGACGCGATCCCGAAGATGAGCAGCGGAACCGCCGCCAGGAGGTCGAACCGGGGCGTGCCGAACGGGAACAGCTCAGGCAACTGCACGAGGCCGGTGCCGGTGCGCAGGGTCACGTGTCCGGTGGCGGCGGCGAGCGCGGTGCCCACGGCCATGCCGAGGAGCACCGAGCCGCGCCGCCACCCCGCCGGCAGGACCCGCTGCAGGAGCACGGTGGCGCCGATCGTCGCGCCGGCCAAGGCGATCGCGGCCACGCCCGGCTTGCCGGTATCGCCCGCGATCAGGCCCGACGCCACCTTCACCAGGTTGATACCGATCACCACGATCATCGTCGCGATCACCACGGGCGGGATGAACCGCACGATGCGCCCGGCGAAGGGCGCCAGGGCGATGCCCAGGACGGCGGTCAGGAGCACGGCGCCCGTCGCGGTTGCCGGACCCGACGCCACGGCGATCTGCAGGAACAGGACGACCGCCGCACCGCCGGGGAGCATCACGAACGGGAGTCGCGCTCCCAGGCCGGCCCAGCCCGGCAGGTCCACGGACTGCAGGATCGTGCCCACGCCGCACGCGAGCAGCGTCGCGCACAGGAGCGCCCGGACCGTCGACTCCGGCAGGTGGAGCGTGCCGCCGATCAGGAACACCGTCGCGATGGGTCCGGCGATCATCACCACGACGTGCTGCGCCGCCATCGGTAGGGTGAGGCGCCAGCCGAGGCGCTCGTCGACCGCGGAGGTGCCGGGCTCGGCGGCGGCACCGTCGACGGGGATCTGCGCGCGCGTCACACCAGTCCCCAGGCCCGGACCTGCGCCGCGGGGTAGCGGTAGGCGCGGAAGACGGCGTTGCCGACGGCCGGGAAGACCTCGCGCGTCGCCGGATCGGGGTAGGCCGAGAACTGCGGGACCACGAACTCCCACACCACGCGCCCCTCCCCGGTGACCTCGAACAGCCGCCCGAACGCGGCCTCGGTGATCAGGGTGTTGCCGTTCCACAGCCGTTGCGCGCCACCCATGAAGGGCGTGAAGAAGGCCTCCAGGGGGCTGTCGGTGTACTGCCAGGCGATCGAGCCGTCGGCGGGGTCGACCTCGATCACGCGACTGTAGGTGACGGACTCACCGTGGCGGAACGTGCCGTTGTCGAAGATCAGGATGTTGCCGTTCTCGAGCGGGGTCGCGTGGTGCTGCTGGGCCACGGTCTCGGGACCGACGACGGTGCGGACGTCTCCCGTCGCGCGGTCGATCACGACCACGGCGGAGACGCTGCGCAGGCTGGCGACCACGGCATCGTCGCCGAGCGGCTGCACGCTGTTGATCAGCGGCCAGTGCTCGCGCCAGTAGTGGGGCTGCAGCGGGAAATCGAGCACGTCGAGATGGTCGAAGGCGCTCCAGGACCACAGCAGTTCGCCGTCGGGGCCGACCTCCTTGATGGTGTCCGCGTAGACGGTCGGCGTCCCATCGGGGCCGATCGCCTCGGTGCCGGGGTGGCCACCGCGGACCGCCCGGGCGCGGTTGCCGGTCAGGGGTTCGAGTGCTGCGTAGAGGATGCGGCCGTCGTCCAGGTGGTGGGCGTCGTGGTGCTGCAGCGGGTCGATGATCTCGGAGAGCAATGCGCCGTTGCGGTCGTAGCGGGCCATCGATCCGCCGCTGTACTTGCGCCACATGTCGAAGAGTGCGGGTGTCTCCCCGCTGCCGACGAGATTGCCGTTGTAGGCGAGGCTGCCGTCCGGGAGCAGCCGGGCGTGCCGGCCCGGGCGGTGCGGCAGGTTCCACCGGTGCACCTCGACGCCGGCCTCGTCGACCAGATGTACGGTGCCGTCGCCGCTGAGCGGGGCGTACAGGGTGTAGCCGCCGGCGGATCGCTCGGGGTCGCGGCCGATGAGGCCGGCGCCACGGCGCTTGAGAGTGTTCTGTTCCATCGGGTACCTCATAGGATCGGGAGCGCGGTTGCTGAATATTCAGCCTCGGCCACGTTGCGGCGGAGTTACTGAATATTCAATACAGATGAAGTTTCAGTGCGCCAGCTCCTGCCGGGGTTGCGCTCACCGTGATGCGAACACCGGCCGAACGGGACGGCGCGCGAGGGAGGAACGATGACGGAGCAACGGGGCCCGACGGTCGATTCCGCGCAGCTCGGAGGCGCGATCCGGGCGATGCGCGCCGACCGGGGGCTGACGCTTGCCGCAGTCTCGGCACGGACCGGGCTCTCTTCGTCCTTCCTCAGTCAGCTGGAGAACGGACGCACCAACACGAGTCTGCGATCGCTGCAGTCGATCGCCGACGCGCTCTCCACGACCGCCACCGAGCTGCTCGCCAGCGCGGACGTCGACGATGCGGCGGTCTGCCGCGCCGGTGATCCGTCGCTGATCGTCGCGAAGGGGGCACCGTCGGGCGATGCCGTGCGCGTCCGTTCCCTGGTGCACGGGCACCGCGCACTGCGGGCCCTCGAGTTCACCGGTCGTGCCGACGACGACCGCGAATTCCGGCATCCGCACGACGAGATCATGTACGTGGTCGCCGGGGCCGCGGTGGTCACCGTCGGCGAGCCGCCCGAGGTGGAGGAGCTGTACCCGGGCGACAGCCTGTACATCGCGGCCGGCGCTGCGCATCGGTGGCGCGGGGTCACCGATGACACGAAGGTGGTGCTCATGACCGTCGCCGAGGACCGGAGGATCAACCGCGCCCGATGAGTGCGGCACGTCGGCGGCGGCACCGTCGGCGAGCCGGGCGCGCGGCCGTCCGGCCATCTGACCGACGTCAGCGTCGGGAACGGATCAGGCGGGGCGCTGTCTGCCGTTTGCCCTGGTCGGGGAGGCGAGGCTCAGGGGGCGAGAAGCCAGGTGCGTACTTGCCACGAGGTGACAACTCCCTCGGTGACGAACGGGTCGGCGGCCGCGAACCGCTCGGCGGCGTCGCGGTTGGTGAACACCCCGAGGGCGCCGAACTCGCCGGACGCGGCGTCGGGGACCGGTCCCAGCATCAGTAGGGCACCCGGATGCTCCGCGCGGAACCGGTCGGCGTAGGCGCTGTGCGCCGGGAAGACCGCCGGAATGCCCGCTCGGGCCTCGTCGGTCGACGTGTACAGCAGCAGGAAGTGCGGAACCCACTCGGGAGACATGCACGCAGCCTAGGCCGCTCGTCGGACCGTCACGCGGGGACGGTGGATCAGCGGAACGGGTTCGACTTCCGGCGTCCATCTCAGGCCGGAAGGCCCAGCCTGTCGTCGCCCCCGTCGGGGGAGGTGCGAGGCGAACGACGCCGCGACGATGCGCGCCGGGCCGCGACGACATCGACCCCGAGGAGGACGAGGGTCATCGCCGCGAGGCAGGCGCCGACGAGGGGAAGTGAGCGGTAGTCGCCGGTCGCCTCCTGGGCGAGGCCGCCGAGCCAGAGTCCGGACGCGATGCCACTGTTGAACGCCGCCACGGTGAACGCCGGTGCGAGGGTCGGGGCTCCGGGGGCGAGGCTGAAGACCCGGGAGTTGAGCGTGGGTTTGGTGACGTACCCGGCGGCCCCGAGTGCGACGGTGAGGCCGATCACCGACGCCGGATGGTGCAGCAGGAGAGCGAGACCGGCGGAGATCACGGCCTGGGCCGCGAAACCGACGGTGAGGGCTGCCGTCGGGCGTTCGTCGGCGAGTCGGCCGCCGAGCGCGATTCCCGCCACGGCGCCGATCCCGTACCCGGTCAGCACCATCGGCACGGTCTCGGGGGCGATCCCCGTCGCGCGCGTCAGGACCACACCGAGGTAGCCGAACGTGCTCAGGAGCGCGGCGATCGACGTCGCGCTGAGCAGGTACGACAACCACAGCCGCGCGTTGCGCATGGCTCGCAGCTGTCCGACGGGGCCGGGGGCGGCACTGTCGGCGACGATGCGCTCGGATGCGGCCGGGACGGTGACGGCGATGGCGGCCGCGGCGACCGCCGTGAGCGCCGCCACGGCGAGGAGGGACGCCCGCCACCCCGCATGTTGCCCGAGGTAGGTGCCGGCGGGGAGGCCGATCACCGTGGCCGCGGTGAGTCCGCCGCCGACGATGCTCATCGCGCGCCCGCGTCGCTCGGTGGGTGCCAGGGCCGCGGCGGTCGCGGTCGCCACCGCCCAGAATCCTGCGTACACGAACGCCCCCGCGAATCGGGAGAGGAGCAGCGCCGAATAGTCGTGGGCGACGACACCGAGCACGTGCGTCCCGGCGAAGATTCCGCTCAGGACGAGCAGGGATCCCCGGCGTGAGCGGCCGAGCGTGATCAGGCCCAGGACGGGCGCACCGATCACCATGCCGAGCGCGAACCCGGAGATGAGCAGTCCCGCGCTCGCGACCGACAGCTGCAGGTCCGCGGCGATCTGGGGGAGCAGCCCGGCGAGCATCAGTTCCGAGGTGCCCTGGGCGAAGATGCCGAATCCGAGGACAGGTACTGCGATCGGCATGGTGCTGCCGGATCGGTGTCGGTTCGTGGGCATGCCCGCTCCATTCTGTAACGACTGCTACGGAATGAAGCTAGCACGTTCCGTATCGATCGCTATAGAATTGCGTTGTGGACACTATTCGGGGCCGACCGCGTTCCTTCGATCGCGAGGACGCGCTCGATCGTGCGATCCGGTTGTTCTGGGAGCGCGGGTTCGAGGCGACATCGATCCGCGACCTCACCGAACGGTTGGGGATCGAAGCACCGAGTCTGTACCGGGCGTTCGGCGACAAGCGCGCCCTGTTCTCCGAGGCGGTCCGCAGGTACGAGGACGAGTACGGCGGCTACATGCAGCGAGCGCTGTGGGAGGAGTCGACCGCCCGGTCAGCGGCACTGCGCATGCTGCACGAGGCGCCGGCTCGATACACCCGGACCGAGTTGCCACGCGGCTGCCTGGTCGCGGCCGGCGACGCGGGCACGACGGATCCGCAGATTCATGAAATGCTCCGCGAAATAAGGGATTTCAGCACGCGGATGCTCGCGGACCGGATCAGGGGTGATATCGCGCTCGGGCTGCTGCCGGCGGACGTGGACGCCCTCGCCCTCGCCCGGTTCACCACCGGAACTCTCAACTCCTTGGCTGCGAGGGCGAGGGAGGGTGTGCCGACCGCCGAGCTGGAGGCGATCGCCGCCGTCGCCGCGCGGGCCTGGCCGGATCCGCTTCCGTAGCTGAAAGCCGGCACGCCCGTGCCGGGCGAGGTCAGTGCAGGTCGGGTTTGCTCTGCACCGTGCCGAGTGGGGCGACGGTCCAGTCCGGACCGCCCCGGGATTCCCGTCGCCGATGGATGCGCGTGGCCCGACGGTCGTTCTCGGAGACGGGAGGCGGCAAGGGAAGGTCGTCGAGGAGCGCGCCGGGCGTGGTCTCGAGGCTGTCTGCGATTCGGACCAACAGCTGAACGCGCGGGCTCTGTTGGCCGCGTTCGATCCGGGCGAAGTTCGACGAGTGGATGGTCGCCCGCTCGGCGGCCTCCTCCTGGGAGAGCCCCAGCTCTTCGCGCCGGGCTCTCATCCGCGCGCCGAACGCGGCGAGCGTGTCGTCCAGCGGCGGTTTCGGCGTAGGCGGAGGCGTCATGGCGCCACCCACTACAGCGGATTCGACCGGCTTCAACCAGAGCGCTTTCGACCAGACTATAATCAATTAGGCTAAAATCGACTAGTATCCGGTGGCGTCGCGGACGGCTCGTGGTCGCGTCAAACGGAGCAAATCCGGCGCGTTCCGGGTGGAGGCGCGTTCCAGGTGGAGGGGGACAACGATGGCAGAGGTATGTCGCGGTATCAGCGGCCCGGCGGTGGTGCGGTGCGCAACCGTGGTGCAGGCGAGCTCGCCGACGATCGTCGGGGCGGGTGCGTGACGTGGAGCAGTTCCTGATCTTCGTCCTGCTCGTCGGCGGCGGCATCGCCTGGCTCGTCAACTCGTCGAAGGAGAAGGAGGAGAAGCGGCGCGCGGAAGCAGCCTTCACGGCGAAGATGACCGAGTTCCGTCGTGCCCTCGCCGCCGGCGAGAACCCGGCGCGCGAGATCCGGAATCTGGTGGAGCAGGTCGAGGTCGACGACCCGAACGATCTCCAGTCGGCGATTCAGAAGAAGATCGACGAGACGGTGCGGAACACGTACTACGACGCCACGCCCAGCGTCAACGTGGTGGGTCCGTCCAAGGCGATCATCCACTTCCACGGCGAGTTCCCGCCGGACGCCTGAACCCGCCGGCGCGGATCAGCGGAGACTCTCCGCGGCGCCGACGACGAATCATCAGTCACACCCATCTTGGAGGAGAACCGTCATGGAGCCGAAGGGCACCGTCCTACCGATCTACTTCGTCGCCGACGAGTCCGGATCGATGGCACCACACATGGACGAACTGAACAACGGGCTGAACGGCTTGCTGGATTCGATGCAGTCCGAGTCCTTCGCGGCGGCCAAGATCCGTTTCTCGGTGCTCGGGTTCTCGGACACCGCCTACACCCATCTGGAGCCGTCGGATCTGCGGACTCTCCCCGATATGCCGACGCTGGCCCCGCGGGGACTGACCTCGTTCAAGGCGGCGTTCGAGCAGATCGGCTACCGACTCTCGGTGGACATCCCGAACCTGAAGGCGCAGGGCTACATGGTCAACCGGCCGGCAGTGTTCTTCCTCACGGACGGCTGGCCGAACGAGGGCGACGATTGGCTCTCGGCGCGGCAGGCCGTCCTCGACATGGCCGAGCGGCCGAACATTCTCGCATTCGGGATCGGAGACGCGGATCCGGCGACGATCGTGCAGGTCGCGACCAGTCGCGAGCATGCGATGGTGGCGGACACGAAGATGTCCACGGCCGAGGCGCTGCACAACTTCATCGTGAACCTGACCCAGTCGGTGGTCAGCTCGGGGCAGGCTCTCGCCGAGGGCCGGGCCAAGCTGGACCTGGAGAAGCCCGAGGGCTTCTCCCTCGCGGTCGATCTGATCTGACCCGGGGCGATCATGGGGAGACGACTGGACAGGGCGCGGAGACTCCTGGGCGAGCGGGAGGCGCCGTATCCCGATTCCGACGGTGCCTGGGCACCCGAGGCGAGCGACTACAGCACCGCGCGCCGGCCGATGCCGGCGCCTGGACAGGGTGCCGGGCCAGAAACCGGAGTGCCGCGTGCGGCCCCGTCCGCCGGCCCGTCGGGACCGCTATCGGTGCCTCCGACGGTCGCCGCCGTCTTCGGCACCCGGGTGATCGACCCGGTCATCGTCGGCGATCCCTCGCCGATGGTCGAGTCGCAGCCGACCGCCGAGAAGTACCGTTCGCAGCCGTACCGGCCGGACACCGTCGTCGACGGATGGAGCACCGACGAGTTCACGGTGCGCGCCGCATCCCTGCGTGGGCACGTGCACCGGCACGACGGTGCGCCCCGGCAGGACGATCTGGCGGTGCACGCACTGCCGTCTGGGCGGGTCGTGGTGGCCGTCGCGGATGGCGTGTCGAGCGCACTGCACGCCCATGTCGCGTCCACGGCGGTCGTCCGGCAGACGGTGCAGTGGATCGTCACGCACGCCCCCGGCGTCGGTGACCGGATCGACTGGGACGAACTCGTCCACGAGGCGGCGTACGCCCTCGTGGCGCAGGCGAGGAACGTGTTGAAATCAGACGGCGCGCCGGACCTCGCGGAGGTCGAGCGGCTGTTCGCGACCACGCTCGTCGTCGCGGCCGTCGACCCCGAGGGCGACGGGGCGTCTGCGCAGCTCGCAGGTATCGGGGACTCCGGCGCCTGGGTGTTGCGCGCAGGCGGCATCTTCGAGCCGGTGCTCGGCGGTAAGCGCGCCGACGATGGCGGGATCACCTCGTCGGCCGTCTCCGGCCTGCCACGCCGGCCCGACACCGTCGCCGGTCACGTCATCACGATCGAGGCCGACGAGGTCCTGCTGATCGGGACCGACGGCTTCGGCGACCCTCTCGGTGGCGGCACCGGAGGTGTCGGGGACCTGTTCCGGGGGCTCCTCGGTCGTCCGACGCCACCGTCGCCGACCGAGTTCGCGCACGCCCTCGACTTCTCCCGCGAGGGCTTCGACGACGACCGGACCCTCGTCGCCGTCCGGTGCCGCCAGGAGCCCGAGCGCCGATGATCGACCCCGACGATCCGTACACCCCGACGGTCCTACGGGGCGGGGGATCGCCCGCCCCGCCCGCTACGAATCCGCTGCCGGCCACGAATCCGTCGCCGGCGGCGAATCCGTCGCCGGCGGCGAATCCGGCGCCGCCGGCGCCAGCCGCGGTGCAACCCGCTGCCGCACCGCCGCCCGCGCCGGCACCGTCGGCGCAGCCCCAGCCGGTCGTGCCCAGCCCGCCACCTGCAGCGCCGCCCGCCAACAACGGCGGTAGCGGGTCGTCCGGCGGCTTCGTGTTCATCCTGGTCGTGATCGCGCTGGTCGCGGGTGGCTTCTACGTCTACAACGAGGGCAAGGTGGAGGACTTCTGCAGCACTGTGACGTACAAGCACAACGTCTATGAAGCCGCCGAGAAGCCCGTCGACACGAAGCAAGTCACCACGATCGACTCGCGCCAAAACCCGTACTCATCGCTCGAGATTCCGCGTGGACTCTGGACACTCACCCACCCGGATTTCGAGAAGAAGTTCAAGACTCTGAAGTGGAGTCCATCCATATTCGTTGGTTCGAATGACGAGGTGTACGCGTACAGAGCGTTCAAGAACGAGTGCCCGACGTGACGGCGCCGCTGCGGAAGTCCGACCTCGGTACCCTCCACCGGATCGGGTCCGGCGGGCAGGGCACGGTGTACACCGCACCCGGTATCCGCACCGGATTCTCCCCGGAGATGGTGTACAAGGAGTACAAGCCGCAGCACCTCCGTTCCCTCGATGTCGACGTCCTCGCGGCGGCACCGGACTTCCTGCGCGGACTCCATCCGGACGATGCCCGGTATCTGGTGAGCATCTCGTCCTGGAACTGCGGCACCGTCGCCGATGGTGGCGTCGTCGTCGGCTTCGTCATGCCGAAGATCCCGCCCCGCTTCTGGATCGACGTCTCGCCCCGCGGGAAGCCGGCGCGATGGATGGCACAGGTCAAACACCTGCTCAACCACCACGACATCCTCTACGGCTGGGGACTAGTGGTACCGCTGCCGCAGCGCCTCGCTCTCATCCGGTCCGTGGCCGAGAATCTGGCGTTCCTGCATCGGATCGGCGTGGTGGTCGGCGATATCGCGCCCCCGAACCTGCTGTTCGCCTTCGAGGGGGACACCGCCTACTCGTACTTCATCGATACCGATTCGATGGGTGTCGGCGGCCGCTTCGCCCTGCCGCCGGTCGAGAGTCCGACGTGGGAGGTTCCCGCGGGGGAGCAGACGTCGACGATCTACTCGGATGCGTTCAAACTCGGGCTCCTCGCGCTGAAACTCCTCGCCGGCGAACAGCACGTGCGTTCGCCCACATCGATTCCGGCGTGGACCCCGCCCCTACTGCGACAGCTCATCACCGACGCCCTGACCGCGGTCCCCACGTCGCGGCCGCTTCCCGCGGCGTGGTCGCACGTCCTCGCGACCATCACCTGAGCCGTCCCTCAGTGCGGCGGGTGCGTCAGACGATGCCCCGCGCCACGCGGCGAAGGCCAGCAGCATCGCGACGCTGCCCCGGAGCAGTTCGATCTGCAGGGCCGTGACGATCGGCATCGTCGGGATCGGAAGGAACATGACCGGCGCGGCCGCCAGCGCGAGAGCACCCGCGAGCCGCAGCGGTCCACGAACGAGCGCGATGCCGATGAGCAACAGACCGATCGGCACCAGCAGTCCCGTGGCGAGTTGTTCGGACGCGAACCCGGGGGAGTCGAGGAGGTTGTCGTCGCCGGACAGGGCGGCCGGGTGCCGAACCGCGAGGTCACCCACGACGAAACCCATCAGGATCAGGTGCGGGAGCGCGGCGAGCAGGTTCCCGACCAGGTAGAGCGCGGCGCCCGCCGCTCCGAGTCGGCCGAGGGCCGGGGCCAGCGTGGGTACCACTGCGGGGAGGCCGATGACGAGGGCGATCGTGCCCGTGAGTAGCACGAGCGAGCCCACCAGGTGGTCGGTGGCGAGCGCGGCGTGGCTGTGCGCGTGCCCGTCCACGATGGGGTGCAGCAGTCCGCCGAGGAGACAGAGCGGTCCCGCGAGCCCGAGCACGATCGCGGCGGAACGCACCGTGCGGCACCGCGCGATCACGTTCAGAGGTGCAGTGTCGAGGCTGTCGATCGTCTTCACCAGGATGACGCTAGAAGTGGTCGCTGGTTCGCCGCTGGTTCGCCGCTGGCGCCGGCGGGAGACCGCGTGCTCGGAGATCTCCGGCCTTGAGTTCACGCAGCCGTCGCCGGGCGCGGTCCGCGAAAGGGGCGGCCGCGATGGATTCGGCCTGGGCGACGGCACCCCGCAGGAGCGATTCGGCCGCGGGGTCGCCGATCACGGCGAGTGCCGTGCCGAGGTACAGGTCCGCGGGACCGAGGCAGGTGTCGCCGGGCCACAGCACCAGGAACCTGCCTGACCAGCGACGCAGCTGGTCGGCCAGGGGACGCAGGCCGTCGGCGTCGCGCAGGGCGACCAGCGTCTCCGCGTGCATGACGGTGCGCGAGATCGCGAGGGGACCGGAGACGTCGGTGCGGGTCGCCGCGGTCAGCGCCGCTCGCGCGCCTGGAACGTCGCCGGCCTCCGCGCGGCCCAGGGCGACGAGCATCAGGAACTCCCCGTGCACGTCGTCCGCGAGATCCAGGGCAGCGGGGACGACCGTGGAGAGCCGGCCGCAGTGCCACGCGATGAGCCCCTCCATCGCGGCGATCGCGCTCTCGCGGGCCGCCGTGCCGAACGGGGTGACGGCCCCGTCGTCATCGGCGGCCGCGGCTCTCGCGTCCGCGAACCGTCCGCGGAGCACCATCCGTCCGATGGTCCACCACCGATGCAGGAGCAGGAGGTCGGCGTCGTGCCGGGTGCGGGCCAGCTCGGCGAACCGCCGGGATGCGCGGTCGGATTCGATCACCCGGCCCGCCTCGAGGAAGAGGACCCGATCCAGGTGCGCGATGGTGGCGGCGGTGTCCGGACTCGCCGCCGCCCGCAGCTCGTCGAGGAGGTGGAGTCTGTCGTCGATGTTGTCGGGGCGCCAGTGCGCGAGGATCCGGGCGATGCCGGCGTGCGTCCGGCTCTGCTCGTCGACCGCGTCGGCGAACGCGCGGTCCGCGTACTCCGCAGCTCCGGCTTCTCCACTGGCCACACGCCGGACGGCCTCGCCGGCGAGGAGCCGGGACCGCGCGGGCGCGGACACCTCGGCGGAGCGGGCGAGCACGCGGGCCGTGAGGCCGCCCGCGTTCGTGAGCGGCGCCGCGAAGGTGGACCAGAAGCCGCCGACCATGGGGACCGCCTCCGCCGCCACGAGCGCCATCAGGTCGGGGTCCGCCGCCAGTTCCGCCGCGTCCACGCCGGCTGCGAGCGCGGCCTCGGCTTCTTCCAGTCGTCCGCGGCGGCGCTGCGCGATGCCCGTGACCAGGAGCAGTTGGGCGCGTGTCCGAGGATCCGCGTCGAGCGAGAAACCCCGCTCGGCGCACGAGACGGCCTCGCCGAGTGCACCGACGCGCAGCGCCGCACGGGCTTCCGCGAGTGCGGACGCGGCGGGTGTCCCGCCATCGGAGGCCGCCCGCGCCGGTGACTCGGCTCCGGGCTCGGAACCGCTCAAGATTCGCTGTTCGAGGGCGGTCAGGTCCCCTGACGGATCGATGCCGAGATCGCTGCGCAGCGCCGCGCGGGTGGCACGGAGGACCTCCAACGCGTCGCTGCGCCGTCCGGTGTGCGCCAGTGCGGTCGCGAGCGCGGCCGCCACGTCTTCGCGGTACGGCTCGGTCTCGAGGAGTCGTCGCAGTTCCAGCCCGACGGTGCCGTGCGCTCCGATGGCGAGGCAGCATCGAGCCCACTCCAGCCGTGCGGTCGTCCGTAGGTCCGTGAGCCGGCGGGCCTCCGACGCCGCCACGTCGTCGGACGCATCCGGAAACGGATCTCCCGCCCAGTGGCGGAGCGCTGCCTCGAGGTCCGCGCACCCCGCCGAGGGGTCGTCGCGCGCCACGGCGAGGGCGGCGACGACCTCGCGCTCGAACCGCGCCGTGTCGGTGTCGAAGGTGAGGCGGTATCCCGTACCGGTCCACACGATCGATCGCCACGGTGCGTCGTCCTCGTGATCGGGTTCCGCGAGGCGGCGCAGCCGCGCGACGAGCCCGTGGACCGTGGTGACGGCTGAAGCGGGCGGCTCGGGTCCCCAGATCGCCTCCGCCAGCGCCTCGATGGTCACGGGGGCGCCGGCGCGCGTCGCAAGGGCGGTGATCAGCGCGGCCTGGCGACCCGCCGCGACCGGCGCCGTCGACCCGTCCGGCCGGACCAGTGCCGTTCGTCCGAACAACGTGACCGTCGGCTGTGGTCTCCGCGATGCCACTCGCCCCCCTCGCCGCTGTTCGCCGTCGTCTTCGGAAGGCCGACGATACCCGCGTCGCTCCCGCCGTCATGCGTGCTCCGCCAGCGTGAGTCGGCGTGCGCTCGGTACGCTGACTCATCCAGTCGGGTCGGAGGTGGGGATGGCGGGACGGGTACGGGGGCGGCGTCGCATCGCCGCCGCGATCGCGGACGCCGCGTGAGCGGGGGACGCATGGGCGGGGGACGCGCCGCGGGCATCGCCGCGGTCACCGTCACGTCGGTGCTGTGGGGGACGACGGGTACGGCGGCCACCTTCGCACCGGACGCCGGGCCGTTGGCGATCGGCGCCGCAGCGCTGGGCATCGGCGGGCTCCTCCAGGCGGTCATCGCGATCCCGGCACTGAGTCGATCCCGAGCTTCCCTGTGGCGCCGTCGCGGTCACGTCGCCGTGGGCGCGCTGGCCGTCGCGGTGTACCCGCTGGCGTTCTACAGCTCCATGCACCTCGCGGGCGTCGCGATCGGTTCGGTGGTCTCGCTGGCCTCGGCGCCCCTCGCTTCGGGGCTGCTGGAGAAGCTCGTCGAGCGTCGCGCGCTGAGCCGGTGGTGGATGCTGTCGGCCGCCCTCGGGATCGTCGGCAGCGCTCTGCTATGTCTGTCCGCAGGCGGTGGCCATGAATCCGGTGCGCCGAGCCATCCCGTCGCCGGGGTCGTCCTCGGGCTCGTCGCCGGGGCGACGTACGCGATCTACTCGTGGGTCGCCCAGGACCTGATGCGCGGCGGCGTCGACCGCGGCGCGGCGATGGGAGCCGTCTTCGGCGCCGGTGGAACGCTGCTCCTGCCCGTCCTCGCCCTCACGGGTGCTCCTCTGGTCGCGACCGGGGAGGCGTTTCTGGTGGCCGGGTACATGGCGCTGATCCCGATGTTCGCCGGCTACGTGCTCTTCGGTTACGGACTGAGCAGGATATCGGCCGCCACCGCCACCACTGTCACGCTCGCCGAACCGGCGGTCGCCGCGGTCCTCGCGGTGCTGGTGGTCGGCGAACGGCTCGGCCCTGCGGGCTGGATCGGACTCGGCGTGATCGCCTGCGTCCTCGCCATCCTCGCGCTCGCCCCGACGACCCCCGAGGCCGCCGTGCCCATCGGTGCGGGCACTGCGGGTTCGACGGGGCGCATCCGTCACGAGCCCACGCCTGCGAGCCCTTCGAGCACGTCCCAGAGGCGTCGCTCGCGGGTCGGATCGTAGGACTCCGTCGACGACGGTGCCACGCGATCACGATCGACGTATCCACCTGTAGGCGCGGCCGATTCACCCAGAACGAGCCGGGCGAGCCGGCATCCCGCTGTGTGTGGAGTCGACGCGAGGGGGGTTCGGGCGAGGGCGGGCATGATCCGGCGCATCGCGAACCGCGAGAAGACGTCGGCATCGCGCGTGAGCTCGGTGCCGGGCACCAGGCCGGGGTTGTAGCCGACGATGTCGATCCCGGGACCGATCCGGCGGGCGTACTCGTGCACGAGATGGATGGCCGCCAGCTTGCTGGTCGAGTACGCAGTCCGGCCCGCGGTGGTACTCGACGGCTTCGGAAAGGCGCCGGGCCGGGCGAGGACCTCGGGATCCTTCCATTGCGGGCCGGGCACCATCGCGAGGTTGTGGCGCAGGTCCCCGAAGTGTGTGTCGCTCACGGTGATCACGATCCGCGCCGGTGCGACCAAACGGTCCTGGAGGCCGCGGACCAGGATATGGTTGGCCAGCACGTTGACCGCGAACGTCGCCTCGATGCCGTCAGCGCTCTCGGTGCGGTTGTTCGTGAACTGGGCGCCGGCGTTCAACATCAGTGCGCGCAGTGGCGGCACCGCGCCCGCATCGAGGCGTGCGCGAAGATCGTCGACCGCGGCGCGGATACTCGCCCGGGACAGGAGGTCGGCCTCGATCAGGTCGACGGAGGCGCCAGTCCGGCGTAGCACTGAGCAGATCTCCCGCCCCGACCGTCCTCTCGCCAGGACGACGAGGTGGTCGTCCGGCGATGCCGAAGCGATCCGCTCGGCGGCGAAGCGCCCGATCCCTCGGGTTGCGCCGGTCATCACGATCGTGCTCATGGTCTTCCTTCGTCGAGGCGGTGGCTCACGAACCTATTATAGAATTGCTCAGTTTCATAATAGGCGCGTCTAGGATGACGACTGTGAATACTGGGGAAGCGCGGGCGCCGGGGCGGCCGGTGGACCCGAGTCTCCGTCCCGCGATCGCGGATGCGGTGCTCGATGTGCTGATCGAGCGAGGCTACGCGGGGCTGACGACCGCAGTGGTGGCGCGACGCGCGGGCGTCTCCACGGCGACGATCTATCGGCGCTGGTCGTCGAAACGGGAGCTCCTCCTCGCTGCGGCCGAGCGTCTGACGGGGGGCGCCGCCGATCATCTCGACACCGGTTCGGTGGAGGGTGACGTTCGCGCGATACTGGAGCAGAAGCAGCGCATCTTCGCCGGGCGGGCGCGCCAGGCGCTGTTGATCCTCTGCGGGGAGGCCGCCCACGACGCAGAGCTGGCCGCGCTTCTCCGGTCCACCGTTCTCGAGCCGACGCACGCGCATTTCCAGGACGTCGTCGACCGCGCGCACGCGCGCGGCGAGGTCGGGCCCGCAGTGGATCCTTCGGCCGCCGCGCGCCTGGTGCTGGGCTCCGTTCTCGCCGATGCCGCCTTCGGCCCGTTGCCGGAACGGGGTGATGAAGCGGGCGGCGACCTCGATCTCCTCGTGCACGCCGTGATCTCGCCGGGCCGACGGTGACCGTGCCCCGGAGAGCACCGTCGACCTGGCACTGAGCCGGTCAGACCCGGTCGCGCGCCACCACCCACCGGCTGATGGGCGTGCGCAGGACCACGTCGACGAACGCGAGCGACATCGCCAGCACGACCACCGCGAGTGTCGCCGTACGCAGGACCGCCGACGCGGGGAACCAGCTGCTGAGCAGGTCGAAGAATCCCACCCTGTCGAGAATGTCGAGCATGAGCGGGTGGACGGCGAAGACGCCGAAGGCGCGCACCGTCGCATAGGAGACGGCGCGCTCGCCGACGGGCCGGCCCGAGGCGCGCAGGTCGTCCCACATCATCGCCAGGAGCCAGAGCAGGATCGTGGCGGCCACGTACCAGGGGAGGTACCACGGGTTCCAGGCCGCGGTCGTGGCGTCGGAGACGTCCCCGGGTTCGGTCGCGCGGAGGTACATCACCAGGCCGAAGGCGCCCGCCGCGAGGCAGGCCGCGACCAGCCGCAGGGCGTGCGAGCGGAGCCACGGCCCCACCTTCTCGTAGTGCTGCGCGGCGAGCATGCCCATCGCCACGAACAGCACGTACATCGGGAGGAGCTTCCACATGTGGTTGAACAGCGTCTCCCAGGGCTGCCCCGGGGGCCTCGGCGTGTACTGGTAGAACGCGAAGAAGCCCAGCTGGATCGCGCCCGCCGTGAGCAGCACGGCCCACGGGTGCCCGGCGAGCCGGCGGGAGAGCTTCTGCAGCGCCGGGAAGAAGAGATAGATCTGCATGGAGATCAGGAGGAAGTACAGCTGGTACTTCGCGTCGCCCGTCAGGGTGGTGCGCCCGAGGTCGCCCAGCCATCTCCAGAACGAGGGGAAGGGGTCGCCGTCGTCGAGGAGGTGGTCGGTCACCGAATAGGTGAGTGTCCACACCAGGTACGGCACCACGATGAGTCCGAACCGTTTGCGCCAGAACTCCCGGGCCGTCATCGTGCGGCCGCGCATGCTCAGGACCAGCACGAACAGCGTGACGGCGACGAAGCCGTACCGGGTCATGTGCAGGGCGGCGGAGACGGCGCCCGTCGGGCGGATCACATCCGGTGTGTAGTTGATCGTGGTGACGCAGTGGGCCACCACGACGCCGAGGAACAACAGGACCCGCGTCAGGTCCGCGGTCTGCTCGCGCTTCGGCTTCGCCGGTGACGTCTCCGGTGCGGCGACCTGCGGCAGCTTCTTCGTTTCGATGGCGGGCACCACCCTGGTGTGTTGTTGCAGGGCTGAGCGTTTTCACCCCGGGCTGTTGGCGATCTGTCCGTATTCTACGGGACCGAAACCGGAGAATCGGACAAGGGGGACCTCGTCGGTGTCCGATTCAGGCGATCGAGGTGATGAGCGGGATGGCCTGTTCGTCCACGGTCCAGGCGCCGTGGTGGCCGAGCATCCGGGATTCCATCGGCTCCTGGCTCGGCGTCACCAGCACCGAGCGGCCCTCGGCCACGGCCAGCACGTGCCCGATGCGGTGCGCGATCACCGGGTTCGGCGGAGTCGGTCCGAACCACTGCTCGTCGAGCGCCTGCTCGCGGGTCGTCACCCGGGCGTGCGCGCCCAGGGTCTCGGACCACCGCGCCCGGACGTCGTCGACGTGGTGCCCGCGCGCGAGGTACACGTGCCGGACCCGCGCCTCGCCGCCGATGATCCTGACGCCGCGGTGCAGCTCCGGGAGGGCGTCGAGGTTCACCAGCGAGTCGGCCTGGATCATCCCGTGGTCGCCCGTGACGAGAACGGTGCAGGTGCGCGGCAGGTCGGTGAGGAGGTCCGCGACCATCGCGTCCACGGCGCGGAGCACCCCGAGCCATTCGGGCGAGCCCGGTCCGTGCACGTGCCCGGCCGCATCGAGCAGGCCGGTGTAGGCGTACGCGAACCGTCGGACCGCGGAGTCGTGCCGGGCGACGGCGAGCACTCCCTCCCGGACCTCGTCGAGGGTGGAGGCGGCGTGCAGGATCCCGGACGCCCGGAAGGAGGCCCGGGTCAGGCCCGAGGACTGCTGGTACGCGGGCACCACGTAGTGGATCTCGGCGCCCGCGTCCGCGAGGTCCTCGAGCCGGCTGCGCCGCCGTTGCACCTCGCGCGGCGGGTGCGAGTCGCGCGCGTCCGGGCCGCTCGCCCCGTCGATGGTCCAGCGGAGCGAGTTGAACAGGCGCCGCCCGTGTTCGTCGGGAACGCCGAAGCTGTAGCCGACGATGCCGTGCGAGGCGCACGGCGCGCCGAGGGCGAGGCTCGAAAGACTGGTGGCCGTCGTGGCGGGGAAGCCGGCGTTCAGTGTGGTGCGCACGTGCCCCGCGAGGGTCGGGGCCTGGTCGGCGTGGCGACGCAACAACTCGGCACCCAGCCCGTCGACGAGGAGGAGGACCACGTCACGCTCGACGGTGACGCCGAGTGGGTTGTCGACGGCGATGCCGAAAGCGGAACAGACCGAGGGCAATACGTCGGAGAGCATGCCGGTCATGCCGTGATCGTAACGTCGGCGCGATCGGTTGACAGGGGATCGGCCGCAACCTGCGCCGGCCGCACTGGTGCGCCGAGAGGGATCGAAGTCTACTCTTGAGGCTGGAGTGGTTGATGATGCGGAGGTCCCGGATGCGCGCACGAGCTCTGACGGTGGTGATCGCCGGCTGTTCGGCTCTCCTCGCGGGGTGCTCCGCCACGGTCTCCGGGAACGGCGCGGGCGTCACGGTGATCAAGGGCGGCGTCGGGCCGGGCATCGCCACGCCCGCACCCGTCGCGCCCGGGACGACCACGGCACCGTCGACCACGACCAGCGCGCCGCCGTCGAGTGCGGCCGCCACGGCGATCGTCCTGCCCGAGAACGGGAACGGCTACACCTTCATCCAGACTCGCAGTGGCCGCACCCGGTGTCAGGTGACCGAGAGCAGCGCCGGGTGCCAGCTCGTCTTCGATCAGCCGCGGCCGCGCACCGAGTCCGGTGACGAGGCGAACGGCGTCAATGTCACCAGCGGTGGCGACATCACCTATGTGCTGGGCACTCTCGGCGTCGTCGACCCGGTGACGCTGGACTACAAGACGTACACGGCGCGCGGCTGGTTCATCGTCGCGAACCAGTACGGCACCGCCTTCACGCACCGGACCACCGGGCACGGCATGGTCGTCAGCGCCGCGGGAGTGCAGGCCTTCTAGCGCGGCGTGGTGATCACCACGACCGCCTCCGCGCCGTCGACGGTGGCGAAGCGGTGCGGTCCGTCGCTGGTCCAGCTCCGCGAATCCCCCTGTCGCACGGTCTCCTCATCGCCCACCGGGCCGGCGGTGAGCGCACCGTCGACCACCGTGAGGTGTTCGCGGACCGCCGGGCCGTGCCCGGGGGAGACGTGGTCGGACCCGGCGGGGAACTCCAGGCGGAAGACCTCGACGGTGACGTGCGGCAGGTGGCGCACGGACAGGAGGACGGTGCGCATGCCGCCGTCGGCGACGCTGTGCGCGCCGGGGGATTCGCCGACGAGGGCCGTCAGCGGCACGTCGAGCGGGCAGCACAGCGCGTAGAGCGTCTCGACCGTCGGGTTGCGGCCGCCGGCCTCGATCTCGGACAGTGATCCCTTCCCGACGCCGGCGCGGCGCGCGAGCTCGGACAGGCTGAGCCCGCGCTCGGCGCGCAGCTCGCGGAGGCGCCGGCCGACGTCGGGGGAGGGCATGGTGCCATGCTACGTTCTGTTCATGGAACGTTCTGAGAACGGAACGATGGTGCCGGTGGGGGCGGGCGTCGTGACGGCGCTGGTGGGGTACACCTCCGCGTTCGCCGTGGTGCTCGCCGGCCTGCGCGCGATGGGGGCCACGCCCGGTCAGGCGGCGTCGGGCCTGCTCGCGGTGACGGTGACGATGGGTGCGGCGTCCGCGCTGCTCTCGTGGCGGTACCGGATGCCGATCATCAGCGCGTGGTCCACGCCCGGGGCGGCGCTGCTCGCCACGACCGGTGCGGTCGCGGGCGGCTGGCCGGCGGCCGTGGGTGCGTTCGTCGTGTGCGGCGTCCTGTTCGTGCTGACCGGGTTGTGGCCGGCGCTCGCGCGCTGGGTGCAGCGGATCCCGACCCCCATCGCCCAGGCCATGCTGGCGGGCGTACTGCTTCCCCTGTGCATCGCGCCCGTCACCGCGGTCGCGAGGAATCCGTGGGCGGTGGCTCCGGTGCTCGTGGTGTGGCTGGTGCTGCTCAGGCTGCGGCCGCGGTGGGCGGTGCCGCTCGCCTTCGTGGCCGCGCTCGTCGTGATCGTGGTCGCGTTGCTGCACGACGACGCCGTGCCCGCGGTGGCCGAACTGGTCCCGCACGTGGAGTGGACGACCCCGTCGATCACCCTCCAGGCGCTGACGGGCGTCGTGCTCCCGCTCTACATCGTGACCATGGCCTCGCAGAACATCCCCGGTGCCGCGGTGCTCGCGACCTACGGGTACTCGGTGCCGTGGCGGCCGTCGCTCGTCGTGACCGGCGTCGGCAGCGTCCTCGGTGCGCCCTTCGGCGGGCACGCGATCAACCTCGCCGCGATCAGCGCGGCGCTCTCCGCGGGCCCCGACGCGGGACCCGACACGTCGCGCCGCTGGATCGCCGGTGTCACGTCAGGTGCCGCGAATCTCATACTGGGCGTGGTGAGTACGGGCCTGACCGCCGTCGTCCTGGCGGCGCCGGACGGGGTGATCCAGGCGGTCGCCGGCGTTGCCCTGGTGGGGGCCTTCGCCGCCGCCTGCGCGGGTGCGATGGCGTCCGAGTCCACGCGGGTCCCGGCGGCGGTCACGTTCGTCGTCGCGGCGTCGGGGACGACGGTGGCCGGCATCGGTGCCGCGTTCTGGGGCCTGGTGGCGGGGATCGCCGTCCACGTCCTCCTCGGTGCCGGGCGGTCGTCAGACGCGTGACTCCGCCTCCGGTGCGGACGACGTCGTCGTCGTGGCAGTCGTGGTGGTCGACGTTGTCGTCGAGGTGGTGGACGTCGGAGACGTCGAGGTCGAGGTCGTCGTGGTCGTCGTCGACGTGGTCGGTGTGGTCGTGGTCGATGTCGGAGACGTGGACCGGGTGGTGGTCGTGGTGTGCCGCGTGGGGTCCGTCGGACGCACCGGACGTGCCGGATGGATCCGCGCGTCGGTGGGGCGATCGGCCATGGTCCGGGGCACGGGCGGCGCCCCCGGGTGCTCGGACGTGGGCACGGCACTGTTCTCCGTGCCCACGTCGCCCGAGTCGCCCAGCAGGAACGCGCCGCCGAGGGCGAGCGCGGCGATCCCGAGCGCGCCGGCGGCCGCGAGCGATCGCCGGCGCCGTCCCCGATCGGTGGGCGGGTGGGTCTGCGCGGTCGGATCGATCCGGTGGGTCGTCTCGGCCGGTCCGCTCGGACGGCGCTCGACGGTGCGGAGCCGAGTGGGAGCGTACGCCGCCTGATCGCGGAGCCGGGTAGGTGCGTCCGCTGCGGCGCGACGGCTGCGGGACGTGTGCGCCGACGGTGCCGTGATCCGCGCGATCGCCTCCGCCAGCTCGCCGCCGTCGGCGAACCGCCGGCTCGGTTCCTTCGCGAGGGCGCGGGAGATGATCTCGTCGACCGGGCCCGGCACCCATGCCGGCAGCGCGGGCGGCTCCTCCCGGATGTGCTGGACGCACAGGGCGATCGCGGTCTCCGCCGCGAACGGCGGGTACCCGGTCAGGCATTCGTAGCCGACGACGCCGAGGGAGTAGACGTCGGAGGCGGCGGTGGCGTCTTCGCCGGAGGCTTGTTCGGGGGAGATGTATTGGGCGGTGCCCATGACCATGCCGGTTTTGGTGACGGGTGCGGAGTCGACGGCTTTGGCGATGCCGAAGTCGGTGATCTTGACCTGGCCGGTGGGGGTGATGAGGATGTTGCCGGGTTTGACGTCGCGGTGGACGAGGCCGGCGGTGTGGGCGACGTGGAGGGCGCGGCCGGTTTGTTCGAGGAGGTCGAGTGCTTGGGCCTGGGAGAGGTGGCCGAGGCGGCTGAGGACGGCGTTGAGGGGTTCGCCGTTGACT
>NZ_JBYPZI010000005.1:0-211910 GCF_057815145.1 Tsukamurella sp. II2bb
GGCGGGTTCACATGATCGTCGCAACACTCTCAACGAGAGGTTGCGGCGATCATGTCGTTTCAGGAGGACTGTGCCCGGTTCGGCGGCGAGCTGGCGCAGCTGGTCGACTCCGGTGTTCCGGTGAAGGAGGCCGCTGTCGCGGTGGGTGTGCCGCGGCGGCGGTGTTACGCGATTCTGCGGGCGATTGGCCACCCGGTGGGGCCGCCTCGCGGGCCGGGTAGGCCGGCAGATCCGGAGCGGATCGTGGCGGTGTTCGATCGGACCGGCTCGATCAACAAGGCTGCGATCGAGTGCGATGTGGCGTTCTCGGTCGCTCGCAGGGTCTTGGTCGATGCCGGTCTGGTCACGGCGGACAAGCTGAAGGCGGTGGGTAAGCCGGAGGCGAGGAAGCGATTTCTCGCGCTGCTCGATCAGGGGTGGTCGTCAGCGCGCGCGGCCCGTGAGGTGCAGGTGAACGAACGCACCGCCCGGGACTGGCGCCAGGGAATCCGACGAACCAGTGGCAGGCGGATCCACCCGGACGGCACAGTCGTGGACTATCGAACCAAGACGATCTACAAACAGGCTGTGACCAGTGCCATCTCGAGCCGAGACGATGCTTCGGCGATCGCGATCGCGATCAGTGACCGTTACCTCTCGCTCGATGACCGCATCGCAATCGCTGACGGGCTGGTACTCAAGGACTCGATGCGGACCATCGCCGCCCGGATCGGCAAGAACGTCTCCACCATCTCCCGGGAGGTCCGTCAACGCAGCATCGGCGGCCGGTATCTGCCGTATCAGGCCGATCGGGTAGCGGTGGCGGCTCGGGCGCGGCCGAAGCAGTCCAAACTGGTGGTGAACACGGTCCTGCGGGCAGAGGTCGAGGAGGGCTTGTCGAGGAAGCTCTCGCCGGAGCAGATCTCGCACCGTCTGCGCCGGGATCACCCTGACGACGAGAGCATGCGGGTGAGCCACGAGACGATCTACCAGGCCTTGTACTTCCAAGCCCGTGGAGGGATGAAACGAGAAGTGCAGCAAGCACTCCGGACCGGACGAACCAAACGCAAACCGCAGCGGAAAGAAGGTGAGCGGTATCAGCGGTTCATCGACCCGATGGTGATGATCAGCGACCGCCCGGCCGAAGTCGAGGACCGTGCTGTTCCCGGCCATTGGGAGGGGGATCTCATCACCGGTGAGCAGAACAAGACCGCGATCGGCACTCTCGTCGAACGCTCCACCCGCTACACGATGCTGCTGCACCTGCCCGACGGGCACGACGCCGAACAGGTCCGCGACGCGATCATCACCGCGATGAAAGACCTGCCCGCGCACCTACGCGGGTCGCTGACCTGGGACCAAGGCGCAGAGTTGGCCCGGCATGCGCAGATCAGCGTGGCCACCGATATGCAGGTGTATTTCTGCGACCCAGCCAGCCCCTGGCAGCGCGGCACCAACGAGAACACCAACGGGCTGCTCCGGCAGTACTTCCCCAAGGGCACCGACCTGAGCGTCTACGGCCCCGCGGATCTCGAGCACGTCGCTCAGCAACTCAACAGCCGACCACGCAAAACGCTCGGCTGGGAAACCCCAGCCGAGCGTATGCGTGATCTAATCACCACCCAGTAGAACAGGCAGTGTTGCGTCGACCCCTAGAAACCGCCCCTGTGCGACGGGGCCGTTCGTCGTTTCCGGGGCCCGGGCGGCTCGGAGACGGGACCGGAGTGACCCGTCAGTAGTGTCTACCTGGTCCAGTATCGCTACCAGCTGATACTGAGGTAGTGTCCATGCAGCGGTCTGTGGCGCGAGCCACATCTCGATGCGACGAAAGGTCCCGACAGTGGGTGTCGAAGTAACTACGAAGAACCTGACGAAGTCGTTCGGGTCCCAGAACATCTGGTCCGATGTCTCGTTGACCCTGCCTGCGGGTGAGGTGTCGGTTCTGCTCGGCCCGTCGGGTACCGGTAAGTCGGTGTTCTTGAAGTCGTTGATCGGTCTGCTGCGCCCGGAGGAGGGCGAGATCATCATCGACGGTACGGACATCCTCACGTGTACGAGCGCGGAGTTGTACGAGATCCGCAAGATGTTCGGTGTGCTGTTCCAGGACGGTGCGCTGTTCGGTTCGATGAACCTGTACGACAACACGGCCTTCCCGCTTCGTGAGCACACGAAGAAGAAGGAGAGCGAGATCCGTCAGATCACGATGGAGAAGCTCGAGATGGTCGGTCTGATCGGCGCGGAGGACAAGCTTCCGGGTGAGATCTCGGGTGGTATGCGTAAGCGCGCCGGCCTGGCCCGTGCGCTGGTGATGGACCCGCAGATCATGCTCGTCGACGAGCCGGACTCGGGCCTGGACCCGGTGCGTACCACGTACACCAGTCAGCTGCTGATGGACATCAACGCGCAGATCGACTGCACGACGCTGATCGTCTCGCACAACATCAACATCGCTCGCACGGTGCCGGACAACATGGGCATGCTGTTCCTCAAGCACCTGGTGATGTTCGGTCCGCGTGAGGTGCTGCTGACCTCGGAGGAGCCGGTGGTCAAGCAGTTCCTGTCGGGTTCGATGATCGGTCCGATCGGTATGTCGGAGGAGAAGGACTCGGCGCAGATGGAGGCGGAGGCGGCTCGTGTCGCGGCCGGGCACTCCGACGGTGGTGTGGATGTGCCGGACGAGATCGCTCCGCAGATGCAGCCGACGCCCGGTATGCCGCCGCGTAAGGGTGAGCAGCGGCGTAAGGCGCGGGTGCGGCAGATCCTGCCGACGCTGCCGCCGAAGGCGCAGATCGCCATCCGCCGCGACCTGGGCGACGACGTGGACGAGTTCGCCACGACGGCGCCGGCGCCCGCCGCGCAGCACGAGGTCCCGGAGACGGCCCCCGTCGCGATCCAGAAGGACTACGCGGGCGACGAGGCCCCGACCGCGGCCTACGAGGTGACGCACACGGACGAGAACCCGACCGATCACCTGCCCAAGGTGGAGGGCGGCCGCTAGTCGCGCACCGTCGTAGAAGGCTTCGACGCCGGCCCGGGGAACGCTCCCGGGCCGGCGTCGTCGTCTCCGTCCGCGGCGTCCGGCCTCGATATTCGAAGGAAATCGGCGGTTTCGCTTGACGTTCGCGCGGTTTCGGGTCAGAGTTATCGGCAGGACACGAGGTGCTCGTGTCCACGTGAGAGCATCTTCGGGTGCCTTCGGACCGCACGGCAGCCAGCCCGCGGCCGGAGTGCGCGGCTGGGCCGCCCGACGATGCCGGTGTTCGAAGAACGGCGCGCGTCACGCTTGCGCGCGAGCCCCGATGGGGCTTAGTCTGGACTGCCCCTTGCGGGGTGGTCGTTCCTCTGTTAATGTTGGACGTTGCGCTGGCTGCCTCCTGCCCATCTGAATATTCGCCCTTCGTGAGGGCCGTACTCTGCGGGTTGCCGTCAGCACAGTTTTGGCAACGTTACTAGTCACAGCAGAGGACGCATCTTGGCAGTCTCCGTCTCCAGCCAGACTCAGAACGATCAGAACGACGCCGTGGTGCCCGGAGCGCCCAAGCGTGTGTCGTTCGCGAAGATCTCCGAGCCCCTCCCCGTTCCGGGCCTGCTCGACCTGCAGATCGACTCGTTCGACTGGCTCGTCGGCACGCCCGCTTGGCGGGAGAAGGCCGCTGCGCGCGGCGAGGCACGGCCCACCGGCGGTCTGGAGGACATCCTCGCTGAGCTGTCGCCCATCGAGGACTTCTCGGGCTCGATGTCGCTCTCCTTCTCCGATCCGCGCTTCGACGAGGTCAAGGCCTCGATCGAGGAGTGCAAGGACAAGGACATGACGTACGCGGCACCGCTGTTCGTCACCGCTGAGTTCATCAACAACAACACCGGCGAGATCAAGTCGCAGACCGTCTTCATGGGCGATTTCCCCATGATGACGGACAAGGGCACGTTCATCATCAACGGCACCGAGCGTGTCGTCGTCTCGCAGCTCGTCCGCAGCCCGGGCGTGTACTTCGACGAGACCATCGACAAGTCGACCGAGAAGCCGCTGCACAGCGTGAAGGTCATCCCGGCCCGCGGCGCGTGGCTCGAGTTCGACGTGGACAAGCGCGACACCGTCGGCGTCCGCATCGACCGCAAGCGCCGCCAGCCGGTCACCGTGCTGCTCAAGGCCCTCGGCTGGACCAGCGAGCAGATCCTCGAGCGCTTCGGCTTCTCGGAGATCATGCGGTCCACCCTGGAGAAGGACAACACGGCCGGCACCGACGAGGCGCTGCTCGACATCTACCGCAAGCTGCGCCCGGGCGAGCCGCCCACGAAGGAGTCGGCGCAGACCCTGCTGGAGAACCTGTTCTTCAAGGAGAAGCGCTACGACCTGGCCCGCGTCGGCCGGTACAAGCTGAACAAGAAGCTCGGTCTCCCGGCGAACTCCGACGGCACGCAGCCGCTGGTGCTCACCGAGGAGGACATCGTCGCGACGATCGAGTACCTCGTGCGCCTGCACGAGGCACCGTCGGAGCAGCTGACCTACATGACCGTGCCGGACGGCGTCGAGGTCCCCGTCGAGGTCGACGACATCGACCACTTCGGCAACCGTCGCCTGCGCACCGTCGGCGAGCTGATCCAGAACCAGCTCCGCGTGGGCCTGTCCCGCATGGAGCGCGTCGTGCGTGAGCGCATGACCACGCAGGACGTCGAGGCGATCACCCCGCAGACCCTGATCAACATCCGCCCGGTCTCGGCGGCGATCAAGGAGTTCTTCGGTACCTCGCAGCTCTCGCAGTTCATGGACCAGAACAACCCGCTCTCGGGCCTGACCCACAAGCGCCGCCTGTCGGCGCTCGGCCCCGGTGGTCTGTCGCGCGAGCGCGCCGGCCTCGAGGTCCGCGACGTCCACCCGTCGCACTACGGCCGCATGTGCCCGATCGAGACCCCTGAGGGCCCGAACATCGGCCTGATCGGCTCGCTGTCGGTGTACGCGCGGGTCAACCCGTTCGGCTTCATCGAGACCCCGTACCGCCGGGTCGAGAACGGCCGCACCACCGACGAGGTCGTCTACATGACGGCCGACGAGGAGGACCGCTACTACATCGCGCAGGCCAACGCGGCCACCGACGCGGACGGTCGCCTCACCGACGAGAAGGTGCTCGTGCGTAAGCGCGGCTCCGAGGTCGAGTTCGTCCCCGTCTCCGCCGTGGAGTACATGGACATCTCGCCGCGCCAGATGGTCTCCGTCGCGACCGCGATGATCCCCTTCCTCGAGCACGACGACGCCAACCGTGCCCTCATGGGCGCGAACATGCAGCGTCAGGCCGTGCCGCTGGTCCGTTCCGAGTCGCCGCTGGTCGGCACCGGTATGGAGCTGCGTGCCGCGGTGGACGCGGGCGACGTGGTGATCACCGAGAAGTCGGGCGTCGTGGAGGAGGTCTCGGCCGACTTCATCACGATCATGGCGGACGAGGGCACCCGCAAGACCTACAAGCTGCGCAAGTTCGCGCGCAGCAACCAGGGCACCTGCGCCAACCAGCGTCCGATCGTGAACGCCGGCCAGCGGGTCGAGGCCGGCCAGGTCCTGGCCGACGGTCCCTGCACCGACAACGGTGAGATGGCGCTCGGCAAGAACCTGCTCGTGGCGATCATGCCGTGGGAGGGCCACAACTACGAGGACGCGATCATCCTCTCGCAGCGCCTGGTGGAGGAGGACGTCCTGACGTCCATCCACATCGAGGAGCACGAGATCGATGCGCGCGATACGAAGCTGGGCGCCGAGGAGATCACCCGGGACATCCCGAACGTCTCCGACGAGGTGCTGGCCGATCTCGACGAGCGCGGCATCATCCGCATCGGCGCCGAGGTCCGCGACGGCGACATCCTGGTCGGCAAGGTCACCCCGAAGGGCGAGACCGAGCTGACCCCGGAGGAGCGGCTGCTCCGCGCGATCTTCGGAGAGAAGGCGCGCGAGGTCCGCGACACCTCGCTCAAGGTGCCTCACGGCGAGACCGGCAAGGTCATCGGCGTCCGCGTCTTCTCGCGCGATGACGACGACGAGCTGGCCCCCGGCGTGAACGAGCTGGTCCGCGTGTACGTGGCCCAGAAGCGCAAGGTCCAGGACGGCGACAAGCTGGCCGGCCGCCACGGCAACAAGGGCGTCATCGGCAAGATCCTCCCCGCCGAGGACATGCCCTTCCTGCCCGACGGCACCCCGGTCGACATCATCCTCAACACGCACGGCGTGCCCCGTCGTATGAACATCGGCCAGATCCTGGAGACGCACCTCGGGTGGGTCGCCAAGACCGGCTGGGACGTGCGCGACGAGAACGGGAACATCCCGGACTGGGCGTCGGCGCTGCCGGAGGAGATGTACAGCCAGCCGGCCGACACGAACACCGCGACCCCCGTCTTCGACGGTGCGCGGGACGAGGAGCTGGCCGGCCTGCTCGGTTCGACCCTCCCCAACCGCGACGGTGACGTGATGGTCCAGGCCGACGGCAAGGCGACGCTGTTCGACGGCCGCTCGGGCGAGCCCTTCCCGTACCCGGTGGCCATCGGCTACATGTACATCCTCAAGCTGCACCACCTGGTCGACGAGAAGATCCACGCCCGCTCGACCGGTCCGTACTCGATGATCACGCAGCAGCCGCTGGGTGGTAAGGCGCAGTTCGGTGGTCAGCGCTTCGGTGAGATGGAGTGCTGGGCCATGCAGGCCTACGGCGCCGCCTACACCCTGCAGGAGCTGCTCACCATCAAGTCGGACGACGTGGTCGGCCGCGTGAAGGTGTACGAGGCGATCGTCAAGGGCGAGAACATCCCCGAGCCCGGCATCCCCGAGTCGTTCAAGGTGCTCCTCAAGGAGCTCCAGTCGCTGTGCCTGAACGTGGAGGTCCTGTCGTCCGACGGTGCCGCCATCGAGATGGCCGACGGTGACGACGAGGATCTCGAGCGCGCTGCCGCCAACCTGGGCATCAACCTCTCGCGCAACGAGAACGCCTCGGCCGAAGACCTCGCGAACTAGCCCCCGCCAACCGAACGAATTAGGAGAGAAGTGCTCGACGTCAACTTCTTCGACGAACTGAAGATCGGTCTGGCGACCGCCGACGACATCCGTAACTGGAGCTACGGCGAGGTCAAGAAGCCCGAGACCATCAACTACCGCACGCTCAAGCCCGAGAAGGACGGCCTGTTCTGCGAGAAGATCTTCGGACCGACTCGCGACTGGGAGTGCTACTGCGGTAAGTACAAGCGTGTCCGCTTCAAGGGCATCATCTGCGAGCGCTGCGGCGTCGAGGTCACTCGCGCCAAGGTGCGTCGTGAGCGGATGGGCCACATCGAGCTGGCCGCTCCCGTCACCCACATCTGGTACTTCAAGGGCGTTCCGTCGCGCCTGGGCTACCTGCTGGACCTGGCGCCCAAGGATCTCGAGAAGATCATCTACTTCGCCGCCTACGTGATCACGGAGGTCGACGAGGAGCAGCGCCACAACGAGCAGTCCACGCTCGAGGCCGAGATCACCGCGGAGAAGAAGGTCCTCGCCGACCAGCGCGACGTGGACCTGGAGAACCGCGCCAAGAAGCTCGAGGACGACCTCGCCGTGCTCGAGGCCGAGGGTGCGAAGGCCGACCAGCGCCGCAAGGTCAAGGACGGCGGCGAGCGGGAGATGCGGCAGATCCGCGACCGCGCGCAGCGCGCCATCGACGAGCTCGACGAGATCTGGACGACCTTCGTCAAGCTCGCTCCGAAGGACATGATCGTTGACGAGAAGCTCTACCGTGAGCTGCAGGACCGCTACGGCGAGTACTTCAAGGGCGCGATGGGCGCCGAGGCGATCAAGAAGCTCATCGAGAACTTCGACATCGACGCCGAGGCCGAGATCCTGCGCGAGACGATCCGCAGCGGCAAGGGCCAGAAGAAGCTGCGCGCGCTCAAGCGGCTCAAGGTCGTGGCGGCGTTCCAGCAGTCGGGCAACTCGCCGCTGGGCATGGTCCTCGACGCGGTGCCGGTGATCCCGCCGGAGCTGCGCCCGATGGTCCAGCTCGACGGTGGCCGGTTCGCCACGTCCGACCTGAACGACCTCTACCGTCGTGTGATCAACCGCAACAACCGCCTCAAGCGACTGATCGACCTCGGCGCGCCCGAGATCATCGTCAACAACGAGAAGCGGATGCTGCAGGAGTCCGTCGACGCGCTGTTCGACAACGGCCGCCGCGGCCGTCCGGTCACCGGACCGGGCAACCGCCCGCTCAAGTCGCTGTCCGATCTGCTCAAGGGCAAGCAGGGCCGGTTCCGCCAGAACCTGCTCGGCAAGCGCGTGGACTACTCGGGCCGTTCGGTCATCGTCGTGGGTCCGCAGCTCAAGCTGCACCAGTGCGGCCTGCCGAAGCTGATGGCGCTCGAGCTATTCAAGCCCTTCGTGATGAAGCGCCTGGTGGATCTCAACCACGCGCAGAACATCAAGTCGGCCAAGCGGATGGTCGAGCGGCAGCGCCCGCAGGTGTGGGACGTGCTCGAAGAGGTCATCGCCGAGCACCCCGTGCTGCTCAACCGTGCTCCCACGCTGCACCGCCTGGGCATCCAGGCCTTCGAGCCGCAGCTCGTGGAGGGCAAGGCCATCCAGCTGCACCCGCTCGTCTGTGAGGCCTTCAACGCCGACTTCGACGGTGACCAGATGGCCGTGCACCTCCCGCTGTCCGCGGAGGCGCAGGCCGAGGCCCGCATCCTGATGCTGTCCTCGAACAACATCCTGTCGCCGGCGTCGGGTCGCCCGCTCGCCATGCCCCGTCTGGACATGGTGACCGGTCTGTACCACCTGACCACCCAGAAGGACGACGCCGTCGGGCACTACGAGCCCGCGGGCACGGACGCTCCGGAGAAGGGCGCGTACTCGTCGCCGGCCGAGGCCATCATGGCCGTCGACCTGGGCGAGCTGTCGATCCAGGCGCCGATCAAGGTGCGGCTGACGCAGCAGCGCCCGCCGGCCGAGGTCGAGGCGGAGCTGTTCGACGGTGCGTGGACCCGCGGTCAGGCCTGGACGGCCGAGACCACCCTGGGCCGCGTGCTGTTCAACGAGCTGCTCCCGGCGGACTACCCGTTCGTGGACGAGCAGATGCCGAAGAAGCGTCAGGCCGTGATCATCAACGACCTGGCCGAGCGCTACCCGATGATCGTGGTCGCGCAGACCGTCGACAAGCTCAAGGACGCCGGCTTCTACTGGGCCACGCGCTCGGGCGTGACGGTCTCGATGTCCGACGTGCTCGTTCCGCCGAGCAAGAAGGACATCCTCGACCGCTACGAGGAGCGTGCCGACGGCATCGAGCGCAAGTACGCCCGCGGTGCCCTCACCTCGGGTGAGCGCCGCGACGCGCTGGTCGAGATCTGGAAGCAGGCGACGGACGAGGTCGGTAAGGCGATCGACGACTTCTACCCCGCCGACAACCCGATCACGATGATCCCGAAGTCGGGTGCCACCGGCAACATGACCCAGGTGCGGAACCTGGCCGGCATGAAGGGCCTGGTGACGAACCCGAAGGGTGAGTTCATCCCGCGCCCGATCAAGTCGTCCTTCCGCGAGGGCCTGACGGTGCTCGAGTACTTCATCAACACGCACGGTGCTCGTAAGGGTCTGGCCGATACCGCTCTGCGTACCGCCGACTCGGGTTACCTGACCCGTCGTCTGGTCGACGTCTCGCAGGACGTCATCGTCCGCGAGACCGACTGCGGTACCAGCCGCGGCATCGTGGTCCCGCTGGCCGAGGTGCAGGCGGACGGTTCGCTGATCCGCGATGCGCACGTCGAGACCTCGGCGTACGCCCGCACCCTCGCCGAGGACGCGGTCGCCAAGGACGGCACCGTCGTCGTCGAGCGCGGCCACGACCTGGGCGACCCGCAGATCGAGGCGCTGCTCGAGGCCGGCATCGCGGAGGTGAAGGTGCGCTCCGTGCTCACCTGCACCACCGGCACCGGTGTCTGCGCCACCTGCTACGGCCGCTCGATGGCGACCGGCAAGCTCGTCGACATCGGCGAGGCCGTCGGTATCGTCGCCGCGCAGTCGATCGGTGAGCCCGGTACCCAGCTGACCATGCGTACCTTCCACCAGGGTGGCGTCGGTGACGACATCACCGGCGGTCTGCCGCGAGTCACCGAGCTGTTCGAGGCCCGTGTCCCCAAGGGCAAGGCCCCGATCGCCGAGGTCTCCGGCCGCATCCGCCTGGAGGACGACGACCGGTTCTACACGATCACCATCACGCCGGACGACGGCAGCGAAGAGGTCGTGTACGACAAGATCAGCAAGCGCCAGCGCCTGCGTGTCTTCAAGCACGAGGACGGCAGCGAGCGCCTGCTGGCCGACGGTGACCACGTGCAGGTGGGCCAGCAGCTCCTCGAGGGCGCTGCCGACCCGCACGAGGTGCTGCGCGTCATGGGCCCCCGTCAGGTGCAGGTGCACCTGGTCAACGAGGTCCAGGAGGTGTACCGGTCGCAGGGTGTGTCGATCCACGACAAGCACATCGAGACCATCGTCCGGCAGATGCTGCGTCGCGTGACGATCATCGATTCGGGTTCGACGGAGTTCCTGCCCGGTTCGCTGACGGAGCGCTCGGAGTTCGAGGCGGAGAACCGTCGCGTCGTGGCCGAGGGCGGCGAGCCCGCGGCCGGCCGTCCGGTGCTCATGGGCATCACGAAGGCCTCGCTCGCGACCGACTCGTGGCTCTCGGCGGCCTCCTTCCAGGAGACCACCCGCGTGCTCACGGACGCCGCGATCAACACCCGCTCCGACAAGCTGGTGGGCCTCAAGGAGAACGTCATCATCGGTAAGCTCATCCCGGCCGGTACGGGCATCAACAAGTACCGGAACATCCAGGTGCAGCCGACCGAGGAGGCCCGCGCGGCCGCGTACTCGGTGCCGACCTTCGACGATCAGTACTACGGTCCGGAGGGTGCCTTCGGCGCCCCGTCCGGCGCCGCGGTGCCGCTCGACGACTACGGCTTCTCCGATGGTTACCGGTGAAGTAGCTAGCTGAAAGCAGCCCCTGACCATTGCGGTCAGGGGCTGTTTTCATTGTCCGGCGGTGCGTGGGGCCGGGCCGGTGGGAGGGGGCTCGGGCTCACTGGGCTTCACGCCTTCGCCTAGCGGCTCAGACGCTGCAGAATCGTTCGCCCGAGCCCCCTCCCACCGCCCCTCGTCCGGCAGTCGGCTCGCGACGCTGCCAATGGTCTCAGCCGCCGCGCGCGTCCCCACGTCCTGCCGCCTGCTCCCAATCTGCATATCACTGCGCGGAGCCTCCAGCGATTGCTGGAAATCGGTGGTGCTGTCGTCGTCCCCCGCGCCGCATTCCGTCCCCCGCGCCGCGCCGATCCGCGGCCCCGGCGTCCCGTCCCCTATGAGACGCCGCTCGTGCGGTGGGGGAGGCGTCGTCCCCCGCGCGGTGCCGATTCCCCCACGGGACGCCGCGGTGCCGGACTATTGACGCAACCGATCGGTTGTGTGTACGGTGTGAACATCGAAATGTTCACACCGTACACACTGGATTGAGGGGTTCGCCATGACCACCACCGCCACCGCTGCCCGTGACACCGCCACGATCACGCAGGGGAGGTCGAAGTCCTGGATCGCCGGGATGGTGATCACCGCGCTGGTCTGGGCGTTCCTGGCCTTCGACGTCATCGGCAAGCTGACGAAGCCGCAGGCCGTCATCGAGGGCACGCTGAACCTCGGCTTCCAGGAGCGGCACATCCTGGTCATCGGCCTGATCCTGCTGGTCGGCCTCGTGCTGTGGACGATCCCGCGGACGGCGGTGATCGGCGCCGTCTACCTCACCGCGTACCTCGGCGGCGCGGTGGCGATCAACCTGCGCGCCGACCAGCCGATCGCCGGCTACGTCCTCTCGGGCGCCTACGTCGGCGTGCTGATCTGGGGTGCGATGCTGCTGCGCCGTCCCGACCTGCGTCGCGTGATCCTGGGCCGCTAGTCGGGGTGCGCTACGAGGTGGAGACGATCTCCGAGCCCAGCGGCAGCAGGGAGAGCCGGATCATCTTGAAGTTGGCGATCGCCAGCGGAATGCCGATGATCGTCAGGCACAACGCGATCCCGGTCAGGATGTGCCCGATGGCGAGCCAGATCCCCGCGACCAGCAGCCAGATGATGTTGCCGACCAGCGACGCCGCGCCCGCAGAAGGCCGGTCCACGACGGTCCGCCCGAACGGCCACAGCGCGTAGTTGGCGATCCGGAACGACGCCAGCCCGAACGGGATGGTCACGATCAGCACGCAGCAGATGATCCCGGCGACCGCGTACCCGACGGCCATCCAGAATCCGCACAGCACCAGCCAGATGATGTTCAGGATCAGCTTCACCCCCTCAGTATGCCTACCCTGGTGGTATGAACCTGTTCCAGCGCTCGGCCAAGCTGTTCAACACCGCCTTCACTCCGCTCTTCTCGCTGCCGATCATCGGTCCCGCGCTGGGGAAGTCGATGGTCACGGTCAGTTACACCGGCCGTAAGTCCGGAAAGAGCTTCACATTGCCCGTCGCCTACCGCCGCCGCGGAAACGAGGTGGTCATCGGCGTCGCGATGCCGGAGAAGAAGCAGTGGTGGCGCAATTTCACCGGCGACGGCGCCGATCTCACGCTCCACTTCCCCGACGGTGACCGCACCGGCCGCGCCGTCGCCGCCACCGGGCCGAAGGGTACGTCCATCACGGTCACCCTGCGCTGATCGCCCGGGTCGCCGCGTCGAGCCGGCCGCGCAGCGCCGCACTGATTTCGGGCGAATCGAGCACGGTCACGTCCGGCAGGGCGGCCCACAGCGCCCACACGGCGCGCTCGCGATCGGCGAAGGCGAGGGTCCCGGCACCGTCGGGCCCGGGCGGCGTGACGATCGTGCCGAACATGCCCAGCTTCTCCCACACCCACCCCTCGGCGCGCACGCGCACCTCGATCCGGGGGAGGGCGCCGCGGAAGGACTCCCGGGACGCCTCGAACTCGGCGGCGAGGTCCACCTCGGCCGGGCGCTCCGCCGGTTCGTCGAGCACCGTCACGGCCGAGAAACGCGACGTCCGGTAGGTGCGCCGCTCGCCGTCGCGGAGGGCCAGCAGGTACCAGGCGTGTCCCGCGTGCACCAGCCCGACGGGGTCGAGCACGCGTTCCGCCGCGGCCCCTCCGCGCGGCCGGTACACCGCGCGCACGCGCAGGCCGTCGATCACCGCGCGCTGGAGCTCGCCGAGGAAGGGGTCGGGGTCGGGCGGCCGGGCGAAGCCGTCGGGGCGGACGTGGATCCGCTGGGCTGCGGCCGCCGCTTCCCGACGGTGCGCCTCGGGCACCGCCGCGGCGACCTTGCGCATCGCCGCCGCGAAGTCGGGGGAGTCGGGTGCCCCGGCGAGGAGCGCTTTGGTCTCGCCGAGGGTGAGCCCGGTGAGGTCGGTGCGGTAGCCGGGGAGCAGGCGGATGCCGCCGCTGCGGCCCCGGTCGGTGTAGACGGGGACGCCGGCCGTGGACAGCGCCTCGACGTCCCGGAGCACGGTGCGGGTGGAGACCTCGAGTTCCGCGGCGAGCTGCGCGGCGGTCATGGTGCCGCGGTGGCGCAGCAGCATCAGGACGGAGAGGAGCCGGTCGGCGCGCATGGATTCAGACTCCCAGAAAAACATGACAGAAGATGTCATGTCAGGGCTCTTGAATGGCCTCATGACCGAAACAGCCCTTGATCCCCGTCCCGCCTACGCCGCCGCCAGCGCCTGGGTACAGTCCCTCCTGGCCACCATCACGGAGGAGCAGCTCGCCCTGCCCACGCCGTGCGACGAGTTCGACGTGCGTGCTCTCGCCCAGCACATCGGCGCCGTCGGCCTGCGTGCCGTCGCGCTCGCCGAGGTCGCCACCGTCGAGGGGCAGCCCTTCCTCGCCGAGGATTTCAGCGCCACCGCCTACGGCGACACCCGCGAACGCGCCCTCGCCGCCTGGGCGCAGGCCCCGCTGGAGCGCGAGGTCACGGTGCCGTGGGGCGTCGTCCCCGGCTTCGCCGCGCTCGGCATGTACGTCAACGAGACCCTGGTCCACGGTTGGGACATCGCCGTCGCCACGGGGCAGCCCGCGGAGTTCGCCGAGCCCGCGATCGTCGAGGGTGCCCTGGCCGCGGTGCAGGCCGCGCTCCCCGCGGAGATCCGGGGCATGGAGGGGGTGCCCTTCGGCCCCGTCGTCGAACCCCGCGACGGTGCCGGGCCCACCGAGCGCCTCGCCAACTGGAACGGCCACCGCTGGCCCGCGGCATGAGCGGCTGACCGCGAAAACCCGTTGCGCGCCGTCGTCCGGCGGGCGGATGCTCGTCGGATGACGACGAGCGCGACGGTGCGGGTGGCCCCGGTGACCGCGGACCTGTTGGAGGCTTTGGAGCGGGACCCCGCGGAGTTCGAGCAACAGATCGGGTCGCCGATCCCCGCGGGCTGGCCCGAGTTCCCCGAGGCGATCGGGCACACGATCGCCGCGCTGCGGGGCGGTGCGGCACCGGAATGGTCGATGCACCTGTTCTTCTCCGAGGCAGGGGAATTGGTCGGGTCGGGCGGCTACCACGGTCCGCCCTCCGACGGTGCCGTCGAGATCGGCTACGAGGTCGCTCCCGGCCACCGGGGCCGCGGATACGGCGTCGGTGCAGCCCGCGCCCTGGTCGACGGTGCCCGCGCCGCCGGCGTGGACCGGATCCTCGCGCACACCCTCGCCGAGCCGTCACCGTCGACGGGGGTGCTCACCTCCTTGGGCTTCGAGCAGATCGGCGACGCAGTCGATTCCGAGGACGGTCCGATCTGGGAGTGGTACCTCCGGCCGGTGGCAGGTGCCTAGCCTTCGCAGGCGAGTGCGTGGGGCTGGTGCCTCGTATGAAGAAGCCATGCGCCAGGCGCATGGCTCGCGATCGAGATATGTTGCGTGAACTGCGAAAACGGAGGTATGCGCCGTGCGCATGGCCTTTCGGAAATTCGCGATCGGCGCGTAGCCGGCAGTCGCCCCGTCAGTCCTCGAACAGCGCCCGGATGTCCGACGCGGCCAACCGCGCGTCGAAGCCGCCCTCACCGCCGACCACCGACTCGAAGAGCGCGGCCTTGCGCTCCTTCAGAGCCATCACCTTGTCCTCGATGGTGTCGGCGGAGACGAGCCGGTAGACCATCACGCTGCGGGTCTGGCCGATGCGGTGGGCGCGGTCGATCGCCTGCGCCTCCGCCGCGGGGTTCCACCACGGGTCGAGCAGGAAGCAGTAGTCGGCCTGCACCAGGTTCAGGCCGAAGCCGCCGGCCTTGAGCGAGATCAGGAAGACCTGCACCTCACCGGAGGTGAACTTCTCGATCGCGGCGGCGCGGTCGGCGGTCGAACCGTCGAGGTAGGCGTAGTCCACGCCCTCCTCGTCGAGCCGCTCCGCGGCCTTGCGCAGGAAGCCGGTGAACTGGCTGAAGACCAGCACCGCGTGCTTCTCCTCCAGGAGCTCGTCCAGCTTCTCCGCGAGGAAGTCCAGCTTGGCGACGTCCTCGACCGCCAGGTCCTCGTCGACGAGCGACGGGTCGAGGGCGAGCCGGCGCAGCATCGTCAGCGACCGCAGGATCTCGAACCGGTTGCCCTCGAAGTCGTCGAGCAGGCCCAGCAGTTTGGCCCGCTGGTCCGCGAGCACCCGATCGTAGGTGTGCCGGTGCTCGTCCGAGAGCTCCACCTGGACCACGGATTCCGTCTTCTCCGGCAGGTCCTTCGCGACCAGGTCCTTGGTGCGCCGCAGCATGAACGGCCGCACGCGCCGCCGGAGCCGGGCGAGCCGGTCGTCGTCGCCGCCGCGCTCGATCGGCCGCCGGTACTCCTCGGCGAACCAGGACCGGCCGGGGAACAGCCCGGGCACGGTCAGCGCGGTGAGCGCCCACAGCTCCTCGAGGTGGTTCTCCATCGGGGTGCCGGTCACGGCCAGGGTGAACTGCCGGTCCAGCAGTGTGACCGCCGCGAAGGCCTTGGACCGCGGGTTCTTCACGAACTGCGCCTCGTCGAGGATCACGCCCGACCAGGACACCGCGGCGTACTCCTCGGCGTCGAGCCGCAGCAGCGTGTACGAGGTGAGCACGACGTCGGCGCCGGCCACCGCCGACGCGATCGACGCCCCCGACTTCCGCGAGGTCTCCGAGACCACCGCGACGCTCAGGTGCGGCGCGAACCGCCGGCACTCCGCGGCCCAGTTGCCCACCACGGAGGTCGGCGCGACCACCAGGAACGGCCGGGGCACGTCGGCGGCGCCCTCGTGCGCGCGACAGATCAGCGCGAGCGTCTGCACCGTCTTGCCCAGGCCCATGTCGTCGGCGAGGATGCCGCCGAAGTCGTTGTCGTAGAGGAACGCCAGCCAGTCGAGGCCGTCCCGCTGGTACGGGCGGAGCTCGGCCCGCAGCGTCGACGGTGCCTCCTGCCGCGCCAGGTCGCCCGCCGTCAGGGCACCGACCCGGCGGGACCAGTCACCGTCGAAGTCGGTGGCGTCGGCGAGACCGGCGAGATCGTCGACCAGGCCCGCCTGGAACCGGCTGATCCGCAGGCCGTCGCGTTCCTGGCCGGTGCCGCCGGGCCGCGCCCCGCGACGGGCACCGCGAGCGGGCAGGTCCCGGGCCTCGCCGATCAGCTCGCGCAGCCGGTCGAAGCGCTCGCCGTCGATCCGGGCGAGCACGCCGCCGGGCGTGACGAGGGTGTCGTGACCGGCGGCGACGGCGGTGAAGACGTCCCGGAAGGGCACCTCCTCGCCGTCGACCTCCACGGCCACCTCGAGGTCGAACCAGTCTGTCGACGGGTTGTCGGAGTCGCCCCGCACCCGGACGGACACCGAGGCCGAGCTCTCCGCCCAGCGGAACCCGGGATCGTCGACGACCTCGACGATCACGGACGGCACGGACCGCAGCACGGGCGCCACCTCGGCGAGCCAGACGGCCGCCTCGGTGCCCCGGTACAGGCCCTGGGAGTGATCGACGCCGACGGCGGCCTCGCGCAGCGCCACCGCCATCGAGCGGGTGATGCGCTGCTGCCCGACGGCATCCGCGAGCCCGGCCGGCTCGCGTCCCAGAGCGAAATCGGTGGGCTCGCCGACCCCCTGATTGACAACGGTGTACCGCCACTTCCAGTCGACCTCGAGCTCGGCGGCGTCGGGGAAGTAGCGGGCGGTGCACAGGAGCTCGGGCCCGAGCACCTCGACCTGGCCGACCAGTTGGTCCGGGTCGCGGACGGGGGCTACCGCGGTGAGGTAGGGCAGGTACTTCTCCCGCAGCTCCGGCACCGCCTCGGCGGGGACCCGGACCGGGGTGAAGCGGCGCAGCGCGGTGGTCTGCGGCGCCGAGAGGGGCGTCTCGAGCGGGGCGAGGCGCAGCACGTCGCCGTCCTGCTGGAAGACGCCGAGCGCGCGGTGCGCGCCGAGGAGCCCGCCGGTGAAGGGCCGTGGACCGTCCCCGAAGTCGACCTCCCGGTCCAGTTCGACGGTGCCGTCGACCGCGCGGGTCACGAGGCCGAGGCGGGTGGGCGGCCCGAGGCGCACCGCCCCGCGGGCCTTCTTGGTGAGCAGGGGCACGCCGGCGTCGCGGACGGCGCGCAGCTGGTCCCACAGCAGCGGGGTCTCGACCATGCCGAGGTCGGCCCAGGCGTCGACGCCGTACAGCGACCAGGTGATGAGCTGGGCCAGCGGCGCGAGCGCATCGCGCTGGGCGGGCGCGACGCGCGGCGCGGTCGCGATGGTGCGCCACCGCACGTCCCCGGCGACCCACGAGCCGTCGCGCATACCGGGCGTCGCCAGCCGCACCTGCAGCCGTTGCCCGGAGACGACGCCGCGCTCGTCCACGTCGAACTGCAGTGCCACGGGCAGCACGGCCGCGCTGGTGCGCGGGGCCTCCGGGAGCAGTGCGGCGAGCTGCTGCTCCCACTGCTCCGGCTGCTCGGCGGTGCTCTCCTCGACGTCCTCCGCGGTGAGCTCGAGCAGCAGGGCGGCGCCGTGCTTGCAGTTCAGGGCCACCGGGCAGGTGCAGATGCAGCGGACGGGGCGCCAGCCGGAGGCGCCCGGCTCGATCCAGACCTTGGTGTCGTACTCGCGGGTCCCGGCGACGGCACCGGAGACGAGGCGCTTCTCGTCGTCCCATTCCAGGTCGCCGACGAGGCCGGTGCCCACGTACTCACCCGCCCGGCGCACCGTCGGCGCCCCGAAGAATCCGATCAGGTCCTCGGGGGTGAACGAGGGCCCTCCGCCGGTAGTCGATGCGCTCATGGTCAAGCGGACAGTCTAGCGCGAACCGGTCGGCTCCCGCATCGTCGTGCCGGGGTGCGCGCGGTCATGACGGGACGGGCAGCTCGATGCGGGTGGTGCTCCCGTCACCGTCGCGCAGGAGGACGGTGGCGGCGAGCGCGCGTCCCGGCGGCACGGCGCGGGCGGTGACCGAGCCGCGGTCGAGGGATTCGACGGCGTCGGCGATCCGGTCGCGGATCGCGGCGGCGGCGGGCGGCGGCAGGTCGCGCAGGCCACCGTCGTCGAGGAGGACCACCTCGACGCCGCGCCGGCGGGCACGGTCGGCGGCGGCGGTCAGCCGGGGGGACAGCAGGCCGGCGGCCCGCACCGAGTCGCGGAGTCGGGCCTCGACGATGCGGCACTCGAGCCGCTCGGTCTCCGTGAGCGGCGCGCCGGTCGCAAGTCGCTCGAGCATCGGCCGCGCCTCGCGGTCGAGGAAGTCGCGGCGCCGGCCGCGCTCCTCGCGGGCCGTCTCGGCCGCCGCCTCCGCGGCGCGCCGTTCGGTGGTGCGGGCGCGCATCACGGAGGTCTGCCGGGCGACGGGGCGCAGCGTCAGCGCGAAGAACGTGGCGGTGAGGGTGACCGTCGTGCTCGGCAGGCAGCGGAGCACCCCGTCGAGCGCGCCGTGCCCGCGGTCGGCGGCCCACCAGGCCACGACGGCGGTGGTGAGCGCGACCGACAGCCACGTGACGGCGATGCGCCCGCGCACCGCGAGGTAGGAGGTGAGGACGGCGCAGCCGCCGATCGGCCAGGTGGTCAGCGCGAAGGCGTACTCGGCGGGCAGGAAGGGGAAGACGCTGAGCGCGGAGACCGGGCCGCCGGCCGCGACGACGGCGGTCCACCGCAGCGCCGGCGGGTCGCCCGGGGCGCGGACCAGGGCGAGCGCCCCGGCCAGGAGGGCGGCCAGCCCGACGGCCTGCGGCCACGCCCGGTCGAGGTCGGCGCGGGCGTAGCCGGCAAGCACCGCGAAGGTCGCCACGAACGCCCAGACCAGCACCGTCGCCCCGCGGCTGCGCATGCCGACGATGTCGCGGACGTCGTCCGCACCGGCACTCGTGCTCATCGCGCCCACCGGATCGTGACGACGGTGCCCGCGCCCGGCGCGGATTCGACGCGGGCCCCGCCGCCGGGGATGGACCGCATCCGGCCGACGATGCTGCCGGCCACGCCGAGCCGGTCGGCCGCGACGGTGCGCGGGTCGAAGCCGGGGCCGTCGTCGTGGACGGTCACCGTGACGCCGGCGGCGTCGAAGTCCGCGCGTACCGTCACCCGGGCGTCCGGCCCGGCGTGCCGGTGGGCGTTGCGCAGCGCCTCGGCGGAGGCCGCGGAGGCCGCGGTCAGGACGTCCGACGGTACCCGGCGGGCGTCCGGCGCGACCCGCGCCGACCAGCGGGCGTGGGGCGCGATGCGGCCGACGGCGGCACCGAGGACGGCGGCGGCGTCCGCCGCGGGAGCGTCGTCGCGGTCGGCGTGTCCCTCGTAGTCGTCGACGGCGGTGAGCACGGTCCGGGCGTGCTCGGCGATCGCGGCGGCGTCGTCGACGCGGGTCGCGGCGAGGAGCGTCGCGATCACGTCGTCGTGCACCAGGGCGGCGAAGCGCCGCTCCTCGTCGCCGCGGGCCTGGGCGGAGGCGTCCGCGGCGGTGGCCTCGAGGGCCTCGGCGTGGGCGAGGTCGAGGCGGCGGCCGGCCCGCCAGGCGATGATCGACGCGGAGAGGAAGACCGCGCAGAAGACCAGGGAGAACAGGAGGTCGGGCAGGTAGGGGTCGCGGGAGGCCCCGACCCGGTGGTTGAGCGCGACGGTGCCGAGGACGACGGCGACGAAGTAGGCGACGGCGGCCGGGGGCCGCGCGGGCATCGCGACGGCCATCGCCGCGAGCGCGGGGATGTAGTAGAGGAAGTGGTCGCCGGTCAGCTGCAGCGGCGTCACCGCGTCGACGGCGAGCCAGAGCAGCACGGCGCCGAGGAAGGCGGCCCCCGTGACCGCGGCGGCCCGCCCGATCACGGGGCGGTAGGCCCGCGCGAAGCTGGCGGGCAGCAGCGCGGCGCCGCTGCCGTAGACCGCGATCGTGGTGATCACCGTCAGGACGGGGGCCACCCGGTGGGCGTCGAGGATCGCGGGGAAGGTCGTGACCAGGTCGAAGAGGTAGCCGGCGGCGATGAAGCGGGTGAAGACGCGGGTCAGGCGTTCGTCGGCGCCGGGTGTGGGGGCGCCGCCGGTGGTCGGGGCGCCGGCGGTCAGCGCGGCCACCGCCGCCTGCGCGGTGCCTGCAGGAATCCGTCCTCGACGGCCCGCTGGTACATGTGCAGTTTGGTCTCCGCGGGCCGGCCCTGCAGCGCGTACTTGCCGCGGATCCGCTCGATGTAGGTCTCCACCGTCTTCGGGGCGAGCACGGTCAACTCGGCGACGCGGGCCGTCGTTTCGCCGGACGCGTACAGCGCCAGGACCTCCCGCTGCTGGGGGCTCAGGCCCACGTCGTTGAAGTCGGGGTCGCCGTCGATCGCGGCCGCCCACTCCGTGGTCACGACGGGGTGCCCGTCCGCGGTGTCCCGGACGGCCTGCACGAGTTCGGCGCCGCTGACCGTCTTCGGGACGATGCCCCACACCCCGCACCGCGCGGCCTGGCGCGCCAGGTACGGGTCGGTGTCGAAGCTGCCCGTGTACACGAGCACCCGGGCGCCTGCGGCGTGCAGCTTCTCGATGTTGGCCTCGGGGGCGGTGCCGTCGGCGAGCAGGAGGTCGAGCACCACCACGTCGGGGGTGCCGCGGACCAGCAGATCGTCCACGGTCGCGGCGTGCCCGGTGAAGGCCAGGTCCGGGGCGGCGGCCAGGCTCGTCTCGAAGCCGAGCACGATGAGCGCGTGGTCCTCGACGATGCCGACGGTGTGCGTTGGGCGGTCCGCCGTCGTCTGGACGCCCGCCTCGGGTCCGGTCATGGAACGACGATACGCCCCCGGCCAGCGGCTTTCGCCGACCAACGAAAGATCCTCTCGGATCCGTCATTTCGTTGTCGAGGTGCACGATGAGGGGGAATCCCCGGACGGGACGTACCCGCTTCCGCCGTCCGGAGCCGGGCACTAGCGTCGAAGCCGACGGCGCCGGGATTCCGGCGTGGCCGTGCGATCGAAGATCCGACGATCCGGCAGGGGGCGAGATGACCGCAGTGCTGACCGAGGCGGTGGCCGACGTACCCGGCCACGACCGGGTGTGGCTCACCGACCGCGAGGTCGAGGTGCTGCGGGCCTGGCTGCGCACGGACAGCAAGGCGGCCGCGGCGCGCCGGCTGTTCATCGCGGAGTGCACGGTGGCCGAGCACGTGGCGCGGATCCGCGCGAAGTACGTCGCGGCCGGACGGCCGGGCGCGACCAAGACCGCGCTCGCCGCGCGCCTGCTGCAGGACGAGTACATCCGCCTCGACGACCTGGTCTAACGGGTCGGCGCGGTGCCGAGCAGTGCCGCCCGCATGCCGTCGACCTGCTCCCGCAGCGCGCCGACCACCGCGGCCACCTCGCGCCGCTGCGCCGCCTCCGGCCGCACCACCATCCAGTACTCGAGTTCCACGGCGACCTCGTCGGGCAGGACGCGCACCAGTTCGGGCCGGGCGTCGGCGAGGAAGCAGGGGAGCAGGCCCAGGCCGGCGCCGGCGCAGGTCGCCTCGACGTGGACCAGCACGTTGGTCGAGCTGAGCCGGTCGGTCATACCGGGCACCACGGTCCGGGCGAGGTCGAGATCGTCGACCGTGAGCATCGAGTCGATGAAGTAGATCAGCGGCCGCCCGGCCAGGTCCCGGGGCCGCCGCGGGGCACCGTCGGCCTCGAGGTGGTCGCGGGAGCCGTACAGGCCGAGCCGGTAGGGCGCGAGCAGCATCGGTTCCACCCGGTAGGTCTCGGGCCGGCCCACGACCACCTCGATGTCCACGCCGGAGCGGGTCGACGGTGCCCGCCGCGTGACGGTCAGCAGGTCGACGGACAGGCGCGGGTGCGCCCGGCCGAGCCGCGCGACGGCGGGTGAGACGACGCGCGCGCTGAAGCCGTCGGTCGCCGCGATGCGCACCGTGCCGTGCAGGTCGTGGTCGGTATCGGCGTCGAGGCCGTGCAGCACGGCCTCGATCCGTTCGGCGGCTCCGACGGCGGTCCGTCCCAGGTCGGTGAGCTCCCAGCCGGCGGCCGTGCGGGCCAGCAGGGGCCCGCCGAGCGCCCTTTCCAGGGCCGCGACCCGGCGCGAGGCGGTGGTGTGGTTGACGCCCAGCAGGTCCGCGGCGGCGGTGTAGCGGCCGGTGCGCGCGACGGCGAGGAGAGTGAGCAGCCCGTCGGCGCTCGGCTCAGGGGTGTGCATCGATGCAGATCCGATCCGCGGCTGTGGCCATTGTCTCTGCGATTTTATCCATACATACTTCGTGAAACATGGCGTGTGTCACAGCTCGGCACCGTCGTGATCCGTCACACAAGGAGTGGATATGGCGCACAACGACCAGCGGTCCCTCGAACGACCCGGGGGCCTGCGCAAGATCGTCGCCGCGTCGATGGCCGGAACGGTCGTCGAGTGGTACGAGTTCTTCCTCTACGGCATCGCCGCCACGGTGGTGTTCAACAAGATCTTCTTCCGGGCCGGCGCGAGCGAGTACGACGCCATCATCGCGGCCTTCGTCACCTACGCGGTGGGCTTCGCGGCCCGGCCGATCGGCGGCATCGTCTTCGGCCACCTCGGTGACAAGCTCGGCCGCAAGAAGCTGCTGCAGGTCTCGATCCTCATGGTCGGCGTCGCCACCTTCCTCATGGGCTGCCTGCCGACCTTCGACCAGATCGGCTACTGGGCGCCCTTCCTGCTCGTGGTGCTGCGCTTCATCCAGGGCTTCGCCGTCGGCGGGGAGTGGGGCGGCGCCGTGCTGCTCGTCGCGGAGCACAGCCCGAACCGCTCCCGCGGCTTCTGGGCGTCCTGGCCGCAGGCCGGCGTGCCGGGCGGCAACCTGGCCGCCACCGTCGTGCTGCTGATCCTGACCAACGCGCTGTCCGAGGCGGACTTCCTCGCGTGGGGCTGGCGCATCGCCTTCTGGCTGTCCGCGGTGATCGTGCTGGTGGGCTACTACATCCGCACGCAGGTCGACGAGTCGCCGATCTTCAAGGAGGCCCAGCGGGAGATCGAGAAGGAGAAGGCCGTCTCGTACGGCGTGGTCGAGGTCGTCAAGCGCTACCCGCGCGGCGTGCTCTCCGCCATGGGCCTGCGCTTCGGCGAGAACATCTTCTACTACCTCGTGGTCACCTTCTCCATCACGTACCTCAAGACCGTGGTGAAGATGGACACCGCGCACATCCTGCTGTGGCTGCTCATCGCGCACGCGGTGCACTTCGCGGTGATGCCGCTCGCGGGCGCGCTCACCGACCGCATCGGCCGCCGCCCGGTGTACTGGGCGGGCGCCGCGCTGGGGGCGACGTGGGGCTTCTTCGCCTTCCCGATGTTCGACACCGGGCACGGTGCGGTCGTGGTGGCCGCGGTGACGATCGGCCTGATGTTCCATGCGCTGATGTACGCGCCGCAGCCGGCGATCATGGCCGAGTCCTTCCCGACCCGCATGCGCTACTCGGGCGTCTCGCTGGCGGCGCAGGTCACCTCGATCGCCGCGGGCTCGCTCGCCCCGATCATCGCGACCAGCCTGCTGAAGAACTACCACTCGTCGGTGCCGGTCGCGGTGTACCTCGCGATCGCGTGCGGGATCACCTTCGTCGCCGTCTTCTTCGTCCGCGAGACGCGGGGGATCGACCTGGCGTCGATCGACGAAGCCGACCGCGCGGCGCTGCGGGCCGAGCGCGCGGGAGCCGGCGCGTGAAGGCGATGGTGACGGGCGGTGCCGCGGGGATCGGTGCGGCCGTCGCGCGCCGTCTCGCCGCCGACGGTGCCGTGGTCACGATCGTCGATCGCGACGGCGCTGCCGCCGCGGCGCTCGCGGACGAGATCGGCGGGACCGCGCTGGAGCTGGACCTGACGGACACGGCTGCACTGGCGGACCTGCGGCTCGACATCGACGTGCTGGTCAACAACGCCGGGGTGCAGCACGTCGCGCCGATCGCCGACTTCGACCCGGCGTGGTTCCACCGCATCCTCACGCTCATGCTGGAGGCGCCCTTCCTGCTCACCCGCGCGGCGCTGCCGGCCATGTACGAGCGCGGCTTCGGCCGGATCGTGCACGTCTCGTCGGTGCACGGGCTGCGCGCCTCGAAGTACAAGGCGGCGTACGTGGCCGCGAAGCACGGCCTGGAGGGCCTGTCCAAGGTGACGGCGCTCGAGGGCGGCGAGCACGGCGTCACCAGCAACTGCGTGAACCCCGGGTACGTGCGCACCGCGCTGGTCACGAAGCAGATCGCCGAGCAGGCCGCCGCCCACGGCATCACCGAGCAGCAGGTCACCGACGAGGTCTTCCTCGCCCGTCCCGCGATCAAGCGGCTCATCGAGCCCGACGAGGTCGCGGGGCTGGTGGCGTGGCTGTGCAGTCCCGCCGCGGCGATGGTCACCGGCGCCTCGTACACGATGGACGGAGGCTGGACCGCCAACTGACGGCGCGCGCGAGCGCTCGCAAAAGCCATGCGCGCGACGCATGACCCGCGTTTCCGCAGATCAACGCCTGTTTTTGCGAGGGTCATGCGTGCCGCGCATGCCCTGCCCCTGCCCGACGGTGCCGCCCGCGGGCCGTGTGGTGGGGGAGAGCTGGCGTCTAGTGGGGGAGTCGGCGCCGCGCAGGGGACAGTCGACCCCTCATCGGGCGCACGGCGTCCGGTGGGGGAGCGAACGCCGGGGCCGCGGATCGGCGCCGGTCACCGTCGGGCTGGAGACCTGGGCCATGCGTGCGACGCATGGCCCTCCCGCGAAAATTGGCCGCTGAACTGCGGTGATGCAAGCCATGCGTGGCACGCATGGATTTCGCGATCACTCGTGCGGGCCGGCATGAGCGAACACGCCACGCTGGAAGGTCGTCGCTGGCAGTGTCCTGGGAGGTGTGCCGCTGAGTTGGTGTCGTCGTCGGACACCGGATACCGTACGAAGGGCCTGTGACCAGGTATTGCTGTTCTGTATCGAGGATTGTTAGTCAGTGGTGGATCAGACGATGAGCGAACGCGGCGTGGAGCCGACGGCCGGAGCCGAGCGCGCCGCGCCCGCCGCCCCCGAACCCGAGGCGGCGCCGAAGCGCAAGTCGGGCCACCTCTTCGAGCTCGACATCGTGCGGATCGTGACCTTCGCGGGCGTGATCTTCGACCACTGCGTCTCCGGCACGACGTTCCCGTTCAGCGTCGCCTCCAACGCGGTCCAGACGATCTTCCACTACACCCGCAATGCCTTCTTCGCGCTCACCGGCTTCGTGCTGGTCTACCAGTACCGCGACCGCAAGCTCGACCCGATCGACTTCTGGCGGCGCCGGTACAAGGCGGTGGGCCTGCCCTTCCTGGCCTGGACCGTCTTCTACTGGCTCTATCACATGTACGTGATGTGGCCGCCGGCGTTCTCGAACGTCACGCGCACCTTCGAGACCTGGGAGTCGACCAAGGCGGCGCTCAAGGTGCTGGGGTACGACCTGCTCACCGGCGACGCCTGGTACCACCTCTACTTCGTCTTCGTGACGATGCAGGTGTACCTGATCTTCCCGTTCCTGCTGAAGTTCCTCCGCGCCACGATGGGCTACCACCGGTACCTGCTGGCGGCGAGCTTCGTCTTCCACCTGATCCTGCTGCACTACATGACCACCGCACGCCCCGAGATGTTCAACTACGGGCTGCTCGCGAAGCTGTGGAACCACCTGCCGGCGACGATCTTCCCGTACCAGTTCTTCACGCTGCTGGGCTGCCTGGCGGCCATGCACCTGGACGCGGTGCGTACCTGGATGGCGCGCTTCCGCGGCCGGGTCGTCGCCGTCGCGATCGGCGTCGTCATGGTCACCCTCATCGTGTACGGCTACAAGACCAGCATGGAGGGGATGTTCCCGACGGACGCCGCGAACGTCTTCCACCCGTACGCCGCGGTGATGTTCGTGATGATCATCCTCGCGCTCTACGCCGCCGGCACCTACTGGTCCGACTACCGCACGCCCGGCTCCTTCTGGGACCGGTTCCTCAAGACCGCCTCGGACCGCTCCTTCGGCATCTTCCTCGTGCACGCCTTCGCGCTGCAGGAGCTGGCGCCCACCATCCAGCGCTTCCGGTTCGACGTCTACGCCCCGATCCTCACGGTCTGCACCTTCGTGGTCACCGCCTTCTTCACCGTGGCGATCAGCGAGGTACTGCGCCGCACGCCGGTGAGCCTGTGGGCCACGGGCCGCAAGATGATCCCGATGGCCCAGCAGAGCCTGCGCCTGTGCATCGGCATCGGCGTGGCGATGATCGCCGTCGGTGCGCTCTGCTACTGGCCGCTCGACGTCCCCGCCGGCGCCGTCTCGCTGACCCTCGGTGTGGTCCTCCTGATCTGGCAGGGCCTGGGGCGGACGGTCTTCGCCGGTCCGGCCGGCGCCCGCCCCGCGCCCGTCACCGCCTGACGGTGCCTCGCCGCGCGGCGGCCTCGAACAGCCAGGACATCACCAGCGCACCGGGATCCGGTACGCCGCGCACCGCGTCGCCGAGGTAGCTCGCCCGGCCGCGGGCGGCCGCGCTGTCCGCCGTCGCCGCGACGCCCTCGGCGGCCGCCGCGGCGGCGTCGGCGAGCGAGCCGCCCCCGTCGAGCACATCGGCGGCGGGGGAGAGCGCGTCCACGACGGTCTTGTCGCCCACCCGTGCGCCGCCCAGCTCGACCACCGCGTCGAGCCCGGCGCGCACGCCTGCGGTGAAGCCGGCAGCCGCGTCTCCCGGGCGCACGCCGGCAGTCGCGTCTCCCGGGTGCACTCCGGCACCGTCGGGCTGCAGGGCCCGGCCGAGCTCGGTGAAGAAGGTCCCGAAGACCGCGCCGGACGTGCCGCCCGCCCGCACCAGGTAGGAGGTGGCCAGCGCCCCGAGGACCTCGCCGTCGGTGCCGCGCAGCGGAAGCGGGAAGTGCCCGAGCGCCGCGGCCATGTTCGTGCCGAAATCGCCGTCGCCGGCCCGGCGGTCCAGCTCGGTCAGCTCGTCGACGGACCGCTGCACGCGGCCCACGAAGTCCGTCAGCCAGGCGTTCGGCTCGCCGCGGTCGGCACCGTCGTCCGGCCGGGCCTGCGCGAGCGGATCCAGGTGCGACGGTGCCGCGGCCGCGTGCGGCCACCCCGGCGCCGCGGTGGGCGCGTCCCAGAGTGCGAGGAGTTCGTCGTCGACGGGGACGACCGTGAGCGACGCGCCCGCCATGTCGAGCGCCGTGACGAACCGCCCCACCAGGGAGCGCGTGACCTCGATCCCGCGCTCGCCCAACTGCTTCACGGCCTCCGCGAAGAGCACGCCGGTCTCCAGATCGGTGACCGCGCCGAGGTTGTTCACCACCACCAGCGCCCGCCCGCCGGAGGCCAGGCCAGTGCCCGGCAGGATCCGGGCGAGGAGGTCGGTGACGATCTCCTCGGCGGCGGTCGCGGGCCGCTCCTCGCGGGCGTGCTCGCCGTGGATGCCCACGCCGAAGGCCATGTGCCCGGCGGTCAGGTCGAACGACGGTGCGCCCGAACCGGGGACGGTGCATGCCGAGAAGCACACGGCCATCGACCGCGCGCGGGCCGCGACGCGCCGCCCGACCGCGGCGACCTCGGCCAGCGGGCGTCCCTCGTCCGCGGCCGCGCCGCAGATCTTCTCGACCACGATCGTGGCCGCGGTGCCCCGGCGGCCCGGGCCGGAATCGCTGTCGGTGGCGACGTCGTCGTCGACCAGCACGACCTCGGTGGCGACGGCGGGAGCGTCCCCGTCCGGCGCCGCCACGAGGCGGCGGGCGACCGCGAAGTTCATGACATCGCCCGTGTAGTTCTTCACGATGTGCAGCACGCCGGCGCCCGTGTCCACGAAGCGGGTGGCGGCCGCCACCTGAACGGCGTTGGGGGAGGTGAAGATCAGCCCGGGACATGCGGCGTCGAGCAGGCCCGCCCCGACCATGCCCACGTGCAGCGGCTCGTGCCCGGAGCCGCCGCCGGAGACCAGCGCGACCCCGGAGCCGCGCGGCGTGCGGCGCGCGACGAAGCCGGCGTCGTGCCATGCCGCGTCGGGGTGGGCCGCGAGGACGCCCCGCAGGCCGTCGGTGAACAGTGAGCCTGCGGAGTTCTCGAAGCGCGCGCGTACCGTCACATCCCCACGTTAGCGAGGAATGTGCAGCTCCGCGTGGCCGTCGCGGACCACGGCGAAGGCCGAGGTCGGGAACTTGGCGAAGGTGAAGGTGGGGTCGAGGATCTGCGCAGCCTCGGGCAGGCCGGGATCGTGGCCGACGACCAGCACCGTCGCCGCCTCACCCCGCTCGGCGTCGACCAGTGCCAGGATCTCGGCGCCGCTCGCGCCGTACAGCTCCGGCAGGAATCGCACCGGCGCGTCGACGGCGGCCTGCGCCAGCGTCGCCCGGGCGCGCTCGGCGGTGGAGCACAGCACCAGGTCCACCGCGTGCCCGTACCGGCGCAGGGCCTTGCCCGCGAGCCCCGCCTGCCGGACCCCGCGCGGCGCGAGGGGCCGGTCGTGATCGCGCACCTTGTCGGGGTACGCGGACTTGCCGTGCCGCAGCAGGATCAGGGTGCCCATGGCGGGCATCCTACGGGGTGAACCACGCGCGCAGCCGCCCCGAACCGGGCGCGGCCGGACCGTCGTCGAGGTCCAGCAGGACGACGGTGCCGGGCGCGAAGCCAGGCAGCTCCGCTCCCGGGTCCAGCTCGGCGGCCGCGTCGGGCAGGCCCGGGAAATGCGCCACCACCAGCAGGACCGGCACGTCGCCGGGCACGCCGTTGATCTCGTCCAGGACTCGCCGGCCCGGGCACGAGTACAGCTCCTCGGTCGCGGTCATCGGGCAACGCAGGCCCGTCGCGTGGAAGGTCTCGACGGTGCGCCGGGCGGACGAGACCAGGGCGTGGTCGGGGGCGAGCCCCTGTTCGACGAGCCACTGCCCGGACCGGCGGGCCTGCTCCCTGCCGTTGTCCGTGATCGGGCGGGCCTCGTCGGGGATCGACATGCCCGCCTCGCCGTGTCGCATGAGTGCCAGCACCGTCATGCCCCGATCTTGCCCTGCCGGGAATGCGTACATTGGTGACATGGCTGGAAAAGAACTCGATCCCGCGCGCAAGCAGGCCGCGCTGGACGTCGTGAAGCAGCACCCCGGGCTGGTGGCGGCCATGGCGGCGCCCGCGGTGATCATCGTGGCGGCGGGCTGGATCCTCGGCGGGGCCGGCGTGGGCCTGCTGCTCCTGATCGCCTTCGGCGTGCTGGGCGCAGTCGGGCTGTCGCGCCTGCTCCGCGCGCGCTGAGCCGTGCGGGTCGACGCCTGGCTGTGGGCGGTGCGGCTGACCAAGACGCGGTCGGCCGCCGCCACCGCGTGCCGCGGCGGGCACGTGCGGATCAACGGCGCCACCGCCAAACCGGCCCAGCACATCGTGGTGGGTGACGAGGTCCGGCTGCGGCTCGCCGGCCGCGAGCGGATCGTCGAGGTGGCCTCGCTGATCGCCAAGCGGGTCGGCGCGCCCGTGGCCGCCACCTGCTACATCGACAACAGCCCGCCCCCGCCACCGCGGGAGATCCTGGCCTCGATGCCGCACCGCGACCGCGGCTCCGGCCGGCCCACCAAGCGCGAGCGCCGCGAGACCGACCGGCTACTCGGGCGGGAGTGAGGTGGAGTGATGATCCCTACACCGGTCCGGATCGCGCGGGCGGAGGACGCCGCGGCGGTCGCGGAGTTGGCCGCGCGCACCTTCCCGCTCGCCTGCCCGCCCTCGCTCCCGCGCGAGCACATCGAGGCCTTCATCGCCGCGCACCTCAGTGCGGCCGCGTTCGCCGGGCACATCGCCGAGCCCGGTCACCGGGTCCTGGTGGCCGACGGTGCTCCTCGCCCGGACGGCGCGGTGGCGCCGATCGGGTACGCCCTGGTGCTGCACGGTGATGTCGCCGAGGGGCCGGAGAGCCTGAGCGGAGCACCGTCGGCCTACCTGTCCAAGCTGTACGTGGATCCGGACCACCACGGCGCCGGGGTGGCGCGCGCCCTGCTCGACGCGGCGGTGCTCGAGGCGGCCTGCGAGCCGCTGTGGCTCGGCGTGAACGCCGACAACGCCCGCGCGAAGCGGTTCTACGCCAAGTCGGGGTTCGTCGCCGCGGGGACGCGCGAGTTCACGGTGGGCGGGACCACCTTCGTCGACGACGTGCTGGTGCTGGCCCCGCGGGCGGCGCGCGGCGCGTAGAGCCGGGTGGTCTCGTTGCGCCCGCGCAGTTCCAGCTCGTCGGTGAACCGCCAGTGTTGCGACTCGGCCTCGCGGGCGCCCATCACCGCGGGCTCGGAGGCGACGGGCAGGGAGGTGTCGCGCTTGGCCACCTCGGACAGGCGCGCGGACTCGTTGACCGGGTCGCCGATCACGGTGAACTCGTACCGCTCGATCGCGCCCACGTTCCCGGCGACGACCACCCCGTAGGAGACGCCGATACCGGCCGCGAGGTCCGGGACCGCGGACGGCAGGCGGTCGGCGATCTGCCGGGCGGCGCGCAGCGCCCCGCCCGCGGGGTCCGGGTGGGGGAGCGGGGCGCCGAAGACGGCGAGCACGGCGTCGCCCTCGAACTTGTTGACCAGGCCGTCGTTCTCCTCGACGGCGGTGACGATCACCTCGAAGAACCGGTTGAGCAGCGCGACGACCTCCGTCGCCCGGCGCTCCCGCGCCAACGTCGTGGACCCGACGATGTCGACGAACAGCACGCCCACCACCTGCTCGGAGCCGCCCAGCTGCACGCCCCAGCCGAGCGCCTGCTCGGCGACGTCGCGGCCCACGTGCCGGCCGAACAGGTCCCGCAGCCGCTCGCGTTCGACCAGGCCGCTGGTCATCTCGTTGAAGCCGGCCTGCAGCTCGCCCATGTCGGAACCGTCGAAGACCCGGATCGTGACGTCGTTCTCGCCGTCCCGGACGCGCCGCAGGGCGCGCTGGAGCACGCGCAACGGCCCGACGACGGTGTCGGCGCCCAGCAGAGTGAGCAGGGGCCCGGTGAGCAGCGCGATCGCGGCGATCGTGGTGACGCCGATGAAGACGTCCGTCGTGGACGTGTCGTCGCGGACGGTGGCGAAGCCGACCACGAAGAAGATCCCGATGATCGGCACGCCCGAGCCGACGGCCCAGGCCGTGATCGCCCGGACCCGCAACCGGCTGCGGCCACCGATCGGGTACCCGGACTCGATGGCCTGCGCCGCCGCGGGGCGCAGGGCGAACTCCGTGATCAGGTAGGAGATGGCGCACACCACGACTCCGCTGAGGCCGGTGACCAGGGCGACCTTCGGGATCAGCTCGGGGTCGACGATGCCGTAGCCCACCGTCACCATGATCGTGCCGCCGGCCCAGAGCAGCGCTTGGATCAGGGTGAGCCGCCACGGCGCGGTCATCGCCGCGCGGGCCTCCGCGGCGGTGGGCGCGTCGCCCCGGATCGACCAGCGCAGCGAGTGGACCAGCCGGACCGTGCCCAGCACGACCCCGATGAGGAAGGCGATCCCGATGTAGACCGGCATCACCAGGAAGGGCATCCACCAGGCGCTCCACGGGATCGCGGGCTTCGGGATGCCCACCAGCGCCAGGGCGATCGACAGGACGACGCCGACCACGTTGGCGCCGAGCACGCCGATGGTGAGCACCAGCTGGATCCGGATCCGAGTGGTGCGCGGGCTCTCGTCGGCGGAGCCGAGCAGGATCGACCCGTAGTCGGCGCGCAGGCGAGGGACCTTCATCCGGCTCCCTCGCCGTGCGTGCGTACCCGTGCGTCGTCGGTCATGCCCCTGACGGTAGCTACTGGACCGCGCCGGACGCGAGTAGTTCGTCCAGCTTGGCGTAACCGTCGACGATGCCCTTCTCCATTCCGCTGGCGAGCATGCCGTCGCGCGAGGCGAAGCTGTCCAGCAGCGACGTGGCGTGCAGGCGGGTGCGGCCGTCGCCGAGGTCCTCGAAGGTCATCGTCTCCAGCGAGACCGACTGGGGCCACTCGTCGAAGGTGAAGGTCTGCACGATCCGGTCGGGCGTCACGTCGTGGAAGCTGCCGTGGAACGAGTAGCGCTCGTCGCCGCGCACGTTCACGTACGCCCAGCTGCCTCCGGTACGTGCGTCCCAGTGCACGATCTCGGTGGCGATGTCCGACGGTCCCACCCAGCGCGCGTAGATCTCGGGGTCGGTGTGGGCGCGGTGCAACTGTGCGGGGGTGGCGCGGAAGTCGCGGGTGATGGTGATGCTGGGGACCTCGGTGGAGGCCTCGATGCGGGCCTCTGCGTTGACGATGGTCATGACGGTGCTCCTTCGGTATCTGCTGGGGTGTCGTTCATCTCGGTGTCGTTCATCTCGGCGAGGACCGCGTCGAGGCGCTGGAAGCGCTGTTCGGCGCGGCGCCGGTACCGCTCGATCCACCCGTTCATGCGGTCGAAGACCTCGGTTTCGAGGTGGGCGGGCCGGGACTGGGCGCGGCGGGTCCTGCTGATCAGGCCGGCGGTCTCGAGCACCGCCAGGTGCTTCGAGACGGCCTGGATGCTCACGTCGTAGTGCTCCGCGATCTCCGTGAGTGTGGCGTCCCCGTCGGACAGGCGGGCGACGATGTCGCGGCGCGTGGGGTCCGCCAGTGCGGCGAACGCCTTGGACAGGTCGTCGATGTCGTTGTTCGTGTGGCCCTCCCTTCGTATTCAACCGGCGTGTTGAATACGACGATACGCCCTCGGAGCGGCTAGTTCAACCCCTTGGTTGAATAAGTTCGACGGTGCGGTCGGGCCCCGGCGAGCGCGTCGCGGTGCTAAGAACGAGGAATGGATGCGGCCGCCCGTCCCGAGCCCGTGACCGCCGTGCGGCGCGTGCTCCTCGTACTGCTCGCCGTGGTGGTCCTCGCCGCGCCGCTGCCGGTGCGGGCCGAGCCGGTGCCCCCGGCCGGCGGCGTGCTGCGGGTGGGCACCGAGGGCGTGTACCAGGTGTACAGCTACCACGACGATTCGGGGAGGCTCACCGGCTACGACGTGGAGATGATCACCGCGATCGCCGCGAAAATAGGGCGGCGCGTCGAATTCGTCGAGACGCCGTGGGACTCGATGATGGCGGGGCTGGAGGCGGGCCGGTTCGACCTCGTCGCCAACCAGGTGACGGCCAGCCCGGAGCGGGCGGCGAAGTACGACCTCTCGGATCCGTACCTGCAGACCGGTGGCTCGATCCTGGTGCGCAAGGGCGATACCTCGGTGCACTCGCTCGCCGACATCCGCGGGAAGACGGCGGCGCAGAGCATCACCAGCAGCTGGTCCGGCGTCGCGGAGAAGGCGGGCGCGCGGATCGAGGCGGTGAACAGCTTCACCGACGCGGTCAACGTGCTGGCGCAGGGCCGGGTCGACGTGGTGGTCAACGACACCGGCGTCGTCCGCAACTACCTGAAGGTGAACCCCGCTGCGCCCGTGACGATCGCCGCGGAGACTCCCGACAGGTCCGAGTCGGTGTTCGCGGCCCGCAAGAACTCCGGGCTGATGCCCGAGATCAACCGCGGCCTGGCGGAGATCCGCGCCGACGGCACGGCGCAGCGCATCTCGGATCAGTTCTTCGGCGCGGCGGCCCAGGCGGACCGGCACGGCGCGAGCACCTGGGACATGGTGCGCCGCAACCTGGTTCCGATGCTCAGGGCCACCGTCACCGCGACGATCCCGCTCACGGCGATCAGCTTCGTGATCGGCCTGGCGATCGCGCTCGGCGTGGCGCTCGCGCGGATGTCGAAGCGGCGCGCGGTGAGCGGGCTCGCCCGCGCCTACATCTCGATCATCCGCGGCACGCCGCTCCTCGTGCAGCTCGTGATCATCTTCTACGGTCTCCCGCTCGCGGGCGTGGTCTTCGATCCCTTTCTCGCGGCGGTGATCGCCTTCTCGCTCAACGTCGGCGGGTACGCGGCCGAGATCATCCGTGCCGCGATCGGCGCCGTGCCGCGCGGGCAGTGGGAGGCCGCCACCACGATCGGCATGGACTACCGCACCACGCTGCGTCGGATCATCCTGCCGCAGGCGGCCCGCACCGCCACGCCGCCGCTCGCGAACACCCTGGTCTCGCTGGTCAAGGACACGTCCCTGGCATCGGCGATCCTGGTCACCGAGCTCTTCCGGCAGGCACAGATCGCCGCGGCCCCCACCTACGACTTCTTCGTCATGTACGTCGTGGCGGCCTGCTACTACTGGGTGATCTGCCAGGCGCTCAGCCTCGTGCAGTCCCGCCTCGAGGATCGATTCGAAAGGTACGCGGCGCGATGACCGACCTGATCTCGGTGCACGGCCTCACCAAGTCCTTCGGCGGCGTGGAGGTCCTGCGCGGCATCGACTTCGCCGTGCCGGAGGGCTCGGTCACCGTCGTCATCGGACCGTCCGGGTCGGGGAAGACGACGGTGCTCCGCTCGCTCAACGCGCTCGAACTCCCGGACGGCGGCACCGTCACCGTCGGCGACGCGACCGTGGACTTCGCCGCCGGCGAGCCCGGGAAGGCACAGCTGGCGCGGTACCGGGCGCAGAGCGCGATGGTCTTCCAGTCGCACAACCTCTTCCCGCACTTCACGGCCCTGCGGAACGTGACCGAGGGGCCGATCGTCGTGCAGCGGCGCCCCGCCGCCGAGGTGGAGGCCCAGGCGCGGGACCTGCTCGCCCGCGTCGGCCTGGCCGAGCACGCCGACAAGTATCCGCACCAGCTCTCCGGCGGGCAGCAGCAGCGCGTCGGCATCGCGCGGGCGCTCGCCCTGCGGCCGCGGGTCGTGCTGTTCGACGAGCCGACCTCCGCCCTCGATCCGGAACTCGTCGGCGACGTCCTGACCGTGATGCGCGACCTCGCCGAGGAGGGCCGGACGATGGTCGTCGTGACCCACGAGATGACCTTCGCCCGCGAGGTCGCCGACCAGGTGCTGTTCGTCGACCGCGGGGCCGTGCTCGAGGCGGGCAGTCCCGCCGAGGTGATCGGGAACCCGCAGCATGCGCGGACCCGCGAGTTCCTCGACCGCCTCCTGCGCCCGCTGTAGCGCCGCCTGTGCCGAGTTCAGTCGTCGGCGGCGTTGATCGCGGACCCGAGGCCGTAGCCGAGCGCGCCCGCCCGCAGCCGCTGGTCGAAGGTGGCGACGGTGACGGCGACGGTGCCGTTCTCCGTCGCATCGAGGGCGGTGAGAAGCACCGCGGCGTCGGGGAGCTTCACCCCGGCGTCGTGCCGGATCTGCGCCAGCCGCGGCGCGAACGACGGCGGGAAGTCCACCCGCGTGACCCCGAGCCCCGACAGATCTTCTGCAGCATTGTCGATCTCGCCGCTCGGAGCGCCGCCGACCATGTATTCGGCCGCGGTCAACTCGTTCGTGACGAGTTCGTCGCCGCGCTGAATCGCCATCCTCACCGCGGAGACGGCTCGGTCATGGAAGACGTCCTCGTTCGTGAAGAACGCGATGAGGACACTGGCGTCGAGGACCGTCACTCCCGCCATTCGGACCTCAGATCCTCGAGGTAGCCGTCCGGGAACCATCCGGTGCGGCTGCCCGCGAGGCGCCGCGCCGCGGCGAGGCGTTGCTCGATCTCGCTCTCCTCGGACGGCTCGACGATCGCCTCCGCCCCCGCTTCGATCAGCTGCCTGAGCAGGCGCGACGGGCTGTCGCTCAGGGCGGGCCATCGCCGCCGCGCCAGCTCCAGGGCGCGCGTGATCTCCGGGGTCTCGGTGATCGCGTGCCGCGGCCGGGTCGTGGGCATACCCGAGTGTAACACCGGCCGACGAAGGTGTTACACCTGTTTGCCGCCGCGGAGGACCCGCAGCAGGTCGAGGTCCGCGGACAGCTCCAGCACGTCGGCGCGCAGCCCGGCGGAGAGCTCGCCGCGGTCCCTGAGCCCGAGCAACCGGGCCGGGGTGGTCGCCCCGGCGCGGGCCGCGTCGGCGAGCGGCACGCCCGAGTGCCGGACGGCGCGCACCACCACGTCGAGCACTGACGAGGTGCCGCCCGCGATGGCGCCGGGGGCACCGTCGGGCGTGGTCAGGCGCGCGACGCCGCCCCCGACGGTGACCTCCAGCGGCCCGAGCGAGTACTGGCCGTCGGGCATCCCGGCGGCCTGCATGGCGTCGGAGATCAGGGCGATGTGGTCCGGGCCGACGGTGGCGAAGACCATCGCCACGGTGCCCGCCGCGAGGTGCACCCCGTCGCCGATGATCTCGGCGACGGCGCGGCCCTCGCCCGCGACCGTCAGCGCCGCGCCGACGGCACCGGGGTGCCGATGGTGCATCGGGTGCATGCCGTTGAACAGGTGGGTGATGCTCACCGGGCCGTCGGGTGTGCCGAGCGCGGCGGCGACGGTGTCGTAGTCGCCCGCGGTGTGCCCGACGGAGACCACGGCGCCGGCCTCGGACAGCTGCCGCGCCAACTCCGCGAAGTGCGGGGTCTCGGCGGCGACGGTCATCGAGGAGATCCGGCCGCCCGCGGCGTCGAGCAGCGTCGCCAGCAGCGCCGGGTCGCCGTCGATGATGTACCGCGGGTCCTGCGCGCCGCACACCTCCTGCGCCAGGAACGGCCCCTCCAGGTGCAGGCCGGCGACGGTGCCGTCGTCGACCAGCGGCGAGAGGGTCGCGATGCGCTCGAGCAGCTTCTCCGGCGCGGCGGAGACGAGCGAGGCGAGCAGCGTCGTCGTGCCCCGGCCGAGGTGGTGCGCGGCGGCGGCGCGGGCACCGTCGGCGTCCGAGTCCGGGAAGCCGAAGCCCCCGCCCCCGTGGCAGTGCACGTCGATCATGCCGGGCAGGTACACGCGGTCCGACGGTGCCGGCAGCGTCGCGGGGGGCAGCGCCGAGGCCGGTCCGACCGCGGAGATCAGGCCGTCGGCGAGGACGACGACACCGTCGTCGATCGCCCCGGAGGGCGTGACGACGGTGCCGCGGAGGTACTCGGTCAAGCCGTGGCCTCCGCTTCCAGGTCCTCGTCCTCGCGGCCGGGTGTCTTGAGATTCCACTTCTTGATGATGAACGAGAAGGAGAAGTAGTAGATCACCGAGTACACGAGACCCATCGGGATGAGCCACAGCGGGTTGGTCGCCTTGCCGAAGTTCAGCACGTAGTCGATGAACCCGGCGGAGAACGTGAAGCCGTGGTGGATGTCCAGCGCGTTCGCGATGAGCAGCGAGCTTCCGGTGAGGAGCGCGTGCACGATCAGCAGCGGCCAGGCGACGAAGATGAAGGCGAACTCGAGCGGCTCGGTGATGCCGGTGAGGAAGCTGGTGAGCGCCACCGAGAGCATGATGCCGCCGACCACCTTGCGGTTCTCCGGCTTGCTGCACCGGTAGATCGCGAGCGCCGCGGCGGGCAGGCCGAACATCATGATGGGGAAGAAGCCGGTCATGAACGTGCCGGCGGTGGGGTCGCCCTGCAGGAACCGGGCGATGTCGCCGTGCACCATCGGGCCGTTCGCGGGCTGGTAGTCGCCCAGGATGAACCAGACCACCGAGTTGATGATGTGGTGCAGGCCCAGCGGCAGGAGCAGCCGGTTGGCCGCGCCGAAGACGCCGCCGCCGATCACCGCGTTCTCCGCGACCCAGTTGCCGAGCCCGGTGAGCGCCCAGTTGAAGGCGGGGTAGATGAAGGACATGATCACGCCCACGACGATGGCGCCGCACGCGGTGAGGATCGGCACCAGGCGGCGGCCCGAGAAGAAGCCGACGTAGTCCGGCAGCTTCGTCTTGTAGAAGCGCTGCCACAGCATCGCCGACATGATGCCGATGACGATGCCGCCCAGCACGCCGTAGTTGACCACCGCGGGGTCGCCGGCCTTGTCGACCTTGCCCGCGAGCACGACCGGCGACATGGCCTTCTCCACGGCCTGGAAGGACAGGTATCCGACGAGCGCGGCGAGCGCCGTGGAACCGTCGGCCTTCTTCGCCCAGCCGATCGCGATGCCGACCGCGAAGAGGATCGCCAGGTTGCTGATCAGCGCGTTTCCGGCGCCGCCGATCACGGCGGCCACCGTCTTCATGGACGAGAAGCGTCCGAGCAGGTCGTCCTGGCCGAGGCGCAGCAGCAGGCCCGCCGCGGGTAGCACCGCGATGGGCAGCATCAGGCTGCGACCGAGTTTCTGGAGACCGCTCAGATCGAGCCGTCGTGCTGATATACCGGATCCGGATGAGGAACTCATTTTTCGCTCCTGTCGAGGGACGAGTCCACTAGGGTGACGACAGGTTATAACCAGTTCGGTCCGGCGCGTGCCGGTTTCCCCGAACCTCTCCGAAAGGCGGCAGGTATGTCGAAGGCGCAGGACATCGTGAACGGGCTCGGTGGGGCCGACAACATCGAGGAGGTGGAGGGTTGCATCACGCGGCTGCGCTGCGAGGTCAAGGACACCGGCCTCGTCGATCAGGCGGCGCTGAAGAAGCTCTCGCACGGCGTGATGGTGGCCGGATCCGCGGTCCAGGTCGTGGTCGGTCCCACCGCCGACGCGCTGGCCGAGGAAGTGCAGGACCTCCTGTGACGGACGTCCTGGCGCCGGTGGCCGGCCGGCTCGTCCCGCTGTCGGCGGTGCCCGATCAGGTCTTCGCGGGCCAGATGGTGGGCTCGGGGGTGGCCATCGAGCCGGCCGTCCCCGCCGACGGTGCCGACGCCATCGTGGTCTCGCCGGTCGCCGGCACGGTGATCAAGCTGCACCCGCACGCCGCGATCGTGCTGGGCGACGGTGGCGTGGGCGTCCTGGTGCACGTCGGGATCGACACGGTGAATCTGGGTGGCGAGGGGTTCACGCTGCTCGCCGCGGAGAAGTCGAAGGTCGCCGCGGGCGATCCGCTGATCTCGTTCTCCCCGTCCGGCATTCGCGACCGAGGGCTCAGCGCGATCTGTCCCGTCGTCGTGATGGACTCGGCGCCGGGATCGGTCGCCGATCCGCAGGAGCGGGACGTGGCCGCGGGCGAGGTCGTCTTCGCGGTCTGAACGAGCGGGAGGTCCGGCCGTGTTCATCTGGTCACAGTGATCGAATGGAGAGGTAATCCTCTCATCTCGTTGAGTACTGTGAGCGCGAATGGTGTCGGGTCGACGATCGTGAACCATTCGTAGGACGAATGATTCGGGTCCGCGAGGGCGGAGATGGAGGGCGCGTGGTGAGTTCGGCGAGAAGCGTCGACGGGGGGTGCGGTCGATGGACGCGCACCTGATCTCGCACCTCATCTCCATCCCGCTGTTCACCGGCATCATCGGCTACATCACGAACTGGACCGGCATTCTCATGCTGTTCGAGCCCAAGCGGTTCTACGGCATCAAGGTGCCCGGTATGGCCACGCTCTATCCGCTCCTCCCGCGGCGCGTCCAGGTCATCCCCGCCATCCAGCCCGACGGCCGGGTGGGGTGGCAGGGGATCGTCCCGTCGCGGGCGGAGAAGATGGCGAGCATCGCCGTCGACAAGTCGCTCAACAAGGTGGGCAGCATCGCCGAGTTCTACGAGGTCATGGACCCGGAGAACGTCTCGGAGGTGCTCACCCGGGCGTCGCTGCCGATGATCCCGTCCATCGTCGAGTCGGTGATGCAGCGCGAGAACCCGCGCCTGTGGTACTCGCTGCCCGAGGACGTCAAGCTCCTCGTCTACCGTCGCGTCTCCGCGTCCCTGCCGAAGGACGTCCGGAAGGTCACCTCGACCATCGGCGAGAACATCGACGACTACATCGACGCCAAACTCCTCGTGATCCGTTATCTGACAGCGAATCCGAAGGTCCTCAAAGACATCTTCTACAACATGGGCCGCAAAGAGCTCGTGTTCATGCAGAACTTCGGTTTCTACTTCGGGTTCCCGATGGGTTTCCTGCTGGTCGCGCTGCTGCACTTCTTCCCGTACTGGTGGCTGCTGCCGCTGGGCGGGGTCGTCATCGGCTACGTGGTCAATTACATCGGCATCCTCATGATCTTCGAGCCCATCCATCCCACCTGGTGGGTGCCGTGGAAACAGGGCCTGTTCCTCAAGCGGCAGAAGGAGATCGGCGAGCAGTACGCGTTGGTCATGGCCGACAAGGTGATCACCATCGAGAACATCTGCGACGAGTTGCTGCACGGCCCGCGGTCGGACCGGACCCGCGCCACCGTCGAATCGGTCCTGCGCGAGTCGATCGACAACGCGGCGGGGTGGGCCCGCGGTTTCGTCAAACTCTCCGTCGGCAGTGAGGCGTACGAGCGCGTGCCCCAGCTGGCCGGCGTCGAGGCGCTCAAGCTCGCCGAGGCGACGGTCACCGAGCCGACCTTCGTCGCCTCGCAGCAGGCGAAGGTGCGGACGTTCGTGACGGAACGGATGAGCAAACTCAGCCCGGAGGACATCAGCGAGCTGCTCCGGTCGGCGATCAAACAGGACGAGTGGCTACTCTTCTTGCACGGTGCGGTGCTCGGCTCGTTCGCCGGGTTCCTCCATCTAGCGATATTCGGGGTGTGAGAAGACGTGAGTAGCAAGTCCGGTCCCGCAGCGGGCGCAGGTGGCGATGCGGTCGAGGAGACCCGGGAACTCGCGGTCCGCGAGGGCGGCGAGGTCGCCGCGCAGCAGAAGCCGGGGCAGGGCGGCCTGCTGGGCAGGCTCGGCCGGGTGTCGAACTCCGCGTTCAGCGTGACCCGGGAGCTCGGCGGTTCGGCGCAGCGCCTCACCCAGCAGTTCGTGAGCGAGGCCGGTCACCTCGTGGACGTCGCTCTGACCAGCGAGGTCGCGCCGCGCGTCGTCGTCCACGGCGAGGTCGTCGACGAGGTCGACGAGCGCGAGCCCGAGCCCGTCACCACGGCCGACGATCTGCGCCGGATGGGCGACCGCCTGCTCGCGCAGTCGGCGGAGCCCGCCGCCGCGCAGGCGCCGCATCCCGCGTACGAGCACATCCTGAAGGAGCTGTGCCCCGACGAGGCCCGCATCCTGCGGCTGCTCTTCACCGACGGTGCGCAGCCCGCCATCGACGTGCGCACGAACCGTCCGTTCGGCGTGGGCGCGGAGACGGTGGCCGCGGGCGTCTCGATGATCCCCGAGGTCGCCGGGTGCCGGAACCCCGACCGGATCGCCGCCTACCTGGGCAACCTGCATCGCCTCGGCCTGATCTGGTTCTCGAAGGAGCAGGTGGAGGTGCGCCGGTACGAGCTGCTCCAGGTGCAGCCGCAGGTCATCGACGCGCTCACCAGCGCGGGCAGATACGCGAAGTCCGTCCGCCGCCGGATCGAGATCACGCCCTTCGGCCGCGACTTCTACAGCACCTGCTTCTCCCCGTCGGTGGGTTTCTCGAGCTAGCGCCCCGGCGGCTCAGTCCGCCGGCGGCACGGCTCAGTCCGCCTCAGGCACGGCTCAGTCCGCCGGCGGCAGGTGCTGGGGGAGCACCGCCTCCCGGGTGATCGCCAGCGCCGACTCCAGGTCGCCGTAGCGGAGCTGCGCGATGCGGATGAACAGGAAGTCCACCACCGCGAGCTGGGTGAGGCGACTGGCGAGGGCGGCCGCCCGCAGCGGGGATTCCTGCGCGACGGTGAGCAGGATCTCGTCGGCGACCTGCCCGAGCGGCGATCCGGGGGCGTTCGTCACGGCGACGCCGAGCGCGCCGCGCTGCGTCGCGAGGGTCAGGGCGCGATGCACCTCGACGGTGGTCCCGCTGAAGGAGACGGCGACGGCGACGGAGTCGGGGGTCGCGAGCGAGGCGTGCACCAGCTGCATGTGCGTGTCCGGGGAGTACTGGCAGGACAGGCCGATGCGCTGCAGCTTCTGCGACAGGTCGAGCGCGGCGAGGCCGCTGGCGCCGACGCCGAAGGCGTGACACCGCCCGTGCTCGGCGATCGCCTGCGCCACGGTCTCGAGGGCCTCGTGGTCGATCAGCCGCGCGGTCTGTTCGAGGGAGCGGGCCTCGTGGAAGGCGATCTTGGCGACGACGCCGGCCAGATCGTCCGCGTCGTTGATCGTCCCCTCGGCGATATCGGACCGCTCCAGCTCGACCTGGCGCCGGGAGAGCTCCTGCGCCAGGGCGATGCGCAGATCGGGGTACCCGCCGAAGCCGAGCGCGCGGGCGAACCGGACGACGCTGGCCTGTGATGCGCCGGCGGCCTCCGCCAGCTCGGTGATCGTGGCGGCGACCGCGCGCTCCGGATCGTCGATCACCGCCGCGGCGATCTTGGCCTCCGCCGGGCGCAAGGTCGGCACGACGGAACGTATGCGGTCGATGGTCCCGTCCACAGTGCCCCCTCCGGCGTCTCGGCGAGTATCCCACAGCCAGTTTTGAAAAAAATCTTCCTAGACACGCGATGTTGTGTAATCTTTCGACACATCGCGGCGGAAAGGACGACATGCGCGAGATGACCACCACGGAGAGCCGGAACAGCCGGACCATGGACCTCGATGAGCTGACCGTCGAGCAACTGCTCACGGTCATGAACGACGAGGACCGCCTCGTCCCCGACGCGGTGCGCCGCGTCCTCCCCGAGGTCGAGCGCACCGTCGACCTCGTGGTGACGGCGCTGCGCGCCGGGGGCCGCCTGATCTACCTGGGTGCCGGGACCAGCGGCCGGCTCGGCGTGCTCGACGCGGTCGAGTGCCCCCCGACCTTCGGCGTACCGCCCGGCATGGTCGTCGGCGTCCTGGCCGGCGGCGATGCGGCCATGTTCCGGTCCGAGGAGGGCGCCGAGGACTCCGCCGAACGCGGACGCGACGATCTCGCCGCACTCGATCTCACCGCGGACGACGTGGTGGTGGGCATCGCGGCCTCCGGCCGGACCCCGTACGTCATCGGGGGCCTGGACCACGCGCGCACGGTCGGGGCGTCGACGGTGGCCCTGTCCTGCAATCCGGGCTCGGCGGTCTCCGCCCACGCGCAGGTCGCGATCGAGATCGACAACGGGCCCGAGGTGCTCACCGGCTCCACCCGGCTCAAGGCCGGCACCAGCCAGAAGCTGGTGCTCAACATGATCTCGACGGCCTCGATGGTGCGCACCGGCAAGGCCTTCTCGAACCTGATGGTCGACGTGGCGCCCAGCAACGTCAAGCTCGCGGACCGCGTGGTCCGCATCATCCGGGAGGCCACGGGATGCGACGACGACGCCGCCCGCGCGGCCTCCGCCGCGGCCGGCGGTCACGCCAAGACCGCGATCGTGATGATCCTCGCCGACGTCGACGCGGAGACCGCGCGCGAGCGGCTCGCCGCGGCGGACGGCTTCGTCCGCACCGCCATCCGCTCCACCGAATCCTGATCCGCAGGAAGGACTGCACAGATGAACTACACCGAACTCGGCGAGGAGATCCTGCGGCTCGTGGGTGGCCCGGGCAACGTCGCCTCGCACACCAACTGCATGACCCGCCTGCGGGTCAACGTCGAGGACCAGGCGGCCGTGGACGCCGCCGGGATCAAGGCCCTCGACGGGGTCCACGGCGTCGTCGAAGGCCCCCAGCTCCAGGTGGTCGTCGGACCCGGGCACGCCGAACGACTGCGGGAGGTCTTCGGCGACGTCGTCGACGCGGCGCGGGCCGCGGAGTCGGGATCGGAGGCCGACGTCGTGGTCGCCGACGAGAAGGTCGCCGAGGACCTGCGCGAGGAGGAGCTGGACTCCCTCGCCGCCCGCACGCAGGCCAAGGTCAAGGCGCGCCAGACGAGCCGGCTGCAGGTCGCGCTCAAGCACGTGGGCAACATCTTCGTCCCGCTCTTCCCCGGGTTCATCGCCTGCGGCATCATCGCGGCGATCGCCAACATCTGGAAGCTGATCGACCCGTCGGTGACGGCGAACCCGTGGTTCCTGGTGTTCGCGGGCATGGGCACCCTCCTCATCGGCAGCCTGAACCTGATCGTCGGTATGAACACCGCCAAGGAGTTCGGCGGCTCGCCGGTGCTCGGTTTCATCGCCGGCGGCCTGCCGTACCTGCCCGCACTTGCGGGCATCGCGGCGAACCCCAAGACGGGCGCCGCGGCGGTGCCGCTCACGATCCCCGGCATCGGGCAGCTGAGTCCGGGGCTCGGTGGCGTGATCGGCGTGATGGCCACCGCGTGCCTCTTCGCGGCGATCGAGAAGCGCCTGCGCAAGATGCTGCCCGCGAGTCTCGACCTGTTCCTGGTGCCGGTGATCACCGTGCTGGTGGGCGCCGCGGTGAGCCTGCTCGTGATCATGCCCGCCGCGGCCCTCGTGATGCGCGGGGTCACCTGGCTCCTCGTCGATTTCGCGCTCAAGCAGGGCGGCGTCTTCGGCGGCTTCCTGATGTCGGCGTTGTTCCTGCCGCTGGTGATGCTCGGCCTGCACCACGGGCTGACGCCGGTGCACGTGCAACTGATCGCCGATCTCGGCTACACGCCGCTGCTGCCCATCCTCGCCATGGCCGGCGCGGGCCAGGACGGTGCCGCGATCGCGATCTGGCTCAAGACCCGCAACCCCAAGCTCAAGCGGATCATCAAGGGCGCCTTGCCGCTCGGTCTCGTCGGCATCGGCGAACCGCTCATCTACGGCGTCTCGCTACCGCTGTTCTATCCGTTCATCACGGCCTGTCTCGGCGCGGGCTTCGGTGGAGCCTTCGTGGCCTGGGGGATGGAGGTCAGCGGCGGCTTCGGCGCCCAGACGATCGGCCTGTCGGGGGTCCTGATGACCGGCGTGATCTCGGCGGGCGGGTGGCTGTGGTACCTCGGCGGCATCGCGATCGGGGCGCTGTCCGGATTCGTCCTGACCTACCTGTTCGGCTTCAAACAGAGCATGGAATCGCGTCTCGCCTGAGCGCGGAACCGGAGGACGATCATGTTGTACTCGCTCTACCCCACGGACGATCCGGCGCTGCGCACCAGGGTGATCCGCGCGGCCGCGCGCGCCGGCCGGCCACTGGTGTTCACCTCGCTGCACATCCCGGAGAGTGCGGGGCTGCGGGAGTTCGGGGCGGAGCTCGCGAGTCATCACCGCGAGTTCGGCGTCGAGTTCTGCGCGGACGTCTCGCCACAGGCCCTCGCCCTGCTGGGCGTGGACCTGCGGGGCCTCGGGATGCTCCGGCAGTGGGGAGTGACGACGGTGCGGATCGACTTCGGCTTCTCGCCGGAGGAGGTGCGGGAGATCGCGGCCGCCGGGCCCTTCCGGATCGCGGTCAACGCCAGCACCGTCACCGCCGACGAGCTGGACCGGCTCGCCGGGCTGGACGTCGAGGGCTGGCACAACTACTACCCCCGGCCCGAGACGGGCCTGACCGAGGAGTTCTTCGCGGCGCAGAACGCGCTGCTCCGCGCGCGGGGACTCGACGTGGTGACCTTCATCCCGGGCGAGTGCGACTTCCGGGCGCCGCTGCACCTCGGGCTGCCGACCCTCGAAGCGCATCGGCACGCGAACGCCTACGTCAACCACGCGCGCGCCCTCGCGGCCTGCCCGGACACGCGGATCGCCTGCGCCGAGGGGACGGTGCTGCCGCAGCACGAGGAGTGGATCGACCACCGCGAGCGGCACGGCGAGATCGTGGTGCCGCTCGCCTCCGTGCCCGCGGCGATGCGACATCTGCTCGACGGCCCGCTCCGGTTGCGCGTGGAGGGCGCCGCGGCGTCGCACCGAATCGAGGGCACGCGCGGCGGCCCGGTGCCGCCCGGCGCCGTCAACGGCACGCGGCGCGCACGGGGCAGCCTGCAGGTGGACGTCGCCGCGATGGGGCGGTACCGGGGCGAGGTGCATCTGATGCGCACCGACCTGCCGCTGACACCGTCGCAGGTCAGGGTGGCCGAGATCGCGGGACCGTACGCCGATCTCGTGGACGTGCTCCGCCCGGGGGACACCATGCGGTTCGTGGTCGCACCCGCGTAGTCGCGCTGCGTGCGGGCCGGGGCATGTGGTAGACAGTTCTCATCAGAGTGTCTATCTCGCGAGGTGATCATGGTCGACGTAGCTCACGCCGGTACCGATACCGGCGCCGACGGCGCGCGGATCAGCGCTGCGCGTGCCGATTTCCACCGCACCCTGTCGGATCTGTCGGACGCCTCGGTGGCGCGCAACTTCGACCCCTATCTGGACATCGCCTGGGACTCCCCGGAGCTCGCGATCGACCAGAAGGACCCGCGCTGGGTGCTCCACCCGGAGCTCGACTACATCGGTCGCAGCCCGTGGTACCGGGCCCAGCCGCTGGAGAAGCGGATCGCCATGGGCATCTGGCGCCAGGCGAATCTGGTTAAGGCCGGACTGCAGTTCGAGCAGGTGCTCATCGCCGCGCTCATGCAGTACTCCTTCGTGCAGCGCAACGGCTCCCCGGAGTTCCGCTACGCCACGCACGAGGCGCGCGAGGAGTGCAACCACACCCTGATGTTCCAGGAGTTCGTCAACCGGACGGGGCAGACGGTGCCCGGCGCGCCGCGCTGGTTCCGCACGGTCATGCCGCGCCTGACCCGCGCCGCGGTCTGGGCGCCGCCCGGCTTCTTCGTCGGCGTGCTCGGCGGCGAGGAGCCGATCGACCACATGCAGAAGCACCAACTGCGTGCGGCGGACACGCAGCACCCGGCGATGACCGCGATCATCGCGATCCACGTGGCCGAGGAGGCCCGGCACATCTCCTTCGCGCATCAGCTCCTGGAGTATCAGGTGCCGAAGATGAGCCGGGCGCAGCGCGGGATCCTCTCGATCGTCACGCCGCTGGTGATGTGGTCGCTCAACAACGTGATCATGGTGCCGCCCAAGCAGTTCTGGGAGACCTTCGATGTGCCCGACGAGGTGCGCAAGGAGATCTTCTGGCGCGATCCGGCGACCCGCCGCATGCGCGCCGAGGTCTTCGGCGACGTGCGCGCGCTGGCCGAGCGGGTGGGCCTGATGAACCCGGTCTCCCGCCGGGTCTGGTCGGCCCTCGGGATCGGTGGCCGTGCGTCGCGGTTCCGCGGGGAGCCGCAGTACGAGGCCGTCTGACGGTGCGGTGCCCGGCGGCGCCGGGTGTCAGTGCGACTCGGCGGCCTCGGTGACGGTCATCTGCACCTGGTAGCGATCGGAGCGGTACCAGGAGTAGCTGTGCTCGACCCGCGTGGTGCCGGAGAAGGAGACGCGGTCGAAGGCGAGGAGTGGGGTCCCTGTCGGGACGCCCAGAACGCGGGCCAGCTCGCCGTCGGAGGAGACCGCCCCGATGGACTGCTCGGCGCGGTCGATCGCGTGCCCGTACTCGGTGCGCAGTAGCTGGTAGATCGACTGCGTCAGGTCGTGCGTGTCCAGCCCCGGCGCGACGGCGCGGGGGTACCAGGCGTCGTCCACGGAGATCGGCACACCGTCGGCCAGGCGCAGGCGTTTGACGTGGTAGGCCTTGTCGGCCGCGCGGATCTGCAGCGCGGAGGTGGTCGACGGTGGCGGCACCCGCAGCTCCGTCGTCAGGACCACGGTGGACGGGTCGCGGCCGAGGCGGCGCATGTCCTCGTGAAAGGACGCGAGGTGCAGGCGCGATCGCGCGGGCCGCTCCGCGACGAAGGTGCCCTTGCCGCGGATCCGGACCAGCGTGCCCCCCGCGACGAGCTGGCGCAGGGCCTCGCGCACCGTGATCCGGGAGACCCCGTACTCCTCGCACAGCTGCCGCTCGCTGGGCAGCGCCGCGCCCGGCGCGAGATCGGCCGTGCAGCGCTGCTCCAGGAGCGCCCGCAACTGCTCATGCTTCGGAATCGGGCCGTCCGAGATCATCGACCCATCTTGTCACACCAGGTCATGACCAGTGGCTACCTCACGCCCGCCACCCGGAATTGCACGCTGATCCGCGGCCCGGCGTGCGGCACCTTGGGCACCGCGTGCTCCCAGGTGCGCTGGGCGGAGCCGCCCATGGCCAGCAGGTCACCGTGGCCGATCGAGAGCTTCGTGCTGGCGCCGCCGCCGCGCGGCCGCAACAGGAACGGGCGGGTGGCGCCCAGGGAGACGATGGCGACGATCGTGTCGTGCGTGGCCCCGCGGCCGATCGTGTCACCGTGCCAGGCCACCGAATCCGCGCCGTCGCGGTACAGGCACAGGCCGACCGACGTGAAGGGCTCGTGCAGATCGTCCCAGTACAGCTCCGTCAGCTCGGCCATCGCCGCGCCGAGCGCGGGATGGGGGAGGGCGGCGCCCGTGTCGTAGTACCGCAGCAGGCGCGGGACGGGCAGCGTCCGCTCGTACATCCGGCGCCGCTCCTCGACCCACGGCACGTCCCGCTGGAGCGCCGCGAACAACTCGTCGGCCCCGGACTGCCACCCGGTACGCACGTCGAGCCACGCACCGTCGGACAGATCCCGACGGTGCCCGGACACCTCGAACAGCGAATCCTGCATCACCGCCGACGATACGGCGACCCACTGACACGTTCCGCGCGACTCCGTAGGGTTGAGACGTGCGATTCGGACTCTTCCTCCCGCAAGGCTGGCGCTTCGACCTCGTCGGCATCGATCCGGCGGACCACTGGTCCGTCATGAACGGCCTCGCGCAGCGGGCCGATTCCGGCCCCTGGGACTCGGTGTGGGTCTACGACCACTTCCACACCACCCCGGTCCCGAGCCGCGAGGCCACGCACGAGGCGTGGACGCTCATGGCGGCCCTCGCCGCGACGACGAGCCGCGTGAAGCTCGGGCAGATGTGCACCGCGATGAGCTACCGCAACCCGGCCTACCTGGCCAAGGTGGCCGCCACCGTCGACCTGATCTCCGGCGGCCGCACGCAGATGGGCATCGGCGGCGGCTGGTACGAGCACGAGTGGCGGGCGTACGGGTACGGCTTCCCGTCGGCGGGCGAGCGGCTGGGCCGGCTCGACGAGGGCGTGCAGATCCTGCGGCAGGCCTGGCGCGACGGGATCTCTAGCCTGGACGGCAGGTACTACCAGGTCGACGGTGCGATCTGCGAGCCCCGGCCGCTGCAGGACGGCGGCATCCCGCTGTGGATCGCGGGCGGCGGCGAGCGCAAGACGCTGCGGATCGCGGCGAAGTACGCGCAGTACACCAACTTCGACGGAACCTTCGAGGGCTTCGCCCACAAGTCGGAGGTGCTGCGGCGCCACTGCGCCGACGTGGGCACCGACTTCGACGCCATCACGCGCTCGGCGAACTACAACATCGCGATCGGCGAGGCCGCGCGCGACGTGCAGACCCGGCTCGACGAGACCCGCAACCGGCTGCTCGAGCACGCGCCGGAGGAGGCGGTCGACGCCACGATGGGCAGCTTCCTCGGCATGCCGGGAGTCGGCACCCCGGGCGACATCGTGGCCAACCTCAAACGTCTCGAGGCCGAGGGGATGACCTACGCCATCTGCTACTTCCCCGAGATCGCCTACGACACGTCGGGGCTCGAGCTGTTCGAGCGCGAGGTGATCCCCGCGTTCAGCTGACGCAGCCGGCGGGCGCCCTCGGTGAGGACGTGCTCGCGCTTGGCGAAGGCGAAGCGCAGCAGGTGACCCCATCGGGCCTGGTCGTCGGCGAGGGCGCCCACGGGCACCGCGGCCACGCCGATCCGCGCCGGCAGCTCCCGGCAGAGGGCGCCGGCATCGTCGAAACCGAGACCGCGGGCGTCGGCGACGACGAAGTACGTGCCCTCCGAGGGGTGCACGGTGAACCCGGTCTCACGCAGGGCCGCGGTCAGCAGGTCGCGCCCCGCCTGCAGGTCGGGCGCGAGCTTCTCGAGCCACGAGGTCTCGTTCTCGAGGGCGTGCGCGACCGCGTACTGCAGGGGCGCCGCGCCCGTGAAGGTGAGCCACTGCTTCGCGGCCCGGCAGGCGTCGGCCAGTTCGCGGGGAGCGGTGATCCAGCCGACCTTCCAGCCCGTGACGTTGAAGGCCTTGGCGGCGCCGGAGATCCGGACCGTGCGCTCGCGCATGCCCTCGAACGTGGCGAGCGGGCGGTGGACACGGCCGTCGAAGAGCAGGTACTCGTAGACCTCGTCGGTGAAGCAGAGGAGGTCGCGCTCCACGCAGACGTCGGCGATGAGCTGCAGATCGTCGTCCGAGAGCACCGTGCCCGTCGGGTTGTGCGGGGAGTTGACGATGATCGCGGCGGTCCGCTCCGTGACCGCGCCGCGCAGCATCGCGGGATCGAGCGCGTACCGGCCTCCGGCCTCGACGAGCGGCACGACGACGCGGCGCGCGCCGGCCATCGCCACGGTCGCGGCGTAGGAGTCGTAGAAGGGCTCGATCAGGATCACCTCCTGCCCGGGCTCGACCAGGCCCAGGACCGCCGCGGCGATGCCTTCGGAGGCGCCGACGGTGACCAGCACCTCGCCGTCCGGGTCGTAGCGCAGGCCGTACTCCCGCTCCACCTGGGCGGACACGGCGCGGCGCAGCTCCGGCAGACCGTCGCCGGGCGGGTACTGGTTGAGGCCGCCGTCGATCGCACGCTTCGCGGCCTCCAGCATCCCCGCGGGCCCGTCGGTGTCGGGGAAGCCCTGGCCGAGGTTCACGGCGCCGGTCTCGGTGGCGAGGGCCGAGATCTCGGCGAAGATCGTCGACGTGAAGGGCTGCAGGCGTCGGACGGTGCGCATGCCCGCAGCCTAGTGGCCGGCGCGGTTACCGTGGTGGCATGACCTCCGCCGTCGTCGTCGGTTCCGGACCGAACGGGCTCACCGCCGCCGCGTCCCTGGCCCGTGCGGGCCTGGAGGTGACGGTGCTCGAGGCCTCCACCAGCCTCGGCGGCGCGTGCCGATCGGACTCGCTGCGGGGCACCGTCGTCGATCGGTTCTCGACGGGGCATCCCCTCGCGTACGCCTCGCCGGCGTTCCGGGACGTCGGTGTGCGGATCGAGTGGGGGACGGCGGAGATCGACGTGGCGCACCCGCTCTCGGCGGATCCGTCCGACGCCGTGGGCACTCTCGCGGACGTGCCGGACTGCGGGTCCGCGGTGATGCCGGCCTTCTTCGGGCCGCTGACCGACATGCCGCGGTACCCGGAGGCGGCCCTGCGCTGGGGCCCGAGGTTCCTGCTGCCCGCCTCCGCCACCGCCGCCACTCTCGGCCGGGTCGGCGGCGCCGTCTTCGCCGGGATCGCGGCGCACGGCATCGTCCCGCAGCACCTGCCGATGACCTCCTCGCTCGGATACCTCCTCGCGGGCGTGCGGCCCTGGTCGGTGCCGATCGGTGGCTCGCAGCGGATCATCGATGCCCTGGCCGGCATCGTGACGGCGCACGGCGGGCGGCTGCGCACCGGCGAGCGGGTCACGGCGCTGCCGGACGCCGACGTGGTCGTGCTCGACACCGGCCTGCCCGCCGCGTGCGAGCTACTCGGCGAGCGCGCGCCCCGGTGGCTGCGGCGTCGCGTGCGACAGTGGCGGTTCGGCCCCGCGGCGTTCAAGGTGGACCTGGTCCTGGACGGCGGAATCCCCTGGGTGCATGAGGAACTCCGACGGTCCGCCTTCGTCCACCTGGGCGGCACGGCGCGGGAGATCGCGGCCAAGGAACTGATGGTGAACCGGGGCCGGATGCCGGAACGGCCCGTGATGATCCTGTCGCAGCAGTACCTGGCGGATCCGTCGCGCTGCGCCGGCGATCTGGTGCCCGTGTCGATGTACGCCCATTGCCCCAATGGTTTTCCCGGAGATCTCACCGAGTCGATCGTCGCCGAGGTGGAGCGGCACGCGCCGGGCGTGCGGGAGCGCATCATCGAGGTGCGGTCGGTGGGGCCGGCGGGCCTGGAGGCGGCGGACGCGAACCTCGTCGGCGGTGACATCGCGGCGGGGTCGGCGGTGCCCGAGCAGTTGATACGCAGGCCCCGCCTGGTCGATCCCTACCGGCTCACCGATCGCGTCTTCCTGTGCTCCTCCGCCGCGGGTGCTCCCGGCGTGCACGGGATGGTCGGGTGGCACGCGGCGAGGTCCGTGCTGCGGTCGCTGTAGGTCAGCGGGGCTGCGTCGGGCGGGTGGACGCCGCGCCCGGGTAACCGTTCAGTAACGCCACCGGATGGCGGTAGAAATACTCGCTGGATCTCTCGCCGACGGTCGCGGAGGATCGAGGGCAACGAATCTCGATCCGATGAAAAGGCGGGTGACCGATGCGATTCCATGACCACCTCACGCGGCTGGCGGCGCGCTTCGGCGAGTATCGCCGCACACACATCGAGATGTACGAGCGGCACCAGATCATGCTCGAGCCGTGGACGCACGACATCCTGCACTGGGGTGCCGACGGGACGCTGCACGGCTCCGTCGTGGCGGGCCGGGCCCGGCCGCCGGTGACGCGGGGCGGCTGGTGCCCCTGCCGGCCGATCGATGCCGTCGGCGAGGCCGACGACGTCTCCGATATCCCGGGACGCTGTCCCGAGGAGTTGTGATTAGCGGTCCGTGTCCGCGGAACGGACGTGCCCGGCGATCGACGTATGTTCGATACTATCGAATTATTCGAAAACTTGTCAGTGGGTCCGGGTAGCGTCCTGGTATGGAAGAAGACATTGCAGTAGAAGACTATCCGCCTCCCGATGGTGCAGTGGGCGCGGACGTGGTGGAGCGGTTGCGTTCGAGTGAGATCCGGCGCTGTCGGTTGGCGGTCGAACAGTACGCGATCGCCGCGGACCTGCTCCGCCAGCGGGTGTGTGAGCGGGTCGCGGCGGGTGTGCCGCAGGATCGGTGGCAGCAGGGCGTCGCTGCGGAGGTCGCGCTCGCCCTGCACATCTCCCCGAACACCGCCGCACGGTTCGTGGCGCGGGCGGTGGAGCTGGAGAGGCACATGCCGCACACCCGCGCCCGGCTCTACGACGGTGATCTGTCACCGGAGTCGATACCGACTCTCCTGGGTGGTCTGTCGCATCTGGATACCGCGGACCGGCAGCGCGCCGACGAACTGCTGTGCTCGGATCCGGCTGTGTTGGCGGGGCTGGGGCTCAAACAGCTCGCGGGGAAGGTCGAGCAGATCGCCTACCGGCTCGATGCGCAGGCAACGGTGGACCGCAACGCCGCGGCGGAGAAGGATCGCACCGTCACGGTGCGGCCGCGGCCGGAGGGCATGGCCCGCCTGTCGCTGCTGTTGCCGATGGCGCAGGCCGTCGGCGCCTATGCCGGGCTCCGCAAACACGCTGACGCGCTGGTCGGCCACGATCAGGAACTGCGGACGCGACCGCAGATCATGGCGGACACGGCCTTTGCTCGGCTCACCGGACGGGACGCCGCAGACGGCCTGCCGGTCACCGTCAACATCACCGTCCCCGCCACGGTGCTCCTCGGGGACCGCCCCGGCACCGCGCACCTCGACGGCGGCGGGGTCATGCCCGCCGAGATCGCCCGCAACCTCGTCGGCAGGGCGACCGCCGCCGGCGTCGCCTGGGTCCGGCGACTGTTCGTCGCCCCCGAGAGCGGGGCCGTGGTGGCGATGGACTCGCGGCAGCGGCTCTTCCCCGACGGACTGGCCGATCTGATCCGGGTGCGGGATCGGTACTGCCGCACTCCGTACTGCGACGCGCCGATCGCGCACACCGATCACGTCGTCGCTCATGCGAAGGGCGGCGCGACCAGCCTGGACAACGGGCAGGGGCTGTGCGCGGCGTGCAACTACGCCAAGGAAGCCCCCGGCTGGCGCAGCGCAACCGTTGACGACGAATCCGGACGGCACACCGTCGAGATCCGAACCCCCACCGGACACCGTCATCGATCCACCGCCCCGAACCAGGCGGCGTGAGGTGAGGATTCAGTTCGCCTCGCCGATGGCGGGGCCGAGGAGGTCGTCGGCGTCGACGATGCGGTAGGCGTAGCCCTGTTCGGCGAGGAAGCGCTGGCGGTGTGCGGCGTAGTCGGCGTCGAGGGTGTCGCGTGAGACGACGGAGTAGAAGTGGGCCGTGCCACCGTCGTGCTTGGGGCGCAGGAGACGGCCGAGGCGCTGCGCCTCCTCCTGCCGCGATCCGAATGTGCCCGAGACCTGCACGGCCACCGAGGCTTCCGGCAGGTCGATGGAGAAGTTCGCGACCTTGCTCACCACCAACGTGGAGATCTCGCCCGCGCGGAAGCGGTCGAACAGCGCCTCGCGCTCCTTGTTCTTCACGGAGCCGGTGATGACGGGGGCGTCGAGCTCGCGGCCCAGCTCTTCCAGCTGATCCAGGTAGGCGCCGATCACCAGCGTCGGCGCGCCCTTGTGCCGCTCCAGGATCGACTTCACCACGGCGACCTTCGTGGGCGCGGTGGAGCACATCTGGTACCGCTCGTCGGGCTCCGCGGTGGCGTACTGCATGCGCTGGTTCTCGGTGAGCGTCACCCGCACCTCGACGCAGTCCGCCGGAGCGATCCAGCCCTGCGCCTCGATGTCCTTCCACGGGGCGTCGTACCGCTTTGGGCCGATCAGGGAGAAGACGTCGCCCTCGCGGCCGTCCTCGCGCACCAGCGTCGCCGTCAGGCCCAGCCGCCGCCGGGACTGCAGGTCGGCCGTCATCCGGAAGACCGGGGCGGGCAGCAGGTGCACCTCGTCGTAGATCATCAGGCCCCAGTCGCGGGAGTCGAACAGGTCGAGGTTCTTGTACTCGCCCTTCGATTTCCGCGTGAGCACCTGATAGGTGGCGATGGTGACCGGGCGGATCTCCTTCTTCTCGCCCGAGTACTCGCCGATCTCCTCCTCGGTGAGCGAGGTGCGGGCCAGGAGCTCCCGCTTCCACTGCCGCCCCGCGACGGTGTTCGTCACCAGGATCAGCGTGGTGGCCTGCGCCCGGGCCATCGCCGCCGCGCCGACCATCGTCTTGCCCGCGCCGCAGGGGAGGACGACGACGCCGGAGCCGCCCAGCCAGAACGAGTCCGCCGCGGTCCTCTGGTAGTCGCGCAGCTCCCACGGCTCGGTCTCGGTGTCCAGCGCGATCGGGTGCGACTCGCCGTCCACGTAGCCGGCCAGGTCCTCCGCGGGCCAGCCGACCTTGAGCAGGAGTTGCTTGAGGTGACCGCGCTCGGACGGGTGCACCACGACGGTGTCGTCGTCGATGCGGGCGCCCACCATCGGGGCGATCTTCTTGTGCCGGAGCACTTCCTCCAGCACCGCGCGGTCCAGCGAGACCAGGGTGAGGCCGTGCACGGGGCTCTTCACCAGCTGCAGCCGGCCGTAGCGGCTCATCGTGTCGACCACGTCGACGAGCAGCGGCTGCGGCACCGGGTAGCGGGAGAAGCTGACGAGGGCGTCGACCACCTGCTCGGCGTCGTGCCCCGCGGCGCGCGCGTTCCACAGCGCCAGCGGCGTCACCCGGTAGGTGTGCACGTGCTCGGGCGCGCGCTCGAGCTCGGCGAAGGGCGCGATCGCGGCGCGGGCTGCATCGGCCAGCTCGTGGTCGACCTCTAGCAGCAGGGTCTTGTCGGACTGGACGATGAGGGGTCCGTCGGTCATCCATCCATTGTGCCGCGTCAGCGAGCCGAGGAGAGACGGTGCGCGAGGACGGGGACCACGATCGCGGCGGCGGCGACGTGGGTGAGGATGAGGCATGCGGCGGACGCGGCGTCGAAGCCGAAGGTCAGATCCGGCACGCAGGACAGCACGAGCAGCGCGACGCACGTCCGGACGAAGGTCGAGCGGGGATGGCGGGCGCGGCGCGCCAGCACCGCCGCGATACCGACGGCGATCAGCGAGAAGATCATGGTGAGCTGGGTGAAGCCGAGCAGGGGGATGGCGGCACCGTCGGGCCCGGCGAAGGTGACGCCGGCGCCCGAGGCGACGGCGGCGATCGCGCTGGTGGCGACGGACGCGGCGACAGCGGCGCCCAGACCGTGCTTCCACACGGGCAGGCGGTCGGTGCGGACGGGTGCGGGGGTGGTGGCGGTGGCGGTCATGGCGTGCTCCTCATCAGGGGTGACGGTGCCCGGGCGGGCGCGTCCTACCCCTTCCACGAACGGCCTCGGCCGATTTCGACATCGGTGCTGCGAAGAATTTCCGGGGATGGTGTCGTATCCGTACACCTGCGTTCGTAGTGATGGTGAAGGGCGGCCACCGGGGCCGCCCGCGATCGGAAGGAACTCCCATGACGCACTACCTGCTCTCCGTGCACGGACCCGTCGAGCGGAACGAGTTCGGGGACTACGGCTCCAAGGAGGCGATGGAGGAGGCGTTCGCCCGGACCGACGCCTTCAACCAGGAGCTCAAGAACGACGGCTACTGGGTCTTCGCCGGCGGCCTCGCCGAGGGGACCACCGCCACCGTCGTCGACGGCCGGGGCGACAAGCCCGTCATCACCGACGGCCCCTACCTGGAATCCAAGGAGCTGATCGGCGGCTTCTGGGTGATCGACGCCCCCGATCTCGACGTCGCGCTGCGGCTCGCGGCCGAGGGCTCGAAGGCCTGCGGCGGCGTCGTCGAGGTCCGGGCCTTCGAAGGGACGGCGTGACCGACGCCGGCGCCGGGAGCGGAGCGAGCGGGCCGAAGGGTGACGGTCGCGCTGCTCTCGAGCAGGTCTTCCGCGAGGAGTACGGCCGGGTCATCGCCTCGCTCGTCCGCCGCTTCGGCGACATCACCGTCGCCGAGGAGGCCGCGGGCGAGGCGATCCTCGCCGCGCTCGAGAAGTGGCCCGAGTCGGGGATCCCGCCGAATCCCGGCGCCTGGCTCACCACGACCGCGGGCAACCGCGCGATCGACCGGATCCGGCGGGAGAACCAGCGCGACGCCAAGCACAGGGCGGCCGAGATGATCCACGACGACTCCGATCCCGAGCCCACCGGCGCGGTCGAGGACGACCGGCTGCGGCTGATCTTCACCTGCTGTCACCCGGCGCTCGCACTGGAGGCGCGGGTCGCGCTGACCCTCCGCCTGCTGGGCGGCCTGACGGTGCCCGAGATAGCCCGCGCCTTCCTCGTCGCCGAGACCACCATGGGGCAGCGCATCACGCGCGCCAAGAAGAAGATCGCCGCCGCCCGCATCCCGTACCGGGTGCCCGCCATCGCCGACCTGCCCGACCGCGTCGACGGGGTGCTGACGGTGCTCTTCCTCGTCTTCAACGAGGGCTACCTGGCCAGCGGCGACGGCGCGCCGATCCGCGCGGAGCTGACCGGGGAAGCGATCCGGCTGACGCGCCTGGTCCGCGCGCTGCTGCCCGCCGATCCCGAGGTCACCGGCCTGCTCGCGCTCATGCTGCTCACCGAGGCGCGGCGCGCGGCGCGGGTGCGGGGCGGGCAGCTGGTGCCGCTGGCCGAGCAGGACCGCGCCGGCTGGGACCGCGCGGCCATCGCGGAGGGGCACCGGCTCGTCCGGGAATGCCTCGTCGTGAACCGGCCCGGCAGGTACCAGATCCTCGCCGCGGTCAATGCTGTCCACACCGACGCCCTGAGCGCCGGCACCGTCGACTACGCGCAGGTGGTTTCCCTCTACGACCAGCTGCTCGCCATCGACCCGTCGCCGATCGTGCGGCTGAACCGGGCGATCGCGGTCGCCGAGCTCGACGGTCCGGCGGTGGCGCTCGCCCTCGTGGATCCGCTGCCGCTGGACGGCTACCATCCCTGGCACGCCACCCGCGCCCACCTGCTGCGCGAGCTCGGGCGCACCGCCGAGGCCAAGGACGAGTACGACGCCGCACTCGCGGTGACGAACAACGCCGCCGAGCGCGCCTACCTCACCCGCAAGCGCGGGGAGCTGGTGTGACCTACTCCACCGGCTCCGCGGTGGTGACGCGGTGCAGGGCGAAGCGGCGGGGCGTGTCCCCGTCGAGCGCGGAGAGCTGCCCGTGCCGTACTGACTCGGGCACCACGACGTGCCGCGTGAACACCCCGTTCGCGTCCACGTAGCCCAGCCGTACCGGTCGGCCCGCGCCCGCGGCGGACTGCAACAGCGCCATCAGCTCCGGGCCGGAGGCGCCGGCACCGTCGTCCGACGGGGAGTCCTGCCGGCGGATCTGCACGGCCGCGTCGGCCAGTTGCTCGAGGGTCGGCTGCGCGGCCGGCGGCCGGACCCGCGGCGCGGGCAGCCGGATCGCGGCGGGCCGCAGGTCGACGACGACGCCCCGTGAATCCTCTGCGGCGGCGGTGAAGCCGGCGGCGGCGAGCCCCGCGACCAGGTCGGACAGCGGGACCTGGGCGACGAGCACCGTCGGCGCGACGGCCCGCAGTGCGAGCGCCTCCGCGGCGGGGGAGGCCAGGACCGCGGCGATGAGCGCGGGATCCTCCGAACGCAGGAAGGAGGCCGCGACGCCCGCGCGCAGCGCTCCGTGCCGGCGCGCGACGTCGTCGACCAGATAGGTCAGGCCCTGCGGCACCGGCGTCACCGAGTGCGCGACGAAGAAGGCGTGCACCTCGGCGGACGTCCGTCCGGCGTCCAGCGCGCGGCGCACCGACGCGTCGGTCACGCGGTACACGGCGGCGCCGCCCGCCGACTCCAGGTCGGCGACCAGCGCGACCGCCGCGGCGAAGTCGTGCGTCGTGGGGCCGGGGATGGTCAGCGTGAGGTCGGCCTGGAGCAGGAACTCCTCGACCGGCTTCGGCAGCGCCGCGGCCATCGCCTCCGCGGGGTCGTTCTCGAGCGCTGCCCGGCCGGCCGCGGTCAGGGCGCCGCCCGCGACGAGCCCCACGATCTGCGCCTGCGCGACGATATCGCCGATCGCGTCCAGCGTGAGCCGCCGGTACCAGGACGGATGCGCGTACCGCACGGCCGCGTGCAGGTCCTGCCGTCCGGGCGCGACCCCGGGCGGGGCGAGGGCCAGGGCGTCGAGCACGGCCGCGCGGTCCTGCGGCGCGACGGTGCTGCGCGCCGCCCGGTGCAGCGGCCCGACGATGCCCTCCTCGCCGCGGGTGCCGATCAGCGCGGGCTGGCGGCGCAGCTCCAGCCAGGTGCGGGCGAGCAGCGCCCACCGGTCCGCGGGCGCGGAACGCTGCCACTCGTCGACGGTGACGGTCGGCGCGAAGACGGAGTCCTCCTCGCCGTCGAGCTCGCCCTCGGCGATCAGCGCCGCGGCGGCCAGCAGTTCCAGCAGCAGTGCGGCGCGGTCCTCGGTGAGCCCCGCTGCCTTGGCGACGCGGCGCAGCTCGCGGATGCCGATCCCGCCGGCCTTCACCCGCTGCGCGGGTACCGCGCCCAGCACGTCGAGGACGTCGTCGGCGTGGCGCAGCAGCTCGAGCGCGGCGACCGCGGCGGCACCGTCGGGGCCGGGGACGGGCGGACCGTCGAGCACGGGCGGCTTGAGGGAGGCACCCAGCGGGAGCTCGCCGCGCAGCCGGGCCCGCACCTCCCACGGCAGCTCGACGGTCTGATGGTCGACGAGCGCGAGCAGCCCCGAGGCGAGCATGCGCTGCACCGGATGGTCGGGCGGGGTGCCGGGGCCCGCGGCGGCCGTGCGGCCCCTCGGCGAGCCCTCGGCGAGGCGGTCGAGGAGGGCGCGCTCGTCCTCGCCGGCGGCCGCGAGCGCTGCGTCGATCGCCGCCGGGTCCGGCGGCGCGAGGAGCTGCGGGGAGCGCCAGGGCAGCGCCTCCCGGACGGCGGGCGAGGTGCGCAGGACATCGTCGCCCCAGATCAGGGCCAGGTCGCGCAGTTTCCCGGCCGAGGCGAGCACCTGCGCCTTCAGCGCGCGGCCCCGGAGCCGGCGGGCGAGGGCGTCGGCGTCCAGTTCCTCGGCGAGCACCAGCTCGAGGACGGCCAGGTCGAGGAGGGTGAGCCGCTCCGCGACGCGGCCCAGCGAGGAGGGGCTCAGCAGGCGGCTCGCGAGCACCGGGAAGCCGGCAGGCACGGGCGTCGCCACGTCGCGCCGGGCGTCCAGGAGCGCCGCGATCTCGGCGTCGGTGCGGCCGCGCAGCCACGCCGCGGGCCCCGTCGACGACGTATTACTGCTCACCGATACAGCGTAGAGGCCGGGGCATGTCAGAATAGCGGCGTGTCTGAGACCTCGAATGCGAAGAAGGCCGAGTACGTCGACAACGGCTGGCCCGGTGCCGAGCAGGGCACGGCCGACCATGCCGTGACCGAGCTGGTGGCCCCGCTGGTCGGCGCCCTGTCGCCGTTCGGCGAGCTGGAGTTCCCCCAGCAGCACGTCCCGTACGTGCACCCGTCGACCCGGATCAACCGCTGAGCTCAGGCTCCGCTCCCGGCGACCACGGCGCGGCCCGGCACGACGACGCGCGGGAGGACGGCCTCTCGCACATCGACGCGACCGGCGCCGCGCGGATGGTCGACGTCTCCGCCAAGGCCGTCACCGCTCGCACGGCGGTCGCGGCCGGGACCTTCCGCACCACCGAGGCCGTCGTCGCGGCCATCGCCGACGGCGCGGTCCCGAAGGGCGACGTGCTCGCCACCGCCCGCATCGCGGGCATCATGGCGGTCAAGCGCACGGCCGACCTGATTCCGCTGTGCCACCCGCTGCCGATCTCCGGCGTCACCGTCGACCTGCAGCCGTCGGGTGCCGAGATCGCCGTCACCGCCACGGTGCGCTGCACCGGCCGGACGGGCGTCGAGATGGAGGCGCTCACCGCCGTCGCCGTGGCCGGCCTGACCCTGCACGACATGGTCAAGGCCCTCGACCCCGCCGCCGTCATGACGGACGTCCGCGTGCTCACCAAGGACGGCGGCAAGACCGGCCACTGGGAGAGATGATGACCGAACCCCTCCGCCCGTCCCGCGACCGCTGCGCCACCGTGGTCGTCGCGTCCACCCGCGCCTCCCTCGGGGAGCGTGCGGACACCACCGGGCCCGTCATCGCCGGCTGGCTCGGCGAACGCGGCTTCGACGTCTACGGCCCCGTCGTGGTGCCCGACGGCGAGGAGGTGGGCGCGGCTATCCGCTCCGCCGTCCGCCGCGGCGACGCCGTGGTGCTCACCACGGGTGGCACGGGCCTCACGCCGACGGACCGCACGCCCGAGGAGACCCGTGGGGCCCTCACCTTCGAGATCCCCGGCCTGGCCAACGCCATCCGGCAGGCCGGCCTGCCCGACGTACCGACCACCGTGCTCAGCCGCGGCCTCGCCGGCGTCGCAGGGACGTCGCTGGTGGTGAACCTGCCGGGCTCGTCCGGGGGCGTCCGGGACGGTCTGGCCGTGCTCGACGGGGTGCTGCACCACGCCCTGGACCAGATCCGCGGCGGCGACCATGGCTGACGTGGTCCTGGCCGTGGTCACGGAGGAGCCGATCGACCTGGCCACGCACGAGGCCGCGGTCGCGCGCGCCGAGGCGGGCGCCGTGGTGGGCTTCATCGGCGCCGTCCGCGATCACGACGGCGGACGGGGTGTGACCCGGCTCGAGTACTCGGCGCATCCCACCGCGGGGCGCGTCATCGCGGAGGTCGTCCAGGCCGAGGCGGACGCCGCGGAGGGCGTCCGGGCCGTCGCGGTCTCGCACCGCGTCGGTCCGTTGAAGATCGGCGACGCGGCGCTCGTGGTGGCGGTCTCGGCCGATCACCGTGCGGCGGCCTTCGCGACCTGCGCCCGCATCGTAGACGCGGTCAAGGAGGCGCTCCCGGTCTGGAAGCACCAGCTGTTCCTCGATGGCACCGACGAGTGGGTCGGCAGCGCGTAGCGCTCAGCCGGACCCGTCACGTCCCTGGAACCGGACCGGCCCCGTCGCATCCCCGGAAACGCCGAAGGGGCCGGCGGCGCGATGCCGTCGGCCCCTTCGGGACGCTCTGTGCTGCTCCGGGCTCAGTAGCCCTTGGCCGCTGCCTGCTGCAGCGCGGCGAGCACGGCGGGATCGACCTGCTTGCCGCCGCTCTGGGCCTGCGAGATGACCTGGTTGACGTACTGCGCGTTGACCGAGCCGCCCGGCTTCGCGACGGGCTTGGCGGCCGGCGCGGTGGCGGGCTTCGCCACCGGCTTGGTGGCGGGCTTGGCGACCGGCTTCGCGGCGGGCGCGGAAACCGGCTTCGTGACGGGCTTGGTGGCGGTACCGGTGTCCGTGGGGGAGACGGTGCGCGGAGTGGCCGCGCCGAGGCCACGGCCGCACGACGGCCACGCGCCCTTGCCCTGACCGGCGAGGACCTTCTCGGCGATCGCGATCTGCTGGGCGCGGCTGGCCTGGTTGGCGGTGGGCGCGAACTGCGTGCCGCCGTAGGAGGCCCACGTCGACGGGCTGAACTGCAGGCCGCCGTGGTAGCCGTTGCCGGTGTTGATCGACCAGTTTCCGCCGGACTCGCAGGCGGCAACCTGGTCCCACTGGGAATCGGGGGCGGCGTTGGCGGCGGGTGCGGCGAGCGCGAGACCCGCGCCACCGAGCATCGCGCCGGCGGCGGCGACCTTGGCGGCGCTCAGGCTGGTAGTGGACTGCTTGCGGTGACGACCGGTCATCGTGGTGAAGTCTTTCCTCTCTACGCGCGTGCGAAGTTAGCTGTCGGGTTCGAGCGAGAGGCTGCTCGGCCGGTGTCCCGGCTTGACCCCTAGGGCGTGTGCCCTGCGACCGTGCGGTCGCGGTGGTTCCTCCGCCTTCGTCCAGGTGTAGATCTTCGGTGCCCGTCCCGGATCGGCCACTGGACGAAGCTCTGCGCTGCGACCGATCGGGTGGCCACTGCTGCGGCCCCCAGCGACGGTAACAGACCCCGCCCCGTGGCCCAACCGTTACCGGACCGTGATTTTGCAGAATGTGATGGACATCACCAGCGTCGGCTAAGGATGTCAGCCGCCGGCGAAGGGCGGCAGGACGTCGAGCATCGACCCGGTCGCGGGGGCGTCGACGTCCCGCACCGCGACCTCGTCGAGCAGGAAACTGCACCGCGTGAGCACGGCGCCCAGCCCGGGGTGCCGGGCGGCCAGGAGGACGGCGACCTGCGCGACCGTGGCCCCGTCGGGCACGGCCACCGTCTCCTCGGGCACGCCCGCCGCCGCGCGGGCGGCGGCGAAGTACCGGATCAGCACCTCTCAGCCCCCGATCGCGCTCATCGGGCGCGCCGGCTGCAGGAAGGTCGGGTCGTCGATGCCGTGCCCGGCCTGCTTGCCGAGCATCGCGGCCACCCACGCGTCCGCGATCTCCCCGTCGCTCGCGCCGCCCCGGAGCAGCGGCTTGAGATCGGTCTCCTCCGCCGCGAACAGGCAGGTGCGGATCTGGCCGTCCGCGGTGAGGCGCACCCGATCGCAGTCGCCGCAGAAGGGTCGCGTCACGGAGGCGATGACGCCCACCGTCGCCGGGCCACCGTCGACCAGGAAGCGCTCGGCGGGCGCACTGCCGCGCGGCTCCCCGTCGGGCGTGAGGGTGAACTCGCGGCGCAGCTCGGCGAGGATCTGCTCCGCCGTGATCATGGTGCTCCGGTCCCAGGTGTGGTCGGCGTCGAGCGGCATGTGCTCGATGATCCGCAGCTCGTAGCCGGCGTCGAGGCACAGGCGCAGCAGCGGTCGCGCGTCGCCGAGCCGCCCAGGGCCGAGCACGGCGTTGACCTTGACCGGGGTCAGCCCGGCCTCCGCGGCGGCCCGCAGGCCGGCCAGGGCGTCGTCGAGGCGGTCGCGCCGGGTGACCTTCGCGTACTCCTGGCGGTCGACCGTGTCGAGGGAGACGTTCACCCGGTCCAGGCCGGCCCCGGCGAGTTTCGCCGCGTGCCGGGCCAGGGACAGCCCGTTCGTGGTCAGGGAGATCTCGGGCCGCGGTTCGAGAGTGGCGGCGTGCGCGATGATCCGGTCGAGGTCGGCCCGTAGTAGGGGCTCGCCGCCCGTGAATCGGATCTCGGTGATTCCGAGGTCCCGGACGCCGATCGCGATGAGCCGGTCGATCTCCGGCCCCGTCAGGACGTGCTCGTTCGCCAGCCAGGGCAGGCCCTCGGCGGGCATGCAGTACGTGCACCGCAGATTGCACCGGTCGGTGAGGGAGACCCGCAGGTCGCGGGCGACCCGCCCGTAGCGATCGACCAGCGGTTTCACGGCCGTTCCTCGCCGTCTCCGACGCGGCCGCCGGCGATCACCGCGACGATCCCCACCAGGAAGCCGACCGGCGCCAGCGGCGTCAACGCGTACACCCAGGTGGGGGCGGTGGCGCCGCCCGCGAGGAGCGGCGTGAGGAACAGGGCGCCGACCGCGATCAGCCCGATCGCGAAGAGTGCGATCGAGACGGAGACGGCGACGGAAACCAACTTGCCCACACGTCTAGACTAGCTTCAGTGCGTCCCGCAGTTCGCGGGGCGCGTTTTGTTGTTCTTGAGAGCAGAGCGGGTGACGAGAGTGCCTACCGGCAAGGTCAAGTGGTACGACGCGGATAAGGGTTTCGGCTTCCTCTCCCAGGAGGGCGGGGAGGACGTATACGTCCGCGCGTCGGCGCTGCCCGACGGTGCTGACGGCCTGCGGCAGGGCCAGCGGGTCGAGTTCAGCATGGCCGCGGGGCGCCGCGGTCCCCAGGCGCTGACGGTGACGGTGCTCGAGCCCGCACCGTCGGTCTCGCGGGGCGCGGCGGCGGCCGGTGCGCAGCGCGGCCGCCGGCCTGCGGCGAACCGTCGGCCCGCGGAGGACCTGAACGTGCTGATCGAGGACATGATCCAGCTCCTCGACGTGGGCGTGCAGCCCGAGCTGCGCAAGGGCCGCTACCCGGACCGCAAGGCGTCGGAGCAGATCGCCAAGGTGCTGCGGGAGATCGCGCGCGAGCTGGATTCGTAGTCGGTCCGCTGCGTCGCGTCGCCGGGCGTCGGGGCGGTGGTCGACGGGTGGTGGCTCACGGCGGTGGCTGAGGCCGTCGTCGTTCGGAAAAGGTCATGCGTGGGACGCATACCTCCTGAACGTGCAGGTCAAATCATGTTTTGGCGGCGGGGTCATGCGTGCCGCGCATACCCCGCTGGACCGGCGCGAACGCAGCGGGCCGCGTGGTCCGACTCGGCGCGGTCAAGCCGGGCGCTCCGCTGCAACTGCATGGATAGGTCCCCGCATACCGGCGGAACCGGCGTCGCTCACGTCCCCCTCGCGGGTATCCCCTCGCCACGCCGTCGTCCCCCGCGCGGCGCCGAAAGGCGGCTCGCGCGTTCGCTCCCCTGCCAGAAGCCGCTCGACTGGTGGGGGACCGGCTGACCCCCACGCGGCGCCGATTCCCCCACCGCACGCCAGATGTCCCCCACCACAAGCCGATTCCCCTGTGGCGCGGCGTCGGGGACCGGCTGACCCCCGCGCGACGTTCCGTCCCCCAGTGAAAGCCAGCGAGTGCAGGGGGGAGAGCGGCGGCTAGCGCTTCTGGACCAGTGCGTAGTCCTTCGGCGTGGTGTCGATGCCCCAGACCGCCTGGGCGATGAGGTTGCCCGCGGCGTCCTGATACTGCGACGGGACGTTGATCTCGACGGCGGCGACCCACAGGTCCGCGGTGGACTTGAGCACCAGCGTCGCCTCGGCGGGATCGACGTGGGTGATCGTGTCGAGCCGCGCCTCACCGCGCCGGGCGTCGTACCGCTGGACCGTGAGGAACCACGGGCGGCCGGTGATGTACTCGGGCAGCGAGATCACGATCGCCTGGCCGAACTCGACGGGCAGCTTGACCGGGCGCTGCGGCACGTCGCAGGTCGCCGCCTGCACGTTGGTGCAGAACTGCATCGGCGCGACGTCGAGCAGCGTCGTCCCGACGGTGGCCTGCAGCGTGGGACGCGGCGCGGGCCGATCCCGCTTGTCCAGGGCCGCGACGAAGGTGAAGGCGAACAGCACGGCCACCGCCACGAGGTAGGCCGCTCCGACGAGGAGCAGTTTCGGGCTGGGCTTGATCATCGAGGAACCCCGTTCATCGTGCGTGCGCGTTCGTAGGTGGGACGTGCTCGGGGCGTTTGCCGCCGAAGTTGGGGATCAGCGAGCCGCCGCGGTAGGTGAGGATCGTCTGCACGGTGCCCGCGACCATGATCGCGGCGACGGTGGCGAAGCCGATCCACAGCGTGGGCGGGAGCAGCACGCCGAGTGCGGCGCCGCCGACCCAGCCGAGCTGCAGCGCCGTCTCCGAGCGGCCGAACGCGGAGGCGCGGGATTCGTCGGGCAGGTCGTCCTGGATGGCGGCGTCGAGCGAGACCTTGCCCAGCGCGGAGACGCCGGACGCGACGAAGGTGACGGCCGCGACCACGACGAGGTTGCCGAAGACGGCGGCGACGATCGCGCCGACGGTGGCGGCCACGGTCGCCTGCACGACGATGCGGGCCGGTCGTGGAAGTTGCAGCCGCGCGCCGATCCCGTTGCCGATGAAGTTGCCGATGCCCGCGGCGGCGCCGACGGCCCCGATCATCATCAGCGATTGGGACGCGGAGCCGCCGGACGCCTGCTGCGCTTTGCTGTAGAAGGCGATGTAGAGGGTGAGGAAGCCGGTGAGCACGCGGATCGTCGTGTTGCCCCACAGCCCGGTCACGACGCTCCGGCCGAGCGGTGCCCGCAGGTTCTTGAACGCGGCGCCCAGTTTCGCGCGTCCGCTCTCGTCCTGCCCGGCGGCACGCGCGTCCTGGCCGGCGGCGCGGGCCATCGCGCCGGTGTACGAGAGGGTGGTCGGCACCTCGCCGGAGGTGTTCTCGACCCACTTGGGGATGCGCATGCACGCCGCGGCGCCGGCCACGGCGAAGACCATCAGCGCGTACATGCCGCCCGGGATGTGCAGCATCCGGCTGAGCCCGAATTCGGCGCCGGAGGCGATCGCGCCGCCCACGCCCGAGCCCACCACCAGGCCGAACAGCGTCAGCCGGGAGTTCACCCGGGCCAGGTCGATCGACGGTGGCAGCACGCGCGGCACCACCGCGGATTTGAGCACCGAGAAGGATTTGCTCATCACCATCATCCCGAGCGCACAGGGGTAGAGCACCCAGGGATCGAAGTTGACGGTGTTCGCGATGGGGTCGTAGGTGCAGTTCGTGATGAGCAGCACCCCGAGCACCACCCGGATCACGAAGGACGCCGCGAGCGCCATCCGCCGGCCGTGCTGGATCCGGTCCAGCAGCGGTCCCATGAACGGCGCGATGATCGCGAAGGGGGCGATGTTCACCAGGAGGTACAGCGCGACCTTCGACTTGGACTCGGCCTGCGCCGCCGCGAAGAAGAGGGTGTTCGCCAGCGCGACCGTCATGGCCGCGTCGACGGCGTTGTTGAGGATCACCGGGTAGGTGAGTGCGGTGAGGCCGGACTTGTCGGCCCCGTCGGCCGTGGTGGCCTGGCGCCACTTGGCGATCCCGGCCTCGGTGATCTCCCGCCCGCGCATGGCCGCCACCCGGGTGACGGTGATCTTGCGCGGCATCCGCCGCCGCTCCTCCTCGGCCGTGCGCCGCTGGGACGCGGTCGGGGTGTCGTGGAGTGGTGGTAGGTGGTGATTGGAGGTGTACTGCGGAGGCGTCGACGGTGCCCCTCTGGAGGTGTGCGGCAGTGGCCCCGACCGGCGCCGGGGCTCGTCGGGGGGATACTGCTGTTGCCCCGGATGACTGCTCACGCCGACCATTGTTCCGCATCGGCGACGGTGCCGTCCGCAGGGGCGTGTGCCGCCCCCTTGTACCCCGCGCGCCCGGCATCCGGCACAATCGGTGGGGTGAGTTCCGCATTGCAGACGGCCGCCGCGGTCGACCTCGCGCGCGCCGTGCTGGAAGCCGAGGAGGGCGCCCGGGTGGGCGCGCACGTCGCCACGGTCGTCGAGGACGAGTTCGCGGTGGCCCACTACTTCGAGGCCGACCTGCCCGCGTACCGCGGCTGGCAGTGGTGCGCCGTGATCGCGGCCACGCCCGGCGGCGAGCTGACGGTCTCCGAGACCGCGCTGCTGCCCGGCCCCGGCTCGCTGACCGCGCCCGAGTGGGTGCCCTGGGAGGAGCGCATCCGCGCCGGGGACCTGGCCCCCGGGGACGTGCTGCCGCCCCGCGAGCACGACGTGCGGATCGAGCCCGGCCACGTCCTCTCGGGTGACCCGGCGGTCGACGAGGTGGCCGGCGAGATCGGTGTGAACCTCGAGCGCGTGATGTCGCGGATCGGCCGGCTCGACGCCGCCGAGCGGTGGCGCGCGGGCGACTACGGTCCGGATTCCGAGATGGCCCGCGCCACCCGCTACCACTGCGGTGACTGCGCCTTCTTCCTCCCGCTGGCCGGCTCGCTGGGCGCGGCGTTCGGGGTGTGCGGCAACGAGTTCTCCGCCGACGGGCACGTCGTGCACGCGCACTACGGGTGCGGCGCGCACTCGTCGGTGACGGCACCGTCGGGCCAGGGGAGCCCCGCCTACGAGCCCTACGACGACGGTGCCGTGGAGAAGGTCCCTGTCGAGCAGGGCTGAGCCGGATCCGTTCGGGACCGCGGCGCTGCGGGCGGCGGTGCTGACCGGCTGGAGCGATTCGCCCACCCGCGCCGCCGAGGACCTCGCCGCCGAGCGGGACCTGGTCACGGTCGGCTACCGCGACCGGCTGGCGGTGGAGTTGGCGCAGAACGCCGCCGACGCCGCGACCGCCGCCGGGATCGACGGTGAGCTAGCCGTCTGGGCCGAGCCCGACGGTGTGCACGTCGCCAACACCGGCGCGCCCCTCTCCAAAGCCGGGGTCGTCTCCCTCGCCGCGCTGCGCGTCTCCCCGAAGTCCGACGGTGCCTCCGTCGGCCGGTTCGGGGTCGGCTTCTCCGCGGTCCTGACGGTGACCGACCACGTCCAGGTGCGGTCGGCGCGGGGCGGCATCGAGTTCTCCGCGGACCGGACGTGCGCGGATTCCGGGCGGGACGAGGCCGCGGCGATGCGGCTGCCCTACCCGGTCGCGACGCCGCCGCGCGAGGGCTTCGCGACGGAGGTGGTGCTCGTCGGCGCCGATCCCGCGCTACTCGCCGAGTTCGCCGAACAGGCCCAGGACCTGCTGCTCGACCTGCCCGCGCTCGCGGCGGTCACCGTCGACGGCGTGCGGGTGGAGCGCCCGGCACTGGTCACCGGGCGCGGACCGCACGCACGCTGGGTGATCGGCGCCGACGCGCGGTTCCTGCACGCCCCCACCCGCACCGACGAGCCCCTGACGCTGCCGGTGCGGGTGACCGCCGACCTCCCGACCACGCCGGACCGGCGTCACCTGCACCCCGACGCCGATGTCGCGCTCGCCGCGCGGGGGTACGCCGCCTTCGTCGCCGCCCAGCCCGATCCGATGCCGCTGCTCCCGCCGCGCCGGCCCGTGGCCGGTCGCGTCGACGCGCTGCTGCGGGAGGCGGTCGAGGCCGAGTTGCGCGGGCACGCCTGGGTGCCCGGGCCCGACGGTGCCCGGCTGCGCCCGGACCGTGCCGCCGTCCTGCCCGGGCTGACCGACGAGCTGTACGCGCTGCTCGCCGAGCACCTGCCGCTGGTGCCGCCCGCGTCGTCCTCGGCGCCGGACGCGGCGCGGCTGGTCGCCCTCGGCGCCCGCGAGCTGACGGCCGCCGACCTCGCCGACGCCGCCCCGCGGGACCGCGAACCCGACTGGTACGCGCGGCTGTACGCCGCGCTCGACGCCGCACGCCTGCCGGTGGACGATCTCGGGGCGCTGCCCGTGCCGCTCGCGGACGGCCGCGTGGTGACCGGCGCGCGCGGTGCATCCCTGGTCGCGGGCGAGGCCGCCGCGCTGGCGCTGGTCACGTGGGCGCGGATCGTGCACCCCGCGGCGCAGCATCCGCTGCTGGAGCGGACGGGTGCGCGGCGGCTGAGCCCCGTCGATCTGCTCGGCGATCCCGCACTCCGCGAAGCGGTCGGCGCCGTGGACTGGGAGGCGGGACCGTCCGACGAGGACGTCGAACTCACCGAGGCCGTGCTGGGCCTGCTCGGCGACGCGGGCACCGTCGGGCCGACCTTCCTGGGGGCGCTCCCGGTCCCGGGGGACGACGGTGCCCTGTACCCCGCGGACGAGCTGCTCGCCGCCGCCGCGCCGCTGCGGGAGGCCCTGGGGGAGGAGCACCCGTACGGCACCGTCGACCCGGAGTTCGAGGCCCGGTTCCCGGCGGAGGCGCTGCGGGCGATCGGCGTCGGCTGGTCCTTCGGCGTGCTGCGCGAGCCGCTGCCGACCGAACCGGATCCCACGCTCGACGGCGCCGAACAGTGGTGGGCGCAGCTGCCGTCCGAGCCCGACGAGCTGGTCGCCGTGCGCGACCTGGACCTGGTCGAGCACTGGGAGCCGGCGTACGCGTTGCTGGCGGAACTGCCCGGCGTGCTGGACGATCCGGACGGTTACACCGCGTGGTGGCTGCACACCCGCACGGAGCTCGGGCGCCTGCGGTCGCCGGATGATGCGACCTTCGAGGGCCTGCTCGACCCGTTCCCTCACCCGGCCGCCCCGCGGCTGCGGGCGGCGCTGCTGCACGCCGTGCGCACCGACGAGGACGCCCAGGTGGTGGCCGACGCGCTCGCCGATCCCGCGCGCACGCCCTCCGCGGCGGTCGTGATCGCGGCGCACCGGGCGATCGCCGGGCACCGTCTGGCTGCCTTGCCGGCGCGCGTGCGCACGGTCGACGGGACCGTCGTGGACGCCGACGACGCGGCCGTGCTGGACGTTCCGCACGCGCGGTTCACCTCGGGAGCGCTCGTCTTCGGCGGACTGGACGTGGCCGCCGCCCTCGCCGACACCCTGGACCTGCCGCTCGCGGGCGCGGAGCCGGTCGAGATCGTCGGCGCCGGAGCGCGCTTCGCCCGCGGCGCGCATCCCGGCGTGACCCTGGCGCAGGCCCTCGGTGAACTCCCCGACGCCGCGCAGGTGCACGTGCACGACGAGCTCGTGGTCGTGGCCGGCGGGGTCGAGCGGCGCGTCCCGTACGTCGTCGTCGACGGTGCGCTGCACGTACAGTCGAACGGGTGGTGATCGACGGCGACATGTGGCCCAACCCCGTCGACCGGGCTGCGCTCGACTGGATGCTCTCGATCCGCGGGGAGCCGCTGACCACCGCGGTGCGCGCGGTCACGACGGTCGGGAACACCGCGTCCATGTGGGCGATCGGCATCGCCGGGTTCCTCTACCTGCTGTACCGGCGGCGACCGGAGTGGGCGCTGTACTGCGGCGTGACCCAGCTGTTCGGGCTCGGGCTGATGGTCGCACTCAAGCATCTCTTCGGGCGGGAGCGGCCGCCCTTCCCGCCGCGGCTCGTGGTGATCTCCTCGGAGAGCTTCCCCTCGGGCCACGCGCTGAACTCGATGGTGGTCTTCGGGACCTTCGCCGTGACCGCCTACGCCCTCACCGGCCGACGGTGGCCGCTCGTGGCGGCGCTGCTCGGCACGGTCGCGATCGGGCTGAGCCGGGTGTATCTGGCCGCGCACTGGCTGCTCGACGTGCTGGCGGGCTGGGCGATCGGCGCGGCCGTGGTCGCCGCGGGGCTGGTGGTGCTGCGCCTCATAGGAGGCCGCGCTGCGCTCCCCGGTCGCCGCGCAGGGCCGCCCTCCGCTGCAGCGTGAGGACGGTGGCGCCGAGCACGCCGACACCGACGCCGCAGGCGCACACGATCCACGCCTCGCCGAAGCTCTCCCGTGCGACGAGTGCGATCGCGAATAGCAGTGCGAATAAGGCCGTTCCGGCGATCACGACCGGACGGGGCTCGGTGAATCCGCGGGGAAGGGCAGGTGCCGAGACGGCATCGTCGGACTCGCTTCCTTGAAGGCTCACACGTTCTCCCGGGGTTCATGCACCGAAAACAATCAGGCAGATGTAGTCTAGCGCCGTGACTGACAATGACGATCGGCTCGCCGGCGAACTCTCGCTGGCCACCGTGCGGTTCGCCCGCCACTTGCGCGGGCGGCGTCGTGATTCGCTCGTCTCCCTGACGCAGCTCTCGGCGCTCAACGCACTGGCGAACGACGGGCCGCTCACACCGGGGCAACTCGCCGCGCGGGAACGGGTACAGCCGCCGTCCATGACGCGGGTGATCGCCTCCCTCGCCGACCTGGGGCTGGTCCGCCGGGCCCCGCACCCCACGGACGGTCGCCAGGTGATCGTCAGCTTGTCCGACCAGGGCGAACAGCTCATCACCGGCGAGGCGGCCGCGCGTGAGGCGTGGCTGCGCGGCAAGCTCGGCGAGCTCACGCCGGCACAGCGCGAGACTTTGGACGAGGCGGTCGGTATTCTCAACGGCCTCATCGCGTCGGAGGAAAAGCAGGCCTGATTCACGCACGGAGATCGGAAGGCCCTATCGGATTGATTCCGATAGGGCCGTTCTTTTTCTCATCTCATTGGAAAATTCATGGGACGAATCAAGCGGGTCTGCGTTTAGAACATGGCGCGGCTCGATATTAGGCTGGTGAGGTGCACGGGCCACCGATTCATCCGATTCGCGACGCCGACGACCCGCGGCTGGACGACTTCCGCGACCTCTCGACCGCCGACCGGCGGCCGGACCTGGCGCGCGGCGTCGTGCTGGCCGAGGGCGTGCCCGTCGTGGAGCGGATGCTCGCCTCGCGGTTCGCGCCGCACGCGATCATGGGGGTCGAATCGAAGCTGGCCCGGCTGGAGGGTCGCGCCCCCGAGGTGCCGCGCTACCTCGTGACCGCGGAGCTCATGGCCCGGGTCGTGGGCTTCCACCTCAACCGCGGCGTGCTGGCCGCGGCGCGCCGTCCGGAGCCGCTGGCAGCGGAGGAGCTGCTCGACGGGGCCCGCACCGTCGTCGTGATCGAGGGCGTGAACGACCACGAGAACCTGGGCTCGATCTTCCGCAACGGCGCGGGCCTGAGCGCCGACGCCGTGCTCTTCGGCCCCCGCTGCTCCGATCCGCTGTACCGGCGCGCGGTGCGGGTGTCGATGGGACACGTGCTGCTCGTGCCCTTCGCGCATCTGCCGGCCGCGGGGTGGCCGGAGAGCGGGCTCGGGCTTCTCGCGGAGCACGGGTTCCGGACGGTGGCGCTGACCCCGTCGGGGGAGTCGACGGTGGCGGAGGCGGTGGCGGATCCCGGGCGGGTGGCCTACCTGGTGGGTGCCGAGGGGCCGGGTCTGGCGCCGGAGACGATGGCCGCGGCGGACGTGCGTGCGCGGATCCCGATGTCGCGCGGGACCGATTCACTCAATGTGGCCACCGCGGCGGCCCTCGCGCTCTACGAGCGCACCCGCGCGTGAACCGGCCCCGCGTCACGCCCGGGATCACGGGCGCCGCGGTCGCGGTGGTCGTGGCGCTGCTCGCCGGCGGCGTGCTGTCGGGGATGTTCGTGGCGGTGATGGCGCAGAACACCTGGCTGGGGCTCGCGCTCCTCGCACTGGGGACCGCGGGCGCGGTGCCGGTGTTGTCGGCCTACCGCCGGCGGCCGGTGGCGCGGTGGTTCTGCGCGGGATTCGCGGGGGCCGTCGTGATCGCCTGGTCCGCGGCCGTCGCGGCGCTCGCCGGTGGTCTGGTGTGAGACCCGCCGGAAAACTTAGGACTACTATCTGATCTGTGCCCAGTGTCTTCGTCTCCCTGCGAACGAGGAACTACCGGCTCTGGGCCGGCGGGCAATCCGTGAGCCTCGTGGGCACCTGGATGCAGCGGGTCGCCGAGGACTGGCTAGTGCTCGAGCTCGCGCACGGCCGCGGCTGGGTGCTCGGCGTGGTGATGGCGCTGCAGTTCGGGCCGACGCTGCTCCTGTCCGCCTGGGCGGGACTGCTGGCGGACCGCTACGACAAGCGGCGGGTACTCATGCTCACGCAGACCGCCGCCGCCCTGTGCGCCGCGGCGCTGGGCGCGCTGACCCTCGCGGGCGTGGTCGCGCTGTGGCACGTCTTCGTGCTCGCCTTCGTCTTCGGTTGCGTGGCCGCCGTCGCCGGGCCCTTCCGGCAGGCCTTCACCATCGAGATGGTCGGGCCGGACCTGCTGCCCAACGCGATCGGCCTGAACTCCATGGTCTTCAACGCCGCGCGCATCGTGGGCCCGGCCATCGCCGGGCTGCTCATCGCGGTCGTCGGCACGGGATGGGTGTTCGCGGTCAACGCGGTCTTCACCGGGGCGATCGTGGTGGCACTCGCCGCGATGCGGACGGGCGAGCTCTTCCCCGCCCCGCCGGTGCCCCGGGCCCGAGGCCAGTTGCGGGCGGGCTTCGCCTATGTCCGGCGGCGGCGCGAGCTGGTGCTGGTGATCGTCGCGGTCTTCTTCGTCTCCACCTTCGGCATCAACTTCCCGCTGGCGCTCTCCTTGCTCGCGCGCCAGGGCTTCGGGCTCGGCGCCGACGCCTACGGCCTGCTGTCGACGATGCTCGCCGTCGGCACGCTCGGCGGTGCGCTGATCGCGGCGAAGCGCACCGGCATGGCCGCGCTCCGGACCGCGCTGGTCGGCGGGTGCGCCTTCGGCGTGATCCAGGTCGTGGCCGGGGTGACGCCGTGGTTCTGGGCGGTCGCGGTGCTGTTGGTCCTCGTGGGCCTGCTGCAGATGTCCTTCACGACCTCCGCCATGAGCATCGTGCAGCTGTCGGTGGACCCCGAGTTCCGCGGCCGGGTGATGGGCATCTACATGCTCGCCTTCCTCGGCGGCACGCCGCTGGGCGCCCCGCTGCTCGGCGCGATCGCCGACGTGACCACGCCCGCCGCGCCGCTGCTCGTGGGCGGTGCGGTCTCCGCTGTCACCTGCGCGGTGTGCGGTGCGTACGCGCTGCGCCGCCTAGTCGCCGGCCGCAGCGCCCCGCCGCGGCCCTGAACCGGTCAGAAACCGAAGAAGCTGCGGACTTTGCCGCGGTCCTCGTGGTCCGCGTCCGGAGACTGATCGACTGGCGCCTGCTCGGCCGGGGGCTGCGGGGCACCGTCGGGACCGGGGGCCTGCGCCTGCTGCGGGATCTGCTCGGGCAGGCCGGCGGCGGGGACGAAGTCGATGACCTGGATCCGGGCGGGGTCGAGGTCCGTCGGGGCGAGTGGATGCGTGTACCGGAAGCCGAGGATCTCACGGTTGGCCTGCTCAGCGAACTCCATCGGGTGGAAGGGCAGGGCGCGGGGGTCCGGGGTGACGCCCTCGGCGTAGGTGAGCGGGTGCTGCCCGGCCCAGAACGGGCCCTCGAAGAGCTCGGGCAGGCCCTCGTCCTCGAGGATGTCGACGGGGTGCGCCGCGAAGGACCGCTTCTGCACCCCGTCGGTGCGCAGGGCGAACCCGCCGACGGCGCGCTCGGGGTCGGTGAGCAGGAGGAACGCGCGGTGCGCGGGCACCAGGTTCCACCACCACTCGTCGAGCCCCGAGGGCCGGTCGACCCGCAGGCCCTCGTGGCTCACCACGGTGAGCCCGCCCCAGGCGGCCACGTAGACGTGGCCCGGCAGCGGGGTGGCGGCACGCGCGAGGGACTCGGGCCGGCCCAGGACGGGGCCGCCGAGCACCCGCTCGGCGACCGCGCGGGAGGCGGCCTCGTCGGGCCGCCCGACGATCGCCAGGATGCCCTTCGGCTCGGCCACGTCGATGAACCAGAGCGTCGAAGCTGAAGCGCCCACGGCCCCTATCCGTTCTTCCCGCCGCGGACGCCGAGGAGCACGTCCTCCCAGGACGGCATCTCGGGATGGCGGCGGCCGTGCTGCTGCCCCACCGCGGCCGCGGGGGCCGGGGCGGGCCGGCGCTCGGACCGCGGTTCGACGGTGCCCTCCACGACCGGCCCGGCCGCGACGGGACCGGGCACGGCGCGCAGGGGCTCGTCGTGCGCGCGTTCGATGCTCCGCAGGCCCTGCCGCGCGTCGGGATCCAGCAGTCCGCGGGCGGTGTCGTCGACGGGGCTCGCGGTGCCGCCGTGCGCGCCCGGCGCGTACCGGAACTGCGCCTGGTTGCGCGACTTGCCGACGCTCCAGCTGATCGAGACCACCCACCGGTTGTCGGCGCCCTTGAAGGCGTCCCACTCCGTGGTGTCGGCGTGGCCGCGCTCGGCCAGCGCCGTGCGGACCACGTCGGCGAGGGTGGCGTGCATGGGACCGTCGCCGCGCACGGGATGCGCGAGCTGCGCCATCTCCGCCGCGCGGGAGCGCTCGAGCAGCACCGGGCCGGCGAAGCGCTTGATCCGGTGGCTCGGCGCGCCGGTGAGCTCGGTGATCTCCTCGACGGTGGCGCCGGCCCGGATGCGGGCCTGGATGTCCCGCGGCGAGAGGTCGGCGCCCAGCTCGAGTTCCGTCTGCGTGCCGCCGTCGAGTTCACCGCTCACGGCGGCCTTGAGGATCTCGTCGATGGGCACGCGAAAACGTCCCGCGCGGCCCTCGCAGACCACCGACGTCCCGTCGTCGCTCAGTCCCGTGGCCCGCAGTTCCTGCATGGTGCAAGGGTAGTTCTTCGATTCGCTACGCGTCGGCCGACACGCGCTCGACCACGAAATCGATGCACGTGGTCAAAGCGGTGACGTCCTCGGGGTCGATCGCCGGGAACATGCCGATGCGGAGCTGGTTGCGGCCCAGCTTGCGGTACGGCTCGGTGTCGACGATGCCGTTCTCCCGCAGCGTCTTCGCGACCGCCGCGGCGTCGACCTTCTCGTCGAAGTCGATGGTGCCGACGACCTGGCTGCGCAGCGCGGGGTCGGCGACGAAGGGCGTCGCGAACTCGCTGGCCTCGGCCCACTGGTACAGGCGGTCGCTGGAGTCCTTGGTGCGGCCCACGGCCCAGTCCAGGCCGCCGTTGCCGTTCAACCACTCGATCTGGTTCGCGAACAGCAGCAGCGTGGCCAGGGCGGGGGTGTTGTAGGTCTGGTTCTTGCTCGAGTTGTCCACCGCGATGGGCAGCGACAGGAACTCGGGGGTGTAGCGGCCCGAGGCCTTGATCTCCTCGACGCGCGCCAGGGCGGCGGGGCTCATGAGCGCGACCCAGAGGCCGCCGTCGGCGGCGAAGCACTTCTGCGGCGCGAAGTAGTAGACGTCGGTGTCGGCGATGTTCACCGGCAGGCCGCCGGCGCCCGACGTGGCGTCGATCGCGATGAGCGCGTTCTCGCTGCCGGCGAGGCGGCTGACCGGCACCGCGACGCCCGTCGAGGTCTCGTTGTGCGCCCAGCCGATCAGATCAACAGGGCCGTCGGCTCCGTTGTCCACCAGCAGCTCGGGGGCGGTGCCCGGATCGCTCGAGACGACGACCGGATCGCCGATGAACGGGTTGCCCTTGGCCACGCTCGCGAACTTGCTGCTGAACTCGCCGTAGGTGAAGTGCTGGCTGCGCTCGCGGATCAGGCCGAAGGCGGCGGCGTCCCAGAAGGCGGTGGTGCCGCCGTTGCCGAGCACCACCTCGTAGCCCTCGGGCAGGGAGAAGAGGTCCTTGAGGCCCTCGCGCACGCGGCCCACCACGTCCTTGACCGGCTTCTGCCGGTGGCTGGTACCGAACACCGACGCGCCGGTGTCCACGAGCGACTGCAGCTGCTCCGGCCGGACCTTGGACGGGCCGCAGCCGAAGCGTCCGTCGACGGGCTTGAGCGCGGCAGGGATCTCGATCGTCATGGCCTAGAGCCTAATGGTGTCCCATCCGGGAACATCCTCCGGCCGCCGCGGGCCGTGGCCGGTGTACTGCGCCGACGGCCGGATCAGCTTGGCCGCCCGCTTCTGCTCCAGGATGTGCGCGCACCAGCCGGCGGTCCGCGCGCAGGTGAACATGGCCGGCATCATCCGCGGCGGGACACCCGCGTAGTCGAGGATCACCGCCGCCCAGAACTCGACGTTCGTGGAGATCGCCCGGTCCGGGCGGCGCTCGGCGAACAGGGCGTTGGCCTCCCGCTCCAGCGCCGCGGCGGCCTCGTAGCGGGGAGCGCGCAGTTCCCGCGCGACCGAGCGGAGCACGTCGGCGCGCGGATCCTCGGCGCGGTAGACCCGGTGTCCGAAGCCCATGATCTTCTCGCCGCGGTCGAGCCGGGCGGCCACCACGCCGCGGGGGTCGTCGGTGCGCACCACCTCGTCGAGCATCGGCAGCACACGCGACGGTGCCCCGCCGTGCAGCGGGCCCGACAGTGCGCCGACCGCACCCGAGAGCACCGTCGAGACGTCGGCCCCCGTCGACGCGATGACCCGCGCGGTGAGCGTGGAGGTGTTGAGGCCGTGCTCGGCGGCCGCCACCCAGTAGGCGTCGATCGCGCGCACGTGGTCCGGATCGGGCTCGCCGTGCCAGCGGGTCATGAACCGGTGCGTGATGGTCGGCGACTGGTCGATGATCCGCTGCGGCACCGCGGGGCGTTCCAGGCCGCGGGCCGACTGGGCGACGAAGCTCAGCGTCATCACCGAGGCGCGGGCCAGGTTCTCGCGGGCGGTGGCATCGTCGATGTCGAGAAGCGGCTCGAAGCCCCAGAGCGGGCCCAGCATCGCGAGGCCGGCCTGCGCGTCCACGCGGACGTCGCCGCTGTGGATCGGCAGCGGGAAGGGCTCCGCGGCGGGCAGCGGATTGCCGAACTCGCCGTCCACGAGCAGGCCCCAGACCTCGCCGTAGGTGACCCGGTGACGGACCAGATCGGCCACGTCGACGCCGCGGTACCGCAGCACACCGCCCTGCCGGTCCGGTTCCGCGATCTCCGTGGAGAAGGCGACGACGCCCTCGAGCCCGCCGGGAATCTCAGTCATGGTGGCTACCCTAGTGCCGTGGACCTGTCTGCGATGCGCGAGAAGTACGACGGCGACTCCTTCGACCTGCAGCCCGAGGATCTGATCGGGGACGGGGGCACGGCCTGGGTGGCGCTCTGGCGGTCCTGGTTCGACGATGCCGTCGCCGCCGGGGCGCCCGAACCGAACGCGATGGTGCTCGCCACCGTCGACGCTTCCGGGCTCCCGGCCACCCGCACCGTGCTGTGCAAGGGCCTCGACGAGCGCGGCGTGGTCTTCTACACCAACTACGGCTCCGACAAGGCCCGCGCCGTCGAGGCGCACCCCGTCGCCGCCGTGACCTTCCCGTGGATCGCGATCCACCGGCAGGTGCACGTGCGCGGCTCGGTCACGAAGGTGACCCCGGAGGAGACCGCGGCCTACTGGGCCGAGCGCCCGCGCGGCTCGCAGCTCGGCGCGTGGGCGTCGGATCAATCCCGGCCCGTCGCCTCCCGGGCGGAGATGGCGGAGCGCTTCGCCGAGGTCGAGGCCCGGTTCGAGGGCGCCGACGTGCCGGTGCCGCCGGAGTGGGGCGGCTACCGGATCGCGCCGCAGGTCGTCGAGTTCTGGCAGGGCCGGGAGAACCGGGTGCACAACCGGGTGCGCCTCGTGGCGCCGGACTACACGCCGGTGCGCCTGCAGCCCTAGACCGAGGGCGGCTCCGGGTCGCGGGATGTGCTGAGGAAGTCGTAGGATCTTTCGGTGCCGAGACTCCTGGCCGATACCCGGCCGCTGCGTAACCCCGACTACCGGCGGCTGTGGTGGACGGGCATCGTCACCGTCATCGGGGCGCAGCTCACGGCGGTCGCCGTGCCCGCCCAGATCTACGCGATCACCGGATCGTCGGCGTACGTCGGCCTGACCGGCGTCTTCGGCCTGGTCCCGCTGGTGATCTTCGGCCTGTGGGGCGGCGCGATCGCCGACGCCCTGGACCGTCGCCTGGTGATCATCGGCACCACCCTGGGCCTGGCCGGCACCGCCCTGATGCTGGCGCTGCTGCCCGACAACGTCTGGCTGATCCTCGGGGCCTTCGCCCTGCAGCAGGCCTTCTTCGGGGTGAACCAGCCCACGCGGTCGGCGATCTACGCCCGGCTCGTGCCGCCCGAGCAACTGCCCGCCGCGAATTCGCTCAACATGACCGTGATGCAGTTCGGCGCGATCGCCGGACCCATGCTCGGCGCGCCCCTGATCCCCGTGATCGGCGTGCACTGGCTGTACACGCTGGACGCCTGCTCGCTCATGCTCACCCTCTGGGCGGTGTGGAAGCTGCCCTCGATCAAGCCCGAGGACAAGGGGCAGTCGCTGGGCCTGAGTTCGGTGATCGACGGCTTCCGGTACCTCGCCGGGCACAAGGTGCTGCTGATGAGCTTCGTCGTGGACATCATCGCGATGGTCTTCGGCATGCCGCGCGCGCTGTTCCCGCAGATCGCGCACGAGAACTTCGGTGATCCGATGGAGGGCGGCTTCGTCTTCGGCGCGCTCTTCGCGGCGATGTCGGTGGGCGCCGTGCTCGGCGGGGTGCTCTCCGGCTGGACCTCGCGCGTCGCCCGCCAGGGCCTGGCGGTGGTGGTGATGGTCGTGCTGTGGGGCGTGGCCATCGGCGGGTTCGGCGTCGCGGCGCACTTCAGCTGGCTGTGGGCGGCACTGGTGCTGCTCGCGCTCGGCGGCGCGGCCGACATGTTCTCCGCGGCCTTCCGCACGACGATGCTGCAGGAGGCCGCGACCGACGACATGCGCGGCCGCCTGCAGGGCGTCTTCATCGTGGTGGTCGCGGGTGGGCCCCGCATCGGCGACGCCGTGCACGGCGCCGCGGCCGCGACCGCCGGTGCGGCGATGGCCGCGGCCGGCGGCGGTGTGCTGGTGATCGTCTTCACCGTGCTCGCGGCGCTGGCCGTCCCCGCCTTCGTCCGCTACCGCGTCACCCGCTGACCCCCGCGTCAGAGGGGGAAGGTGATTCCCGTGAGCTCCTCGGAGACGCCCCACAGGCGACGCTGCAGGTCCAGGTCGTAGGACTGCCCGCTCGACGTGACGACCCGCGGGGCGCCGCGACGCTCGCCGAGGCCGTCCGGACCGTAGTACTGGCCGCCGAGGACGGCGGGATCGGTGGCCGCCCGCAGCTGGGGGAGGGCGCCGTGCGCGGCGTCGTGGGAGAACAGCGGCGCGACGACCTGGGCCTTCTGCAGCACCGCGGGCAGGTTGCGGACCAGCTCGGTATCGGCGATGCCCGGGTGCGCCGCCACGGCGACGGTGCCGTGCTCGCCCGATGCGCGCGCGGCGAGCCGGCGCTGCAACTCGTAATGGAAGAGCAGGTTCGCGAGCTTGCTCTGACCGTAGGCCGCGACCCGGTCGTAGGAGCGCTCCCACTGCAGATCGTCGAAGTGGATGGCCGCGCGGATGCGGTGGGCGATGCTCGCGACCGTCACCACCCGCGAGCCGGGCACGTCCAGCAGCAGGTCGAGGACCTGCGCAGTCCAGGCGAAGTGGCCCAGGTGGTTGGTGCCGAACTGCAGCTCGAAGCCGTCGGTGGTGGTCTGCTTCGGCGGGTACATCACGCCGGCGTTGTTGATCAGCAGGTCCACCCGGGGGGTACTCGCGCGCAGCTCCGCCGCGGCCTCGGCCACCGACGCCAGCGAGCCGAGGTCGAGGCGCTGCACGCGCACCGTCGACCCCGGGGCGACGGCGGCGATGCGCCGGGCGGCCGCGGCGCCCTTGTCGGTGTCGCGCACCGCGAGCACCACCTCGGCGCCCTTCTGCGCGAGCGCACGCGCGGTCTCGAAGCCGAGGCCGGTGTTCGCGCCGGTGACGACGGCGACCCGTCCGGCCTGGGTGGGGATGTCGTTCTCGGTCCAGCTCACGATGCTCCTCGGGTTCCGCCGACGGTTAAGAGACCGCCGGTCTGTTGTCATCGACGGTAAGAGGCCGCCGTTCTGCTGTCAAGAGAACGGCGGTCTGTAAAATCGCCCATCGTGGGATTCCAGCGAGCGCGCAGCGCGGAGCAGCGGCAGGAGCGGCGGGAGGCGATCCTGACCGCGGCGACGGGCATGCTCCGCGAGATGCCCGTCGCCGCCCTCACCCTCAGCGAGCTCAGCCGCCGCGTCGGCCTCGCCAAGTCGAACGTGCTGAGGTACTTCGAGTCCCGCGAGGAGGTACTGCTCGAGGTGCTCATGCGGTCCGCCTCCGCGTGCATCCTCGAGCTCGACGAGGCGTGGACGGCCGAGCAGTGCGACGGTGCCCCGGTCGCCGAGCGGGTCGAGGCCTTCGCCGGCGTCTTCGCCCGCGTCGGCGCGGCGCATCCCGGCCTGCTCGACCTGGTCGCCGCCCAGGCCTCGGTGCTCGAACGCAATGTCTCCACCGAGGCGATCGTGCGGTTCAAGCGCGCCGCCCTCGCCGGGCTCGGCGCCCTCGCCGGCGTGCTGAACCGCGCGATCCCCGAGCTGGGCGACCGGGCGCCCGCGGTCGGCTCCCTGCTCCTGACGCTCGCGGGCGCGCTCTACACGCAGTCCGAGCAGTCCCGGCTGTGCGAGAGCGCGTACCTGGTCGACCCGGACCTCGCGGTCTTCCGCGTCGAGCTGGTGCCGGCGCTGCACGCCGCGGTCGCCACCGTGATCTCCGGCACGCTCGCGCGCTGAGCGTCGCACGGCGGCGTCGCACGGCGGCGTTGCACGGGGTTGCACGCCGCGGGGGTGGACGCGACACCGCTCGCCGTCCCTCGACCGCCCGTACTATTGCGCCCATGTCGGTGCAACCTGGCTTCACGATCGTGTCCGGCGACTACGTCGCGGAGATCGCCCGGACCGGTGCGGGGCTGCGCGGCCTGCGGCGCGCCGGCGTCGCACTCACGGAGGAATGGCCCCTCGGGGAGCGGCCGCCCCTGTCCGCGGGGCTCGTCCTCGCGCCGTGGCCGGGCCGCACCGAGGACGGTATCTACAGCTGGGACGGCGAGGTCTACCGGCTCGAGGTCACCAATGACGCCACCGGCACCGCCGACCACGGGCTGGTGCGCCGCGCCGATTGGGACGACGTGGAGGTCGCGCCCGACGCCGTGACCCTCGTCCGCGACGTCGGCCGGCACCCCGGCTGGCCCTTCGACCTGCATCTGCGCATCCGCTACTCCGTCGCCGACGACGGGCTGACCTGCCTCTTCGAGGCGCGCAACGACGGTGACCGGGACCTCCCGCTCGCCGTCGGCTTCCACACCTACCTGCGGGTCGGGGACGACCCCGTCGACGCCTACACCCTGGAGCTCGGTGCCGGGCGCTGGCAGCCCCTCGACGGGCGTCTGCTGCCCGACGGTGCGCCGCGCACCGTCGAGGGGACGGAGTACGACTACCGCGCCCCGCGCGCCCTCGACGGCGTGCAGATCGACACCCCGTTCACCGACGTGGGCGGCCGGTACGTGGTGCGGGGACCGGCGGGGGAGGCCGAGCTGTGGACGGCACCGTCGTTGCCCTGGGCGCAGGTGTTCATCGCCGATCCCGTGAACGGCAAGGGCTACCCGGGCCGCGGGCGGGCGCTGGCGGTGGAGCCGATGTCGGCGCCGGGCAACGCCCTCCACACCGGAACGGACGTGATCCGGCTCGCTCCGGAGGGCGTGTGGAGCACGCGATGGGGCATTCGGTGAGACCCTCGTTTTCGCGAGGAACCGCGATACCGCTAGGTTCTAGCCAGGTAGCTTTTATCCGCCGACTACAGCGAGGGGATACGAACATTGTCCACCGATGACAACACCGCGAAGGCTACGGTCGCCTACCCCGGCGGCCAGATCGAGCTGCCGATCGTCAAGGCGACCGAGGGTGCAGACGGCATCGCGCTCGGTAAGTTCCTCGCGCAGTCCGGCTACAGCACCTTCGACAACGGCTTCGTCAACACGGCGTCGTGCAAGTCGGCCATCACCTACATCGACGGCAATGCGGGCATCCTGCGCTACCGCGGATACCCGATCGAGCAGCTCGCGGAGAAGTCGACCTTCATCGAGGTCAGCTACCTGCTCATCCACGGTGAGCTGCCCACCCCGGAGCAGCTGGCGGAGTTCACGGCGAAGATCCAGCGGCACACCCTCCTGCACGAGGACCTCAAGCTCTTCTTCAACGGCTTCCCCCGCAACGCGCACCCGATGCCCGTCGTCTCCTCCGCGGTGAACGCGCTGAGCGCGTACTACCCGGACTCGCTGGACCACAACGACCCGGCGCAGGTCGAGCTCTCGACCATCCGCCTGCTCGCCAAGTTCCCGACCATCTGCGCCTACGCCTACAAGAAGTCCGTCGGTCAGCCGATGCTCTACCCGGACAACTCGCTGAGCCTGGTCGAGAACTTCCTGCGGATGACCTTCGGTTTCCCGGCCGAGCCCTACGAGGTCGACCCGGAGATCGTCAAGGCCCTCGACATGCTGCTCATCCTGCACGCCGACCACGAGCAGAACTGCTCCACGTCGACGGTGCGCCTGGTCGGCTCGTCGAACGCGAACCTGTTCACGTCGATCTCCGGCGGCATCAACGCCCTGTGGGGCCCGCTGCACGGCGGCGCCAACCAGGCCGTGCTCGAGATGCTCGACGACATCAAGGCCTCCGGTGGCGACACCACGGCCTTCATGAACAAGGTCAAGAACAAGGAAGACGGCGTGAAGCTCATGGGCTTCGGGCATCGCGTCTACAAGAACTACGACCCGCGTGCGGCGATCGTGAAGCAGACCGCGGACCGCATCTTCGAGCTGCTCGGCGTGTCCGACGAGCTGCTCGATATCGCCAAGGGCCTGGAGGATGTCGCGCTGCACGACGACTACTTCATCGAGCGCAAGCTCTACCCGAACGTGGACTTCTACACCGGCCTGATCTACCGCGCGATGGGCTTCCCGACGCGCATGTTCACGGTGCTGTTCGCGCTCGGCCGGCTTCCCGGCTGGATCGCCCACTGGCGCGAGATGCACGAGGACCCGACCACCAAGATCGGCCGTCCTCAGCAGATCTACACGGGCTCGACCGCCCGTGACTACCCCGGTGCCTGAATGCCGCCCATTCGGCGAGACAACCTGCACCGCCTGATCAAAGGAGTGTCAATGACCAAGCCCGAGATCGAGTTCATCGAGGGCCCCGCGCCCACCGAGCTCGTCATCAAGGACATCGTCGTGGGCGACGGGGCCGAGGCCCAGCCCGGCAGCGTCGTTGACGTGCACTACGTGGGCGTCGAGTTCGACAGCGGCGAGGAGTTCGACTCCTCCTGGAGCCGCGGCGAGTCGATCAACTTCCCGCTGCGCAGCCTCATCGCGGGCTGGCAGGAGGGCATCCCCGGCATGAAGGTCGGCGGACGCCGCCAGCTGATCTGCCCGCCGGCCCTGGCCTACGGCCCCGCCGGCGGCGGCCACCGGCTGTCGGGCAAGACGCTCGTCTTCGTGATCGACCTGCTCGGCGTGAAGTAACAAGTCCGTACGAAGGGTCCCGCACCGTCGTTCGACGGTGCGGGACCCTCGCGTTTGTGGTCCGATCCGGTCGAGCGGCGGTGCGTGGGACTGAGACGGAAGACAAGGGGTGCACGGCGTCGCCTTCGGCGTCGGCGTGGGGTGTTGAGGAGACAAGTGAACAAGGTTCAGCTTTCAGCCGCGGCGATCGCGGTCCTGTCGGTGGCCGGCCTGGTGGCGGGCTGCGGCAAGGACGCCTCGAAGGAGGACTCGCCGATCAGTTTCTCCCAGGTCACGGGCGACATGTTCACGTCGAACCCCGGCGCCTTCCAGACCGACGGCGTCGCGGTGCCGCCGAAGGACGTCATGATGGTGGGCGACCCGGTCGCCGCGCAGGCGGCGGTCAACGCCGGGTTGCCGCAGGGCACCGTCACCGCGACCAACAACAACACCACGGTCTACTACCCGCCGGCGCCCGAGGTGCCGGGCCTGCCCGTGGCCCCGCAGCCGGTGGTGCCCGAGCCGCTGGTGCGGCCCGCGAACTACATCCCCTGGTACTACACGCCGCAGCAGATCGTCGTGTACCGGACGATCTGTGAGACCGGCAGCTGGAACTCGTGGATCGCCGGGGTCGAGCGTCAGGCCCAGATCTGCTGGACCCTGTACGGCCGCCGGCTCGGCGTCCTGCCGTGGATGCCGGGCATGCCCCGTCCGTGGCTGCAGCCCGGCTACCCGACCCCGTGGTTCGAGCCCGGATTCCGCGCCGACGTGCCGGTCATGTGGGTGTATCCGCGCGGCTGGACCCGCCCCATGCCGCAGCCGGTGATCTCCACGTCGATGACCCTGAACCTCGGCAACAACCCCTACCGCCGCGTCAATCCCGGCTACACCGACCCCTTCTATCCGGTCTGGGCCGTCACGCCCGGCCGGGCGGTGGACGTGCGGGATCAGGCGCGGATCGTCGCGCCGGTCTACACGGCGGCCGGCGCCAACGCCACCGCGCCGGTCGCACCCGGCGTGGTCCTGGCCGCCCTGCCCACCTCGCCGAAGGTCGAGCCGATCCTCGCCCTGCCCGGCGCCGCCGTCGCCGGCAACGCCAACACGAACGCCGCGGTGACGACACCCGTGGCCGCGGCCCTGCAGGGTGCGCCGATCCAGGCCGGATCGGTCGCGGCCCTCGACGCCGCCGTCGGCACCAGCGTGGCCGCGACCGTCGCCTCCACGGCGCGGACCGCGGAGACGACCGCCGCGGCGAAGACCTCGGGAGCAGCGACCTCGGGTCCCGCCACCCCGGCGGCATCGGCCGGCGCGACATCAGCGGCACCGACATCGGGCGCAGCGGCCCCGGCTGTCACGACCCCGGCCACCACGCCCGAGAGCGCGACCGCCCCGACCGGGGCGCGCATCCCCACGGGCGCGCGCGTGGCGCCCACCGGGCCGGAGAGCACGGCACCGTCGGGCGCGACGGACGTGCAGACCACGACGGCGGCCCCGGTCCCCGTCCAGCCGACCGCGCCGGTGGCACCGTCGACGCGGATCACCCCGCCTCGGACCACGACCGCGACCCCCGCTGTGCCCACCACGATCGCGACGGTTCCGCCGACGACGACGGTGCCCAGGCCGGTGCCGACCAGGCCCGTGCCGACCAGGACCGGCCCGGTGCAGACGGGGCCGGTGGCGCCGACCACCACGACCACGGTGCCGAGGCCCGTGCCCACGCGCACCGGCGCCCCGGGCTTCCCCATCCTGCAGCCCGGCACCCGGGGCGGCTGAGCCGAGCGCGGGCCGCCCCGTCAGGCCTCCGACCAGGGGTCGATCAGCCGCAGGCCCAGGCCGTCGAAGTCGCTGATATCGCGGGTCGCGATACCCGACTTGTTCACGATCGCGATCGCAGCGACGAGTGCGTCCATCGTTCCGATCGGGCGCCCCGCCGACTTGCGGAGAGCGACGACATCGGCGAACGCGTCGGCGCACGCATCCGTGAATGGCAGGCACGCGCGGAGTCCGCCGAACGCGGCGTCCGCGTCCTGCCGCAGGCCGCGTCTGCGGGCGCCGTCCGGCAGTAGCGCGATGCCCCGCAGGATCTCAGCACGATTGATGGTCGTGGTGACCGGCTTCTCGGGCAGCGCCGTCGCCCAACGAATGACGGGGCCGTGCCGGACATCGTCCGTCATCAACGCCGAGAGAACGTTGGTGTCGAGGATGATCACGGCTGCTCGTCGAATGTCGCGAACGACACGGGCTCGTCCTCTGGGATGTCGAGCTCGATCGGGCCGTACTTGCGGCCGATGTCCAGAAACGCCTCGACCCAGCTGATATCCACCGCCGGGCCGCCCCCCAGGGATTCCTCGAGTATCACGCGCGCCTCCGCCTCCATCGATCTGCCGTTCTCCGCCGCCTGCACCCGTAGCCGCTCCTTGACGTGGTCGGGCAGGTTGCGGATCGTCAGCGTCGCCATGACTGCAATGCTAGCACTGACAGCAATGCTGACATGAGTCACAAGTTTCGGTTGCCCGAAACTTGAGCTTCGCATACCCTCTGAACGTGCTCACCGACACCGCCGCGCGCAGAACGTCCCCGGTCCGTGCGCTGATGCTGCTGGGCCCGGCGTTCGTCGCGGCGATCGCCTACGTCGACCCGGGCAACGTGGCGGCCAACATCACCGCCGGCGCGAAGTACGGGTACCTGCTGGTCTGGGTCCTGGTGCTGGCGAACGCAATGGCGGTGATGATCCAGTACCAGTCCGCCAAGCTCGGCGTCGTCACGGGCCGGTCCCTGCCGCAGGTGCTCGGCGACCGGCTGTCGCGGCGCACCCGTCTCGCCTTCTGGGGGCAGGCCGAGCTCGTCGCCGCTGCGACCGACATCGCCGAGGTCATCGGCGGCGCGCTGGCGCTGAACCTGCTCTTCGGCGTGCCGCTGGTCTGGGGCGGCCTGATCGTGGGCGTGATCTCGACGGCGCTGCTCGCCCTGGCCGACGGCCGGCGCCAGTACCGGTTCGAACTCGCGGTCATGAGCCTGCTCGCGATCATCGTGGTCGGCTTCCTCGCGGGCCTGATCGTCGCGCCGCCCGACGGTGCCGCCGTCCTCGGCGGGCTCGTGCCGCGCCTGCAGGGCACGGAGACGGTGCTGCTCGCGGCGTCGATGCTCGGCGCCACCGTGATGCCGCACGCGATCTATCTGCACTCCGCGCTGGTCGTCGACCGGCACGGCGCCCCGTCGGGCGTGGAACGCGCGCGCAGGCTGCTGACGGTGACCCGGATCGACGTGGTGCTCGCGCTCGTCATCGCCGGCGCGGTGAACATCGCGCTGCTGGTGCTCGCGGCGAGCGCGCTGTACGGCCGCGAGGGTACCGATTCCATCGAGGGCGCCCACGCCGCGGTCCGGGACGCGCTGGGCCCGGTCGTCGCCGCGCTGTTCGCGGTGGGGCTGCTCGCCTCGGGGCTGGCGTCCACGTCGGTCGGCAGTTATGCGGGCGGCACGATCATGGCGGGCCTGCTGCGCCGGCGGATTCCGCTGGTGGTGCGCCGCCTGGTGACGATGGTCCCGGCCATCGGCGTCCTCGCGATCGGCGTGCCGCCCACGCAGGCGCTGATCATCTCGCAGGTGGTGCTCAGCTTCGGCATCCCGTTCGCGCTCCTGCCCCTGCGCCGGTACACCTCGGACCGGGCCCTCATGGGGGAGTTCGCCGACGGTGCCCCCTTGCGCTGGGCGTCCGCCCTCGCCGGCGTGCTCATCGTCGCGCTGAACGCGGCACTCATCGTCCTCACCCTCCGCGGCTGAGCCGTCGAACTCCGGGCTGTCGCGGGTGCCGAGTCAGCGGGTGCCGAGGAAGCGGTAGCGGTCCAGGCGCCGGCTGATCCGGATCGGCGCGGGGATGAGGGACAGCTCCGCCAGAGCCTCGCTCACCGCCAGCCCGACCCGACGGGAGAACTCCGTAGGCTCATCCGCCGCGTCGGGGCGCTCGGGGATCACCCGGTCGACGATGCCGTCCGCCAGCAGATCCGCGGAGCGGATGCGCTGCCGCGCCGCCATCTCGGCGGCGTGCTCGACGTCCCGGTACATCACCGCGCTGGCTCCCTCGGGCGGCAGCGGCGCCAGCCAGGCGTGCTGTGCGCACAGCACCCGGTCCGCCGGGAGCATCGCCAGGGCGCCGCCGCCCGTGCCCTGCCCGAGGAGGACGGACACCGTCGGGACGGTGATGGTGACCAGATCGGAGAGGCTGCGCGCCACCTCCCCGGCGAGGCCGCCCTCCTCCGCCTCGGGGGAGAGGGCGGCGCCCCAGGTGTCGATAACGAGGATGAGGGGGAGGTTCAGCTCGGCCGCGAGGCGCATGCCGCGCCGGGTCGCGCGCAGCGCCGCCGGGCCGAGCAGCGGGGGAGCGGCACCGTCGGCGGCGGTGGTGTCCTGCCCGACGACCACGCACGGATAGCCCTGCACCCGGGCCAGGGAGAGCAGCAGCGTGTGGTCGGTCTCGCCCTCGCCGGTGCCCGACAGCGGCAGCCGGTCCGTGGCCGAATGCCGCAGGAAGGCGCGCACGCCGGGCCGGGCCGGTTCGCGGCTGATCCGCACCGAGTCCCAGGCGGGGGTGCCGTCGTCGGCGGCCTCGAGTTCCTCCCGGACGCCGAGGTGCGGGGCCAGGGGGTCGGCGTCCTGCACCCCGGCGAGCACCCGCAGGGCCCGGTGCGCCAGCAGCCGGACGAACCGCAGCGGCACCACCCCGTCGATCAGGCCGCGTTCGAAGAGGTGCTCGGCGGTCTGCACCCCGTCGGGGAAGGGCTCGCCGCGCAGGGCCTCGTAGACCCGCGGGCCCAGGAAGCCGATCCGCGCCCCGGGCTCGGCGATGGTCACGTGCCCGAGCGAGCCCCAGGACGCGAAGACCCCACCCATCGTGGGATCGCGCAGGTAGACGAGGTAGGGAAGGCCGGACCGCTTGTGCAGCGTGATCGCCGCCGAGATCTTGACCATCTGCAGGAAGGCGACGGTGCCCTCCTGCATCCGGGTGCCGCCCGAGGTGGGCGTCGCGAGCAGCGGCAGCCGCAGCGCGGTCGCGCGCTCGACGGCGGTGACGATCCGTTCGGCCGCCGCGACGCCGATTGACCCGCCGAGGAAGGCGAAGTCGCACGCGATCAGCGCGACCCGCTGCCCGCGGATGCGGCCCTCGCCGGTGATCACGGCCTCGTCGTGATGCGAGCGCTCCCGGGCGCGCTCCAGCGCGGCGGCGTACTCCCCGTCGGGATGGACGTCGAGCAGGGGGCCGTCCCAGCTGGTGAAAGTGCCGCGGTCGAGGATCGCATCGATGAGGTCCTGCGCCGTGATCGCCATGGGATCGAGGTTACTGGGAACATCGGGCCGGACGGATGCGTTGGGAAGGGCCATGACCGTACCGAACGTGAAGCTCAATAACGGAACCAGCATCCCCCAGCTCGGCTTCGGCGTCTGGCAGGTGTCGGACGACGGTGCCCGCGCCGCCGTCGCCGAGGCCCTGCGCGTCGGATATCGCAGCGTGGACACCGCCAAGGTCTACGAGAACGAGGCCGGCACCGGCCGCGCGATCGCCGAGAGCGGCCTCGCCCGCGACGAGGTCTTCCTCACCACCAAGCTGTGGAACTCGGACCAGGGCTTCGACGAGACCCTGCGCGCCTTCGACGCCTCGCTCGAGCGGCTCGGCACCGACTACGTCGATCTCTACCTCATCCACTGGCCGGTCCCCGAGTACGACCGCTACGTGGACACCTTCAAGGCCTTCCAGCGGATCGCCGCCGAGGGCCGGGCGAAGGCGATCGGCGTCAGCAACTTCCGCATCGAGGACCTGCGCCGGGTGATCGACGAGACGGGGCAGACCCCGGCCGTCAACCAGATCGAGCTGCACCCGGGTCTGCCGCAGGACGAGCTGCGGGCCTTCCACGCCGAGCACGGCATCGCCACCGAGGCGTGGTCGCCGCTGGGGCAGGGGGAGTCGCTGAAGGACCCCGCGATCGTCGCGATCGCCGAGGCGCACGGCGTGACCCCGGCGCAGGCGATCCTGCGCTGGCACCTGCAGCTGGGCAACATCGTGATCCCCAAGTCGGTCACGCCCGCCCGGATCGCCGAGAACTTCGACGTCTTCGGCTTCACCCTCTCCGACGACGAGGTCGCCCGGATCAGCGCCCTCCCCGGCGAGCGCATCGGCCCGAACCCGGCGGAGTTCAACCTCCGCTGATTCGCCGGTCCGGCCCCGGGCGCCGCGGTGCGGCTCCCGGGGTTCGACCCGCCGCCGCCCACACCTTTCGAAGGGTTCTGCGCTCTCCGGGGCCGGATGCGTCGCAGAATCCTTCGAAAGATGATGCGCGGCAACCTTGTCCACCTCGGACACAATCGGAGAGCCGCCCGTACATCAACTTCTGGTCCCGAAGGACCCGGGTCAGACGACGGCCGTACTGGACGCGACCACGAGGGGGCGAGGTCTAAGCGAGCCGCGTCATTCCCGCCCCACCCGGTCAGTACCCACCTCGCCGCCGACAACCTCGGCGATCGCTCGCGCCGCCTCTCTTCCCGCCCGGTTCGCGCCGATGGTCGATGCGGACGGGCCGTAGCCCAGCAGGTGCAGCCGCGGCTCGCCGGCGACCTCGGTGGCGAGGCGGCCGGTCATGACGATGCCGCCGCCGGGGGAGCGCAGGTTCAGCGGTGCGAGGTGGTCCATCGAGTAGCGGAAGCCGGTGCACCACAGGATCACGTCCGCGGCCAGCTGCGTGCCGTCGGCGAGCAGCGGACCGTCGGGCGTGAGGGCACGGAACATCGGCTGCCGGACCAGTACCCCGGCCTCGACGCCGCGGCGCATCGCCTCGGTCATCGGCAGCCCCGTCACCGAGACCACGGAGCCGGGCGGCAGGCCCGCCCGCACCCGTTCCTCGACGCGCGCGACGGCCCTGCGTCCCTTGGACGGATCGAACGGGGTGTCGTCCCACTGCACCTCGCGGCGGGTGAACCAGGCCGTCTGCGCGACCTCGGCGATCTCGAGCAGCAACTGCACCGCGGTGATTCCGGCGCCGACCACGGCCACCCGCTTCCCGGCGAAGGGTTCGGCGGTGCGGTAGTCGTGCGCGTGCAACTGCACGCCGCGGAACGACGAGGCCCCGCGGACCGTCGGCCAGAAGGGGCTGTCCCAGGTGCCGGTGCAATTGATGACGGCGCGGGTCCGGTACTCGAACGGGCCCTCCGCGCCGTGCCCCGCGACGAGGAAGCCGCCGTCGCAGCGCGAGACCGACGCGACGTGGGCGGGCCGGTGCACGTCGATCCCGAACCGCTTCTCGTACTCGCCGAAGTACTGCGCGATGCCGGTCGAGGCCGGAATGTCATCGCAATCCGTGCCGAGCGCGTCCTGCAGTCCCCAGCCCGGCAGGTCGTGCACGCGGTTCGCCGCGCGGAGCGTCAGGGAGGGCCAGCGCTGCCGCCACGCGCCGCCCGGACCGGTGTTGTGGTCCAGCACGACGGAGTTCTCGACCCCGAATCTGGGAAGGAAATAGGCGGCCGACAATCCGGCCTGGCCGGCTCCGACCACGACGACATCCTTCACCCCCGTAGCGTAGATTGCGGGCCATGATCGGATACACCCGCGAGGACAAGGTCGCCGTCATCGAGTTCCAGCGCCCCGAGGCCCGGAACGCTCTCAACCCCGAGCTCATGGACGGTCTGGAGGAGGCCTTCGACCGCGCGGAGGCCGATGAGGTCTTCGTCATCGTGCTGACCGGGCAGGGCACCGTCTTCTCCGCGGGCGCCGACCTGCGCTCGGGCGCGGTGCTCGACAAGGGCTTCATGGAGCGGGTCATCCGGTTCTACCGCCGCGTCGAGGCGATGAAGCAGATCGTGGTGGCGGCGCTCAACGGCCCCGCGTACGGCGCCGGCGTGCAGATGGCCATGGTCGCCGACCTGCGGGTGCTGGACCCCAGCGCCGCGATCGCGATCCCCGCCGCCACGCTCGGCGTCACGATCGACAAGTGGACGCTGCGCCGCCTCGAGGACCTGGTCGGCGGCGGTCACGCGCGCAGCGTGCTCATGGCCGCGAAGAAGCTCGAGGCGCCGCAGCTCGAGCAGCTCGGCTTCGCCAACGCGATCGGCGACCGCGAGGCCGCCCTCGACTTCGCCCGCGGCGTCGCCAAGCTCGCGCCGCTGTCGCTGCAGAACTACAAGCAGCTCTTCAAGACCGACGTCGCGGTCGAGCCGCTCACCGAGGCCGAGGAGGCCCGCCTGCACGCGGTGTGGGACTCCGAGGACCTCAAGGAGGCCATCATGGCGCGGATCGAGAAGCGCGAGCCGCGCTTCCAGGGTCGCTGACGTGAAACCGAGCACCGCCGCCGCCTTCGCTGCGGGAGCCGCCGCAGGCGTCGCTGGGGCCTCGATCGCGCGCGCCGCGCGCGGCCTGCGGCGCTCCATGGGCGCCCGGGTCGACACCGTCTACACCAATTCCGACCCGGACAGCCCGCACGAGCGTTTCGACGCGGGCAAGATCGCCCGCGGCGTCGTCGGCCGCGCCCGGCACGGCCAGGGCCGGCCGTCGAGGCCGATCCCGCTGGCCGCGGTGCCCGCCCCGGAGCGGGCCTCCGACCTCGCCGTGACCTGGTACGGGCACTCGTCGGTACTCATCGAGGTCGACGGATTCCGCATCCTCGCCGACCCGGTCTGGGGCGAGCGGGTGTCCCCGTCGCCGACCATCGGCCCCGCGCGACTGCACCCCGTCCCGGTCGCGCTCAGTGCGCTGCCGCCGATCGACGCGGTGATCATCAGCCACGACCACTACGACCACCTCGACCTGCCCACCATCGACGAGCTGGCCCGCGACCGCGAGACGATCTTCTGCGTCCCGATCGGCGTGGGCGGCCACCTGCGCGCCTGGGGCGTCCCGGAGGACCGCATCGTCGAGCTCGACTGGGATCAGGCGCATGTGCTGCACCGGGACGGGAAGAGCCTCAAGGTCGTGTGCACCGAGGCCCGGCACTTCTCCGGCCGGGGCCTGACCCGCAACTCCACGCAGTGGGCGTCCTGGTCGCTCGTCGGCCCGGAGCACTCCGTCTTCTTCGGCGGCGACACCGGCTTCACCGAGCGGTTCAAGCTGGTCGGCGACCATTTCGGCCCGTTCGACCTGACGCTGCTGCCGATCGGCGCCTACGACCCGCTCTGGCCCGACGTGCACACCAACCCGGAGGAGGCCGTCGCGATCCACGCGATGATCGCCAAGCCCGGTGCGCCGCTCGTCCCCGTGCACTGGGCCACCTTCAACCTCGCCTTCCACGACTGGTCCGAGCCCGTCGAGCGGCTCCTCGCCGCCGCGGAGGAGGCCGGGGTCACCACGGTCATCCCCATGCCGGGCGGCAGGGTCGACGGTGCCGTCGTGCCTGGTACGCCCGACTGGTGGTCGACGGTCCGCTAGCCTGGCACGGAAGAAACAGCCTCCAGAAAGAGCGGCACTGCACTCATGGGTCGTCATTACGCGCCGGGTGACTCGGCCGCGCCGACACCGCGTGGCCGGACCATCGCACGGATCCTGCTCGGCGTGGGTCTGGTCGCGGTCCTCGTGGCCGGCATCGTCACCATCGCGGGCGGCAGGTTCGAGCGCTGCGGCACCTCGGACACCGTCACCGTGCTGACCGACCCGACGCTGGCCCCGGCCGTCCGGGCGCAGGCGGCGCTCGCCTCCGACACGTGCACGACGATCGCGGTCAGCGAAGCCCCGGACCGCGAGGCCGCCGGGCGGCTGAGCTCCGGCGCAGCGGATCTGTGGCTGGCCCCGTCGAGATCCCGCGCCGCCGCGGTCTCCGCCCAGCTCGGCCGCGAGCTGCCGACCACCCCCGTCGCCGGCTCGCCGCTCGTGCTGGCGGGCGCGTCGGTCCCGCAGCCCGCCAGCTGGCTCGAGGCGATGGCGCAGCCGACCATCCGCGCCGTGCCCGCGGACTCCCCCTATGCGGAGGCGGCCGTCGTCGCGGCCCTCTCCGAGGCGTCCCGCCCGGGCTCCGACCAGCAGGCCCTGACGACCACCTTGGCCGCGTACGCCCAGGCCGCCAAGCGGGTGGGCGCCGAGCCCGTGCAGGCGGCGGCCGCCGAGGGCGGCGTCGTGGTGGTCCCCGAGTACGCCTATCTCTCCGCGAAGAAGGCCCGGGGCGACGTGGCGGCCGTGGTCCCGAAGACCGGTGCTCCGCGCGACGAGCTGCTGCTCGCCGTGGCCGCGACCGGCGACCGCCAGGCCGCGGCGAGCGCGGCCGGCAAGCGGCTGACCACGGCGTTCACGTCCGCGGACGGCCTCGCGGCGCTCGCGCGCGAGGGGCTGCGCGGGACCTCGCTCGCGGAGGCACCGTCGGGCGGCGTGGGTGCGGTGACCGCTCTGCCCGACCCGGACCGTGCCCGGCTCGCCCGCGCCCAGCAGGCGTTCTCGACGCTCGCCGTGCCGCTCAAGTCGCTCGTGGTGGTCGACACCTCAGGCTCGATGGACGAGAAGGTCGGCGCGACCACCCGGATCGGGATGCTCGCCTCCGGCTTCACCAAGGTCGTCACCCAGATCCCGGACACCAATGCCCTCGGCCTGTGGACCTTCTCGCTCGCGACGAACGGCGGTAAGGACTGGACCGAGGTCGTGCCCACCGCGCGCCTGTCCGACAGGCGCGGCGACAAGACCCAGCGCCAACTGCTGCTCGACGCGGTGAACTCGCTGCCCGGCCGCGTCCGCGGCGGCACGGGGCTGTACGACTCGACGCTGGCGGCCTACCGGCAGGCCGTGAAGGACTTCGACCCCGCGTACTCGAACTCGGTGATCCTGCTCAGCGACGGCGGCAACGAGAAGAACGGCGGCACCACGCTCGACGAGCTCGTCGCGGAGTTGAAGAAGCTGGTGGACCCGTCGCGGCCGGTGAACATCCACACCGTCGGGATCAGCAAGGACGCCGACCTGCCGGCGCTGAAGAAGATCGCGGATGCCACCGGCGGCACCGCCCAGTCGGCCGATACGGAGGAGCAGATGCTCGCCGACTTCGTGACCGCGATCGCCAAGCGCGCGAAGTGACCCGCGCCGTCGACGTGCCCCCGACAGGAATCGAACCTGCGACCTGATCTTTCTGAGACGTTGCATTCCGGAGGGTGTCGAAACGTTGCTGTATATGTTGGTAGGCAACGCAATTCGGCGCACCGAAGCTGTGACGAAATGGCGGTAGGTAGGCCCGGATTCGGGGCAATAGCGCCGAATAAGCGCTGAGCGTTGGCCGTGTCGCGCTACCGTCGACACATGGCGAGTCGACGAGAGCTGCAGGCGCGCGCGAAGCTCCCATGCCCGAGGTGCAACGCGCCGCAGGTGTACCTCGAGGCAGACCAACCGGGCCTTGGCCCGGTCGGGTACGTCCGATGCACCAACCCGCTCGCCGAGCACCAGACCTCCGCCTGGCCCATAGACCGTCCGTGACCGTCATCGAGATCCTCGACGCCCGCCGCGCCGGCCTGACCGCCCCGCTCGGCGCCGCCAACCCGTACGACGGCAACACCACGCCCGTGCTCGCCCAGATGTGGCGCGCCGGATACCGGCAGATGCTCGCCGACCGGCTCGCGACCTCGCCCGCCCGGCAGGCGTACCTGTCGCACCGTCGTAGCACCATGCGGGCATGAGCCTGTACAGCGTGAACGTGACCCGCGAGAGCGGCTGGTGGATGGTCGACGTGCCACAGCTCGTAGGCCACCGCGGCCCCGACGGCGCGATCAACACTTCAGGTCTCACCCAGGCACGCCACCGCGACGAAGTCGAGCAGCAAGCGCGCGACCTCATCGCCACCGTGACCGACGTCGAGCCCGCCGCGGTCGACCTGGTCGTGAGATGGTCCGATAGCAGCTAAGCCAGCCGCGTGATTCGCCCGTCGGCGTCGACGCGGAACCGGTGACCCGCCGGCGGGGCCGGTAGCCCGGCGAGGCGGCACGCGGCCGTCAGCTCCACCCGGGTGACCACGACTGGCCGCCCGGCCTCCACGCGCTCGATCTGCTCCGGCCACGGCGCGACGAAGCAGCCGTCGGGCACGTCGACACGGTCGCCGTAGGTGCCGATGAGCGAGTCCCAGTGCTCGACGAGGCCCGCGAGGAGTCCCCGCGCGGTGGTGGCCGCTGAGGGGCCGACGCTACGCGCCACCGGTCGCCTCCTGCTCACGTTGGCGGTCCCACCGGACCTGTACCGCCCTCTGGTGCCGCACGCTCTTGGCCGGCCCCTCGCCGATGTGGATCCGGCCGAGTAGGTCGACGAGGGCGCGGTCCTGTGCCCGGATCTCGGTGTTCAGCTTCACGATGAGCGCCGTGCCCGCGGCGCCGGCCTGCTCGGACGCGAGCAGCGCGAGGAGATCGGCGCGACGGTCGGCCGCGCCCTCGGCGAGCGCGAGGTACTCGAGCTCTCGGTCGTCCCACACCAGCGTCCGGCCCAGGCGCGACGCTTCAGCGGCCAGCGCGGCGTCAAGGCGGCGCCGCAGCTTGCGGCCCTCGGTCATTCTGCGCCCCATCACGGGCTCCTTCCGGCGGATCTCGGTTGTAATACGGAAATTGCGAGCCACTAAGCCACGGGTGCCGCCGCGATGGGAGGCGGGAGTCCCTCCCCACCCCTGCCCGGTGGCGTGTGTGGTTGGTGGATCGCGGTGGGCGGCGAGGACATTTCCACAGGACTCGCCGCCCACCGCAGGCTTCAGGGGGTCAGAACGAGGTCAGTCCGCCGGCGCCGCGGGTGGCCGCTGCTTCGGCTTCCGCCTTGGCGCGGAGCTGGGTGGCGATCTTCTCGGCGGCGGCGCGGGCCTCGTCGACGGTGGGGAACCAGAGCTTTCCGCCGGCGCGGATTCCCATGCGAAAGACCTCTCGAGGGGTCGATGCTCCATGTAGGCGACCGTCGAGCGCGCGCGGATCGCGCCACGTTCCGCAGTTCACGCCGCTGGCGTCGTGGGTGGAGCCCAGGGGCTTGAGCCACAGGTCTCGGACGGTGCCGAGGCTGTCGAGGAGTTCCGCGGCGTGGTCGGCTCCGGCGACGGTGCGGGCGCCATCGGCGTCGCCCGTGCGCACCAGCTCGGCGAGGGGCTCGTCGATGTGGGCGTCGGCCTCGAGGATGGCGATCGCGGCGTCGGCTTGTTCGGCGAGGGCGGCGTGCAGTTCGCCGGCGTGGTCGAGGATCGCGGTGGTGACGCGGCGGCCGCTGATCTGCCGGGCCTGCTGCCACGCGGACAGGTGCGCGCCGTGGAGGGCGCCGGCTTCGAGTGCGGCGGTAACAGCCTTGGCGGGTGCGCCGTCGGCGATGAGCTGAGCGACGGCGCCGGGGTCGGGCTGCTCGGGGCGGGCGGCGTCGACCTGGTTGAGCGCGGCGACGGCGTCGAGGACCGGATCGGGCAGGGCGACGCCGAGGCGGCCGAAGGTGGCGACGGCGTCGCGTGCGCGGTAGCGGTGGTCAGTGGTCATGCTGGTCTCCTCGTGGGTGTTAGGCGTCGCCGCGGCCGAGGCGGACGCGGAGGGCGCGGGTGGCCTGTCGCTTCTTCTCGCCGGGTGCGAGGGGTTCTTCCTCGGCGGCGGCGCCGGACTTCAGGGCCGGGTCGGGCTTGTCGGCGGCGGGCTTGTCCGGGTCGTTGACGGTCGCGGTGTTTTGGCCGACGTAGTCGCGGAGCGCGGTCGCGGCCCGCTCCTTGAGGTCGACGCTCGCCTCCTGGAAGACCTGCCGGGTGAGTGTGCGGAACTCCTCGACGGTGAGGTCGCCGAGACGCTGTTCGACGTCGTCGAGGTACTCGCCGCCGCTGCCGGTGTCGGCTTCGTTGCTCTTCATGGGTCCTCCTGTGGGAGTGAGGTTTTGGGAATCATCCATCGCCCTGCGATGCGCGTTCCGCCGAGACGGGGTGCGAGCGTTCGGGCGTGCCGTGGTGTGCAGCGGAGGATGCGGGCGGCTTCGGTGGTTCCGACTAGGTTCGACGATGCCACGGCGGGGTCTTGATCTGTTCCTCTTGGGGAACAGCGCATTTCGAGTTCGAGGCGCTGGACGAATACGGCGACCTTCGGCGGCACGGGGAGCCCGCGGGCGCGGTGATGCCGGGCGAGGTACAAGGCGGCGCGGACCTCGTCGGGGCTGAGGTTCACGACGTGGCCTGGTGGGTGCCGCAGATCGGGTCGCAACCACAGTCGAAGTCGGGGTGTCGGGGCATGGACGAGTCGCCGCCGCCGAGGCCGCCGCACATATCGCAGTAGCCGTCGCAGCAGCCGAGGCCGTCGGGGTCGAACCAGCGGTGGCAGTCGCAGTCGCAGGGTGGCACGTTCATCGGAGCAGGTCCCCTTCGTCGGCGATGAAGTGGGCGAGCTGCAGGGCGCCGTCGCGGTCGAGTTCGACGCGGCCAACACCGTTGAGCGACACCGTCAGGCGGTGGTTGCGGATGGCGACGGTCACGGTGATGTCGCCGCGGTTGTCGGGCCGCTGGGTGAGGGACTTGATGCGGATGTTCACGGTGGATCCGTTTCGGGAGGTGGGCTTATCGGTTGAGGCGAAGGTTCGCGACGCCGGGGCGGCGACTGTTGACGGAGTCGACGGTGACGGGGCGCAGCAGCGGCGGTGCCGGTGCCGGCGGGCGCGATGGGGCGGGCTCGGCGCAGTCGTCGCACAAGTCGGTGGTGGCGGCGTCGTGCAGCTCGAGCGAGCAGCTCCGGCACCGTCGATCGGCGGGGGTGTTCATCGCGGATCCTTTCGGGGTCGACCGGCGGTGCGGGCCGGCTCGGGGATGCGGCCGGCGACGACGCCGGCCGGGCGGTGACGTGCCGGGAGCGAGTCGAGCCAGCGTTCGCACTGCTCGAGCGCAGGGCAGCGGGTCTGGCAGAGCGTGGCGGCCGCACCGTGGCGGTACTCGAGGTCGTCGAGGTCCTCGCCGGGGCGTGCGGCGTCGAACAGGCTGTGTTGCCGGTCGCACGCGGCGTCGATGAGCTTCGGGGTGTCAGCGAGGACGACGGCGAGGAAGTCGACCGTGCCGTCGGGGTCGAGGGCGGTCATGCGGCGCCGTCCGCGCTCGCGCATCCGTCGTGCAGGCGTGCGGCGCGTTCGGCCTCGGTAGGCGCGGCGATGTGCACGCCGCACGCGGTGCAGGTGATCGTCCTCGGTGAGGTCTCGGCGGTCGCGCGGCCGATGATGCAGTTGACGCAGCGGCCGGTCTTGCCGAGCGGTTCGCCGCAGTCTGCGCACAGCTCCTGTCCCTCGCTCCCTTGCTCCCTTGCCTCCAAGGGAGCACTGTTTAGGGCCTCTGAGCTGGAAGGGAGCAAGGGAGCGGGCTTCTGTGTGTCCGCCCCCTTGTTCGCGGTCCCGCTCCCTTGGTCGAGTGCGAACGGTAGCGACCACCACCACGCCGCGGCGTCCTTGATGGCCTTCACACCGAGCCGGCGCTTGGCGCGCTTCACCTGGTCCTTCGAGTAGCCGTTCGCGTCGGCGTCGCGGAACACGTCCGTGGCCTTCATCTGGCGATCGGTCGCGGATGCCAGGTGCTCGCGCAGCCACTCATCCACGCCGGTCGAGGTTTCCTGGTCAGGTTCGGCTAGGAGCGTGCGAGCGTCTCGCTCGTCGACGCCGAGCCACTCGACCCGCGCGACGTCGGTGCCCTCGGCCGAGGTGAGCGTGTACCGCAGCGAGGACGGTGCGACGCCGAGGTTCGACTTGACCGACGCCATGACGCGCACCGTCGGGTCCTCGGGGTCGGCGGCGACGAGCATCCCGGCGCGCGCGGCGCCGACGATGCCGATGCTGCCGCCGCCCCGGTACATCGGATCGCCGCCCTTCGTCTTGTTCAGGTGCCGCAGCAGCAGCACGGTGCACCCGGTGCGGTCGGCCATGTCTGCGAGCGCGGAGAGGACCCGCCGCACGTCCTGGTCCTTGTGCGCGTCCGTCTTCGATGGCAGGAACGCCATGAGGACGTCGACGACGAGGAGTCGGGCGCCGACGCGCTCGACGAGCTGTCCGAGCTGCCGGACGTCGGCGAGAGTCGGCGGGAGCAGGTGCACCGTGCCGTCGGGTGCGATGTCCGTGATCCCGGAGACAGCGTGCACGCGGGTCACGTCGGCGCCGGCGGCGTCGAGGCGGGGCCGGACCGTGTCGGCGAGCCCGTCCTCGCCGGAGAGGAGCACCACGGCGCCGGGGTGCTCGCACGGTGTGCCGTCGGGCCACTCGGTGCCGCGGGTGATCGTCGCGGCGAACGTCAGCGCGAGCGTCGACTTGCCGAGGGAGGGATCTCCGTCGAGGGTGACGAGTTTCCCGGCGGGGATACGGCCGGGCCAGAGCCACGTGATCCGCTCGGGCTCGACGTCGGCGAGGCATACCGCCTCGAGCGCTCCGGACGTCGGCCCTGCCTCGTCGACAGGAACAAGTTCAGCGAGGTCTTTCCCCGCGGCGACGTGGTCGGCGAGGTCCTTCCCGACCACGGCCTCGACGATCACGTACTCGACGCCGAGCTTGCTGAGGATCTCGGCGACCTGCGCGGCGTGCCGATGCCCGGGCGCGTCGCCGTCACGCACGATGATCACCGGGTGGCCGGCGAGCGGCGACCAGTCGGCGAGGTGAGCTTTGCCGGCGCCCATCGCCGAGCACGTGGCGGTGGCGCCGACGGCCTCAGCAGCATGGACGTCCTTCTCGCCCTCGACGACGTAGACGATGGCGTCAGCGGGGAACTCGGTGCGGTAGAGGGCGTTCTTACCCTGCGCGTTCTGCTGGCGGAAGGTCTTCTTCCCAGTCGCGGCGAGCCGCCGGAAGACCTCACGACCGTCGGGGTAGCGATAGTCCTGCCGTCCCGGGGTGTCGTACAGGTCGGCTTCGGTCAGGCCGACGGTGTCGAGTACCTGCGTCTTGTCGTCGGCGTGGCTGTTCATGAGGACCATGCCGTCGATCTGCTTGAACGTGACGGACCGGTCAGCGGGGGTGTGGCCGGGTGCCTGTGCGCTGGCTCGGTCGCCGGCTTCGTCGTACCAGCGGAGGCCGGCGTTGTTCCAGGCGTCGCGGCAGCGGTCGATCGCACGGGGGTGATGCGATGCGGTCATGGTCGTTGGGATTCCTTTGTCTCCGAATTGGGTTGGGTGGTGTCCCCGGTGTCGTGGCGGCGGCCCTGGTGGTGGGCGTGTCCCCCGCCGCCACGACGCGGGGAGGTCAGGTGGGCGTCTCGTTCGCGGTCGGGGCAGTCACCGGGCCACCTCCAGCGCGGCCGCGACGACGTCGAGGATCATGGCGCCGTCGTGAGGGTCGAAGCCGACGAGCTGGGCGATCGCGTGCGCGGTGCCGGCGTACTCGGCGGCGTTGATGCCGAGCCGGGCGAGCGTGCCGGGATCGTGCGGCAGGTGCTCGTCGGGCGCGGCGGCGATGGTGATGTCGCCGTCGAAGTAGTCGCGGAGGAACGCGGCGAAGGTGTCGCGGCGGTCGGTGGGGTCGACGACGATCTGGGCGGTGCCGTCGGTGTACTCGATGACGGTGGTGAGTCGCCGGGTTCGACGCGTCGCGGCGGTCTGCTCTACGCTGGTCATGATCGGTTCTCCTGTTGGTGGGTGTGCTGGTTGTTGGCCTCGAACGTGTGCTTGCCGGCGGCGTTCGGGGCCGTTCTCATTTCCGGGGTGCGGTCGGTCTGCTGGCCGCGGCAGAGGTCGGCGTTCTCGTCGAGCGCGGCGTACCGCTCGCGTCGGCGCTGGTCCGCGTCTGATGCGGCGGCCATGACCGCGAGCACGGCGAGGAACACGACGAGCGCCCAGTAGTGCGTCATGCGACGCCGCCGACGGCCTGCTCGTTCTCCCACGCGACGACGTCGGCGAGGCGGTAGCGGCAGTGCCGGCCGAGCTTCGAGAATCGGGGGCCGCGGCGCTGAACGGCCCAGGTGGCGAGGGTCTGGACGGGGACGCGGAGGCGCTCTGCGACCTCGGCGCGAGTAAGCCAGATGACGGCCTGGTCAGGGGTGGCGGTGGACAACAGGACTCCTTGAGCTGATTGGTGTGCAGTTCAGGCGGTGCGCTCAAACTGAATGACATTCAGGACGATAGCGAGCATTGGAGCTGAATGTCAACCATGTTCGCGGGCTTGTCGTAGACTGCGTGTCATGCAGAGCTTGAACGGGCGTGTGGGTGCGATCACCAAGCAGATGCGTGTCGACCGAGGGTGGAGCCAGGGGGAACTGGCCGAGAAGCTGGCGCGTTGGCACAACAAGAAGGTCGATCCCACAACGGTGACAAGGCTCGAGGGCGGCACTCGCCCGACGACGGTGGCCGATGTCGAGGCGCTGGCGGGCATATTCGGCACCTCGGCGGCGGCGATCCTCGGCCTCGACGAGGGTGCCCCGGGTGGCGATGAGGGGCGAGCTGCGCGACTTCTCCTGAGGGCGGCCGAAGACGAGATCGATGCCGCGGCGAACCAGCTTCGCGCCGCACACACTGAGGTCGGCGAGGCGAACAGGCGGATGGCTCGTGCGATCAGTCGCTACGAGGCGGCGCAAGCGGCGCTGAACCAGGCGCTCGTGGAGGCCGACACCGCAGGGATACCGCGCGGACTGCTGCCGAACCCGCTCGCCACGGCGCCGTATCAGGCGGTTCTCGAGGACGGGGAGTAGTGGCTGGCCGTCCGCCGCTGCGCATCGGTGCGCACGGCAAGATCACCCGAACACAGCTCGCCCCGGGGAAGTGGCGCGCGTACTGTCGGTACCGCGGCACCGACGGCGTCACACGCCCCGTCGAGCGCCGCACGCCGGACGGTGTCGACGACGAGTACGGCAAGGCCGCCGAGGACGCCCTCCTCGATCACCTACAGCAGGTCGGCAGCCGCAATACCAGCGCGATCACGGCGGGCACGCTCGTGCCGTCGCTCCTCGACGCCTACCTCACGCGAGTCGAAACCTCCGGCGACTACGCGCCCCGCACGGTCGACACCTACCGCGACGGCGTCCGGATCCTCAAGCGCGTCGCGGCCGGCGTCCGAGTCGGCGAACTTGACGCCGCCCTCGCCCACGACCTTCTCCAGGGCATCGAGCGCGACCACGGCGCCGCCCGTGCGAAGCAATGCAAGATGCAGCTGCGCGCGATCATGCAGGACGCGGTGCTGGCGCGCGCGATCCCCATGAACCCGGTCAACGACCTGCCATCGGCCCGCAAGTCCCGTCGCAAGACGAAGCAGACGAAGGGCGCGCGCCCCGTCGACGGTGCCGACCTCCCGCGGCTCTTGAAGCGCGTCCGCACGTCGCATCGCTGCCGCCGCTGGGACATCGCCGACGTGATCGTCCTCGCTGCCGCGACTGGTGCGCGCACGGGCGAGCTGCTCGCGCTCCGCTGGTCCGACGTCGACCTCGAGCAGGCCGTCATCACGATCGAGGGGCACATCTACCGCGCGACCGGCCAAGGGCTCACGTGGGAGGCCGGGACGAAAGCGGGCGGCGGTCGGCCGCTCGCGCTCCCAACGTTCGCCGTGGCGATGCTCAAGGCCAGGAAGAAGCGCGAGGGCACCCAGTATGGGTGGGTGTTCCCCTCGGCGGTCGGCACGCTCCGAGACCCGTCGAACGTCGCAGGGCAGTTCCGGGACACCAGGCGGTACCTCGGGCTCGCCGACGACGTGACGCTGTACTCGCTCCGGAAGACGGTGGCGACGGCCGTCGACAGCGCCGGACTCTCGGCTCGAATCGCCGCTGACCAGCTCGGACACGCCAAGCCGTCGATGACACAGAACGTGTACATGCAGCGGAACACGATGCACCGCGAGGTCGCCGACGCGCTGGATCGGGCAGCGGCGTATCCGCAGGATAAGCGCAGAGTCACTGCTACTTAGATTGGTTATTCTCGTCTATCTATGCTGGTCAGAGTGCCCCCGACAGGAATCGAACCTGCGACCTGATCTTTAGGAGAGATCCGCTCTATCCGACTGAGCTACGAGGGCGTGCGGCACGATTCTAGCCACGGGCGCCCCGCCGGGTACATTCGGATGTCCGAGTTCGCCGTCATCGAGGGGGCTGTCGCGTGCCGAGCGGCGTCATCGTCGTCCTGATCGTCGTCCTGGCCGCCCTGGCTCTGGTGCAGTGGCGCGTGGTGCGCCGGTGGTCCTCGCGGCCCGCGCGGATCGCGGGCACGGCCGGTGTCGCGGTCGCGGCGCTCCTCACCCCGGCCGCCTTCGTGGGCCTGCTCGCGGGGTCGGGGCGCATCGACCCCGACCGGGTGCGCTGGATCAGCGCCGCCGGGCTCACCTGGCTCGCGACCGTCTTCTACCTGCTGCTCACCCTCCTCGTGCTGGGGGTGCTGTGGCTGTTCACGCGTCTGGTCCGGCTCCTGCGTCCCGGGTTCGACGGTGCGCCGCTCCGCCGCGGCGTCGCCCTCGCCGGGGTCGTGATCGCGGTCTCGGCGACCCTCTACGGGCTGGTCGAGGCGGCCACCCCGCGGGTCACGCACACGACGGTGCGCCTGGCGTCGATGCCGGCCGCGTTCGGCGCGCTGAAGGTCGCGCTGATCACCGACATCCACGCCGGCCCGGTGCGGGGCCGCTCGTTCGTGCAGGGCGTGGTGGACCGGACCAACGCGGAGAACCCGGATCTGGTGCTCCTCGGCGGCGACCTGATCGACGGCACCGTCGCGCAGATCGGAGAGGATCTGGCGCCGCTGCGCGGCCTGCGCGCCCCGCTCGGGGTGCTGGCGGTGACCGGCAATCACGAGTACTACGCCGGCGACGCCGTGAACTGGGTGCAGCGCTGGCGCGAGGTGGGTGTGCGGCCGCTGGTCAACGAGTCGGTGCGGCTGGAGCGGGGCGGGGCCGCGATCACCGTCGTCGGCGTCAACGACCGCAAGGGCGCCCCGCCGCTGGAGGTCGACTACGACGCGGCCTTCGCCGGCGTCGATCCCGCGGGCTTCGTGCTGGCCGTCGCGCACGAGCCGCTGCAGGGGCACGAATTCGCGCGGCGCGGCGCGGATCTGCAGGTGGCCGGTCACACGCACGGCGGTCAGCTGTGGCCCTTCCGCTACTTCGTCACGCTGCAGCAGCCCGCGGTCGCGGGGCTTGAGCACGTCGACGGGATGCCCGTCTACACCAGTCGCGGCGCCGGGGCGTGGGGCCCGCCGGTGCGGGTGGCCGCGCCCCCGGAGATCGCGATTCTGGACCTGCGCGCGGCCTGACCCGCGCATGATCGGCACATGGCCGGTCGAATGAGGGTGCGTGCGAGTACGGAGGTCGGCCCGGTGCGGGTGAGCGTGGCACCGTCGGTGCGGACCCGGCGCAAGCCCGCCGCCGCCCGCCGCGTGCCCGCGGGCCTGTCGCTACCGCGCCGGGCCGACCTGCCGCCGCCCGTCGCGCCCGCCGGCTGGTACCCCGATCCCGAGGACGCCGCGCGGATGCGCTGGTGGAACGGAACGAAGTGGACCCGCCGGTTCGCGGACCCGGGCGCGACCTCGGCGAAGGTCCGCACCCGCACGGCCGAGATGCCGCCGAGGCTTCGCCGCACGCAGCAGCCCGCGCGGCGTCGACTCCTTCCGCACGTCGACTTCTCGGGGAGCAGGGGTGCGCAGGGACCTGTCCGTCGTCGCAGAACTCGACGTTCGGAGCGCGACTAGGAGTTCCGCGCCTCCAGCGCACCCCGGGAGGCCAGCTGGTCGGCGAGCTCGTTGCCCTCGTTGCCCGCGTGTCCCTTCACCCAGCGCCAGTCGATCTCGTACTGCGCGGCGGCCTTCTCCAGGCGCTGCCACAGCTCGGCGTTCTTCACGGGCTGCTTGGCGGCGGTCTTCCAGCCGTTGCGCTTCCAGCCGGCGATCCACTTGGTGATGCCGTTCTTCACGTACGAGCTGTCGGTGTACAGCACCACGGGCAGCGGCCGGGTGATCGCCTCCAGCGCCGCGATGGCGCCCATGAGCTCCATCCGGTTGTTCGTGGTGTCCTTCTCGGCGCCGTACAGCTCCTTCTGGTGCTCGCCGAAGCGCAGCACCGCCCCCCAGCCTCCCGGCCCGGGATTGCCCAGGCACGCGCCGTCGGTGTAGATCACGATCTCGTCCGCCACGGGGAGCCATCCTAGCCGGGCGCGATACCGTGACCGCGTGGCGAACAATCACTACCACCACCTGGTCTTCGGCGAGGATGCGCTGGAGCGCCAGCGCCGGAACGGCAGCTACGTGGCGTACGGCCGGGAACTCGAACGCGGCGACGACGGGCCGCAGGCCCTCACGGAGCGCGAACTGCTCATGATCAGCCGCGCCGACCAGTTCTGCCTCGCCACCGTGACCCCCGCGGGCTGGCCCTACCTGCAGTACCGCAGCGGCCCGGCGGGTTTCGTCCAGCACGATCCGGCGACGGGGCGGATCGGCTTCATCGACGTACCCGGGAACAACCAGTTCGTCACGCTCGGCAACCTCGCGAACGACGACAGGCTCGCCATGTTCTTCGTCGACTACCCGCGGCGGGTGCGGCTCAAGGTCTTCGGGCGGGGCACGGTGCGCGAGACCGAGGACCGTCGCGTCATCGAGATCGCCGTCGAGGCCTACGACTGGAACTGCCAGCGCAGCATCATCCCCGTTTCGACCGCGAGTACCTCAAGCAGCTGGGGGAGGCCTACCAGAAGGCGGCCGCGGAGCGCGAGGCCGAGCTGCAGGCCGAAATCGACCGCCTGCGCGCCCGCGTCGCCGAGCTCGAGGGCTGAATCCCGTCACAGGGGTTCGGTCGGCGAGTCGAAGCGCGGGTCGCGCCGCGGGATCGCCTCGGTCTCCGGCCTCGGGGAGACCTTCACGGGGCGGGGCGGGCGCTTGACGATCTGCGTCTGCTGCTCCGACGGTCTCGCCGGCGCAGGTTTCGGCGGCACCGTCGCGGGCCAGTTCCGGTCCCAGTCCGGCTGCGGCCGCCGCTGGGCGACGGGCGCCACGGCGGTGCGATCGTGGTCGCCGGGCATCGGGGAGGGGGCCGACGGGCCCGGGACCGGGGCCGGCGGTCGGGGCGCCGTCGGGCGTGCCCAGGCGGAGTCCGCGGTCGGAAACGGGTGGTTCGACGGTGCCGGCGCCGACTGCGAGGGCGACATCCGGGGACCGGGCTGTGCGGACGGCGCGGGGCGCACTCCCGGGGGCGAGGGTTCGGTCGGGGCCGACTGAGCCGTCGGGGCAGGGGCGGACCGTCGGGCGAGGAGGAGCACCGCGGCGCCGAGCACCGTCGTCGCGGCGGCGGCCATCACGACGTAGGGGCCCACGCTCGCCGCTGTCTCCACCTGCACGGGGATCCCCTGGACCGACTCCGTGCGCGTGCCGACGGGCACGAACGCGGCGTACCCGCCGAAGGCGACCGCGATCGCTCCGAAGACGGCGGCGCCCGCGATCCCCGTGATCCGCTGCCACGCGAGTGGCCCGAAGGCGCCCACCACCGAGAAGAGCAGTGTGGTGACGGCGAAGCCGATGCCGGTCCACCCGCCCCAGGCGACGTCGGTCGCGACGTACGAGGACAGATCGCGGCCGCCCACCGCGGGCATCGAGACCGAGCCGATGCCGTTGACGTGGGCCACGAGCTCGGGCGGGAGCCCGGCCGCCGTCGCGATCGCGGGCAGCCGCACGGTCACGGTGTACCACTCGAGGAAGGCCGCGACGACGAGACCCGCGGCGCCGAGCCCGACCAGGCCGAGCCCGGCGATCCGGGCCGCGCCGGATCTCGATGCGGGCGATGAATCGGGCATTACGGACCTCCTAGGACGTGATGTCGATGACGCTAGGACGTCGTGGTTGGCGGTCGCTGAAGTACCGCTGAAGCCGTGCCTACTGGCGGGTACACTGATCCGATGACACAGCGCAGCACCTTTTGTCCCGTCGGGGCGGTGGGATGACCGCGGCGCTCCTGGCGGACGACGATCCGAAGGGCCGGGCGCGCACCCGGCGCAAGCTGATCCGCGCGGCCTATTTCGTCTTCGCGCAGAACGGCTACGGCGCCACGAACGTGAAGATGGTGTGCGAGGCGGCGGGGTTCACCCGCGGCGCCTTCTACTCCAACTTCACCAGCCTCGAGGAGCTGTTCATCGAGGTCTGGCGCTACCACGTGCAGTGGATCATGGACATCATGGCCAAGGTCGTCGACACGTACGCGGTGCAGGGCGCCGACTACGGCAAGCTCATCGAGATGGCCGTCCGCGCGATCCCCGTCAACGAGCGCTGGCAGCGCGTGAACGGCGACTTCGTGGCGCTGTGCACCCGCACCCCCGAGCTCAACCAGACGGTCCGCGACGCGCAGCAGATGCTGCTGGCCAACATGATCCCCACCGTGATGCACGTGCTGGAGGCCGCCGGCCGCCGGGTCACCAAGCCGGAGGCGCTCGGCTACGCCCTGCTCGCCGTGCACGAGGGCACCGCGTCGTACTGCGTGATCGACCCGGACAACGAGACGCTCAAACAGAACCGCATCGACCTGCTCACCGCCACGCTGAACATGTACAGCGAGCCGATGCAGTGACCCGGACGGCACTGGTCATCGGCATCGGCGCCGGCGACCCGGGGCACGTCACCGTCGGCGCGATCGAGGCGATGCGCGCCGCCGACGCCCTGTTCGTCCTCGACAAGCCGAACGCGGGCACCCTCACCGGGATCCGGCAGGAGATCGTCGACCGGTTCGCGCCGCAGACCCCCGTCGTCCTGGTGCCGGATCCGCCGCGGGACCGTTCCGCCGAGCGCGGCACGTCCAGGCCCGACGGTGCCTATGTCGCCCACGTCGCCGACTGGCACGATGCGCGGGCGCGGGCGCTGGCCGCGGCGATCGCCGAGCACGTCCCCGAGGGCGGGAACGCCGGCTTCCTGGTGTGGGGCGACCCGTCGCTCTACGACTCGACGCTGCGCGTGATCGAGCGGGTCGACCGGACTCTGCCGCTGGCCCCGAAGGTGATCCCCGGCATCACCAGCGTCCAGGCGCTGACCGCCGCGCACGCCATCCTGCTCAACCGAGTGGGCGAGCCGATCCACATCACCACCGGCCGCCGGCTGCACGAGGACGACGGCCGCAACACCGTGGTCATGCTCGACGCGGACTGCACCTTCCGTTCCACCGCCGAACCCACCGACCACATCTACTGGGGCGCCTACCTGGGCACCCCCGACGAGATCCTGATCGACGGCCCCGTCGGCGAGGTGGGCGAGCGCATCGCCCGTACCCGCGCCGAGGCCCGGGAGAAGCACGGCTGGATCATGGACGTCTACCTGCTCCGCCGCCCCTGATCAGTTCAGCGCGGCGAGGACCTTGTCCGCCAGCTCAGGCCGGCAGATCACCAGGTCGGGTAGGTAGGGGTCGGGGTTGTTGTAGGTGAGTTCGCTGCCGTCGAGGCGCGAGCAGTGCAGGCCGGCGGCCCGCGCGACGCCGACGGGCGCGCACGAGTCCCACTCGTACTGGCCGCCCGCGTGCAGGTACACGTCGACCCGGCCGGTGACCACGGCCATCGCCTTCACCCCTGCCGACCCCAGCGAGACCGGCTGCAGCCCCAGCGACTCCGCGACCCGGAACATGCCGGGCGTCGCGCGACTGCGGGACAGGGCCAGGTTCCCGGTGAGGGCGCCGGTGGGCGGGGTGACGGTGTCGGAGCGGAAGACCTGCCCCATCGCGGGCAACGAGACCGCGCTGTGCACCGGTTGCCCGTCCTGCGTGAGCGCGACGTGCACCGCGTAGTCCGGACGGTGCGCCGCGTAGTCGCGGGTGCCGTCGAGCGGGTCGATCACCCACACCCGGTCGGCGGACAGGCGCTCCGCGGAGTCCGGCGCCTCCTCCGAGAGCACCGCGTCGTGCGGCCGGTACCGGCGCAGGACGCGCGCGATCCACGCCTGCGCGAGCCGGTCGCCGGTGTCACCCAGCACCCCGTCGTCGAGCAGCGCGGCGTGCCGGATGGCCTGCAGGATCCGGCCGGCACCGTCGGCGATCTCGGCCGCGAGGTCGATGTCGGACAGGGCGCCACCGCCGGAACGGCCGAAGTAGGTCATACCTCCAGCCTAGAGTGGGGTCATGCCGGAGCTTCCCGAGATCGCCGCGATCGCGGACTACGTGGGCGCCAAGGCCGTCGGCACGCAGGTCCGCCGTGTCGACGTGGCCGCGTTGTCCGTGCTCAAGACCTATGCGCCGGGCCCGCAGGACCTGGTCGGGGCCACCGTGACCGGCACGCGCCGGATCGGCAAGTACTTCGTCCTCGATGCGCGCAAGGGCGACGATGCCCTCGCCCTCGTCGTGCATCTCTCCCGCGCGGGCTGGCTGCGCTGGTCCGAGAAGCTCTCGCCGACCCCGCTGCGACCGGGTGGGAAGTCGCCGATCGCGCTCCGCGTCCACGTCGGGCCGGAGGGCGAGGGCTTCGACCTCACCGAGGCCGGCACGCAGAAGCGGCTCGCGGTGTGGATCGTGCGCGACCCCCAGGAGATCGAGATGGTCGCGACCTTGGGGCCCGACGCGCTGGCCGTCACCCGGGACGAGTTCGGGGAGATCCTCGCCGGTTCGCGCGCGCAGCTCAAGACCCTGCTGCGCGACCAGCGCACGATCGCGGGCATCGGCAACGCCTACTCCGACGAGATCCTGCACACCGCGAAGCTCTCGCCCTTCGCCGCCGCGAAATCGCTGGGCGAAGAGCAGGTCGACGCCCTCTACGCCGCCATGCGGTCCGAACTCGACGATGCGGTGCAGCGGTCCGTCGGGCAGCACGTGGCCACCCTCAAGGCGGAGAAACGCTCCGGGATGAAGGTGCACGCCCGTACCGGCAGCCCGTGCCCCGTCTGCGGTGACACGGTGCGGGAGGTCTCCTTCGCCGACCGGTCCTTCCAGTACTGCGCCACGTGCCAGACCGGCGGGAAGGTGCTCGCGGACCGCCGGATGTCCAAGTTGTTGAAATAGGTCGAATCGCCCTGAGGGTAGGCATCACTTCATAGGCGGTTGTAGGCGTGCCTTACCTTGGAACGCATGAACTGGGGTGATGCCGTCCCGAACTTCCTCATCGGCCTGCGCGAGGGCCTGGAAGCGGGACTGATCGTGAGCATCCTGCTCGCCGCCGTGAAGAAGTCCGGCGGGTCGCGGGTGCCGGTGTGGTTGGGCGCGCTGGGCGCCGCCTCACTGTCGCTGAGTTTCGGCGCGGTGCTGACGTTCACCACCTCCGAGCTGTCGGCCACCGCCCGCGAGGTGGTGGCGGGAACGTTGAGCGTGCTCGCGGTGCTGCTCGTGACGATGATGATCTTCTGGATGCGGCGCACCGCGGCCTCCTTGTCCAAGGGGCTGCGCGCCGATGTTGAGACGGCGATGGTGCTCGGCGCGGGCGCGCTCGTGCTCACCGCCTTCTTCGCCGTTGCGCGCGAGGGCCTCGAGACCACGCTGTTCCTGTGGACCGCGGCCCGCGCGTCCGGCGATGCCGTGGGGCCGGCCGTCGGCGCCGCACTGGGCCTGGCGGTGGCCTTCGGCATCTGTGTGCTGCTCTACCGGCAGGCGGTGCGGCTGAACCTGGCCACCTTCTTCCGGTACACCGCGATCCTGCTGGTCGTCGTGGCCGCGGGCGTCCTCTCCTACGGCCTCGGTGATCTGCAGAACGCCGGGGTCCTGCCCGGCCGCACGTGGATCGCCTTCGACCTCTCCGGCAGCATCAGCGCGGACTCCTGGTGGGTGGCGCTGATCGGGGGGATCACCAACCTCGGCCCGAAGATGACGGTGCTGCAGGTGGCCGCCTGGCTGGCGTACCTGGTGATCGTGCTCGCGATCTTCCTCGGCACGAAGCCCGCGCCCGCTGTCCCGGGGGAGAAGGGCCGTTTCGAGGCCTGGGCGGCGCGCCTGGCCGGGACCCGCACCGGACTGGCGGCGGCGGTCGTCGTCCTGGTGCCGCTGCTCGTCGCCGGCCTGATCATCGCGATCCTGCCGGCCAAGCCGCCCGCGGCGGGCACCGTCACGGTCACCGAAGCCGACTGCGCCAAGGGCTTCACCGGCGCCTCCGCCGGCCAGCAGCGCATCACCGTCACGAACAAGTCCGGCAAGTCCGGCGAGATCACCCTGGTCGACAGCGGCGACGCCGTCGTCGGCGAGATCGAGACCCTCGGCCCGGCCACCACCGCCGACCTCTCCGCGACGCTCGGGAACGGCGGCTACCGGTTCGTCTGCTACCTCGCCGGCCAGAAGGAGACCCGGTCCGAGCAGTTCATCGTGACCGGCGGTGCCGGCGAGGCGCCGAAGCCCGTCGCGCGGGTCACCAAGGACGACCTCGACGGGGCGAACGCGAAGTACCAGGACTACGTGCTGACGGTGCTCCCGTCCGTCGAGTCGGCGCTGACCCGCGTGAAGACGGCGCTGGGCGGCGGCGACACCGCGGCCGCGAAGGCGGCCTGGTCCGACGCCATGACCGCTTGGGAGCGAGTCGGCGCCTCGTACAACAGCTTCGGCGACGCGGGGAAGGCCGTCGCGGGCCTCCCGGACGGATTCGCCGACGGGGTCCGCGATCCGGACTTCTCCGGTATCCGCCGGATCGAGTACGGGCTGGCCACGGGCGAGCCGTCGGCGGCGTTGATCGCGCAGGTCGACAAGACCCTCGACGGGCTCGCCAAGGTCCGCACGGACCTGCGCACCGACGAGATCGCGGGCGACCCGATCACGCTCACCAAGCGCGCCCAGGAGATCCTCGAGGACGCGCTCCGGGACCACCTCACGGGCGTCAGCGACCAGGGACTGCACGCGGGATACGCCGCCACCGCCGCCGACGTCGAGGCCACCCGCGCCGTGCTCCGCGTGCTCGAGCCGCTGCTCGCGCCGCGCGTGCCGGACCTGCTGCCGACGGCCCGCCGGGAACTGGACGACATCACCAAGGCCCTCGACGCGGTCAAGCGGCCGGACGGCACCTACCCGCCGCTCGACGGCGCGGGGGCACCCCCGCTCGCGCAGCGGCAGAAGATCAACGGCACCGTCGGGCAGGCCCTCGAGACCCTGTCCGCCGTGCCCAACCTCCTGGAGATCCCCAAGCATGAGCGATGAGCAGCAGAGTGTTCCGGTGGCAGGTACCGGTCGCCGGAGGTTCCTGCAGGGCACGGCGGTCGGTGCCGTGGGGGTGGCCGCGGTCGGCGGCCTGCTGGCCGAGGGCGCGCGCAGCGACGCCGCACAGTCGGCGGGTCCGGCGGTGCGCGAGTCCTACCCGTTCGAGGGCGAGCACCAGTCCGGCATCCTGACGCCGTCGCCGGCGGAGAAGCAGGCGTCGCTCATGGTGGCGGTCTTCGACGTGATCGCCGCGGACCGCGCGGGCCTGGAGAAGCTGCTGCGGACCATCACGGACCGGGCGCGGTTCCTCACCGCCGGCGGCGCGCCCGCGAACCTGGGCGTGGGGAAGCCGCCGTCGGACAGCGCGGTGCTCGGTCCGGTGGTCCCGGCCGACGGCCTGACCATCACGCTCGGCGTGGGGGCGTCGCTGTTCGACGGCCGGTTCGGGCTCGCCGAGAAGAAGCCACGCAAGCTCAAGCCGATGACGGTCTTCCCGAACGACCAGCCCGACCCCGCCCAGATGCACGGCGACCTGGTGCTGCAGCTGTGCGCGAACCACCCCGATACGGTGCACCACGCGCTGCGCGACATCGCCAAGCACACCCGCGGCGCGATGCAGCTGCGGTGGAAGATGCAGGGCTACGGTGCGCCGCCGCGCCCGGAGGGCGCCTCCCGGAACCTCATGGGGTTCAAGGACGGCAGCGCTAATCCCGTGGGCCGCCAGGCCGAGGAGCTGATCTGGGTCACGGGCGGGGACGAGCCGGCCTGGACCCACGGCGGCACGTACTACGTGGTGCGGCTGATCCGGATGATGGTCGAGTTCTGGGACCGCGTCTCGATCGCGGAGCAGGAGGGCATGTTCGGCCGGCGCCGCGACTCCGGTGCGCCGCTCGACGGTGCCGTCGAGACCGACGAACCCGATTTCGCGGCCGACCCCGAGGGCGACGTGATCCCGATGGACTCGCACATCCGCCTGGCGAACCCGCGGGAGGGGGAGAAGACGGAGAAGCAGCGCATGGTCCGGCGGTCGTACAACTACGACCTGGGCCTGGACATGAACGGCAACATGGCCTGCGGCCACATCTTCCTCTGCTTCCAGCAGGACGTGGAGGCGCAGTTCGAGGAGGTGCAGAAGCGCCTGATCGACGAGCCGCTCACGGACTACGTGACGCCCTTCGGCGGCGGCTACTTCTTCGCCGTCCCCGGCGTGCGGGGCGCGGACGACTTCCTGGGGGCCGGGCTGTTCCGGTAGCGGCGGCCGCGTGCCCTCGCAGACGACGATGCCGCCGGACCCCTGGGTGATGGGGGCCGGCGGCATCCGTGTTCGCGGCCGGTGAGTGCCGCGGCGGGGACTACTTGATCAGCTTGTCCGCGCCGTCGTTCTCGCCCGTCTCCGGGTCGTAGTCGCCGAGGATGACATCGCCCTCGGCGGACTCCCGCTCGATCTCCTCGGAGACGGCGGCGGTCTGCGCGAGGGTCGCATTGCGGCGGGCGATGGTGATCGCGCCGCCGGCGACGGCGCCGCCCAGCGCGAGGGCGGCGAGCCACGGCTTGTTCAGGCGGTCGCCCAGCAGGTGGTCGACGGAGTACTTGCCGGGGCCGGTCAGCGCCAGTGCGGCCGCGGCGGCACCCAGGGTGATCGGGTACTCGTTGCCGCCGCCCTGCGCGGCGAAGCCCTGCGGCCGGTGCACCTCGGCGGCGACGATCATCGCGCCGACGCCACCCGCCGCGGCCAGCGGCGTCGCGGCGCCGAGAGCCAGTGCCACACCCGCCAGCTCGCCCGCGCCGGCGAGGGCCGCGTTCGGCTTGCCGGGCGCGAAGCCCATCGACTCGAAGCCCTGCCCGGTCGCGTCGAGGCCGTGGCCGCCGAACCAGCCGAACAGCTTCTGTGCTCCGTGGTAGGCGAGCGCGCCGCCGACGGCGGTGCGCAGGGCGAGGAGGCCGAGGTCACGTGCGGTGTTCTTCTGTCCCATGTCGGGGTGTCCCTTCCAGCGGAGGTCGTCGGTTCTGGGGTGTTCAACCGGACCGCGGTCCCAGTGATTCCTCCAGCGGGCGGATATGACGCACGTCACGCTGCGTCGGTGGTGAAGGACCGGAGGTTGCGGAGTGTCTCGGTGACGAGGGTATCGGGAATCGCCGTGCCCCAGAGGTCGACGCTGAGCCGACCCCGGTAGGACGAGGCGATGCCCAGGGGGAACGCCGCCCCGAAGGCGTCCCACATCGCCGTGCCCTCCGTGGAACCGCTCGCGGCGAGGTGCAGTGCGGGATGGAAATCGGTGAGGGCGAGTCCCGGCGGCGTGGGGAGGTGCGGCACCGGGCCCCAGTTCGTGAGGGGGGCCATCACGCCGTCCGCGGGAAGCCCGCCGGTAGCGGCTCCGGTCATCGGTTGCTGGACCGTCCCGGCGGCGAGGTCGCGGGCGAGGCCTGCGCCGACCTGCGCAGCGAGTTCATCGAGGCTCGTCTCGTCGACCTCCGCCTGGAACAGGGCCGTGCCGAGCGCGTCGGTCACGTCCGTGAAGGCGATGGGGGGTTCGCCCAGGCGGCGGCGCAGGTCCACGGGATAGCAGTAGGTGACTTTCGAGACGCCCAGCCCGCGGACGGTGGCGGCGGCGGCGATGAAGGCGGCCGAGACCATCTGGTTCACCGTGCGGCCGGTGCGGTGGCCGTGCGCGACGAGTGCGGCCGTCTCCGCCGCCGTGAGGCGGGCCCGCCGGATGGAGGGGGCGGCGGGATCTCCTGTGGGCGTGGTCGACCCGGTGAGCGAGGCGGCGCTCTCCAACAGCGCCGCGCCCGCCGATGTGTCGCCGACCGGTTCGGGGTATGCCCGTTCGGCGAGGATCTCTTCGAGCGATCGGGGGAAGGTCTCGGGGGCCTGCGCCGGGGTGTCTTCGGTGCCCGTGACGATCGCCGTGTACGCGGTCCACAGGGACTGCAGGAGGGCGAGCGCGTGGTGACCGTCGGCAAGGGCGTGGTGAACCACCAGGTAGACGAGGTGGGAGCGGTCCGATTCCGTGATCACGTGGATGGCGGCGAGCGTCTCGCCCTGGCTGAGGCCGATATCGGGCAGGGGTGCGGCACCGTCGACCGTGCCGGAGCTCTCCGAGACGCCGACGGGGCTGGGGTCGTCGCGGAAGACGAAGATCCCGCTGCCCGGGGCGTCGGCGACGATCCGGGCGCGCAAGCCGGGGTGGGCGTTGGAGAGCCAACCGGACGCCTGTCGGAGCGCGGCCAGGTCGATCGGGCCCTCGGCCGTCACTCCGTAGCCCACGTAGACGCCGTCGCCGACCAGGAAGAACGCCTCCGTGGGCGCGAGACGCCGGATGGCGCGGGGCTCCACCGATTTGTTTAGTTGCGCTCTTCATGTATCGACGATAGAACCGCGCATCCGCTCGGTGCTACGAAATGTGACGGGGCGCATAGCGGTTCCGCGTCGATCACACCACCAGCTGCCCCGCCAGGTCCGGCAGGCTCGTGCCGCCCGTGGCCCGGCGGTACGCCGCCCCGACCAGCTCGATGGCTCGCGCGAGCTGGTCCGGAGGCAACGTGTAGGGGATGCGGATGTTGCGCTCGAGGGCACCGTCGACCCCGAAGGCGGAGCCTGCGGCGATCCGCACCCCGAGGGCCGCGGCGGCCGCGGCGGTGGCGGTGCCGACCGGCCGCGGCAGGGTCACCCACAGGCACAGTCCGCCGACGCCGGGGGAGACCGTGGCGCCGGGCAGCTGCTCGGCGACGGCGCGCAGCGCGACGGTGCGCGAGGCGCGCAACGAATCGAGCCGTGCCGGCAGGAAGTCCGCGAGGTGGTCGAGCGCGTAGCCCGCGGCGAGCTGCTCGAAGACGGCGCCGGCGAGGTCCATGTCGTGGCGGGCGGCGGTCATGGAATCGGGCGCGGTCTCGGTGCGGATCCAGCCGACCCGCAGGCCCGCCCAGATGGTCTTGCTCGCCGAGCCGAGGGTGATGATCCGGGCGCCCCGCGGGGCGCCCGCGGCGACGGGCGGGGGAGCGGGCGCGTCGAGGGCAAGCTCGGCCATGGTCTCGTCGACCACGACGGGCACGCGGTAGCGCGCGGAGATCTCGCCGAGACGCCGCCGCCCGGCCGCGTCGAGCAGCAGTCCCGTCGGGTTGTGGAAGTCGGGGATGGTGAAGACGGCCCGCGGATTCTGCTGTTTCACGACGGCTTCCAGCTGGTCGAGATCCCAGCCCTGCTCCGGGTGCAGCCCCACCGCGACAGGCCGGACGTTGTGCCGGCGCAGCGCGAGGATGCTCCCGTGGTGGGTGGGCTGCTCGATCACCACGCGGTCGCCCGGGTGCACCAGCGTGTCCAGCACGATCCGCAGCGCGTGCTGCGCGCCGGAGGTGACCAGCACCTGCTCGGGGTCGGTCGGCAGGCCGCGGTCGGTGTACCGCCGCGCGATCGACTCCCGCAGTGCCCGAACGCCTCCCGGGTACAGGCCGATGCCGGCGAGGTACGGCGGGGCGCATTCGAGGGCGTGCCGGTAGCCGTCGTGCACGATCTGGTCGGGGGCCGACGGTGCCGCGATGTTCAGCCGGATCAGGTCGGCCTCGGGTCCGGTGTCCGCGGGCTCGACGGGCACGGCCTGCGGCAGGGTGAGAACGCTGCGCGCGCCCTGCCGGGACTGGAGGTGGCCGCTGTCGCGGAGCTCGGCGTAGGCCGCGGTCACCGTCGTCCTGCTGACCTGCAGGTGGGCGGCCAGGGCGCGCTCGCTCGGCAGCGCGGTCCCGACGGGGACCCGGCCGTCGAGCACGAGTAGGCGCAGCGCTTCGGCGAGCGCGAGGTAGGCGGGACGCGGACCGTCGGGGCGCCAGGAGCCGAGCTGCCGGGTGAGGGCGGCCGCGCCGACAGTGCCAGTTGAGAGGAACACGAGGCCAGTATCTCAGAACTGGCTATGGATTGTCATGCCACTTAGCGGGCAGAGTGATTGCCATGATGATTCGACTCGGGAAGCTGTTCGTCGGCCTGTGGCTGTACGGGACCGCGATGGTCGCGATCCTCCGCGCCGGGCTCGGCAACATGCCGTGGGACGTGCTGCACCAGGGGCTCGCGGAGAAGATGGGCCTGTCCGTGGGGGTCGTCTCGATCATCGTCGGCGCGCTGGTGCTGCTCGCCTGGATCCCGATCCGGCAGAAGCCCGGCTTCGGCACCGTCGCCAACGTGATCGTGATCGGCGTCGCCTTCGACACCATGGCACCGCTGTTCCCGGAGAATCCGGCGCTGCCGGTCGCGGTCGCGATGATGCTGGGCGGCATCGTGCTCAACGCCTTCGCGACGGTGCTCTACATCGGGGCGGGCATGGGCCCCGGCCCGCGCGACGGCCTGATGACGGGCCTCGTCGCCCGGACCGGCGGGTCGGTGCGGGTGGTGCGTACCTCGATGGAGGTCCTCGTGGTCATCGTGGGCTTCCTGCTGGGCGGCACACTCGGCGTCGGCACCGTGCTCTACGCGGTGGGCGTCGGCCCGCTGATCCAGCTGTTCGCTCGGACCGGCCTCGGCGGCCCGGCGCTGGCCCGCGGCGACGCGCACGGCGCGAACCGGGCGGACACCGCAGTCGCGGTTAAGGTGAGTGAATGCGGATCCTCATCACCGGAGCCAGCTCCGGTCTCGGCGAAGGCATGGCTCGGACGTATGCGGAGCGCGGCGAGGACGTAGCGCTCCTGGCCCGGCGCCTCGACCGCCTCGAGGCGCTGCGGGCCGAACTCGCGACGCTGCCGGGCGCGGGTGCCGTGGAGATCGGCCGGCTCGACGTCACGGATTTCGATGCCGTGCCGGTCGCCATCGCCGACGTGGTGGGTCGCCTCGGCGGCCTGGACCGCGCGATCATCAACGCCGGCATCGGCAAGGGCGCGCCGCTCGGTACGGGCAAGGCGCACGCCAACCTCGAGACCATCCAGACCAACCTGACCGGCGCCGTGGCGCAGGCCGAAGCCGTGCTCGAGATCTTCCGCGAACAGGGGCGCGGTCACCTCGTCCTCATCAGCTCGATCGCCGGGCAGCGCGGCATGCCCAAGGCGCAGGCCGCGTACTCGGCGAGCAAGGCGGGCCTGACGGCGCTGGGCGAAGGGCTGCAGGCCGAGTTCGCCGGCACCGACATCACGGTCACCGTCATCAAGCCGGGTTTCATCGAGACCGAGATCAACAAGGGCGTGAAGACCGCCATGAAGTCCTCCCTCGAGGACGGGGTGAAGGCCCTCGTCAAGGCCATCGACCGCGAGCCGAAGGAGGCAGCGGTGCCGCCGTGGCCGTGGATGCCGCTCGGTGCCGTACTGCGGCACGCCCCCGACGAGCTGACCCGCCGCCTGATCTGAGCCACCGCTTCCTCGTCGATCTCACCCGTGCGGGGTAGGGGCCCAGCCCTGACGCCCCGCCGCGGGAAACCCGGGATCGACCCGGATGTGCCGCCGCACCGTCCTTCCTAGCGTAAGAGGGGACGAAAGGTGGTGCGAAATGCGCACATTCATCAAGACGGCAACAATCGCCTCCGCAGCCGGGATCGCCCTCATCCTCGCCGCCGCCCCGGCCCACGCGGACCCGGACGGCACCGACTACGCCCGCGGCAGCGTCGGCGAGAGCTGCGCCGGCTACGCCTGGGGGCAGCTGGCGCTCGATCGCAGCCAGGGCTTCGTGCTCAGCTGCTCCGCCGACGGCGTCTGGCGGATCCCCAAGGCGCCCTAGGTGTTCCGGGGCGTGTCGGCCTTCCGCTCGGCGATGAACCGCCGGGTGACGGCCATGTCCCGCTCGCCCAGCCCGGCGTCGACGATCTCCTGGAACTCCGCCAACAGCGCGGGGAGCAGCGCCGCATCCGTCCCGGTGGCGGCCGCGACCTCTGCCCCCGACTTCAGGTCCTTGAGCAGGTACTTCGCCATCCCCGACGGTGCGTCGTCGCCGGTGACCAGCTTCTCCTTGCGCGTGTCCAGCAGGCGCGAGGCGGCGTAGCCCCCGCCGAGCAGGTCCCACATTGTGGCCAGGTCGATGCCGGACCGGTCGGCCAGCACCGTGGCCTCGCCCAGCGCGGCGATCGTCGCGGCGACCACCAGCTGGTTGCAGGCCTTCGCGACCTGCCCAGCGCCCAGTGGTCCCAGCCGGACCGGGGTGCCGCACGGCGCCAGCACGGCCGCCGCGACGGCGCAGTCCTCCTCGGTGCCGCCCATCATGATCGACAGCGTGCCGGCGATCGCGCCGTCCTCGCCGCCCGACACCGGGGCGTCGACGACTCGGACCCGGCCGTCGGTCTCGCGGTCGAGGCGCTCGGCCAGCGCACGCACCCCGGGCGCGGAGGACGTGGAGCCGATGAGGAGCAGCAGGGGGCGGTCGCCCGCGAGCAGCCCGCCCGCGAGCACCTCCTCCACCTCGGGCAGATCCGGCAGCATCAGCAGCACCACGTCGGCGACGGCGGTGAGCGACCCGGCATCGGGGTGCTGGACGGCACCGTCGGCGACGAGGTCGGGACGCGGGCGCCGGGCGGTGATGTGCACCGTCCCGTGCGCGCCTGCCAGGTGGCGCGCCATGGGTGCGCCCATGGCGCCCACCCCGATGACGCCGACCGCAAGGGAGGACATCGTCAGACGGAGCGGCCGCGCTGCGTGCGGTACCAGCGCACCTCCGCCTCGGTCGACGAGTCGAGGTCGGCGGCGACGGGATCGTCGGAGGCGATGACGGGGAGCAGCGCGCCGGCCTGCACCTTGCCCAGCTCGACACCCCACTGATCGAAGGCGTTGATGCCCCACACCGCGGCCTCGGTGAAGACCTGGTGCTCGTAGAGCGCGATGAGCTGGCCGACGACGGACGGGGTGAGCTTCGGCGCGAGGATCGTGGTGGTGGGCCGGTTCCCGGGCATCACCTTGTGCGGCACGACGGCGGGATCGGTGCCCTCCGCACTGATTTCGGCGGCCGTCTTGCCGAAGGCGAGCACCTTGGTCTGCGCGAACAGGTTGCTCATGAGCAGGTCCTGCATCGTGCCGACGCCGTCGGTGGTGGGCAGGTCGTCGGTGGACTGCGCGAAGCCGAGGAAGTCCGCCGGGACGAGTCGCGTGCCCTGGTGCAGCAACTGGAAGAAGGCGTGCTGGCCGTTGGTACCCGGTTCGCCCCAGAAGATCTCGCCGGTGTCGACGGTGACCGGCGAGCCGTCGATGCGTACTGACTTGCCGTTCGACTCCATGGTGAGCTGCTGCAGGTACGCGGGGAAGCGGGCCAGGTCCTGCGAGTAGGGGAGTACTGCGCGCGACTGCGCGCCGAAGAAGTCCGAGTACCAGAGCCCGATGAGGCCCAGCATCATCGGCGCGTTCTGCTCGGTCGGTGCGGACGCGAAGTGCTCGTCGACGGCGTGGAAGCCCGCGAGGAACTCCGCGAACCGCTCGGGGCCGACGGCGATCATCACCGACAGGCCGATCGCCGAATCCACGGAGTAGCGCCCGCCGACCCAGTCCCAGAAGCCGAACATGTTCGCCGTGTCGATGCCGAAGGCCGCGACCCGCTCCGCGTTGGTCGAGACGGCCACGAAGTGCTTCGCGACGGCCTCCTCGCCGACGCCGAGCCTGTCGAGGAGCCAGGTCTTCGCCGCGTGCGCGTTGGTCAGCGTCTCCTGCGTGCCGAAGGTCTTCGAGGCGACGATGAACAGCGTGGTCGCGGGATTGAGCTGGGCCAGCGTGCCGGAGATGTCGGCCGGGTCCACGTTGGAGACGAAATGGCAGGTCAGGCCGCGCTGGACGTACGCGCGGAGCGCGCCGTAGACCATCGCCGGGCCGAGGTCGCTGCCGCCGATGCCGATGTTCACGACGTCGGTGATCGGCTCGCCCGTCGCGCCGCGCCAGCGCCGCGAGCGCACCTCGTCGCTGAAGGCGGCCATCTTGTCGAGCACGTCGTGCACGTCGCCGGAGACGTCCTGCCCGTCCACCCGCAGGTCCTTGCTCGACGGTGCGCGCAGGGCGGTGTGCAGCACGGCGCGGTCCTCGGTGGCGTTGATGTGCTCGCCCGAGAGCATCTTCTCGCGCCGGGCGGCGACGCCGGCCTCGTCGGCGAGCGCGGCCAGCAGGCGCAGCGTCTCGCGGGTGACGCGGTGCTTGGAGTAGTCGATGTAGAGGTCGCCGACCTGGAAGACGAGGTCCGTGCCGCGCTCCGGATCGGCGGCGAAGAGCTCCCGCAGGGTGGTCTCGGCGATCTCGGAGTGGTGCTCGACGAGGTGCCGCCAGGCGGGGGACGCTGTGATGTCGCTGTCGCTCATGGCCGCCAGCCTAATGTCCGGAGGCTCGTGCGCGGGCGGTTCGCGCGAGAGCCGCTCGATCCGCGCGCGGACGAGGTCGTGCGCGTGCGCGGGAGCCGGGGCTAGGGTGGCGGTATGGCAACCGAGCAGCGCATCCGTGACCTCCTCGACCGCGTCCCGACGGGCATCTTCGTGGGCGGCGCCTTCCGCGATTCGAGTTCGGGCGCAACCTTTCCGGTGCACGACCCCGCCACCGAGGAGGTGCTGGTCGAGGTCGCCGACGCCACCGCGGAGGACGGTGCCGCCGCTCTCGACGCCGCGGTCGCGGCAGGTCCGGCGTGGGCCGCGACGCCCGCCCGCGAGCGGGGCGAGATCCTCCGTGCCGCGTACGAGGGGCTGCACGCCCGGGCCGACGACTTCGCGCTGTTGATGACGCTGGAGATGGGCAAGGCCCTGCCGGAGTCGGCCAACGAACTCAAGTACGGTGCCGAGTTCTTCCGCTGGTTCTCCGAGGAGGCCGTGCGGATCGCGGGCCGGTACACGCCCGCGCCCGCCGGCACCGGCCGGATCATGGTGAGCAAGGCCCCCGTCGGGCCGTGCCTGGCGATCACCCCGTGGAACTTCCCGCTCGCGATGGGCACCCGCAAGATCGGCCCGGCGCTGGCGGCCGGCGCCACGATGCTGGTCAAGCCGGCGGGCCTCACGCCGCTGACGATGCTGCTGCTCGCCGACGTGCTGCGCGAGGCGGGTGTGCCGGACGGCGTGATCGCCGTGCTGCCCACGTCGAAGTCCTCCGCGCTGACGGGGCCGCTGCTCGAGGACCGGAGGCTGCGCAAGCTCACCTTCACCGGGTCGACGGAGGTCGGCGCGGCGCTCGTGGCGCAGTCGGCGCCCGGCATCCTGCGCACCTCGATGGAGCTCGGCGGCAATGCTCCGTTCGTCGTCTTCGACGATGCCGACGTCGACCACGCCGTCGCGCAGGCCCTGCTCGCCAAGCTGCGCAACGGCGGCGAGGCGTGCACCGCGGCGAACCGCTTCCACGTGCACGAGTCGGTGCTCGAGGAGTTCACCGCGAAGCTCGTGGAGGGGATGGGGAAGTACGTGCTGGGCCGCGGCATCGACGAGGGGGTGACCATCGGGCCGCTCGTCTCCGCCGATCAGCAGGCCATCGTCTCCGAGCTGGTGCAGGACGCGGTCGCCAAGGGCGCGACGCTCCGGCTCGGCGGAGTCGCGCCCGAGGGGCCGGGCCACTTCTTCCCGCCGACGGTGCTCGCCGACGTCCCGGCCGACGCGCGGATCCTCACCGAGGAGGTCTTCGGCCCCGTCGCGCCCATCGTCTCCTTCGCCGACGAGGACGAGGGCGTCGCCGCCGCGAACGCCACGGAGTACGGCCTGGCCGCGTACATCTTCACGAAGGACCTCGACCGCGCGCTGCGCGTCGCCGACCGGATCGAGGCCGGCATGGTCGGCGTGAACCGCGGCGTCATCTCCGACCCCGCCGGGCCGTTCGGCGGCGTCAAGGCCTCCGGCTTCGGCCGCGAGGGCGGCAGCGAGGGCATCGAGGAGTACCTGGAGACCCGCTACATCGCCCTGCAGTGACCTCCACCCGCAATTGAACGCTGTTATGGAGATTTCGACCTGCGGGTTTCCTCTCCATGACGGTGTTCAATTGTGTGCCGTCTCGGCGATGCGGGCTACCGCAGCGCCCTCTTCGGCATGCAGCACGAGAGCGCGGATCCTGCCGAGCGGGCGTCGGCCCGCGCCGGTGCGGTCAACGCCTGACCTACACCCGGACCTGCCGGAACTCCGGCGCGACCTCCGCTATCCGCTCGTAGTCGCTGTCGCGATGCACGACGATCGCGCCGTGCTCGATCGCGACAGCGGCGATCAGAGTATCGACGGGGCCTGCGGCCCGGACCCTGCCCGAACGCCAGAGGCGACGCTGAATCTCGACCGCGATCGCGTGAGTGCGATGACCGGGATGGAGCACCATCAGCAGCGACCAGTTGTCCGAGTACTCGCTCTCCCATTCTCTGGGCGACCTCGTGGAGTACAGGACTTCGAGTAATTGGGGGGTAGCGGCCGCGAGATAATGACCGTCCTCGGTGAACCGTTCGACCGAGGAGTAATCGATTTCGCCTGTTTCGAGTCTCGCGATCACGGAATGGTCCACCAGACATGGAGTGGGGACAGGCACCATTGGTAGTGGTGGGGCGGTCATCTGCGAGCCTCCGCCCGGAACTCCGGATCGAGCAGCGCGGCGTAGGGCCCGTCCGGCCGATCGGCGATCCGCCGCAGCATCTTGCGTTGGAGATGCTGCATGAGTGCCAGTTCGACCAGGCTGACGACCATGTCCTGGTTGGACGCGTATCCGAGCTCTTCGCGAGCGCGATCGAATAGCCCTTCGGGTGCGCGAAGTGAGGTCATCTTGAGCGGAGCCTCCTGAAACTCGGGCATGTGGATCTCCATTGCCCTCCTCCACCTGTATATGAACTCTACAGCTAGAGTATATCAGAATCGGACACGGCGCAGAATCCGATATTGCTTGCCGCCCCGCGCTCAGCACCGCGCCGGCGTGCGGATGCGGGTCCGGACCTCGAGGCACAGCAGCTCATTTCGTCCAGTACTCCCCGCTCTACGAGCAGGGCGATCACCCGCTGCGCTGGGTGGCGCACACGGAACGCCGCCGGTGTGGTGGCGCGTTACAGGGCGTCGATGCCCGCCAGGAGCAGGTCGAGTCCCGCGCGGAACTGGGCGCGATCGTCGTGGTGCGCCATGGTGGCGGCGATGCGATGCAGGTACGGGAACTCGTCCGGATCCAGCTGCGCGATGCGCGCCGCGACGTCGCCGAGCAGTTCCTCGCGGCTGGGCCCGCTGCGAGCGAGGGGCGAGCGGGCGTTCGCGGCGTTCTGGGCCGCCGCGCCGAGGATGTAGCCGACGACCGCGGTCGTGGCGTCGAACAGCGCCGCCTCGGGCGCGCCCATCGCCAGCACGGCGCCGCCGATCCGTTCGCTCAGGAGCAGGTTCGCCGGCCGGCCCGGATCGGCCATGACCTGCGCGGCCAGCCACGGGTGCTCGTCGATCGTGTCGAACAGCGCCAGCGCCAGCGTCCGGATGGCCTCCCGGGGTTCGTCGTCCCGCGCGGGCGCGGCGAGGATCGGCCGCAGGACGGCGTCGGTCGCGGCGGCGAGGAGCTCGTCCTTGCCGGCGACGTGGTGGTAGATCGCCCCGCTTCCGGTGCTCAGCGCGCCGCCGAGCGCGCGGAAGGTCAGTGCGTCGGCGCCGCTCTCGTCGAGCAGGTCGATCGCCGCGTCGACGATGCGGTCGCGGGAGAGGGCGTCGGTGCGGCGGCTGCGAGGTGGCACGGCTCCATCTTGACACGACTGGAACATTGTTCCAAACTCATTGGAACAGTGTTCCAATGAGAGGCGGAATCATGCGCACATCCATCGCGATCATCGGAGGCGGCCTGGGCGGCCTCGTCCTCGCCCGCGTCCTGCACCTGCACGGCATCGCGGCCACCGTCTACGAGGCGGAGCCCACGCCCATGTCACGGACGCAGGGTGGGCAACTCGACATCCACGAGGCTGACGGCCAGGCCGCCCTCGCCGCCGCCGGCCTCACCGCGGAGTTCCGCGCGCTCATCCACGAGGGCGGCGAGGCGACCCGGGCCATCGGCCGCGACGGCACCGTCCTCCTCGACCTCCCGGACGACGGTGCCGGAGGTCGCCCCGAGGTGCTCCGCGGCGAGCTGCGGCGCCTGCTGCTCGACTCGCTGCCGGCCGGCGCGATCCGCTGGGGCGCCAAGGCCGTGGCGGTGCGCGCGCTCGGCGACGGACGGCACGAGGTGGGCTTCGCCGACGGGACCGCGGTCACCGTCGACCTGCTGATCGGGGCCGACGGTGCCTGGTCGAAGGTGCGTGGGCTCGTGACCGACGCGACACCGTCGTACTTCGGCACGACCTACGTCGAGACCTACCTGCACGACGTGGAGCGCCGGCACCCCGGCATCGCCGAGCTGGTGGGGGAGGGAGCGATGTTCGCGCTCGCGCCCGGCCGCGGGATCAGCACGCATGCGGAGGCGGGCGGCATCGTGCACACCTACGCGCAGCTGCACGTCGACGAGGACTGGGTCGACGGGATCGACTGGTCGGACGCGTCGGCGGCCGACCGCGTGATCGCCGAGTACCCGGGGTGGTCGGACGAGCTGCTCCGCCTGATCGGGGAATCCGATACGCCGCTCGTGCCGCGGCGTCTCTACACGCTCCCCGTCGGACTCCGCTGGGAGCACGTCCCGGGCGTCACACTCGTCGGCGATGCGGCGCACGTCGGCCCGCCGGCCGGGGAGGGCGCCAACATCGCGCTGTTCGACGGTGCCGAACTGGCCCGGCACCTCGTCGCGAACCCCGGCGATCTCGACGCCGCGGTCGCCGCCTACGAGAGCGAGATGTTCGATCGCGCGGCGGCGTCGGCGGCGGACGCGGAGGCGATGGCGACGATGATGCTGGGCGAGGACGCCCCGAACGGCTTGCTCGCCTTCTTCGCGGGCGTCACCGGCTGACGACGAGAGGGGCTGCTACCGGCCCAGCGGGCCCCGGCCGAGCCGCAGCAGCAGCATCGCGAGGGTGTGGCCCTCGCGCCCGAGCTCGGAGAACCGCTCGAGCACCTTCATCTCCCGCGAGTGCACGAGGCGGGTGCCGCCCGATGCCATGCGGGTGCGGCCGATGATCTGGGAGACCTCGCTGCGCCGCTTGATCGCGGCCAGGATCTCGGCGTCGAGGCGGTCGATCTCCTCGCGCAGGGCCTGGATCTCTTCTTCGGCGAGTGGCGTCTCGGCGCCGGTGTCGTCCGGTCTGCTCATGGCGATAAGTTTCCCACAGTCACGGGACCTACTATCGAGCACCGTGCTCCGTGCTTCCCGCGCCCCCGGTCCGCAGCGCCTGCTGTGGATCGGCGCGGCAGTGCTCATCGCCGTGCACCTCGCGGTCCGCGGCTACGTGCTGGCCCGGGGAGACTTCTACTGGGACGACGTGGCCTTCGTCGGCCGGGCGTCCCGCCCGCTCGCGGACCTGGGGGCCTGGTTCGTCGACTACGACGGTCACTTCATGCCCGGCACGTTGTTCGCGGCGGCCGTGATCACGAAGGCGGCGCCGCTGAGCTGGCCCGCGGCCGCGGTCTCCCTCCTCGCCCTGCAGGCGGTGGCGTCGCTGGCGACGCTGCGGGCGCTGGTGGTGATCGCCGGGCGGCGGCCGGTGGTGCTGGTGCCCCTCGTCTTCTTCCTGTTCAGCCCTCTCACCCTCACGGCCACGGCGTGGTGGGCGTCGGGGCTCAACGCGCTGCCGTTGCAGATCGGCCTGGCGGTGGTGGTCGCGGAGACGGTGCGGTACGTGCGCGGCCGTCGCCGATCCGGCGCGTACGCCGTGCTGGCGCTCCTGGTCGCGCTGCTGTTCTTCGAGAAGGCGCTGGTCGTGCCGTTCGTCGCACTGGCCGCGGCATGCCTGCTCCCGTACCTGCGGGGGCACCGCCGGCCCGTGCGCTCCGTGCTGCGCCGCGGACGCCCGCTGTGGCTCGCCTTCGCGGTGGTGGTGGCCGGGTGGATCGTGCTGTGGCTGACGGTCACCGCGTCGCGGCCGGGCACGCACACCGCCGCGTTCACGGCCCGGACGCTGTGGCGTTCGGTGAACGCGGTCATCGCGCCGGCCGCGGTCGGTGGGCCGTGGACCTGGACCCGCACCAATCCCGGTCCGCCGCTGGTGGTGACCGGGCTGGCGCTGACGGTCGTGGGGCTCGGAGCGATCGCGGCGATCGTGCTGGTGACGCGGCTGCGCGCGCCGCGGGGCGTCGTGGCCTGGGGCGCCGCCGCGCTGTACTTCCTCGGCGCCTCGTCGACGGTCTTCTTCCTGCGCAGTTCCGAGTTCACCTCGCCCCTACTGCCCCTCTCGCTGCGCTACTTCGCCGACTTCGCGTGGGTGCTCACGCTGGCCGGTGCGCTCGTGCTGTGTGCTGCACCGGGCCGGGCGCGGGACGGAACCGGCCGGATCCAGAGCGACGGGGCGCGGTGGCGGCCCGTGGCGACGCGGGTCGCCGGCATCACGGCGGACCGTCGGCTGTGGATCGGCGTGGTGATCGCCTTCGCGCTCAGCGGCACCGCCTCGGCCGTGCGTTTCGCCCCGGTGTGGCACGACAATCCGACGGGGCCCTACCTGCAGAACCTGCGCGCCGGAGCCGCCGAGTACGCGGGCCGCGAGATGCTCGATCAGGAAGTCCCCGGCGACGTCCTGAGCCGGCTGTCCGGCCCGAACAACCGGCTCTCGCGGATCCTCGCCACGCAGCCGGCGCACCCGCGGTTCGCCGAGTACGCGGCGGAGGCCACGGTCGCCGACCGGTCCGGGGCGTTCCAGCCCGGCCGCGTCACCCGCGTACGCAGCCTGCCGCTCGGCCCGTACCCGTGCGGGACCCGCGTCGACGACGGTGCGCCCGCCCTCCTCGCCTACGAGGGACCGCTCGCCTTCTGGGACTGGGTGGTGGAGCTGAACTACCTCGCGTCCGCCGACGGCGAGATCACGCTGGAGCAGCAGCGGGGCGCGACGCCCGTCCGCGTCGCGGTGCGCAAGGGTGCGCACACCGTCTACGCGCGCGTCACCGGGACCGGGGACGGCCTGCTCGCACGGGCGGAGACGCCGGGGCTCGTCGCGTGCGTCGGGAGCGGCCCCGTCGGGCTGCTCGTCCCGGCATCGGCCCTGCGCTGATCGCCCCACGGTCGACGGTGCCGTTGACCTGCGGCGATGCCGTGATTTCCAGCGGCACGGATCGGCGGTGCGACATATCAACGTCGTATGTCGCAAAGTTTCGTTGAATCGGGCGTAAATCCACGCTGTGGGTTGTATGGTGCCTTCGTCCGGATCTCCTGTGATCGGTCTCACTCCAGCCGAAGGGTGCCTGCCTCCATGCATGCCGCTGTCCGTCGTTCCGTCCCGCGCCGCTACGCCGGCGCCTCCATCGCCATGGTCACCGCGGCCGCGATCGCCGTCGCGCCGATGACCGCCTCCGTCGGCGCGGTCACCGCGCCGGCGCCGGCGGCCACCGTCCTCGTCAACCCCGCGAAGCTCGTGAATCTGCAGGCGCAGGTCGCCGGCTCCGTCGCGAACCTGCTGCCGCTCGCGGCCGGTCCTGCCGCCCCCGCGGCGGCGGCCCCGGCCTGGGGCTGGGGCGATGTCACCGTCATCGCGCAGGCCCTGCAGGACGCGCTCAAGGCCGCCTACGAGTCCGCCGCGGGCACCGACTTCGCGGGCGCGGGCTTCCCGAAGGCGCTCCAGGCCGCCTTCGAGGCGATCTCCAAGGGCAGCCTGTCCGGCGCGTACGCACCGATCGGCTCGCAGCTCGAATCGACGCTGTTCATCGGCCTGATGACCGCGCTCTTCCCGATCGCCGATCACTTCAACCCGAAGCTCGGCAAGCTCGGCGCAGCGCTCGACGCGGCCCTGAACGACGGGAGCATGATCGCGCTCGGCCAGGCCGCCATCGGGCTTCCGCTGCGGCTGCCCACCGAACTGCTCAAGGCCGGCGAGGCCATCGCCAAGGCCGTCCTGACCGGCGACGTCACCAAGGTCGGCGCCGCGGTCGGCACCGGCATCAACAACGTCGGGAAGTTCCTCGAGACCTACGTGACCAACAGCTCGACGGGGCTGCTGCCGAACCTCGTGAAGGTCGGAAGCACGCTGCTCGGCGCGGTCATCCCGGCGCTGCCGTCGGCGTCGCCAGCCAAGGTCGACGCGCTCGCCGCGCAGGCCGCCGTCGCCACCGCGCCCGCCCTCGGGATGCCGGACTTCGACACGCTGTTCGAGACCTGGAAGATGGGCTTCGAGATGTTCGTCACCAGCGTCAAGGGCGACGAGTGGACGCCCGGTGTGGCGAAGACGCTCACCGACGCGCTCGCCAAGCTCGCCAAGGGCGACCCGGCCGGGGCGGTCGGCGACATCACCGACAAGGCCAAGGCGCTGTCGATCATCGTCCTCCTGGCCGGCGTCATGCCCATCGCCGACCTGGTCAACCCGTACCTCGGCCCGATCGGGACCGGCCTGGCGAACTCGCAGCCGGACTTCATCGCGGCCGGCAACGCGGCGCTCGCGGTGCTCTTCGACACCCCGGGCAAGGTGATCGGCGTCGGCCAGAACCTGGTGACCGCGCTGCTGTCGGGAGATCCGGCGAAGGCGCTGACGGGGCTGACCGCGGACATCGGCTCGCTGACGACCTTCCTCAACACCCGCCTGTTCGTGCCGACGGACAACCCGTTCGACAACGCGCTGTTCCCGGCGCTGTCGAACATCGGGAAGAACATCATCGACGCCTTCAAGCCCGCGGACGCCGCCAAGCCCGCGGCGGGTGTCGCCGCCCTCAGCACGGCCGCAGCGCCCGAGGCGCCCGCCGGGGCGGTGCCGGTGGCCCCCGCCCCCGCGGAGACGACGCCGGCCGAGTCGGCCGTCGTCGCGACGCCCACGGTTACGGCTTCGGCGCCGGTCCAGCCCGCGGCGCAGACGTCCGCGCCGGTGGCCCCGGTCGAGTCTGCCGTGCCCGCTGCACCGGCCGAACCGTCGGCACCTGCGGCGCCTGCCGCACCGGCGGAGCCGTCCGGTCCCACCGCACCGGCCGAGCAGGCTGAGCCGGCGGCCTCCGCCGGGACCACGTCGGCGGGGGCGACCGAGTCCGGATCCTCGGGCGGTACCGCGGACGCCCCGTCCGCATCCTCCGCGGCCTGACCGCCGCACCTCTCCACCCGAACGCACCCGGTACGCCGGGTGCGTTCGGTCGTTCCGGGCGCGGGGGGAGCGCGACGACGGTGCCCCGCCCGCCGCCGCGCCGGCGGCCCGGCGCGCGGCGTACGGAACATGTCGGTCGCCCCGTCTAAACTGGCCGGGAGATGAGTAACCCAGCACCGCAACAGTCCGGACTCCGCCAACGCCAGCCCTTCTCCCGCGAGACAGCGCAGGTGGCGCGGCGGGAACGCGGGCAGGAACTGCTCGAGGGGCTCAACCCGCAGCAGCGGGCGGCGGTGCTGCACGAGGGCTCGCCGCTGCTGATCGTGGCGGGTGCGGGCTCGGGCAAGACCGCGGTGCTCACCCGGCGCATCGCCTACCTGCTCGCGGCCCGGAACATGCACCCGGGCCAGATCCTCGCGATCACCTTCACCAACAAGGCCGCGGCGGAGATGCGTGAGCGCGTGGCCGGGCTCATCGGCCCGCGCGCGAAGATCATGTGGGTCTCCACCTTCCACTCCACCTGCGTGCGCATCCTGCGCGCGCAGGCGGGCCTGCTGGCGGGCATGAACTCCAACTTCTCGATCTACGACGCGGACGATTCCCGCCGCCTGCTCACCATGATCGTCAAGGAGATGGGGCTGGACGCGAAGAAGTTCGCCCCGCGCGCGCTCGCCACCCACATCAGCAACCTCAAGAACGAGCTGATCGATCCGGAGCAGGCCTCCGCGGACGCGGCGAAGACGGGGGAGCCCTTCGCGGTCACCGTCGCCGAGGTGTACGGCACCTACCAGTCCCGCCTGCGCGGGGCGAACGCCTTCGACTTCGACGATCTGATCGGGGAGACGGTGGCGCTGCTGCAGTCGCACCCCAATGTCGCGCAGTACTACCGCCGCCGGTTCCGGCACGTCATGGTCGACGAGTACCAGGACACCAACCACGCGCAGTACGTGCTGGTCCGCGAGCTGGTCGGCCTCGAGACGGATGCCGACGGAGTCGAGCCCAGTGAGCTGTGCGTCGTGGGTGACGCGGATCAGTCGATCTACGCCTTCCGCGGCGCCACGATCCGCAACATCGAGGAGTTCGAGCGGGACTTCCCGAACGCGGAGACCATTCTGCTGGAGCAGAACTACCGCTCCACCCAGACCATCCTCTCGGCGGCCAACGCGGTCATCGCCCGCAACGCCGGCCGCCGCGAGAAGAAGCTCTGGACCGACCAGGGCGACGGTGACCTCATCACCGGCTACGTCGCCGATAACGAGCACGACGAGGCCAGCTTCGTCGTCTCGGAGATCGACGCGCTGGCGGACAAGGGCGTCAAGTACAGCGACGTCGCCGTCTTCTACCGCACCAACACCGCCGCGCGGGTCCTGGAGGAGGTCTTCATCCGCCACGGCGTGCCCTACAAGGTGGTCGGCGGTGTGCGCTTCTACGAGCGCAAGGAAGTCCGGGACCTGGTCGCGTACCTGCGTGCCATCGACAACCCGAACGACACGGTCAGCCTGCAGCGCATCGTCAACACCCCGCGCCGCGGCATCGGTGACCGCGCGCAGGCCTGCCTGACGGTGCACGCCGAGAATCGTGGGGGCACCTTCAGCACCGCTATCGAGGACGCGGTGGACGGCACCGTCGCCATGCTCAATCCACGCTCGCGCAACGCGATCGCCGCTTTCGCGGGCCTGATGGCGGATCTGCGCCGCACCGCCGCCGACGAGGATCAGGACCTGGGCGACCTGCTCGAGGCCGTCGTCGAGAAGACGGGCTACCGGGCGGAGCTGGAGGGCTCGTCGGACCCGCAGGACGGTGCACGCCTGGAGAACATCGAGGAGTTGATCAGTGTCGCGCGGGAGTTCTCCGCGCAGGACTTCACCGATGTGGTGGTCGACGAGGGCGCGCCCGAGCCGGGCTCGCTGGCCGCCTTCCTGGAGCGGGTCTCGCTGGTCGCCGACGCCGATCAGGTGCCCGACAGCGAGGCGGGCGTCGTCACCATGATGACCCTGCACACCGCGAAGGGCCTCGAGTTCCCGGTGGTCTTCGTGACCGGCTGGGAGGACGGCCAGTTCCCGCACATGCGCGCGCTGGGTGACGAGTCCGAGCTCGCCGAGGAGCGGCGCCTGGCGTACGTGGGCATCACCCGCGCCCGCGAACGGCTCTACCTCTCCCGCGCGATGGTCCGCGCCACCTGGGGCGACCCGATGCAGAACCCCGAGTCCCGCTTCCTCGCGGAGATCCCGCAGCACCTCATCGACTGGCGCCGCCTCGAGCCCAAGCGCAGCCAGTTCGGCGGCGGTTCCCGCGGCGTCTTCGGTCAGGACCGGGGCACGTGGGGCGGCGGTGGCGGCTACGGCGGCCGGGAGCGGTCCTCGAGCTCCGACGGTGGCTGGACCCCCAAGCGGGCGCCGCGGCCCACGCGCCGGGCCAACAAGCTCGTGCTCGCCGTCGGCGATCGCGTCTCGCACGACTCCTTCGGGCTCGGCACCGTCACCGCGATCACGGGTGCGGGGCCGATGGAGCGCGCCACCTTCGACTTCGGCTCGTCGGGCACGGTCACCCTGATGACCTTCGGCGGCCTGCCGATGGAGAAGCTGTAACCACGAACAACGCGAAAGGCGCCCCGGTGTCCGGGGCGCCTTTCGCGTATCGATTCCTTAGACGCGGATACCGCGCTCGGCGAGCCAGGCCTGCGGATCCAGCTTCGCGCCGCCCGGGCTGTGCACCTCGAAGTGCAGGTGCGGGCCCGTCGACATGCCGTTGTTGCCGACCCAGCTGACCAGGTCACCGGCCTTCACGGTCTGCCCGACGTGGACGTTCACGTTGTACATGTGGCCGTAGACCAGCACGGTGCCGTCCGAGAGGCGGATCTTGACCCAGATGCCGAAGCCCGAGGCGGGGCCGGCATCGGTGACCACACCGTCGGCGGCGGCGAACAGCGGGGTGCCGAGCGGGGCGGCCAGGTCGAGCCCGCCGTGCATGGCGCCCCAGCGGGTGCCGAAGTTGGAGGTCAGGGTGGCGCCGTTGATGGGAGCGGTCACCTTCGGGCGCATCGAGTCGATGATGCGCTTGTCGTCCGCGTCCTTGCGGGCCTTGCCTCCGGCGAGACCGGCGGCGAACTGCTCGGTGCCCTGCGCGGCCGGAAGCGGTGCCTGGCGGCCGGCGTTGAACTCGGGGCCGCTGGGCGGGACGATCGGCTGCTGGGAGGTCGACGGTCCCTCGCCTGCGGTGGCGCTGACGACGGCGGCGCCGGCGACGCTGGCGCCCGCGGCGAGCGCGAGCAGCGCGGCGCGGCCCTTGAGTGCGTGCGGGGCGGTGGGGATGCGGTGCTTGCCGCCCTTGCGGACGGGCGCGGGGATCAGCTCGGGAGCGGCCTCGGGCGAGCTGAGGAGTGCGGTCTCCTCCAGCTCGTCCAGCTCGGGCGCGTCGAACTCGGTGTCCCGGGTGAAGAGCACCTCGGGGATCATGAGGTCCTGCGTGACCTCGGAGCTGGACGGCCGGTACAGCAGGCCGGTGTCCTCCGGGCTGTCGGCCCAGCTCTCGGAGTAGGCCTCCTCAAGGCGGGCCTCGAGTTCATCCAGCGGGATGATCGCGGTGATCGACTCATCATCGAGGACCTGTGTGCTGCCCTGCGGGCGCACGTGGTTCTCGCGACTCCGTGTCATATCTCGCCTACTCCAACCGTAAAAACCGCACTTCGGACCACGTGGTGATCCGACCATGTCCTCGTCGTGACCGCTTCGTGATCCGCGTTCCATCGACGATAACGAAATGATTGCGGTGAGACAACCTCTCCGGCGGACCTCCGACCGAATGTGTGCTTGGTCACAACGAGATCACAAAGCCCTGCGTCACACTGGTGTCAGTGCTGGTAGAGCCGGACCCGGTCGTCGTCCGCGTCGTAATCGTAGAGCTCCGCGTACCGCCCCCAGTCGATGGCCAGGCGCATCTGCCGCTCGGCGTCCTCCGGGCCGAAGCCGCGGCGCAGCAGATCGACGAAGAAGCCGAGCCTGGCGGCCCCGTCGTTCGCCGCCCGGAGGGTCCGCAGGACGGTGCGGACGAGGGGTGCGCGGGCCGCGGCCTGTCGCGCGAAGACCTCCTTCGCCTCGGTCAGCGGCACCGTCACGAAGGTGCGGCCCTCCTCGGTGATGCTGATGTCGTTGCCGACCACGTCGACGAAGCCCAGCATCGCGGCGGCGTCCACCAGCGGCATGATGTCGTCCAGCTCGAAGTTCAGGTCGGCCGCGAGGTCGGGCAGGTCCGCGTGGTCGTCGTGGGCGTGCACCAGTTCGACGAGGCCCGCGAGCCCGCCGACGGTGGCGTCCGGGAGGGGCCGGCTCACCGGCGTGGCGTCGCCGGGGTCGGGCGCGTGCTGGATCTCGGCGCTGCGCCCGGTGAGCGCCTCGTACAGCTCGTCGACGATCTCCTCGAATTCGGGGGCCGACCGGTCGCGCGGCCGGACCAGAGGGATCGAGGTCTCGTGCACGATGCGTCCGGGCTTCGAGCCGAGGACCACGACCCGATCGGCGAGCAGCACCGCCTCCTCGATGTTGTGGGTCACGATGCAGATGCTCCGCGTCGGGAAGTCGTCCTGCCCCCACAGTTCGACGATCTCGTTGCGCAGGTTCTCCGCCGTCAGCACGTCGAGCGCCGAGAAGGGCTCGTCCATGAGCAGCAGGTCGGGTTCGAGGACGAGGGCCCGCGCGAAGCCGACGCGCTGCCGCATTCCGCCCGAGAGCTCGCGGGGATACGCCGAGGCGAAGCCGTCGAGGCCGATCGTGTCGATCGCCGCCAGCGCACGGGTGCGCCGGGCGTCCTTGGCGACGTTCCGGGCGAGCAGGCCCAGCTCCACGTTGTCCTGCACGGTCAGCCAGGGCATCAACGCGAAGGACTGGAAGATCATCGCCGTGCCCGGGTTCGGGCCGGTGAGGGCGGCACCGTCGGCCTCGACGGTGCCGGACGTCGCGGGGGTGAGCCCGGCGATGATCCGCAACAGGGTCGACTTGCCCGAGCCCGAGCGGCCCAGCAGGGCGACGATCTCGCCCGGCTCGATGGTGAGCTCGATGTCGTCGAGGACGGTGAGGGTCTCGCCGGTGGCGCCCTCGAAGCTCTTGGTGAGGCCGGAGAGGTGGATCAGGGGCCGGGTCGCGGTGGTCATGGAGTGCTCCTCGGGGACGGGGTGGCTTCTAGAGGGAGTAGCGGCGCTCGGCCAGGCGGTAGAGGCGGCGCCACAGGGCGGCGTTGGTGCCCACGACGAACAGGCACATCACGACGATGCCCAGCAGTAGGTGCGCGGTGTGCTCGACGCCGGTGGCGGCGGTGGCGCGGGCGATGTAGTCGCCGAGGCCGTAGGCGTGGTGCTCCTCGCCGTTGTACGAGACGACCTCGGCGACGATCGAGGCGTTCCAGGCCCCGCCCGCGGCGGTGATGCCGCCGGTCACGTAGCCCGCGAAGACGCCGGGCAGCAGGACGTACCGCCACCGCATCCGTCGGGACAGGCGCATGTCGGCGGCGGCTTCGAGGAGGTCGCCGGGAATCGCGCTGGCCGCGGCGATCACGTTGAACAGGATGTACCACTGGGTGCCGAGCGCCATGAGGACGATGCCGCCGAAGTCCAGCGGGATGTTCCACGCCACGAAGACGGCCGTCACCAGGGGGAAGAGGAAGTTCGCGGGGAAGCTCGCGAAGATCTGGATGAAGGGCTGCAGCGCGCGGCTCAGGGCCGGGTTCAGGCCGATCACCACGCCGATCGGCACCCACACGACGGTGGCGAAGATCATCACGACGGCGACCCTGGCCATCGTGGCGAGGCCGAGGAGGAGGACGTGGCCGACCTCGCCGATCCCCGCGTCCCGCAGGATCACCTCGACGCACCGGTAGATGCCGTACGCGAGCGCCGCGAGGACGACGGCGGCGAAGACCAGGTCGCCGGCCCGGCGCCGGGCGGGAGCGACGACGGTGGCCGTGCGGGTCCGTCCGCCGAGGGCACCGAAGACCGTGTCGCACAGCGCGATCACCGGGGCGAGCGCCCGACCGACGACGGTGCCGACGTGCGAGCGGCGCAGCAGGGTGAGGACGGCCGAGCGCGGCTCGCGGCTCGTCGCGGAGTCCTCGAGGCGGAAGCGCTCCGCCCACGCGGTGAGCGGGCTCCAGAACAGCAGGTTGACGCCGACGATCACCACGATCATCGCGAGGATCGCCCACCCGACGCGGCCGAGGTCACCGTCGGCGGAGGCGGACGCGACGTAGGCGCCGATGCCGGGGAGCGCGTACTCGTGGCCCGCCACCGACACCGCCTCGGAGGCGGTGAGGAAGAACCAACCCCCGCCGAAGCTCATCATCGCGTTCCAGACCAGCGGGATCATCCCGCTGGGCACGTCCAGTCGCCAGAAGCGTTGCCACCGGGACAGTCCCAGATTCTGCGCGGCCTCGCCCAGGTCGCGCGGCTGGCTGATCAGGCTCTGGTAGAAGGCGAAGGTCATGTTCCAGGCCTGCGAGGTGAAGATCGCGAAGATCGCGGCGCATTCGAGGCCGAGCGTGGAGCCGGGGAACAGGGCGATGAACAGAGTGACCGTGATCGACAGGAAGCCGAGGATCGGCACCGACTGCAGCACGTCGAGGACCGGCATGAGCACGGACCGCGCGCGCCGGGACCGCGCGGCGATCGTGGCGTAGACGAACGTGAAGGCCAGCGACGCCGCGAGCGCGAGGAACATGCGCAGCAGGGAGCGCCCGGCGTAGTACGGCAGGCGTGCCGGATCGGTATCGATGCCGGCCTGCGCCTGCGTCAGGTCGACGGGTGCGTTCATGCCCTGGCCGACCCGGATCACCAGCCAGATCAGCGCGGCGGCGCCGAGCACGACGAGGACGTCGGCGACGATGCCCGCGCCGCGTTCGCGGCGTCCCGCCCGGCCGCGGGCCGAGAGCAGGGCGAGGGGAGCGGTGCTCACAGGTCCGCCTCCTCGCGCTCGGCGAGGACGTTCCAGCGCACGGCGGTCACCGACGGTTCCATGCTCAGCTGGCTGATCGCCGACTCGAGGGCGCGGTCGTCGCGCCCGTCGGCCGCGAGCGTCGCGCGGACCTCGACGAGGCCCTCGCCGGTGTTGCTGCTGCTGATCGACTGGAGGTGGAAGACGGTGCGGCTCAACGCCTGCACCAGCATCACCCGCACGTGCGCCTCGTTCTCGTCGCGGGTGACCGCGACGAACTCGTAGCGGCTGGGCGCCTCCTTGCCGGTGTCGGGGGCCTTATCCACGACGTGGCCCACCGAGCGCAGCGCGGTGTTGACGGCGATCACCACCCCGGTGCCGACGGCCGCCGCGAAGTACAGGCCGGAGCCGGCGAGGGCGCCCACCGCGGCGGAGCACCACAGGGTGGCCGCCGTGTTGAGCCCGCGCACGGTGAGGCCGTCGCGGAGGATCACGCCGCCGCCGAGGAAGCCGATCCCGGAGACGATCTGGGCCGCGACCCGGGTGGGGTCGCCGCCCGCGAATCCGAAGGCGGACAACACCACGAACAGCGCGGAGCCGACCGCGACCAGTGCATTGGTGCGCAGGCCCGCCATCCGGGCGCGGTACTGCCGCTCCAGGCCGATCAGAGTGCCGAAGCCGACACCGGCGGCGATCCGCAGGAGGATGTCGAGCATGGTGACGCTCGAGGTGACGTGCATGGTGTTCTCCCTCGTCGGGGCACGCGTCATCGCGCCGCGACCAGGGCGGCGGACGTGCGTGATCGGTGCTGTTGCCGGGCAGCCCGAAGCCACGACGGATCGCCGCCGGGGGTGTCGAGCTACCCGAACCGGTTGAGGCTCAGCGGATCCCCCACGGTGATGCGGGAGACGCCGAGTAGGGACTGTGACTGTCGTCGGGCATTGCATCACCTCCATGGGGCCGGGAGACCACGCGCCGATGGAGGGAAGGTGAAGAAATCGCGCCCCTCCACGTCAGACCTTCAGCACTTCGCGGCGTGAACCCGTGTGACGGGAGCCAATCGGGGCGCACCCTTAAGCCGGATGCACCTGTCCTGACCCGGGGCGTCTCTCGACGTTCGGGGTCGCTGGCCTGTTTCCGCGAAGGAGCCTCAGCGAACGAATGGCGCCTTGCGCAACAAGCATGACACGGGCTACGGGGTGGGGCAACCCGAGTAGTGTGGCCCGCCATGGAGGTACCCACGACGAGGGGCAGGGCCGGCGTCGCCGAGGTGACCGGTACCGCGCGCGAGCGCGCCAAGGCCGCCCGCCGCCGCGAACTGCTCGCCGCCGCGGCCGCGCTCATGGCGGAACGCGGTTTCGCGGGGGTGCGTCTCGAGGACATCGGTGCCGCGGCGGGGGTCTCCGGACCCGCCATGTACCGGCACTTCGCGGGCAAACAGGACGTGCTCGCCGCGCTCCTGGTGGAGATCTCGGAGTACCTCCACGACGGTGGCCGCCGGGTCGCGGACGAGTACGCCGACGATCCGCGCGCTGCGCTGTGCGAGCTCGTCGACTTCCACGTCGACTTCGCCGCCTCCGAGCCGGATCTGATCCGCGTGCAGTACCGCGACCTGTGGTCGCTGGGGCCGGAGGACGCCCGCAGGGTGCGGCGGCTGCAGCGGCAGTACGTCGAGATCTGGACCGACGCGTTGACCGAGATCGGTGGTGAGCGCGTGGACAATCGGGCTGTCGTGCACGCCGTCTTCGGCCTGATCAACGCCGCGCCGAGTCTCCCCGCCCTGCCGCAGTCCCGCCTGCGCGCCCTCCTTCGAGACAAGGCCCTCGCCGCCCTCGGTATCTAACCCCGATTGAACACCGTTATGGAGACCCTGACCTGGGGTTTTGCTCTCCATAACGGTGTTCAATCGGGTGGTACTAGACAGGTGGCCCAGGTCACAGCTATGCTCGTTTCAGTTAATGGTGACTAACTCACGAGGAGCGGGTGTGACATTCCGCGAGGAACACGAGGCGAACGTCGCCGAGCTGAGGGCGCGGCTCGAGAGGGTGGCGCAGGGCGGCGGCGAGCGGGCCCGCGCCCGGCACGAGGGCCGCGGCAAGCTGATGGTCCGCGAGCGCATCCGGCGGCTGCTGGATACCGGTAGCCCGTTCCTGGAGGTCGCGCCGCTGGCGGCCGAGGACATGTACGACGGCAAGGCTCCGTCGGCAGGCGCCGTCGCGGGCATCGGCACCGTCTCCGGCCGGCAGGTCATGATCGTCGCCAACGACGCGACGGTCTCGGGCGGTACGTACTACCCGGTCACCGTGAAGAAGCACCTGCGCGCGCAGGAGATCGCGCTGCAGAACCGGCTGCCCTGCATCTACCTCGTCGACTCGGGCGGAGCCATGCTGCTCAACCAGGACGAGGTCTTCCCGGACCGCGAACACTTCGGCCGCATCTTCTACAACCAGGCCACCATGAGCGCCGCGGGTATCCCGCAGATCGCGGCGGTGCTGGGCAGTTCCACCGCGGGCGGCGCCTACGTGCCGGCCATGAGCGACGAGACGGTCATCGTCCGGGACCAGGGCACCATCTTCCTCGCCGGCCCGCCGCTGGTGAAGGCCGCGACGGGCGAGGACGTCACCGCGGAGGACCTGGGCGGCGGCCTCATGCACTCCACGAAGTCCGGCGTCACCGACCATCTCGTCGACTCCGACGACGAGGCGCTGGAGAAGGTCCGGCAGATCGTCGGGCGGCTCGGCCCCGTCGGCGAGGTGCAGTGGGACGTGCGCCCGGCGCGACCCGCACTGCGCCCGCAGACCGATCTCTACGACGTGGTGCCGACGGATCCGAAGATCGGCTACGACGTGCGGAAGGTGATCGAGATCATCGCCGACGGGGGCGAATTCGACGAGTTCAAGGAGCTCTTCGGCACCACGCTGGTCACCGCCTTCGCCCGGATCCACGGGCACCCGGTGGGCATCATCGGCAACAACGGCGTGCTCTTCGCAGAGGCGGCGCAGAAGGGCGCCCACTTCATCGAGCTGTGCGACAAGCGTCGCATCCCGCTGCTGTTCCTGCAGAACATCACCGGCTTCATGGTCGGCCGGCAGTACGAGGAGGGCGGCATCGCCAAGCACGGCGCCAAGATGGTGACCGCGGTGGCGTGCGCCCGGGTCCCCAAGTTCACCGTGATCGTGGGCGGCTCCTTCGGCGCCGGCAATTACTCGATGTGCGGCCGCGCGTATTCGCCTCGCTTCCTGTGGATGTGGCCGAACGCCCGGATCTCCGTCATGGGCGGGCCGCAGGCCGCCGACACCCTCGCCTCCGTCCGCCGCGACCAGGAGGGGATCGAGGAGTTCAAGCAGGGGGTTCGCGACCAGTTCGACCGCCAGTCCCAGGCCTACTACTCCACGGCGCGGCTGTGGGACGACGGCGTCATCGACCCCGCCGACACCCGCACCGTCCTCGGCCTCGCGCTGGAAGCGGCGTCCCGCACGCCGCTGCCCGAGGTCTCCTACGGCGTCTTCCGGATGTGAGCTGAGATGAGCACGAAGATCGAGAAGGTCCTGATCGCCAACCGCGGCGAGATCGCCTGCCGCGTCATCGATACATTGCGCACGCTGGGCATCGCCAGCGTCGCGGTGTACTCCGATGCGGACGCCGACGCCCGGCACGTGAAGCTGGCCGACGAGGCCGTGCGCCTCGGTCCGGCGGCTGCCACCGAGAGCTACCTGCGCATCGACCGGGTGGTGGAGGCCGCGCGCGTCACGGGCGCCGACGCGGTGCACCCCGGCTACGGCTTCCTTTCCGAGAACGCCGCCTTCGCCCGGGCGCTGGCGGACGCCGGGATCGAATTCCTCGGCCCGCCTGTGGAAGCCATCGAGACGATGGGTGACAAGATCACCGCCCGCGCCGCCGTCGTGGAGCGCGACGTGCCCGTGGTGCCCGGCATCAGCCGCCCGGGCCTCACGGACGCCGACCTCATCGGCGCGGCCGAGGGCATCGGCTTCCCCGTGCTGATCAAGCCCAGCGCGGGCGGCGGCGGCAAGGGCATGCACCGGGTGGAGAACCCGGCGGACCTGCCCGCCGCGGTCGCCGCCGCGCGTCGCGAGGCGGCCGCCGCCTTCGGCGATGACACGCTGTTCTTGGAGCACTTCGTGGACACCCCGCGCCACATCGAGGTGCAGGTACTGGCGGATAAGCACGGCAACGTGATCCACCTCGGCGAGCGCGAGTGTTCGCTGCAGCGCCGCCATCAGAAGGTGATCGAGGAGGCACCGTCGGCCCTGCTCGACGAGGCCACCCGGGCCGAGATCGGCCGCGCCGCCTGCGATGCCGCGCGGTCCGTCGGTTACACCGGCGTGGGCACCGTCGAGTTCATCGTCTCGGCGAAGCGTCCCGAGCAGTTCTTCTTCATGGAGATGAACACCCGCCTGCAGGTCGAGCATCCCGTCACCGAGCTGGTGACCGGAGTCGATCTGGTGGAGCAGCAGATCCGGGTCGCGAACGGTGAGGTGTTGTCGCTCACGCAGGACGACATCGTGCTCACCGGGCACGCAGTCGAGGCCCGCGTCTACGCCGAGGATCCCGCGGCCGGCTTCCTGCCGACCGGCGGCACGGTGACGGCGCTGCGCTACCCCCGGAGCGACCGCCGCGGTCCGGTCCGCGTGGACACCGGCATCGAGGCCGGCAGTGTCGTCGGCAGCGATTACGATCCCATGCTGGCCAAGGTGATCGTGCACGCCGACGACCGCGAGCAGGCCCTGCGCCGCCTCGACGAGGCCCTCGCCGGCACCCAGCTGACGGGCCTGCGGACCAACGTCGACTTCTGCCGATTCGTCCTCGCCGACGGTGACGTCGTCTCCGGCACGCTCGACACCGAGCTGCTGGATCGCCTGGCGCCCACCTACACCCGCCCGGAGCCGACGGTCCGCGCCTACGCCGCCGCCGCGCTCACCGCAGTCGCCGCCTCCCGCGGCGAGGGGGCGTGGGGCACCGAGACCGGGTGGCGCATCGGGGGTGCGCAGCCCACCGTCGTCCGGTTCGACGGTGACGGTGACGGCCAGGTCTCGGCCTCTGTCCTGGGAGACGCGGTGACGGTGCGCAGCTCCGGGGACGAGCCCCGTCTGGACTGGGCGGGCACCGCCCGCCTCGCCGGCGCCGGGAGCGGAGCGAGCGGGCCGCATCCAGCGGGCGAGCGTCTCGTGGTCGACGGCTTCTCGACGCCGGTCACCGTCGACCTGATCGACGGAACGTACTGGGTCAGTGGCGAGGACGGCACGTACGAGCTGCCGCTCGCGAGGTCCACGTCGAAGGATCGCGACGGTGCGCACGGCGGAGACGTCGTGAGCCCGATGCCGGGCGCCGTGGTCGCGGTTCCGGTCGAGGACGGCCAGACGGTGACCAAGGGCGAGACCCTGGTGATCATCGAGGCGATGAAGATGGAGCAGCCGCTCGCCGCGCCGCACGACGGCGTGGTGTCGATCGCGGTGCGCACGGGCGACAAGGTGACCGCGGCGCAGGTACTCGCGACCGTCACGGCCACGGAAACGGAAGAGAACTGACATGGAACTGACCCAGGACTACGCCGATCTGCGGGACACGGTGCGCGACTTCGCGAACCAGGTGGTCGCGCCCGTCTCGGCCAAGCACGACGAGGAGCACTCCTTCCCGTACGAGGTGGTCGAGCAGATGGGGCGGATGGGCCTGTTCGGCCTCCCCTTCCCCGAGGAGTACGGCGGCATGGGCGGCGACTACTTCGCCCTGGCGTTGACGCTCGAGGAACTCGGCCGCGTGGACCAGTCCGTCGCGATGACGGTCGAGGCGGCCGTCGGCCTCGGCGCCATGCCGATCTACAAGTTCGGGACCGAGGAGCAGAAGCAGAAGTACCTGCCCGCCCTCGCCGCGGGCGAGAAGCTCTCCGGTTTCGGTCTCACGGAGCCGGGCTGCGGCTCGGACGCCTCCGGCACCCAGACCACCGCCAAGCTCGACGGCGACGAGTGGGTCATCAACGGCGCCAAGCAGTTCATCACCAACTCAGGCACCGACATCACCAGCCTGGTGACGGTGACCGCCGTCACCGGCACCGGACCCGACGGGCGCAAGCGGATCTCCTCGATCATCGTGCCCAGCGGCACGCCCGGCTTCACCGTGGAGCCCGCGTACAACAAGGTGGGCTGGAACGCCTCCGACACGCATCCGCTGAGCTTCGCGGATGTGCGCGTGCCGCGGGAGAACCTGCTCGGCGAGGAGGGGCGCGGCTACGCGAACTTCCTGTCCATCCTCGACGAGGGCCGTATCGCCATCGCCGCCGTCGCGACCGGTGCCGCGCAGGGCTGCGTCGACGAGTCGGTGAAGTACGCCAAGGAGCGCAACGCCTTCGGTAGGCCGATCGGCGGCTTCCAGTCGATCGCCTTCGCCATCGCGCGGATGGAGGCCCGCGCGCACACCGCCCGCGTCGCCTACTACGAGGCGGCGCGGCTCATGCTGGCCGGCAAGCCCTTCAAGAAGGAGGCGGCGATCGCCAAGATGATCGCCTCCGAGGCGGCGATGGACAATGCGCGCATGGCCACCCAGATCCACGGCGGGTACGGCTTCATGAACGAGTACCCGGTGGCCCGGCACTACCGGGATTCGAAGATCCTCGAGATCGGTGAGGGCACCACTGAGGTGCAGCTCATGCTGATCGCCCGTTCGCTGGGGCTGAGCGCATGACCGAGAATGCTCCCGAGCCGACGAAGCGCGTCACCCAGCGCGGCCTGTGGTTCGACGAGTTCGCCGAGGGGGTGCTCTACGAGCACCGGCCCGGCGTGACCGTCACCGAGGCCGACAACATGCTGTTCACCAAGCTGACCATGAACACACAGGCCCTGCACCTGGACGCGCACTGGTCCGCGCAGCAGCCGGGGTTCGGCGGTCAGCGGCTGGTGAATTCGATGTACACGCTCTCCACGCTGGTCGGGCTGTCCGTCGCGCAGCTCACCCAGGGCACGCTGGTCGCGAATCTCGGCTTCTCCGAGATCGCCTTCCCCGCACCGGTCTTCGCCGGTGACACGCTGTACGCCGAGACGCTGTGCACGGGCAAGCGGGAGTCGAAGTCGCGGCCGGGGCAGGGCATCGTCAACCTGCGGCACGTGGCACGGAACCAGGACGGCACCGTCGTCGCGGTGGCGGAACGGTCGACCCTGGTGCGCACGGCGCCGTCGGACGGGGAGGCCTGAATGTTCTTCTCCGACGGCCGGGACGCCCCGGCCTGGCAGCCGCCCGGCCCCGCGATCCTGTTCTGCCCCGCTGATCGCCCCGAGCGGTACGCCAAGGCGGCCGAGCGCGCGGATGCGGTGATCCTCGACCTCGAGGACGCGGTCACCGCTGATGCGCGCCCGGCCGCGCGCGAGGCGTTGATCGACAATCCGTTGGACCCGGACACCACGATCGTGCGGGTGAACGCCCTGGGCACCTACGACTTCGCTGAAGACGTCGAGGCGCTGCGCCGGACGGCCTATCGTGTGGTCATGCTCGCCAAGACCGAGTCGGCGCACCAGCTGGACCGGCTGGCGCAGGTCGACGGGTTGCAGGTGATCGCGCTCATCGAGACGCCGCTGGGCGCGGTGAACGTGAACGAGATCGCCGCCCACCCGCGGTGCATCGGACTGATGTGGGGCGCCGAGGATCTGGTGGCCGCGATGGGCGGGCGCTCCAGCCGTCTGGCGGACCACACCTATCGCGACGTCCCGCGGCACGTCCGCTCGGCCACCCGCCTGGCCGCGGCGGCCCACGGCAAGTTCGCCCTCGACGCGGTGCACATCGACATCGCCGACACCGAGGGCCTCGCCGCGGAGGCGGAGGACGCGGTGGCGCTCGGCTTCGCCGCCACCGTCTGCATCCACCCGTCGCAGGCGGCGGTGATCCGCGCCGCGTACCGGCCCACGGACGACGAGATCGCCTGGGCCCGCGAGGTGCTCGAGGCGGAGGCCGGCAACAACGGCGTCTTCTCGGTGCAGGGGCGGATGATCGACGCGCCGCTGCTCGCCCAGGCCCGCGCGATCCTCGCCCGGGCGGACTGACGTCACACCAGGAGGAGCGAAGATGACCACCCCGTCCTACGACCGCGGCGAGGCCGAGCCGGCGCTGCTCACCGCCACCATCGGCGCCCAGCTCGAGATGACCGCCGACCGGTTCGGCGACCGTACGGCGCTCGTCGACGTGCCGTCGGGCCGCCGCTGGACCTACGCGGAACTGCTCGCCGACTCGCGGGCCTTCGCGGCGGCACTGCTGCGCACCGGGATCCGCCGGGGCGATCGCGTCGGCGTCTGGGCGCCCAACACCCCGGAGTGGGTGATCGTGCAGTTCGGCACCGCGCTCGCCGGCGTGATCCTGGTCAATCTCAACCCCGCCTACCGGCAGCGCGAACTGGAGTACGCGCTGAACCAGTCCGGGATCGTCGCCGTGTTCACGATGACGAGCTTCAAGACCTCCGAGTACGCCGCGATGCTCGAGGCGGCGCGGCCCGAGGCGCCGTCGTTGCGCGATGTGGTGACCTTCGGCTTGCCCGAGTGGGACGCCCACCTCACCGCGCCCACCGAGAGCGAGCTCGACGCCCTCGCCGATCTCGGTGACGAGCTGCGCGCCGACGACCCGATCAACATCCAGTACACCTCGGGCACAACGGGTTTCCCCAAGGGTGCCACGCTGACCCACACCAACATCCTCAACAACGGATACCTGGTGGGGGAGCTGCTGAACTACACGGAGCAGGATTCGATCTGCATCCCGGTGCCCTTCTACCACTGCTTCGGCATGGTCATGGGCAACCTCGCGGCGATCACGCACGGCGCCGCGATGGTGATCCCGGGGCCGGCCTTCGTGCCCGAGGAGGCGCTGGCCGCCGTCGCCGCGGAGAGGTGCACCAGCCTCTACGGCGTGCCCACGATGTTCATCGCCGAACTCGCCCTCGCGGACTTCGACTCCTACGACCTGTCCAGCCTGCGCACCGGCATCATGGCGGGCTCGCCGTGCCCCGAAGAGGTCATGCGCAGGGTGGTCGAGAAGATGGGGATGACCGAGGTCTCGATCTGTTACGGCATGACCGAGACCTCGCCGGTGTCCACCCAGACGCGGGTCGACGACGCGCTCGAGCTGCGGGTCGGCACCGTCGGGCGGGTGGGGCCGCACCTGGAGGTGAAGGTGGTCGACCCGATCGACGGCACCGAGGTCGCCCGAGGCGACGTCGGGGAGTTCTGCACGCGTGGCTATTCCGTGATGCGGGGCTACTGGAACAATCCCGAGAAGACGGCCGAGGCGATCGACGCCGACGGCTGGATGCACACCGGCGACCTCGCAACGATGGACGAGAACGGGTACGTGCGGATCACGGGCCGGATCAAGGACATGGTGATCCGCGGCGGCGAGAACATCTACCCGCGGGAGATCGAGGAGTTCCTCTACACCCACCCGGACATCCTCGACGCGCAGGTGATCGGCGTGCCCGACGAGAAGTACGGCGAGGAGCTGATGGCCTGGATCCAGCTCCGTGATGGCGTGGACTCCTTCACCGTCGAGGACCTGCGGGCCTTCGCGGAGGGAAGGATCGCGCGGCACAAGATCCCGCGCTACGTGCACGTGGTGACGTCCTTCCCGATGACGGTGTCGGGGAAGATCCGCAAGGTGCAGATGCGAGAAGAGTCCGTGACGCTGCTGGGTCTGGAAGGCTGACGGGGTGTATTCGATCGATCGCTTCGCAGAGACCGTCGGCCTCCCCACGGGGGACTACGACGCCGTGTACCAGTGGTCCGTGTCCGAGCCCGAGAAGTTCTGGGGCGCGATCTGGGACTTCTTCGAGCTCGGGGAGCGGCCCGGCCCGGTGCTCGCCACGCGCGAGATGCCCGGCGCCCGATGGTTCCCGGAGGTACGGCTGAACTACGTGGACCGGGTGCTGCAGTACGCCTCGCTGCCCGGCGCCGCCATCGTCGGGCTGTCGGACGACGGTGCTCGGGTCGAGATCCCGTGGTCCGAGCTGCCGTCGCGGGTGTCCGCGATCGCGGAGCTGCTGCGGTCGCGGGGTGTGGGCGTGGGCGACACCGTCGCGGCGTACCTGCCCGACGAACCGTTCGCGGTGCTCGCCTTCCTGGCCACGGCGTCGATCGGTGCGGTGTGGTCGGGCTGCGGCCAGGATTACGCGCCCGAGGGCGCGGCCGGCCGGATGGCGCAGCTGCAGCCCAAGGTGCTCTTCGCCCGCGACGGCTACGCCTACGGTGAGAAGCGGGTGGACAAGCGCGCCGACACCGTCGAACTGGCCGGCCTGCTGGGGGTTCCGGACTCGCACGTGATCACGGAGCTGCCGGAGCCGGGCCCGCAGACCCCGGAGCTGAAGTCGGTACAGGTGCCCTTCGATCACCCGCTGTGGGTGCTCTTCTCCTCCGGCACCACCGGCAAGCCGAAGGGGATCGTGCAGGGGCACGGCGGCATCCTCATCGAGCATCTCAAGGTGCTGGGCCTGCACAACGAGATCGGGCCGGGTGACGTCTTCTTCTGGCACACCGCGCTGTCCTGGATGATGTGGAACTACCAGGTTGCGGGCCTACTGATGGGCGCGACCATCGTGACCTTCTCCGGGAATCCGCTGGCACCGACCGCGGATCGTCTGTGGCAGGTCTGCGAGGACGAGAAGGTGACCTTCTTCGGTACCAGCCCGGGGCAGCTGCAGGCCTCCCGCAAGGCGGGCCTGAACCCGGGAACTGATCACCGCCTGGTGCTGAAGACGATCGGCAGCACCGGGTCGCCGCTCGCGCCCGACCTGTTCACCTGGGTCGACGAGCATGTGGCGCACGGCCTTCCCGTGAGTTCGGTATCGGGCGGGACGGACGTGTGCAGCGCCTTCTGCGGGGGGACGGTGTCCGTGCCGCACGTGCCGGGGGAGCTGACGGTGCGCTACCTCGGGTGTGCACTCGAGGCGTGGGCGCCGGACCGGACCCCGCTGATCGGCGAGGTCGGCGAGATGGTGATCACCCAGCCGATGCCGTCGATGCCGACGAATTTCTGGAACGATCCGGGCGATGCGAAGTACCGGGCCGCGTACTTCGAGCACGAGTGGACCGACGGTGTGGCCGAGAACGTGTGGCGGCACGGCGATTGGGTGGAGCTGACCGACCGCGGTTCGATGACGATCCACGGGCGCAGCGATGCGACCCTGAATCGCAACGGCATCCGCATGGGCTCGGCCGACATCTACGAGGTGGTCGAGGCGATCCCGGAGATCGCGGAGGCGATGGTCGTCGGCGTCGACGGCCCGGACGCGAAGTACTGGATGCCGCTGTTCCTCACCGTGGTCCCCGGGGCGGAATTGACGGACGAGCTGGTCGGGCGGATCCGCGCCGACGTGCGGTCCCGTCTCTCGCCGCGGCACGTGCCCGACGAGGTGATCCTCGCTCCCGGCATCCCGCACACCAAGACCGGCAAGAAGCTGGAGATCCCCGTCACCGGGATGCTCGCCGGCCGGGATGTCAGCGTCGACCCCAAGTCCGTGGACGATCCGGAGTTGCTGAGCTGGTACGAGGAGCGGGGCCGCGCCCACGCCTGGTGATCCACGGGTCTCCGCTGAGCTGTGGCGAGGACCGGGCTGCGAACTGGAGCGGTACTGACCGGGGCGCGAGGAAAATCGCGAGCTTCTCGCGAGTCCATGCGTGCGACGCATGACTCGCGGGAGCGGATGGTCGCTACGCGCGCAGATGTCGTCGCCAGCGGCGCTGGTCAGGTATTTCCGCAGGTCACAGGTGAGCCTGCGCCGCTAGGGACGACATCTGGGCGGCTATCCCTGGCGCGGCGTGCGGCGACGAGGCTCGGGCGAAGTGTTCAGTCCACCACGCCGATCTCCTCGATCGTGCCGCCCGTTTCCGCGGAGATTCCGCAGAAGCCGCACGTCGACATTCGATCGCCGTTCCAACAGGAGAGCTTGCTGCACGTGCCGCACTTGACGAAGCTGTTGGCTCGGCAAGCCGCGCAGCCCGGATAATCAGGCCCGATAGTCATGCTTCCGGACAGATTCCGGTTGACGCCGGCGGCGCCTGCGGCCTCCGGGGGCGCTGGATGCGAGGTGAGCAGCTCCCAGCCGGTCGTGGTCTGGCCGAAGGCCCCGAGCGTGAAGGACGAGGTAGCGGCGCAACCGAAGTAGACGTAGGCCTTGCCGCGCGGTCTGGGGGTAGCGGTCATTGATGTGTTCCTGTCTTCTCGTTTCGGGACATAATCTCTGGTGTCGCGGGCATTGCCGCATAGGTCCGTCTCACGACGCGTTTTTCAGGATGAGGTACTGCGCTGCTGCAGACTGCTTCGCCAGTGTGAAGGTCGAGCTGAGAGTCTCTGCATAGTAGCGGCCGAAATGGACCGCGCAGGCGTACTTGTCGCTGTTATTGAGTTTTCCGCAGCGCGCTACGTCTACCGCGAGACCCGGTATTCGTCCGTTCGCCGAAGGAGTGGGGTACCTGTCAAGCAGCTTCTCTCGGGCAGCGGCCGGATCGCGCATACGTTGCACGTGAGTGCTTTCGATAACGGATTCGAGGTCAACGCCGTAGTCGGTGACGTCCTTATTCCAGACCTCCCGTTGGCTGGGAAGCGCTAGGTTCTTCGCGTACGGTGTGCGATACCCGAACAAGGGTGAGTTGTTGCGCGAGAGTCCGAATCCCACTGGTATCTCGCTCCCACCGCTGCCCGAGAGCGTGCGGGAGACGATGCCGTCGCGGTCCATGTCTACATCGAGGGGTGGCAGGCCGAGGTACAGAGTGGGTCGATAGGTCGGCAACTTGGACACCTGTGCCGTCAGCGCTTTGCCGACGAGGGTGGTCGCGGTTTCTCGGGTGTCGGCCCTGGCGTGGGCGATCAACAGGAGGTCGCCACGCTGGGTGATTGCGGCGACCTTCTGCGTGTCCGGAGTCGAGTCGGTCCCGAGTGAACGCGCTCCGTCGATCTTCGAGAATGCGCCCGGTGACGGTTCATCCTTGACGCGGAGCGCCTCCACAGCACGACTTGCCGTTGCGGCGTCGGCGAACCGCAGCATGCCGACGGCCAGGGTTCGGCTCGGAGTGTCCGAGTCGCCGGTCTGCGCGATGAATCCGCCGAGGAAGGGTACGGACTTCAAGGTCCGCACCTGCTCCGGGGTGAACACCTGCGGCCAGCCCATACTCTTGAACTTGTCGCCGATATCGATGCCGAACTGGACCGGCGCTACGAGCGGCGAGGTGATCGTTTCCGGAACGTTGTTTGTCAGCGACGGGTCGATCGACCACGGTTCGATGACGCCGTCGGCCATCCGCCAACTCTCCTGAACCCACGCGTCGGCGGGCGTCCCCGCCGTGACTTTCCGAGGGGTGATGGGGAAGTTGCCGGTGTCCAGCTTGATCGCTGTCGGGTCGGCGGTCGGCGTACCTGGGACCGTCGAGGTGCAGGCGGCAAGGGGAAGGCACAGCGTGGCGGTGACCGCGGCGGCAATCGCGCCCCTCATGATGCGTCCCTTGCGACGGAGCGCGAGGGGGACTCGCGGAGGGACCGGCGGAAGTCGGCGGCGAAGAGGATCGCGGTGCGCGGCCGGGCGGCGGGGTCGGGTGACATGGCGGTTCGGACGACGGCGGACGGCCCGGGAGCGACACCGTGGAGCTCGGGGATGGTTCCGCTAAGGATCAAGCCGATCAAGTCTGCCGCATTAGAAGCGGCGAACGGTGGAGCTCCGGTGAGGAGGTGGAACGCGGTGCACGCGAGAGAGTAGGTATCGGCGCAGTGCGAGTACGGCGCGCCGTTGATGAGCTCTGGTGCGAGGTACGCACGGTCCCATACGTGCGGGTACTGGATCGACGGGGCGGTGGCCTCCGCCGTCATCAGAGTCGTCCCCGCGAGTTCCGGATCGGCGAACCCGATGAGGCGGGCCGCGCCGACGCGGCCCGACGTGAACGTCACCACGATGTTGTTCGGCTGCACCGCGCCGTGCAGCCGATTCCGCAGCCCCCATTCCGTACTCAGTTCGCCGGCAACGTGATCGAGGATCACGGCGACGTCGGCCGGAGCGATAGGGGCGCGGGTGCGGATCACCTCCGCGGCGGTCATGGACGTCATGATGACCTCTACCGCGGGCTCCACCAGTACCAGCCGTCGTCGAACCGCGAGCAGGTCGCTTCCCAGCCGTACGACCACGCGTTCTGCTCGCAGGTCCAGCTCGAACTGAACGGTCCGATCCAGCCGACGTCTGCGTTCGCGGCTCCCGCGGACAGCGCGCTGCCGGCGGCGACGGCGCAGACGCAGACGGCGGACGCGACGATGGCTCTGATCGATTTCATGGTCTTTCCTACTCGGTTCGACAGCCTGTGACAGCGATGACACTATCTGTTGTGCATCGATGGCTCCAGGGGCTCTGACCAGCAGTGCAAGCGCTGCTTAGGCGCCTGTTCAGTTCTCGCCGGCGGCCTCGCCGATCACGTACGCGGTAGCCGCGGCTTGCCGCGTGAGCTTGAGGGTGGGGACTGATCGTCGTGGCCAGATACCTGCCGACGACCACGGTGCAGCCCGATGAAGCCCTCTTGCTGCCACGCATCCGCGGACCAATACTCAGCGTTGGTGATCCGAAGGATAATCGGCCTTGAACGGTTGCTGTCGGATAGCCGAATTCGAGACGCGAAGGTAGCGATTTCAATTTCCGGCAACTCCGATCTGGTCATAGGATTTGTTGGATCTCGGTTCACTCTGTCCGGCGCTGCCGGAGGAAGATGCAGGGAGCTGGAGCATTCACCTCGAAACGCCGATCGTCGGCATTGTCATAGTCTGAACGGCCATCCTCGGCCTGGCAGCCGGGGCGCTCAACCTAGACGACTGCCACGAGGCAGTCGGAATCGACGGTGACGAAGCCGTAGAGTAGGACGGATCGCCGCGGGGGAGAGCACGGTCGAGCAGGAAGTCGAAACGGCGCGTCGGCGTGCGCTCGCGAGGATGAACCGTTAGCGGCGCAAGACCGTGTGAGCGACGAAGGTCTGCCGAACAAGCTCGGTATCACCGATCCGAAGCGGTTCGCTGAATACCTCATGCTCCGCGAGGCGGGCCACCCCGTCGGCTGACCGCGCGGCAGCGGCGCACGCCGCCCGCCACGTGGCCATGCACCCTCTGCCCGGCTCGCGAGGCCCGGTCCTGGAGTCCGTCTCTCGGACGACGAGGTCGCTCGGATCAGCGCCCTCCCCGGCGAGCGCATCGGCCCGAACCCGGCGGAGTTCAACCTCCGCTGATTCGCCGGTCCGGGCCGCGGGCCCGGGTTCGGGCCCGGGCGACCTCGGGCCCGTGTCTTCAGTGCGTGAAGGCGACGGTGACCGAGCCGAGTCCGGTGATGTCGGCCCGGACGGTGCCCGGGGCGCCGACCGCGACCATCGGGCCGAGGGCCCCGGAGAGAATCACCTGGCCGGCGAGCAGGGGCTGGCCGACGTCGCGCGCGGTACGCGCGAGCCACGCCAGCGCCAGCAGGGGGTCGCCGAGGCAGGCGGCGCCGTTTCCGGTGGAGACGACGGTGCCGTCGACGGACATCCGCATCTGAGCCTCGACCGGCTCGAAGGCATCCAGGGTGCGCCGCTCGTCACCCAGCACGTACAGCCCGCTCGACCCGTTGTCGGCGACGGTGTCACCGAAGGTGATGTCCCACCCGGCGATCCGGCTGTCGACGATCTCGATCGCCGCCGCGGCGTAGTCCACCGCGGCGCGGATCCGGGCGGCGTCGAGCGGCCCGTCCGCCAGGTCGTCGGCGAGGACGAAGGCGACCTCCGCCTCAGCCTTCGGCTGTAGCAGGCGCGTGAGGGGAATCGGTTGGTCCTGCCCGCAGCGCATGTCGTCCAGGAGCACGCCGAAGTCCGGTCGATCGACACCGAGCTGCTGCTGGACGGCTGGCGAGGTCAGGCCGATCTTGCGCCCGACGACCCGCGCCCCCGCCGCGATTCGGGTGCCGATGTTGAGCTCCTGGACGGCGTACGCGGCGGCGACGTCGTCGCTGCCGATGAGATCGCGCACCGGCGCGCACGGCGTCGACATTGCGGCCGCGGCACGGAGCCGTTCAGCGGCGGCCATGATCGCGGCGGACTGGCCGGTGGTGGAACCGGCGGCACTGGGGGGTGGTGTGGTCATCTGGCTTCCCGGGGTAGTTGTCAATGGTGGTCGGGCCTGCGGTTCCACTGTCCCGGTTGTGGTCAGCCGCCGCCAAGCCGGCGTTCCACTGAGTCGACTGCTCTACCGTGGGCTCGGTGGGTACGGGGCGCCGGGGTCGCGGTGGCCGCCGCCGGCGCGGGCATCCCGACGGTGCTGGAGCTCGGGGGCAAGAGCGCGAACATCGTCTTCGCGGACGCCGACCTCGAGCGGGCCGCCGACGGTGCCGTCGCCGCGATCTTCTCCGGCGCAGGGCAGTCGTGCATCGCGGGATCCCGCCTGCTCGTTGAGTCGAGTGTGCGCGCGGAGTTCGTCCGAGGCGGAGGGTCGTCTACAACCTCTGCGACACCCACGTCGCCTAGCTCCTCGACGAGGCCCGTATACCTCGCCGAACACCTGCGTATGGGCCTAGCTGATCAGCCCGCCGGGAATGGCCCGCGGGCCCGCGGACTCCGAGAACGTGACTGTGAAGTATTCTATGAGACAGGAAAAAGGCGCACTCGTCCGGCTGTCCCTGATCGAGGGTGACGACCTCCGGTTCGTGAGCCAGTACGAAGGTGCCCCGGCGGCCTGCGCTACGCCCCCGACGGCGGCACGGTCGCCCGCCTGTCGTGTTCCGCCTCCGGGATGGCCTGGATGTCCCAGCTTCCCGAGGAGGAGGCCTCGGGCGGATCTATCGTCAGGGCATCGGCACCCGCGAGGAGTTCGGCCCCAACCACTATCGAGGAGATCCGCGCGGCGCTCGCGGTGACCTGCGAACGCGGATGGGCCACCGTCGACGAGACGTGGGCCGCCGGTATATCTGCCGTTGCCAGCCCCGTCCTGGACACTGAGTCCGGCCGCCCGGTCGGCGTCGCTAGCATAGCCGGCCCGAGCATGGTGCTCACCGAAGCGAGTAGGTACGAATTGGCCGCCGACGTCCTCGCCGTCTGCAGCGAACTATCCCACCTCGCCGTGCAAGAAGCACACTCCGTCCTCGTCTGATCACCGGATCCGCTCGGCGAGCAGCGCAGCGGTCATCACGACGGTGGCGTGCGGCCCGCTGCGCAACGGCCCGGGCAGCACGGAGGCGTCCACAACCCGCAGGCCGACGGTGCCGGGCGGGGCCCCGGCACCGCCGACGCCGGAACCGAGGGGCAGGGTTCCCCAGGCGTGCGAGGACATCCCGATCACGGGGTCGATCGCGATCGAGCCGGGTTCGACGAGGTGCGCGAACGCGCGGGAGGCGAGCATCGCGACCACTTCCTCGACTCCCCGGGCCAGGCGGGCGAGCGACTCCGGGTCGGGTTCGCCGAGGTCGAGCGCGATGCCCGGCCCGGCGGGCGCGATGCGCCCGGCGGTGGCGCGGGTCATGTCGGCGATGCCGATCGCCACCCCGCCGCGCGGCAGGCCGGGGAGGTAGTCGGCGAAATCACCGCCGTACGGTCGCAGCTCCAGGCCGTCGGCGGTGTGCAGCACGGTCTGCAGCAACGCGACCGCGGGCAGCGGGACGCGCGGGGTGAACCGGACGATGCGTTCCGGGTGCTCGTGCGGGGTGAGGGGACCGAGGATCGGAACCAGCAGGGCGGCGGTGCCGAGGGTGCCGGCCGCGAGGATCACTTCGCCTGCGTCCATCCCGCCCCGGTCGGTGTGGACGCCGGTGACCCGCCCGCCCCGCTCCGCGAGGCCCCGTACGCGGGCCCGCACTGTCGTGACGCCGGCGGCACCGAACCCGTCGGCGGTGGTCCACCGATGACCGGCGACCCGGTTCGAACGCACCCGGTTCACCCCGATCACCGGCCACGGACCGGTGGCCGGCGGGCCCCAGTACGCCTCGAACGCCCGGGCCACGTCCCCGAGCTCGGCATCGGCGAAGGCGGTCACCCGCATTGCGGGCTCGATCGCCGCGAACGTCGCGTCGATCTCGTCGGGGGTCCACGGCCACGGGGCGTAGTCGTCGCGGTGCCCGCGCAGGAAGTAGCCGCCGTTGATCGCCGCGGAGCCGCCGAGGCCGTGGCCGCGGACCACGTCGCGCCCGCGCCGCTCCGGGTATCGGAGCACACGGTCGCCGGGATGCAGCGGCAGCGCGGTGAGCCGGGTGAGGGCCGGCGGCGGCGCCGCGACCGGACCGGCCTCGACCAGCAACACCCGGCGGCTGCGGGCGAGGATCGCCGCGACCGCGGCGCCCGCGCTGCCCGCCCCGACGACCACGGTGTCGGCGGTCCGCGCCGCGCTCATCGGGTGAGCACCGGGCGCAGCGCGGCGGGCGCCCGGCGCCGGAGCGCGCCCTGCCACACGCCGAGCCCGTAGGCGAGGTCGTCGAGGCGGTGCAGCACGGCCCAGGTCAGCGGGTCTGGATGGCGCGCCGACGGTTCCCGGGCCACACCGAGCGCCCAGGTCACGACCGGTTCGAGCGCGGCGGCGAGGAGGACCCGCCGCCGGAACCGCCGACTCGCCGCGGTGGCGACGACGGTGAGCGGCCAGTGGTGCCGCAGCAGCGCCGACCAGCCCTGCAGGACGCCGTATCCGGCGGCCCGGGCGACGGTGCGGGCGGCGAGCGCGTCCCGGCCGGGCACATCGGCGAGCCGCCCGCGCAGGCGGTGGAACATCCAGCCGTACGCACAGCCCGCGGCCAGCGCCCCCGGCCGGGTTCCGGACAGCAGGCCGACGGTGCCGACCGCGCCGGGGATCGAGGTGACCACGGGCGCCGCGGCCGCGCCGTGCCGGCGGGCCAGCTCGGCCGCCCCGGTGCCGTAGAACCGGCGGCGGTCCAGCAGCCCACCGAGGGCGTGGCGGTGGTCGTGACCGACCCGGGCGGCGGGGTCGTAGCGCACGGTCCAGCCGGCCCCGTCGAGCCGCCAGCACAGGTCCACGTCCTCGGCGACCCGCAGCGCCTCATCGAAACCCCCGACCCCGTCGAACGCGGCGCGGCGGACCACCAGGGCCGCGGACGGCACGTACGGAATCGGGTTGCCGGGCCGGGCGGCGGCGCCCTGGGGGCCCATGTCCAGGCTGGAGTGCAGGTCGGCGAACCGGCCGACCGGGCCGCGTCGCACCCCGGCGGGCGCGGGGAGGCCGACGATGCGCGGGGCGGCCACCGCCACCGTCGGGTCGGCGAACAGCGCGGTGAGGGGTTCGAGCCAGCCCGGCTCGGGCACGGTGTCGGCGTCGAGGAAGGCCACCAGGCCGGTGTCCGCGAGCGCGGCGCCGACGTTGCGGGCGTGCGCGGGGCCGCGGTTGCGGGGCAGCCGCAGCACGCGGATCCCGTCGCCCGTGCGGATCCGCAGCGGAACCGGGGAGCCGTCGTCCACCACCACCACGGGCACGCCGGGCAGCGCCGCGAGCAGCCGGTCCAGGCCCGCCTGGTCGCCGCGGACCGGGATCACGACGGTGACGTCCCGGGACCCGTCGCCGGGCGGGACGGGGTGAGCCACGCCGGCGTCGAGGAGCCGCCGGGCGAGCACGCCGGTGTTCCGGTCGCGGACGGTGACGGTGCCGTCCGCCCCGATCAACCGGGTCGCCGCGGCGGACAGGGTGAGGACCCGCAGGGGCGCGCCGCCGATCAGCCGCCGCGGGTCGCGGGCGCGGCGGCATCGCGGGTCGATCCGGACCGCGAACCCGGGCGGCAGGTCGCGGACCGCGGGGCCGCTCACGTCAGTCGCCCGGTGTCGTCGACCGCCCACCGCTGCAGCGCCGCGACCAGCGTCGCGGTGAGCGCGTCCAGCATACGCGCGCCGTCCGCCGCGGTCGCCGCGGTCGGATCGCCCAGGACCCCGTTCGGCGCGACGGCGGCGACGCCGCCGGCGCGCAGGCGATCCATCACCTCCCCGATGGGCGCGGTGTTCCCCGGTTCGGCGCGATCGAGACGCACGGCAGCGGGGTCGAGGGCGAGCAGCACGGACGTCTCGGTGCGGCCGGCGTGCGCGTCCGCCGCCGGGAACGTACACGGGAACCACGCGGCGTCGCGGCCCTCGTACCGCAGCCGGTGCACCGCCGCCGCCACCGGGACTGCGTTGCCGCCGTGACCGTTGACCAGCAGGATCCGGCCCGCCCACCGGCTCGCGCTGCGCCCGAGCTCGAGCAGCACGAGTTCCAGCGCCTTCCGGCCGATCGAGACGGTGCCGGGGAACCCCTCGTGCTCGCCGGACGCGCCGTAGGGCAGCGGCGGGCCGAGGACCACCGCGCCGGCACCGTCGAACCGCTCGGCCGCACGGCGGGACACCACGGCCGCGACGCGGGTATCCGTATCGAGCGGTAGATGCGGTCCGTGCTGCTCGATGGACCCGATCGGCACGACCAGCGTCGGGCGGTCGCCGCCGGGCCCCGGCGCCAGCTCCGGGGAGGTGAGTTCGGTGAGCGCCCGCACGGCGGTCACGCCCCGTAGGCGCGTTCGAAGCCGTCCGGGATGACCAGGTCGTCCCGGGTGAGGTCGGCGACGTCGGCGCGGCCGAGCCCCATGAGCGCGGAGTCGATCCCCATCCGCATCAGGTCGAGGACGTTCTCCACCCCCGCCTGTCCGTTGGCGGCGAGGCCCCACAGGTACGCGCGGCCGATCATCACGGCCCGGGCGCCCAGGGCGAGGGCCTTGACCACGTCGGAGCCGCGCCGGATCCCGCCGTCGAGCAGGACGTCGAGGTCGGCGCCCACGGCGTCGGCGATCGGGCCGAGCACGCGGATGCTGGCCGGGGTCCCGTCGAGGTTGTTGCCGCCGTGATTGGACACGGAGATCGCGGTGGCGCCGATGTCGACGGCGCGCCGGGCGTCGTCGACGCGGGTGACGCCCTTGACCATGAACTCCCCGCCCCACAGTTCCCGCAGCCACGCCAGATCGTCCCAGGTGGGCGGCGGGGTGTTCATCCACTGCCCGTAGGCGCCGAAGAACGTGGGCCCGGTCTGGCCGCGCTCCACCAGGTTCGGCGTGCTGAGGTCGGGCACGACGATCCGGCCGTCACGGATCCAGTCCAGCGCGTAGCGGGGGCGGGCGGCGATCTCGGGCGCGAGGCGGGCGAGCGCCCGCAGATCCACCTTCTCGGGGATCTCGGGGCTGCCCCAGTCCCGGCCGATGTTGAACACCCAGTCGGTGGTGACGATCAGCCCGGTGCACCCGGCGTCCTTCGCGCGCCGGGCGCGGGCGGCGATCTCGTCGCGGCTGCCCAGCCAGTAGATCTGGAAGAACGTCCTGCCGTTCACGGCCGTGACGTCCTCGACCGGCTTGCTCGCGAAGCTGGACAGTCCCATCGCGGTGCCGCGGGCCGCGGCGGCGCGCGCGACCGCCACCTCGCCGTCGGGATCGACGGCCTGCACCCCGGTCGGCGAGATCATCACGGGCAGCGCGAGGTCCTGGCCCATCACCCGGGTGGCGAGGTTCCGCTCGGCGGTCGCGCCGATGACGTGCGGCGCGAAGCCGAGTTCGGCGAATGCGGCGGTGTTGTCATGGGACGTCACGCCGCCCTGGGTGCCGGCGATCAGCGACGAGTACACGGTGCGCGGGAGCCGCTTGCGCGCCCGCTGCTGCGCCTCGTGGACGGTTTCGAACCAGGGGTTGCGGCGCCACGGGTTCTTCTCCAGCAGCGCGGTGAGGGTGGTCATCGGGGTGGTCCTCCGGAGATCGGGTCAGGTGGCGGGCGTGAACCCGGCGAGCGGGCTCTCGTCGCAGCCGCGGGTGGGCGGGGCCGACGGTGCCGGCTGACGGGTCATCAGCTGGAGCGGGACGCCGCGGGAGTGGTTCTTGTCGGCGGCGGGTCGACTGCGTTCACCGGCGAGCAGGGTCTCGCCGTGCCCGCGGACGCATTCGGGGTCGGGGCCGTCGAGTGGGAGACCGGTGAAGAACTTGGCGGCCATGCAGCCGCCCCGGCAGGAGTCGAAGAAGTCGCAGTGCGCGCAGGCGCCGGCGCTCTGCGGCGCGCGCAGCGACCGGAACAGTTCCGACTCCTGCCACACCCGCCCGAAGCCGCCGTCGGCGGTGACGTTGCCGGCGAGGAAGTTCTCGTGGATCGCGAACGGGCAGGCGTACACGTCGCCTACCGGGTCGATCAGGCACACCACCCGGCCGGCGCCGCACAGGTTCAGCCCGGGCAGGGCGCCGCCGCCGGCGCCACCTGCGTCGGCACCGCCGAACGCGGACAGGTGGAAGAAGGAGTCGCCGGTGAGCACGCCGTCGCCGTGCGCGACGAGCCAGTCGTAGAGTTCGCGCTGCTGTTGCGGCAGCGGGTGCAGCTCGTCCCAGACGTCGGCGCCGCGGCCCGACGGCCGCAGGCGGGTGATCCGCAGGGTGGCGCCGTACCGGTCGGCGAGGGCCTTGAACTCGTCGAGCTGGCCGATATTGTGCCGGGTGGAGACCACGGAGATCTTGGCGTCGGCGAATCCGGCGTCGGCGAGGTTCTCCAGAGCCCGGACGGCCATCGCGAAGGAGCCGGGGCCGCGCACGGCGTCGTTCACCTCGGCGGTGGCCCCGTCGAGCGAGATCTGCACGTCCACGTAGTCCGACGCGGCCAGTCGGCGGGCCACCTCCGGGGTGATCCGCAGGCCGTTGGTGGAGAACTTGACTCCCACCTGATGCGCGGTGGCGTAGTCGACGAGCTCCCAGAAGTCGGATCGCACGGTGGGCTCACCGCCGCCGATGTTCACGTAGAACACCTGCATCCGCTGCAACTCGTCGATGACAGCCCTGCACTGCTGCGTGCTCAGCTCCCGCGGGTCGCGCTTGCCGGAGCTCGACAGGCAGTGCACGCACGCCAGGTTGCAGGCGTACGTCAGCTCCCAGGTCAGGCAGATCGGCGCGTCCAGGCCGCGCTCGAACTGGTCGACGAGCCGGCCGACCGGGGCGGCGGCCCGGGGCCGCTCGATTGTGGTCATTTCGGTCACTCCTGATCGGATGCCGGGACGATCATCCCGGACTGCGCCAGCGTGGCGAGGGCGCGGAGGTACATCGGTCGGTCGGCCGCGGGAATCCCGGAGGCGGTCAGGGCGGCCGCGGCGCTGGCGTGCTCGGCGAGCGACCGCACCAGCACCACGGAGGTTGGGTTCTTGAGGAAGGACAACTTCCGGGTGCCGAAGTGGTAAAGCAGCGCACCGAACGGCTCGGGCCGGACCGCGACCCGCGGATTCAGCCGCCAGGCGAGCGCGGGGTCGAAGGCGGGACTGCAGGCCTCGGCGACCGGCGTCAGTGCGGCGGTCATCAGTAGACGCCGCACATCCCGTCGATGGAGACTTCCTCCACCAACGACTCGGTGATCAGCTCGTCCTGCCCGGTGTTCGTCGTCTCGTCCATGTTCTGCCTTTCACTCACGGGGACGTGTGTCCCGCGTCACACCGTAATGGCACTGAGTGCAAAATCATAGGCCCGTGTCGAATTCGGTCTGTCGTACGATCACAGAACACCGCCTGACGTGGGCGGAACCGGCGACGACGGGAGGGGCATCGATGGCCGACGGACGGCGCAGCAGCCCCCTCGGCGGCCGCCCCAACGCCACCACCCGAGGGCATCTGAGCAGCGTCGCGGTGGATCTGTTCATCGAGAACGGATTCGACGAGACCAGCGTCGACGACATCGCCGCGGCCGCGGGGATCGCCCGGCGCACCCTCTTCCGCTACTATCCGTCGAAGAACGCGCTGGCCTGGGGCGAGTTCGACGATCACCTCGACGGCCTCCGCGCGCTCCTGCAGGAGGCGGACGGTGCCTCGCTCGGCGTTGAGCTGCGCGACGCCGTGGTGGCGTTCAACGCGTTCCCCGCCTCCGAGCGCGAGCACCATCGCCGCCGCATGCGGCTGCTGCTGACAGTGCCGGCGCTGCAGGCGCATTCGATGCTCATGTACGCCGATTGGCGGCAGGTGATCGCCGAACACAGCGCTCGGCGGCTCCACTGCGACGCGGGTGATCACGTGCCGCAGACGATCGGCTGGATGGCGCTCGGCGCCTCCCTCGCCGCCTACGAGCAATGGCTCGCGCAGCCCCCCGACGCCGACCTCGGGGCCCTGCTCCGGGCCGGCTACGAGCTGTTGGCTGGCGCGGTGGACGCGGTGGACGCGGTGGCCCCGGTCAGCCCGGAGCGGGAAGCGTCACGCTGATCAGGTGCGGCCCGGGCTCGGCCCGCGCCGCCCGGATCCGCGCGGCGAGTTCCCTGGTGATCGCAGCCCGCATCACAGGCATCGACACCTCACACGCCCACCGGACGACAGGTCCGCGGGCCATCCCGCGCACACCTCTAAATAGAGACACCGCCGCGCGATCGTGTCCCCGGCTAATCGCCAAGTCCCGCATGCGCGTCCCGAATCATTCAGTTTCGCAACATATCTCGCGCTGAAACTGTCAGGGGTATGCGGGATAATCTCGGCATGAGCAACCAGATCGCGGCGCGGGCCGCCGCCGCCGCCGCCGTTCCCGGCACCGCTCAACGAGACGGCGACGGCCCTCGAACGACAACGGGGCAGTACGGTGAACCATGACGGGTCCTTCGGATCGGCTGGTGAGTGGTTGGCGATTAATCATCCTGCCGCCGAGGATCCGTCACCCGGCTCAGCCTGGACGCCCCGGCGTGTCTACAACGTCATGCCCGCGACACTTAGCCAGCGAAGGGCTGCCATGTGCTGAAACTTCTCAGTCGGAATCGCTATTTGGATAGCTTCTACAATTTCGAGCCTGGACGGGCCGATAGAACAATCCAAGCTGGAGGAGCCCGGCGGCTGTTCCTCCCACCGCGACTATGAGTGACCTGACCAGACCAGAGCGATCGAGAGATGTACCTAGTACGGCGTCGACCGAAAGTGCACCGGGCCCGGCGATCGCGATCACCCCCGCAATGACAGCGAAGATAAGGTTGTACTCCCCGCCGTTGTTGACGATGAAGAACCCGTTACCGCGATGAGCCGTCCAGTATGCGACCAGCATGAGTGCGACGACGACGGCGCTCGCGACCGACGTCAGCAATCCGATAGCGAGTAGCGCTCCTGCGCCGATTTCGGCGCTGGCCGCCACCACCGCATGGAATCGCCCCGGGCGCACTCCAATCTGGTCGAACCATCGCGCGGTTCCGGATATTCCGCCTAGCCCGCGGACCTTCTGATAGCCGTGAGCCGCCAACGTCAATCCGGCAACGACCCTAAGAATCAAGATTCCGAAATCTACTTGAGAATAGTCCACAACCACACTCTTCCATTAGGCTACCTGTACACCGCGAATACCTTGTTGGAATTAAATATCTGAGTCTCGACGAAATTGCTCCAATCCAGGTGAAGTCCAAGCTCGGAAACAGCACCCAGCAGCGCGTACCAGTTAAGGATCTCATGCTGCCCCGCGTCGACAATTTCACGCGCGCTTGTTTCTGTCCACGTCGCATAGTCGCCGGCGACCATGGCTGAATAGAGGCGCTTATCGGCAGCGGTGTCGGGACGCAAATGCCAGTTCTTGTCTGTCAAGAATGCATGCGACCAGCTGGACGACGCAACCAGCGCGATGCGCTGATTCGTGCCGGACAATGCTCGTGCAACCGCTTGGCCCAGCTGGAAACATCGAAGGGGACTTGGCCCAGGCGGATCTAGCTGCTCTCCCGCTGCGATATCGGCGAACCGTGCGTCTCTCCCCTTACGGGCAATCACATGCTCTCCGTAGCAGTTGATGGCGATGGGGACCACAGGGTATGGAAACGTGCGGCCGATATTGTCGTAATCGAGAAAGATCTGCGTGTTACTGAAAGCGTGAGGAAAGTGGATCCCTTCGCGCATCTCGTACGAGTACGCGATATCGATTCCGGAATTTATAATGCGCGCGGTTAGTCTTTTTGCGAACTCCGGAGCTCCGCGCATCGTAAATTTCTGGCCTTCCTGTGGAAGCCCCCACGCGTTGGGAACATTCAGAATGCGCGGTACAGCGAACGGGTCCACCACGGTATCGCCGTATGCGAGCACGCAAAACGACGGTACTACTTCCTCGCGAAAGTTCTCGTACTGGTCATCGCCCCAGACGATGACTACGTCAGGCGCGAACTCGTCGAGTGCGTCGCGACATCGGTCCAGTCCAGCGCGCAACTGTGCTCGGTGGTTCGCCGCAGCGGTGGTACCGCCGTCGTGGCCCCATTCGTGCTTCGCCAACTCCGGCCAGCTAGCGGGATCCTTTTCTTCTGGCGGGATGTCCGGGTCCTTCATCGTGGATTTCAGCAGGTTCGCCATGTGGGTGTCGGCGCCTGCCAGCATCGGGTAGTGGGTGATCCCGATTCCAAGTACTTCTGTCATCGACTTCTCCTTGCCTGTAGCCGATTCGGCGACTACCTCGCGCCTCGTCGTCGTGCACCGATGTTGTATCGGCCGGGGCCTGCCTCGACCACACCGAGTTCTAGTGCCTGGAATGCGGCACCAACTGTGGGGGCCTTACCCCAGCGCGAGTTCCGGGCATCGAAACTGAGCCTGGGCAGTCACCACAGTTTGCCGCAGACTGGTGCCGTAATCCGGCGCGCATCTGCCGCCGACATCACCGGGAGGAGCAGTACCATGGTCGAGCCCACCGTCACTGAACGAGTCTTTGCTTGTATGGTGGAAGATTTGGAGAGGGGTGCATCGATGACTGTCCAGCATGATGTTCCTGTCGCACTCTATCGAAGCGAATCAGGTGAGTTCTATGCGACCGCCGATTCATGCACACACGAGAAGTGGTCGCTGGGAACCGACAGTGACGTCGAGGGGTACGAGGTGGTCTGCCCACTACACATGGCTCGCTTCGATATGCGGGACGGCCGCGCCATGTGCTTTCCGGCCACGATTGGCCTGAGAACTTTCGAAGTCGAGGTAGACGACGCCGGGCGGGTCTTCGTGATCGTGTGATACAGGGTGAGATATCCCTGCAGGCAGGGTCAGACTTCCGGCCGACCGGAGGGTGGGCCGCAGTCCAGCGAATTGAGATGAAAGTGTCACCATGTCCACAGTGATAGTTGGGGCGTCAGTCGCTGGCGTCCGAACCGCCCAAGCCCTGCGAATGCGCGGCTATGACGACCCCATCATCCTCGTAGGGGAGGAACCGCACCTCCCCTACGACAAGCCACCTTTGTCTAAAGATGCGCTCGCAGTGCGCGATTCGACAGAGCCTCCGGCACTCTTATCTTCCGACGAAATGACCGAACTGAAACTGACAACTCACCTGGGCTCCCGGGCGACAGGTCTGGACCCGGTGCGGTGCCTCGTAACGCTCGACGACTCCACCGGTATCGAGTATTCGAACCTAGTCATTGCGACAGGTGTTCGCCCGCGTAGCCTGGGCGAGGCGGAAGGTTTTCGCGGGGTCTACACGCTGCGGACTTGGGAGGACGCACGGGCGATCCGAGCGGAACTCGCGGCGGCGACCCGTGCGGTCGTGATCGGCGCCGGCTTCATCGGCGCAGAATTCGCCTCGGCGGCTCGCAAACATGGAGTTCAGGTGACCATTGTCGAGGCCCAGGAGGTGCCGCTCGCGCACGTGCTCGGCGAGACGGTTGGCCGCGAGATCTCGAAACTTCACGGGATCAACGATGTTGATCTGGTGACCGACGCGCATTTCGTACGATTTATCGGTGACGCTCGGGTCGAGGCGGTTGCACTCGCTGACGGGCGAATCTTGCCTGCGGACCTGGTAGTCATCGGGATCGGAACAGTGCCGGCAACAGAGTGGCTAACCTCGTCCGGATTGCCGATAGCTGACGGTGTCCGGTGCGACGAAGACCTCCGGGTATACGGGCACCGCCACATCTTCGCGGCTGGCGATGTTGCGCGGTGGAGTCACCCCTTCTACAAGGTACCGCTCCGAATCGAGCACTGGACCAATGCGAATGAGCACGCAGCGCTGGTCGCCTCGGGCATTACGGGTGTCGACCGTCCTCAGACGCAAGTTCCGTACGTCTGGTCAGATCAGTATTCGCGGCGCATCCAGATCGTCGGCTTGCCTCGGTTGGGTCAGGCGGCGGTGATGTCGGGGAGTGCCGAGAGCGATACCTTCTTGGCGGTCTACACGGATCAATCTGACATCGTGGTCGGCGCTGTCGCCATCGACAGCCCGCGGGACGTCATGCGCTGTCGCCGGGCCGTTGCGGCTAGATCGGTGCTTAGTGAGCTAGCGAACGGGTTGGTATGAACGCTGTTTCGCTCCTCGGATGAAAGGACTGTGCCCCACTCGTCTTCCGCCGAGACGAGTGGGGCACAGTCGTTTGGCCCGTCGGACTAGCCGGCAACTCCGACCCGGCGCACGTCAAGTACCCCAGCGGTCTGACGGCCGTAGGATATCGCGTCGATACCGGTGACCTTGCCAGATGAACCAAGGGAGATCGGCATATTGGCGAACGGAACGTGCGCGGGCTGTTCGGCGAGAGACTTGGACAGCGCGCGGTATCGCGCGTCGCGTTCAGGTCCGATCGGAGTGGCCGCCGCCCTGTCCGCCGCCTCCTGAAGATACGCCGGAATACCGAACCCGCGACCCGGGGTGGCCAAATTCGCATCAATACTCGTCTGCGATTCGATGGCGGGTACCAACGAGGTGAGAACGCCATCGGTTTTACCCTCGACGAAGTCCTGTGATTGCTGCGAAGACGGCACTGCTTGGAAATCCATCGTGATGCCCGCCCGTCCTAGCTGCTGTTGGATGATCTGACCGGCATTGGCCAAAGCCGTTGTGCCAGCGCCGTAGGTCACGTTCAGTCGCAGGTTGGAACCGACACCTGCTTCGCTAAGGAGACGCTTGGCCTCGTCAATATTGGGCTTTAGTGTGCTGGGGTCGTCTAGAGAGTCCACCCATCCACCCACGCGGGGCGGAAAGAGCTGCTGGGTGGCTCGCCCCAGCCCGTCGAGGGCCCCTTGGGAGATCGCGCCGCGGTCGATGGCAAGGCTGATCGCCTTCCGCACCCGAGGATCAGCGAGCTTACTCTTCGTGTAGTTCAGCGCGAGGGCAAAGATGTAAGGGGTTTCGTTGAACGAGATCAAAGTGGCCGTCGATTCCACATCTCGCCGCTGGTCTGGACCGATATAGATAAGATCCAGTTGGCCCGACCGCAACCCGTTCACACGCGCCGCTGGATCGGCGATGGTACGCAGCTCAATGCGCTTCGCCTTGCCAGCTGATACATCCCAATGATGATCAACACGCTCGAGCGCGACCGCGGATGAAGACGCGCTGATCAGCGAGTAGGGCCCGGATCCCTTAGGGGCCGTGCTCAGTCCGGCATCGCCGAAGGCGCGGGGGTCGACGATGGAGGACGCGCGAGGGTCCTGTGCCAAGAGAAAGGGCAGATCGAACGTGGGCTGTCTGAATCTGACAGTCACGCTAGTCGGTCCCTGAGCGCTGACGTTTGACACGGCCCGCAGGACAGTATCGATTCCGGGCGCCCGACGCGCCCGGTCGAGGTTCGCCACAACAGTCGCGGCATCGACCTTGGTACCGTCGGAGAACTTGGCATCATTGCGTAGCTCAAACGTCGTCTGCATTCCGTCGGCAGCGGTGGTCCAACTCGTGGCTACCGCGGCCTTCGGGGTCATATCGGGTCCGAGCTCTACTAGCTGATCGTAGACCAAGGTAAGGAACGGAGCTGCCGTTACTGAGGAGGCGTACTTCACCGGGTCCCAGGTGGTAGGTGCCAGCGTGTGCCCGACTCGCAACGTCTTGGACGTATCTGGCGTTCCGCCTTCGCGTGCGGTGCGCTCGGTACCTCCTGAACCGCATGCAGAAAGCGTCAGCGTGACGGTTGCGATAGCCGCCATCGCTCCGATTTGTATTGCCGTCTTCTTCACTTATTTCCTTTCAATGTCGATTGCGCTGCGATCTGCGCGTCCGATTCGCTCGATTGCGCCGGGTTTCGGCCAACGGCGAAAGTGCGTCTCCGCGGATCTGGGTTCGGCACTGCCTCGAGCAGGGTCTTGGTGTAGTCCTTCTGCGGGCGCTCGAATACTTCGGACGTCGATCCTGACTCAACGATCTGTCCGCGGTGCATGACCGCCACGCGGTGCGCAATCATCCGAACCAGGGACAGATCGTGCGTAATGAAAAGCAGTCCGAGCCCGTGCTCTTCCTGCAGGTCACGCAGCAGATTGATCACCTGGGCCCGAATCGACATGTCCAGGGCGGCGACCGGTTCATCACAGACAATCACCGAGGGATTCGTTGCGAGCGCGCGTGCAATCGCCACCCGCTGAAGCTGGCCACCCGACATCTCGCGTGGATACCGACTGAACTGGTGGTCGGAGATGCCCACACGATGCAGCAGACCGCCGGCATGCGCTCGCCGAGCGGCCTTGCCACGGACCAGGCGATGAACCAATAGCGGCTCGGCGACCTGGTCGACAATCGAAATTCGGGGGTCGAGCGAGGTGAACGGGTCCTGGAAAATCATCTGCGCGGAGCGCCGAAAATTGCGTTTGCGGCGGCGATCGAAATCCGCGACATTGCGCCCCGTAGAAAGTACCGAACCCGAGTCCGGCTTGATTAGGTCCAGTAGTAGCCTCGCGAGCGTCGACTTCCCCGACCCTGATTCACCAACGACGGCCACGGTTTCGCCGGCGGCGAGGGAAATGCTGACATTTTCGACGGCGTGAAATCGAGTCGTTACTCGCCCGACGATGTCGCGTGAGGTCGGATACGACTTCGACAGGTTGACCCCCTCTAGAAGTGTCATCGGAATCCCTCCGCTAGTTCCAAATCGTGGAGTCGCAGACACCGGGAGTACTGATCGGATCCGGTATCGATCAGCGGTGGGTGATCCTGGTCACACAAGCCGATCGACCAGGTGCAGCGAGGACCGAACCGGCAACCCATTGGCCGGTCGTGGGGGGCAGGGACTGTCCCGCGAATCGACCGCATGCGGCGACTCTCCGATTGTTGATAAGCAGCGCCGAGCAGGCCAGCCGTATAGGGGTGCCGCGGCTGTCGGAAGACGTCGAACACGGAGCCGTGTTCAACGACTTCGCCGGCATACATCACGTTGACGCGATCGCATGTCTCAGCGACGACCCCTAGGTCGTGTGTCACGAGCAGGACCGTAAGGTTCATTTCGCGACGCAGCTCGTCCAGGAGGCGAAGTACCTCGGCCTGGACCGTGACGTCGAGCGCCGTGGTTGGCTCGTCGGCGATGATCACCCGCGGGCGGCAGACCAACGCGATGGCCAACATGACCCGCTGACATTGACCGCCGCTGAACTGATGCGGATAGTCCGAGGCCCGCGCGGCGGCGCTCGGGATCCGTACTCGGTCAAGCATCTCAACGGCCGTGCGCCAAGCTTCCTTCCGAGAGACGGAACTATGAGCCCGCACAGCCTCGGCGACTTGATCTCCGATCGAGAAGCACGGGTCAAGGCTTCGACGCGGTTCTTGGAAGATCATGCCGATGTCATTACCGCGGACTTTACGCATCTCTTGCGGGGTAAGCGAGTCGAGGCGTCGGCCGTCGAGGACGATCGATCCACGAGAAATTCGACCGTTCTCCGGTAGCAGCCCGATGATCGATAAGCCAGTAACTGTCTTGCCAGAGCCTGATTCCCCGACTAATCCGACAATCTCTCCCGGATATAGGTCGAGATCGACACCGTCAACGATGGTCGTTTGTCCGCGCTTGGTGGTGAAATTGACGGTAAGGTCACGCACCTGGAGCAGGGCCTCGGACGGGTCAATCATCGGATGCCCCTTTCGCCAGGGCGTCGCGCAGGGCGTCCCCAAGAATGAACAGTGCAAGCACTGTGAACGCGATCATTGCACCGGGTGGGATCAGCTGAAAGGTGTTTCGGGAGAGAGTGTCGAACGCCGTTCGGAACATGCTTCCCCAACTGGCGTCGGGGAGTTGTACGCCGAAGCCCAGGAAGCTCAGACTTGCCTCGGCGCTGATCACCACGCCGATGGCAAAGGTTGCTTGTACGAGTAACGGTCCGCTGGCGTTGGGAAGAACATGACGCCAGATGATCCGGAACTCGGAGACGCCGGTGGCTCGACAAGCCTCAATATAGTTCTCATGCCGCACGCCTTCGGCGGCGACACGAGAAACGCGAAAGAAGCGCGGCGCGATCACGATGCCGATCGCTAGCATCGCGTTGGTCAAGCCAGGGCCCAGGATACCGATGATCGCGATCGCAAAAATGATCGGAGGTAAGCTGAGCAAAGCGTCGAAAACACGACTCAGTACGCTGTCGATTACTCCACCGAAGAAGCCGGCTATCAGCCCCACGGGCACACCCAGAAGCAACGCGACGCCCAAACCTTGGGAAGCTGCTAGCAGCGTAATGCGTATCGCATACAGCAATCTGCTCAATGTGTCCCGACCGAGCGCGTCTGTGCCAAGCAAATGCGCAGAGGCGATCTCAGAGTGCGCGTTGGCCGTGTCAAGATGGTTCGGATCGTAGGGAGCGATGACGGGGGCGAAAGCGGCTGCCGTCACAAGTAGGATCAAAAATACCGAAGAAGCGAGCACCGCCTTGCTCTGCGCGATCGATTTGAGTCGCAGGTTCCATTTGTGACGTTGCGGTTTACGCGCGATCGAATTGTGTAGTTCTACTGGCGTCGTGTTCATCTCGTCTTCTATACCGATGATCATCTTCATTCTTTCTGGGCCCGATTACTGCGCCCGGAGCTTCGGGTTGAGGTAGCCGCAGACCACGTCTACGATGAGATTGGTCGCAATCACAATTACGGCCGAAACCAGTACTATGCCTTGAATAAGAGGGAGGTCGTGAGCCGTCACAGCGTTCACAGCGACCTGGCCAAACCCGGGAAGGGCGAATACGACCTCAACAAGCACCGCACCGCCGATGATCCGGCCCACCTGGAGGCCGAGAACGGTGACGACGGGAACAGCGGCGGTTCGAGCCGCATGCTTACCTAAAACTAGGTGGTTTTGGACGCCCTTCGCTCGGACGGTTCGAATGAAGCTCTGATCAAGAACATCAATCATTCCTCCGCGTATCTGCCGTGTTAGCTCGGCTGCCGATACGATGGCCAGCGTCGTCGCTGGAAGCACGAGATGAAGAACCCACTTTCCAGGATCGTCAGCGAGTGGCGTGTATCCCGTCGCAGGGAAAACTGATGTTTGGATCGCCAGCGGAACCACGAGCACCAACGCCACTAAGAATGGCGGGAGAGCAATGGCGAGCGCAGATGCCGAGGTGATCAAATAGTCTTGCCATTGTCCTTTCCGAACAGCCGAGACCATGCCGGCCGGAACGGATAGGAGGACGGCGAACGCCAAAGCGAGGATTCCCAGCGACAAAGTTACTGGAAGCGCCTCGGCTAGAATGTCACCGACCGGACGGGAGTCTTGCAGCGAGGTGCCGAAATCCAACCTCGTAACGTTGCCGAGGAATGTGCCGTACTGCTGAATAAGCGATTTGTCCAGACCCAATGCTCGCCGGACCTCATCCACATGCTCCGCTGACGCGCTCTCACCGGCGATCATTCGCGCAGGATCGCCTGGGGTGAGGTGGATCAAAAAGAAGCTCAGCAAACTGACCAGTATCAAAACCGGAATGGCAAGAAGTAGGCGGCGGACCACGAGTCTGAGCATGATTTCAGGGCTCCATCGTTGATTGTATGAATGGCCTCGGAGGCCAATTTGCTTCGAGTCTGCCGCAACCTCGGTCGAAGTACCTGCGGCCGTCGCGCGCAGTATCTCCGTAGCCTGCTTCGCGCCTCCGAAGTGGCGGTCGTTACCGTTGCGCCGCTGGCCCGTGGGAGACAAGTAGGTGTTCCATCGGCTGGAATCTCGGGTCACGGCACTTCGTCGTCGAGATGACACGTGACCCCTTCGGCTTCGCCAAAGCGAAGGAGCTAGTCGGGATTTCCGGCCCATGGAACCGCCGGTTGCCTCCGCTCTCCGACGCTCGCACGATGGTGCATCTAGGAATGCATAGCGCCGAGGGTAAGGCGATATCGCCCTTCGGCTATTGCTGTACGCGAGATGGTTTAGGCATGTATCAGTTGAGGCCGCTTCGCCTTACCGGATAAGGATGGGGATATGACGCAGACGTTCAGGGTCTCCGATGAGACGCAGAATCTGGTCGACGAGGTTCGTAATTGGGCACTCACCTATGGCCGCCCTCTGGCTAGGACCGCTGACACGATCGGTGGACTCCCCGAGGGCTGGAAAGAGGTATCGGAGAAGTGCCCGCTCCAATCGAGTCCACTTTCCGGCCATGCGTATGACCCGGTCGAGAAGGTAGCGATCAAGGACAAGTACGGCGATGGCGCGACCGTAGTTGCCGGAGCGGTGATGGAGGCGGTCACGTACGGCGATGCATGGCTGCAGGAATCGTTTACTGGAAACGGTATCGGTGCGAAGGTTGTACGGCTCATGGGTACCCGCGAACAGATCGACCGGTGGGCGGGTGACGCTCTCAAGTCTGGCTCCATCCGTTACACGGCGTTCGCTCTGACCGAGCCTCAGTCTGGATCTGATGCGTCCGCATTGCGGACCACCGCGGTGCGTGACGGTGATCACTGGGTGATTAATGGCGCGAAAGTCTTCTGCTCTGGCGGCGCCTCCTGCGATTACGCGGTGGTATTCGCTACGGTCGACCGGGCCCGGGGGGCCGACGGGATCCGGGCCTTCGTCGTGGACCGGGACACCCCTGGGTACCAGGTGGTTCGTGCAAACGAAGCCAAACTCGGCCTCCGCTCCTGGCAGACCTCCGCGCTCGCTTTCGAGGACCTCCGAGTGCCACTAGATCACTGTCTCGGGTACGGCTCCGACAAGGAGGCCGGATATCGCGGTGCGATTCATTCGCTCGCGAGTAGCCGACCGATCGCCACCATGATGGCGAACGGCATTGCCCGCGCCGCCGTCGACACCGCGCGCGAGGTCACCGAGCAGCAACAACTGTACAGCGGCCATAGACGGCGCGCGGTTGCGCGTGAGTTCGACCGACTGGATGCTGCGCTGGGTCAAGTACGAATGATGGCGCTCCATGCGTGTCAACTGCTGGATCAGGGATCGAGGGCGCGGCTAGAGTCTCCGCTGACAAAGGCATTCGGACCACCTCTTGCCGAGCGGGTAGTGCTCCGCGCCATGCAGCTGATGGGGTCTGCGGGCTATTCACAGGAGTACCTGGTCGAGAAATACTACCGGGACCTGAAGATCTTCGACATCTTCGAAGGCACCGGAAACATTCAAAGGATGATCGCTTCTCGCCATCTCGCTGGCGACTCACACCGGAATTGATGGGTTTCGGAAACTAGCCAGTTGGCGGCCCTCTTGACAGACGGGAACTCGAAATGTTCGACCTCACGATGACAACGGATCAGGAAGACGTGGCAAAGCTGTGCGCATCGTTCGCACACAGCCGGCTCCGGCAAACCGCGGCCGAGGCGGAGCGCGACGAGGGGCTGGCAGAGCGGCTGCTGGACGAGATCGCCGACCTCGGTATGACCGCCCCGGTCTCCGAGAAGTTCGGGGGACAGGGGTCGATGGACCCAATCACCTATCTGATCGCGGTGGAAAAGCTGGCGGCCGGAGACCCGGGGCTCGCCTACGGTGCGGTTGCCGCGGGCCATGCGGCCATGGTTATCGAGGCGTGTGGATCGCCAGAACAACGATCGACGTTCCTTCCGCGACTGATGGATCGGAGAATGCGTGGAAATCTTCTGGTCCAGGAGGCGGGTGGTCGGGGCTTCCTAGACACGGAGGCCGTGGCTGCGCGAGTCGACGGAGGATGGCGGTTGCACGCTCACAAGGTGAATGTGATCAATCCGTCTACCGCCGATGTGTCCCTGGTGATCGCGAACGAGTCTGCGTCCGGGACACTGATGGGCTTTTTGGTCGCCGGGCCGAGCGGCGCCGGCATCCGCGTGACACGTGACGATCGGGTGTCGGGAAAGATCGGGGCACGGGCAGCTGCAACGGGCGAGGTCACACTGCGGGACTGCCCAGTTGCTGACTCGACGGTGCTCGGCGGCAGCGACGCCGACCCTGCAGCGCTCACACGAGCGCTAGCCACGACATACTTGGGTGTTGGCGCCGTAGCTCTGGGTACCGCCCAGGCAACGGTTGAATACGCCACCGCTTATGCCCGGGATCGGGAGGCATTCGGGCAATCGATCTTCGATTTCCAGAGCGTATCGTTTAATCTTGTCGATCGCCAGATCGAATGCGATGCGACGCGCTTTGAGCTGTGGCGCCTGGGTGATGAACTGTCTGCATCGCTGGGGGCGTCGCTCAACGCGGTGACGGAACTCGCCCGGGCTGTGCAAGGGGCAGTAGCCCGGGCGACTGATCTGGCGTCGTCGTCGATCCGGCATGGGATCAATATCCTTGGCGGTCATGGATTCTTGGAGGATCACCCGCTGGAGCGGTGGTATCGAGCGGCGGCAACCCTTTCTGTGTGCTACTTCGATCCGCTCGCGGTCGATCTTCGTCTGCTGTGACAGAACTTAGAATATTAAATGGAGGATAGAAAATGGAAGCGATTCCACTCAAAGATCGAACCGTCACGGCCACACTACGGAAGGCTGTGTCGGCGCGTCCAGCGCATCCGGCGTTGTGCGATGAGAACATGTCACTGAGCTATGCGGAAACCTGGCAGCGCGCATCCGAGTTTGCCGGTGGATTCTCGGCGCTGGGGGTCGAACGTCAGGAGCGGGTGCTGTTGATGCTCGACAACCATGTCGAGGCAGTGCTGAGTTGGCTCGGACTCAGTTTTGTTGGGGCTGCGGAGACGCTGATCAATACGGCGTATCGAGGCAGCGTACTAAGCCACGTTATCAACGACTCAGGAGCGAAAGCCGCGGTAGTCGAAGACCGTTATCTAGATCAGTTCCTTGAGGCAGCCGGGGAGACGGTGACTACCGTCGTAGTACGGTCTACATCGGGAGTTGCGGTCACCGAGCACGTGCGCGAGGGACGTCTAATTCTGCCCTTCGGTGCAGTGGCGGAAGGCAACCCGATAGAGCCTGTAGACGTGGCACCCCACGAACTGGTAGCGGTCCTCTACACCTCGGGTACGACGGGCCTCGCCAAGGGAGTACTGTTGCCACATGCGGCCGCCCACGCGACAGCGGAAACCGTAGGTAACACGACGGCGGACGATATCCGTTTCGTCGTCCTTCCGCTGTTTCATGTCGCCGGCCAGTGGGGTGGGGTGTACCGCGGCCTAATCGCTGGGGCCACGGTGTTTATTGCCAGTGCGTTCCGAGCGTCGTCGTTCTGGGATGAGATCCGGGCGGTCGGTGCGACTACTGTCCAAATTGTCGGTGCCATGGCTGACTTTCTGATGCGGCAGGAACCGAAGCCGAACGACATCGACAACCCCATCAGGGAAGTTCACATGATCCCCGTTCTCGCGGACCTCGAGGGTTTCCGTAATCGATTCGGGGTATCCGTCGTCACCGCGTGCGGTAGTACGGAAGCTGGAACCACCTTCCTCGACTCGGATCCGGAGAAGGTGAAGTCGGGGCGAGTCGGCGAGCCGCACCCGCTGTTCGAGGTGATGCTGGCAGATGCGAACGACATGCCGGTGAACGACGGTGAGATCGGTGAAGCGCTGGTCCGTCCGCGCGAACCCTGGCTGGTGGCGGTCGGCTACCAAGGACAGCCTGAGAAGAGTCTTGAGGCATGGCGAAATGGTTGGTTTCACACCGGCGATGCCTTCTATCGTGGCGCCGACGGAGCATACTACTTCGCCGACCGTATCGATGATGCCCTGCGACGTCGCGGAGAGAATATCTCGTCGGTAGAACTCGAGCGTGAGGTAAACACACACCCTGACGTTATTGAATCAGCAGCCGTTGGTGTGCCCAGCGAGTACACCGAGGACGAGATCAAGATCGTGGTCATCCGGCGACCGGAGTCCACTCTCACCGAGGAGGCGTTGGTCAGGTATCTGATTGATCGCTTGCCCTATTTCATGGTTCCCCGGTACGTGCAATTCTCCTCTGATCTGCCGCGTACACAGACGACAAAGGTGCAGAAGTACGAACTGCGCAAAGCGGGCATCGCCGACTGCTGGGACCGTGAGTCGGCGGGAATCGTAGTCACCCGATGAGGCTTGCACGAGACCGCATCGCGGTCCACGACCTCGGAGGAGCCGGACCCGCACTGCTCATGGCCCACGCAACCGGTCTGCATGGTCGATGTTGGTCGGCCGTGGCTGAGCGACTCGGCGAGTACTTTCACTGCTGGGCAATGGATTTTCGTGGACATGGAGATTCGTCGGCGCTCACCGCAGACCAGCACACCTGGCAAGCGCTGGCCGATGACGTAGCCGCTGCAGTAGACGTGATCGGTGACGGTATGCCGTATGCGGTCGGTCACTCGCTGGGCGGGGCGATGATGGCTCAAGCTGCCACGGTCCTCGGTGTCGAGTTTGCGGCGATGTTTCTGTATGAGCCGGGGATCGTCTCCGATGAGACCAAGCAGTTCCGGGGCCCTTTCGTGGAGGCAGCCGCTCGCAGGCGGGGTCGGTTCGCGAGCCGTGCCGAGGCCCTTCTGACCTACCAGAACAAGTTCCCGACCTGTCTGTGGGACGACGCCGTCCTGCGGAGCTACGTTGAGTTCGGGTTCCGAGACACCGTAGACGGCGCTGTAGCGCTGAAGTGCTCGCCGGCAACCGAGGCCGAAATCTACGCCCAAGGGGTCACCGAAGACGAGGTCTTCGGTCGGATCTCCTGCCCCCTCACGATCGCGCGGGGATCCGAATCATCGATCTTTCTTGACGAACAGGCGCGGCGATTGTCTGAGCGGCTCGGAGCCGAGAACTACCTCGTGATGGAAGGCCTGCAGCATTGGGGGCCGCTTGAGGACCCAGGACGGGTAGCGGAGCAGGTGATCGACGCGCTGGTCCGCTGAGTATGGCCGATGCCTACGGCCACGAGACCTTTCCGTATGTGGGAAGAATAGAAAGGGAGAATCAAATGAGCGAAGCGCTCTACGACCTGGTGATTCGCGGCGGAACCGTTTATGACGGCACGGGCGAACCGGGCACCATTGCAGATATCGCTGTATCGAATGGAAAGATCGTCGAAGTTGGTACTGTAGCTGGAACGGCCACCGAGGAGATCGACGCCTCCGGCCGCATCGTTACGCCCGGATTCGTCGATATTCATACCCATTACGACGGGCAGGCGGTCTGGTCGGATCGCATCACACCTACCTCGTGGCACGGAGTCACTACCGCGGTGATGGGCAACTGCGGTGTCGGCTTCGCTCCATGCAAGCCTCAGGACCGTGAGGGTCTCGTCGCGCTGATGGAGGGCGTCGAAGACATCCCGGCGGCAGTCATGGACGAGGGCTTGACCTGGGAGTGGGAGTCGTTCCCTGAGTATCTGGATGTGGTCGACTCGATCCCGCGTGACATCGACCTCTGCGCTTTGATTCCGCACGCCCCGATCCGGGTGTTCGTCATGGGTGAGCGTGCGCTGCGACTCGAGCCGGCCACCGCCGCCGACGTCGAGCAGATGCGCACGATCGTCGCCGAGGCGATCGCGGCGGGCGCTTTCGGGGTCTCGACGTCGCGCAGCACGGCACACAAGAACCGGGCTGGCGACTTCACCCCAACCCTCCTCGCGCGCGAACGGGAGATCTCGGCGCTGATCATGGGCATGAAAGATTCCGGTCGAGGCGTGTTCGAGCTGGTCGCCGAGACTGGTGACCCTGATGTCATCGGTGAGTACGAGATGGTCCGCCGAGCGCTGGAGAAGTCCGGGATGGCCGGAGTGTTCAGCCTCATCCAAAGTGGTGAGCAACCAGAGAAGTGGCGCGAGCTGATGGCGTTCGCCGACAGCGCGATCGACGACGGCATCAATCTGCGGCCCGTCGTGGCACCGCGAGCCATCGGCCTACTGCTGGGCCTGGAAGGCAGCCAGAACCCATTCTCTGGTACCGCGACGTACCAAAAGATCGCGGGCTTGCCCCTAACGGATCGAGTAGCAGCAATGAGGGATCCCGCAGTCAGAGCAAAAATCTTGTCGGAAGACCCCACTGAGTTCAGTACTTTCCCCCTAATGAGCCGGATCGAGTACACAAACATGTTCCGGTTCGGAAACCCGCCCGACTACACGCCTGCGGCCAGTTCTTCAGTCGCGGCGATCGCCGAGCGAGAAGGCCGTAGCCCTGCGGAGATCGCCTACGCTATCATGCTCGAATCGGATGGAATGGGGTTCATTTACGTCCCATTCGCGAACTACGCCTCAGGCGATCTGTCAGAGTGCGAGGAGATGCTTGCTAACCCGAACACGATCATGGGGTTGGGAGACGGCGGCGCCCATGTAGGCTTTATCCTTGATGCGGGCTTCCCAACATGGCTCCTCACCTACTGGGTCAAGGAGAGGCAGCGATTCAGCCTGGAAGAGGCGATTCGTCGGCTCACTTCCGACACGGCAGATTCGTTTGGACTGTCCGACCGCGGAAGAATCGCAGAGGGACTCCGAGCTGATCTGAACATCATCGACTTCGAACGCCTTGAGTTCGGCGCACCGTTCGTGGCTTATGACCTGCCGAACGGCGGCAGACGGCTGCTACAGCAGGCTACTGGCTACGAGGCTACGATCGTCGCCGGCCAGGTGGTCTATCGTAATGGCGAAGACACAGGTGCTCGGCCGGGACGGTTGGTTCGGTCAGGATCTCTTGCCCCTGTCGGTTGAACTTGAGGCTTGACCTCGCGGACGGAACCGTACCCGATACCATCGGCGCAGTCCATGGACCGTCGCGACAAGTTCGTCGGTAAGACACAACCGATCCGCGTGTCAGGCGACCCGAGCGTGCCGTGGCAAATCGACTCACCTGGGTGACGGGTGATGTTAGCTTCGTTTCGAAGTGCATAGCGATGGTCGATTCAGGCAACACGCTACTCGATCATCCCGGTTGCACCCGCGACGACGGCAGGCAGCGCTTGCCAGCTTGGTCGGAGTCCTAGTGTCGCGCGTCGTAACTATCTGAACGGTTTCCGTGCTGCGACAATGAGGCATGGCGAATCGTCCTGCTGCTGCGTTGACGTTGCGTGATGGGTGTCCGTGAGGTGCTTGAGTCCTGGACGCGGTCGGGGTCGGTGCAGGCCTCGGCGGCGAAGCGGGCGCGGATGATGCTGCTCGCTGCTGACGGGGTGGCGAACCGGCGGATCGCTGAGTTGGTGGACGCATCGCCGACGACGGTGATCGCGTGGCGTGAGCGCTACCTCGAGCGTGGGCTCGACGGCTTGACCGGTCGTGCCCGCTCCGGCCGGCCGAGGCGGCTCGACCGGGACGCGATCATCGTCGCGACGTTGACGCCGCCGCCGAAAGGCCTTGGCGTGACGCATTGGTCGACCAGGCTGCTGGCGAGGCGGTTGAAGATCTCCGACGCATCAGTCGCCCGAGCGTGGCGGGAGTACGGGATCAAACCGTTCAAGGCCGAGTCCTTTCGGTTTTCCACCGACCCGGAGTTGGTCGGCAAGGTCACCGGCATCTGCGGGCTGTACTTGAACCCGCCTGACTTCGGACATGTCGCCGAGGGTTCGCCGTTGGTAAGCCTGTGACCTGCTGGTTTGCGGATGCGTGAGGGTGTTTCAGCACACTAACCGGGTAGGTTCGGGGGTGTGTTCGTGTGGAAGGAACGGACCGCGTCGGAGGCCGTCGCGGTGCAGGTGGCAGAGAAACGCGCAGGTCGCGATCACGTGATCGAGCATCTGGGCTCGGCCCGGACGGATGCGGAGTTGGGGATCTTGGTGGCGAAGGCGCAGGCGATCGTCGATGCCGGGCAGGAGTCTCTGTTCGAGGTGCCGACGCTGGTGGCGCGGATGGCGGATGTCGCGGACTGGACCCGCGGGCGGTTGCCGCTGCCGGCGCCCGCACCGATCCCGGCGCCGCCGCGGACCGCGGGGGCGGGTCGCACGCTCGGGACCTGCTCGCAGGTGCTGTACCGGGTGGTCGGGCGGGTGTACGACCAGTTGGGGTTCGACGTCCTCGGCGACCGGGTGTTCCGGGATCTGGTGATCGCGAGGGTGGTGGAGCCGACATCGAAAGCGGACTCGATCCGCGTCCTGGCCGACCTCGGCGCGCAGACCTTCTCCTACCGCACCGTTCAGCGGCACCTGCAGGCGGCGCAGCAGCACGACTATCGAGATACGTTGTCCACCAAATGCTTCGCCTACTCCGCGGTGCACGGCGGCCTGTCGCTGATCCTCTACGACGCAACGACGCTGTACTTCGAGGCGGAGAACGAGGACACGCTACGGAAGGTCGGATATTCGAAGGAGCGGCGCGTCGACCCGCAGATCGTCGTCGGCCTGCTGGTGGACCGGAACGGATTCCCTTTGGAGGTAGGATGTTTCGAAGGTGATACCGTGGAGACGACTACCCTGGTGCCGATCATCGAGGCGTTCCGGGCCCGTCACCGGGTCGAGGACACACAGTTGGTGGTCGCCGCTGATGCGGGGATGCTGTCGCAGAAGAACCTGACCGCGCTGCACACCGCCGGCCTGGGGTTCATCGTAGGCTCCCGCTCGACCAAAGCGCCGAAAGACCTTGAATCGCATTTCCATTGGAACGGCGAATCTTTCAGCGACGGTCAGATCGTGGACACGGTCACCCCACGCGACGCCCGGTACCAGGTCAGCGACACCCGGCAACGCCGGGAGCCGGTGTGGGACAGTGAAGTCGACCGGCAGGTGTACGACCGGTCGTGGCGGGCGGTGTGGCAGTACTCCGCGAAACGCGCCCGCCGCGACACCCGGACCCTGGACGCGCAGGAGGCGAAGGCTCGCGCCGTCGTCGACGCCGGGAAGAAGGTCAAGACAACACGATTCGTGAAGATCGACGACGAAGAGATCACCCTCGACCAGAAGACCCTCGCCCGCGCCCGCCGGCTGATCGGGCTGAAAGGTTATGTCACCAACGTCCCCGCCGCGACGATGCCCGCCGCGGAGGTGATCGCCAAGTACCACGACCTGTGGCACGTCGAGCAGTCCTTCCGCATGTCCAAGACCGACCTCGCCGCCCGCCCGATCTTCCACCGCACCCGCGACAACATCGAAGCGCACCTGACCGTCGTGTTCGCCGCCCTCGCAGTCTCCCGCGCCATCCAGGACGCCACCGACCTCGCGATCGGCAACGTCGTCAAACAGTTGCGCCCGCTACGCACCGCGCTGATCGCGGTCAACGGCGTGACGCAGGAGTTCCCACCACAGATACCTCGTGAGCAATCCGAAATACTTCAGAAGCTGGGGATCCCGGCACACTAAACCGAATGTCCTAAGTCAGGTTCAAGGCCGAGTCCTTTCGGTTTTCCACCGACCCGGAGTTGGTCGGCAAGGTCACCGACATGTGCGGGCTGTACTTGAACCCGCCGGAGAACGCGATCGTGCTGTGCGTGGATGAGAAGTCGCAGATCCAAGCCCTGGATCGGACGGTGCCGATCCTGCCGATGCAACCAGGCAGGGTCGAGCGCCGGTCCCACGACTACTACCGGCACGGCACCACCACCTTGTTCGCCGCCCGGGACATCGCGACCGGGAAGGTCACCGCCGCCCTCAAACCCAAGCATCGGCACCAGGAGTTCCTGGCGTTCCTGCGCCAGATCGAGCGCGTCTACCGCGACGTGCTCGACTCCGACGGGAACCCGGTCGTGCTGCACCTGGTGATGGACAACTACGCCGCTCACAAGCACGCCGACGTCAAGGCCTGGCTCGCCAAGCATCCCCGGATCGGCGTGCACTTCACCCCGACCCACGCTTCCTGGATGAACCTCGTCGAGGCCTGGTTCGGGATCGTCGAACGACAGGCCATCCGCCGCGGCGTGTTCACCTCCGTCAAGGACCTCAATGCCAAGATCCGGGCCTTCATCGACGGCTGGAACCCGAGAGCGCAGCCGTTCGTCTGGACCAAGACCGCCGAGCAGATCCTCGAGAAGGCGAACCGTCCAACAACTTCAAACCCGCGCCACTAGGTGGTCGCGATGCCGAAGTCGATGACACCGCGGATGTTCAACCCGGAATGAAGATCGGCGTACGCATCGTTGATCTCGTCCAGTGCGTAGCGTCGGGTCACGAGCTCATCGAGCTTGAGCTTCCCGGCACGGTACAGGTCGATGAGAGCTGGGATCTGATCACGCGGTCCAGTGTTGCCGAACATACACCCCTGGATGCGCTTTTGGTACATGCTCAGCTCAAACAGGTTTACCGGAATATTGACGGCATCGTTCCGGCCGATACCAGTGACAACGACCGTCCCAGCCTTACGGATGGTTCGGAAAGCATCGGCGATGTGATCACCAGTTGTGACACCGACAGCGACTATCGCAGCCGCAGCTCCCTGGCCGTGGGTGATACTGTGAATGAGCTCGAGTGCCTCTTCGACGGTCGGGAAGGCATCGGTCGCGCCCAGGTGAAGGGCAGATTCACGTTTGAATTCGACCGGATCGATGACGACGACTCGGGAGGCTCCGGCGTGGGCGGCGCCTTGAACAGCGTTGATTCCGATGCCACCGGATCCGATGACAGCAACCACGTCGCCGGTGCGGATGTTCGCCGCATTGGTAGCGGAGCCCCAGCCGGTGGGAACGCCGCATGCCAGCAGGCAGAGGATATTGAGCGGGAGATCCTTTGGCACTTTAACGCACGACAGCTGGTCGAAGACTTGCCATTCAGAGAAAGTGCCGAGCATCCCGGTCGTCGCGATATCGGTCCCGTTCGTGTGCATCCGGCAGGCTCCGTCGAGTTGACGGCCCTGCCCGACGAGGGCGCCGTTGTCGCAGAGATGCTGGAGTCCCGCGGCACACGGCGTGCACCTCCCACAGGAAGGAATAAATGAGGTAACGATGTGGTCGCCTTCGGCTAGTCCTACGACGCCGGGACCGAGGGCGCGCACGATGCCGGCGCCTTCGTGGCCACCACAAAACGGGAGTGTCGGGAGGGGAGCGTCGTTCATCGCGTAGTGGTCGTCGGAATGGCAGAGGCCACTGGCGACCATCTCTACGAGTACCTCACCCTGACCAGGATTATCGAGGTCTACTTCGCTTACCCGCCACTTTCCCGGCTGCTCGCATAGCAATGCGGCCCTGGTTCTCATCGATATTCTCCTTGCGTTTGTGTTCGTTCTTATTGGAGGCGCAGTTTCGCAGACTCGGCCCAGAACAATGGATCGGTATCCAGGACGACGGTCTTGGACTCGAGAAACGCCAACAGTCCTTCGCGCCCGCCTTCCCTACCGATGCCGGACTGCTTGAATCCGCCGAAGGCGATGCCGAAATCAACGCGGAAGCCGTTGTGGCCGACTGTACCGGACTGCAGGCGGCGGGCAATAGCGTAGGCGCGATCGGCGTCGTGGGTGAATACCGACGCGTTCAGGCCGTAGATCGTGTCGTTCGCGATCTCGACGGCCTCATCGTCGTTTCTCGCCCGAATCACGCTCACTACTGGACCGAAGATTTCTTCCTGCGCGATCACCGACGAGCTGTCAACGTTGGCGAAAACCGTCGGCTCGACGAAGTATCCGCGCTCCATCCGGGACGGGCGAGACCCACCGACTGCCAGCCGCGAACCCTCAGCGATTCCCTTCGCGATATAGCCTTCCACGCGACTGCGCTGGGTGTCGCTGACCAGCGGCCCCATGGCGACGGCTGAATCCCTCGGGTCCCCCACCTCCAGGCTGCCGAGTTTGGCCGCCAGGGCCTCAACGAAGTCGTCATACATACGTTGATGCACCACGACCCGGGTTAGGCTCGCGCATACCTGGCCGCTCATATGGCACGCCTGTCCAGCGATACTTTCCGCGGCGAGGGTGGCGTTGTAGTCATCGAGGACCACGGCGGCGGATTTGCCTCCGAGTTCCAGTGTGCATCGTGCAATCCGTTCGCCGCACAGGGAGGCTATACGTCGCCCCGCTGTCGATGATCCGGTGAACGTCACCTTATCCACGCGCGGGTCTCGCACCAGGAGTTCGGACGCTTCGCGTTCCGTCGTGACGACGTTCAGCACGCCTGGCGGCAGCCCGATCTCTTCGGCGATCTGCGCGAAGAGATACGCCTCTCCCGGTGCCTCGGGTGATGGCTTAAGAACCACCGTGCACCCGGCGAGGAGGGCCGGCGCGACCTTGTGGGTAATCATGGAGAGCGGTGCATTCCACGGAATAATTGCTGCGACTACGCCAACCGGCTCTCGGACGAGAAGCCCAGTCCCCGAGCCCGTCGATGTCGGCCGACGTTCAACGAACTCGAACTCCTCCGCTAGCGTGGCATAGGCGTCAAAGTTCGATGGAGTTCGTGACACGGAAGCGTTCGCGAGCGACCTGAGGATACCCATCTGGCTCGTCCAGATTGTGCTGAACTGCTCCGTGCGAGACCGGATCGAAGTGGCGAAACGCTTGAGGTAGTCAGCTCGCGCGGCGTGCGATAGTCGAGGCCATACGCCGTGGTCGAACGCGTGCCGAGCGGCCGCGACAGCAGTCGAGATATCTTCGGCTTTTCCCTCCGCGACCCGGAAAATCACACTTTCGGTCGTCGAGTCGATCACGTCGAATTGCTCGCTAGTCGATGGACGGATCCACTCGCCGCCGATGAACAGCTTGTCCGGATGGCGAATGGCGGCGCCAGGTCCTGCGCTCTGCGTCATCGTGGCCCCCTTAGGTCGAGTGTCTGACGGCTGGATTGTTGTGTCATGCCGTCTCACTCATGAAGAGCGCGATCTGCTGCTCGAACTGCCTCGCTACTTCCAGTTGGCACCAGTGGCCGCATTTGGGAAAGACGACCAGTCGTGCGTTCGGCATCTGGTGCAGCATGTGCAGGCTGCTGTCCAGCGTGAGGACAAGGTCCTCACGTCCCCACAGCAACAGCGTCGGATGCTTGATCTCGTGAACCTTTTTCCAGTGCGCGGGCCCGAGGTCTCCCCACTGCCCGAACATCCGCTTGTGATACGCCATCGCGGCCGGGTCCAGCGATGCTTCGTATCGTTCGTGCAGAGTCTCGTCGGGAACGCCTGCGGCATCGTACGCCAAGGCCTCGAACAGCGCCCGGGTCCGGTCAAGGCTCGGCCCGGGATCGGCGTAGTAGTTGAACAGGATCTTCGCTTCGGCAGACAGCTGGGACGTTATTGGGAGTGCGCCACCTGCGGGTGCCATCAAGACCAGCCGGTCAACCCGCTCCGGATGGGTAATCGCCAGCTCCAAGGATGCTGCTCCACCCATAGAATTGCCGACGGGTGTCGCCGTTTCGATCTCTAGTTCGTCGAGAAGTGCGACCAAGAGCTCAGCGGTGAACTCGTGCTGTGGTCGGTCGTGTACGGGCTTGTCGCTCAAGCCGAAACCGGGTTGGTCCACCAGAAGAAGGCGGAAGTTCTCGGCCAACGCCGGAACGTTCTGTTTGAAGTTGCTCCAGGCGCTGGCGCCCGGTCCACCGCCGTGCAGCATGAGAAGTACGGGGCCGGTTCCGATATCGTGGAAGTGAATGCGAACGCCGTTAAGAACTAGGTAGCGCGAGGTGGCCTCAGTGGACAACGCTGGTGTGGTCAAGGGAATGCTCCTTTTAGGTAATAGTCGGTGTTTACGGGAGACGATATGGTGGTACGCGAACTGCGCATGCGCGGCGAAGATTAGGTCGACTTCCTTATCCCGACACGGTGAGGCGAGATACGGCCGCAGTGATCACTTTTCGATGGCTTCATGTTTTCTGTGATCGGTCTTCTTCTGCCCTACATAGACCCCATTGAGCGGAGCATGTTCTTCTGGTGACAGCACGTCTCCGGTGACGAATTCGTTCCAACGCCGCCACCACGTTCGCATCTGCAGTTCGTCCGAACCAGCTACGACGGACTTGTGCATCCCCCGCGAGATGTCAGACCAGGCCAATTCGCGCGCCGCTGCGTAGCTTTGCTGACAGGTCTCGAGGGCCTCGACATCGTCGGGCGACGCCATCCCTCCTGGGCCCCAGAATGTTAGAAAGTTGTCGAGACGCTGCTGTCGGAGTTCTGGATCTTCCTCCGGTGGCGCCAGTTCCCACGCAGTGACCTCCATGTAGTCAGCGCTCACGGGGTCGATCTTGCGGATGACCACTCCCATGACCAGGTCGATGATCACTAGATTGGGGAATATCACAAGATTCCGTGACCCAGCCATACGGTCGACCCAGGCGTCGCCATAGAGCTCCCGGAGCGCCTCGAATCGCTTTGCCCGTTCGGCCGCCCCGGCGCCTGAGAGAGGGCGGCCGAAAAGGCCCTCGGTGGTCGGCTCCCCAGCGATCACAGCGTGTCCATTACCCAGGTCGATTCCTCGTGAGTCGCCGATGGCGCTTGTATCCAGTGCGCCGCGGGCCGCCATGACCATCTCGAAGTAGCGTTGATGGACCGACGACGCATGGTATCCGTCGATGCTGTTCTCGACAAGAAGCTTCCAGTTCGCCTTCACGGAGTACTCGTGGCTGCCTGACAGTACCTGCATACCGATGGTCGACTGATCGCAAACCAGGTCGAGGTACTCCGTCGCTCCGGCGAGGTAGGTCTTCAGATCGACGATGTCTGGGTCGAAGCTCACAAAGACGAAGCCGTTGTAGGAATCGATCTGAGGCGCCGCGGTAAGTTCGGGACGATTGAACTTTTCGCTGTAGGCGTCATCTCCCGGAATGGAAACCGGGTCGCCAGAGGTGCTGAAGCTCCAGCCGTGGTAGAAGCAGGTCAGAAACCGGGCATTCCCTGAGGGTTCCCGGCAGAGCATAGCGCCGCGGTGCGGGCACGAGTTGATCCAGGCGTTGATTCTTCCCTTTGAATCTCGGGCGAAGATCATCGGTCGACCGCCCACTCTTCGCGTCTTGTAGTCGTTCGGCTTAGGCAACTCAGTCTCGTGTCCGATGTACAACCAGGTGTGGTTGAAGATCTTGTCTTGTTCCAGAGCAAAGACGTCAGGACTGGTCATTGCGCGGCGGTTCACCAGGAAACGCGGCATCTCACGATCGTCGACAATGTAATTAGACATGGGACCTCAAATCAAGACTAACGGGATTTGAAAAGCGGATAATCGTCGGTCATGTTCCTGCGAGCATCCGCTTTCGCTGTTCATCAAGGAGAGATAGGGGAGTTTGGCGATGCAGAATTCGTAGGTTCATCCACTCGATCACGCGTTGCCAGCAGTCGAAACTGGCACCCGACTCTTGCGGGCCCGTGCCGCCCCCTCGGTAGAAGCGGTCCGTGACGCCGGCGTAGGCCACAAGAGAGGCGAACTCGTCGGAGTGCTGGTCCAACTCAAGCTGAGATCTCCGGTAGGCAGCCCAGTTCGAGTCTTGTGCCGAACAACTGAAGATTCCGAGCCACGGAGTGCGTACCGACCGGGCGATCGGGATTTCGGCATCGCCATCGTCGATAACGAACCCCTCGCCGCCGTTGCCGTATCGGGAGCATCCGCGCGTAATGGTCACCGCCGCGCCGAACCGCAGCTCTTGCGCTGCCAGCATCGCCAAGGCGCCGGCCTTCCCGTAGCCGATGACTCCGACCTGGTCGCCGCTCCATTCTCGTGCTTCGAGAGTGGCGCGCGCGGCAATGATCTGCTGGATTGCGCGCGAGTATCCGTTCCGCTGGTGGAATCGGTCGAGATGTGCCGCGACAGATTCGTAGCCGTGCTCGGCTATGGTGTTCATTAATTCTACGGTGAAGTCGTCGATACCCTCATCGTCGACGAGAACCAACACCGCGCCGCGCGGAACGCCGGGTAAGGCGATTGAGGCCCCCGGAATGCTCTCCATCCCGACTCCGATCGATATACGCTGCGGAACGATGAGAAATTCGGCACCTGTTGGCTTGTCTGTCTGGGTAGATATCATTCGGTTCACCTGAACTTGTCGCGAGAGATTTACCGAGATTCGGCCGGATTCCACGGCCAATACTTTGCGGTGACTCCGCCGTCAACGGAGATGTTGCTTCCGGTGATCATTCGGGAATCGTCGGAAGCGAGAAGTACTACCGCCGGAACATAATCGGCAGGCGTGGGGAGCCTGCGAAGTGGTGCGTGTTCGAGGTACTTCATTTGATATCGGGAACTGGCGCCGAGCGTTGCTTCCATGCGGCGAATCGCTTCGGAGTCGGTGGGTTGAGTTGCGGTCGGGGTGAATCCATTGACCCGAATTCCATAGTGAGCGAGCTCCATCGCTGCTGAGCGTGTGAAATTGATCAGGCCGCTCTTGCCGGTCGAGTATCCGATGTTTCCCGGCTCACCCTGCCATGCCGCGGTTGACAAGACATTGATCACACTGCCCTGAATTCCGCCTCCGATCATGGCCTGAGCCGCGCCGCGTGTGAACAGATAGGCGCCGCTGAGAATTACGTCGATCTGTCGGCGATAGTCCTCAAGCGTACCGTCCAGCAGGCCCTTCTTATTGAACCAGACTGCATTGTTCACGAGGATGTCGATCCGACCCCACCGCTCGAGCGTTCGTCGGACAACGGCTTCCGCATGGTCAGGGTCCGTGACATCACCATGGAAGGAAAGCGCTTCTCCGCCAGCTGCATCGACGCGTTTGGCGGCTTCAGTCGCGGTGGAATTGGAGATGTCCGTACAGGCCACTCTCGCCCCCTCTGCTGCCAAACCTAGCGCCAAGGTACCGCCGATGTTCGGACTCGCGCCAGTGACAATTGCGACTTTCCCCTCTAGTTTTCTCATAGTAGAATACTGACCTTGCCGTGCGGTCGCAATGAGTCGAGGTCCAGGATGGACTTCCGTTCTTTGAAAAGAAATCTGCCCTCTGCGGACTGAATAAGAGAATGTTGGTAGTGACCGACGTATGTATCGAGTAGCCCGCGATGGCTTCGGAAGATCACAAAATTTGCGCACACTTGAATCGAATGATCGCGCGGCGTTGCACGAATATTCGAAACGATTCGTCGCGTGCGCGAGTGTGGATACTCCGCGTGCGCTGCCCGGGTCATCAGTGAGCGTACCCGCTGTTCGAGGAGAAACTTGTCGTCATGGACCAGGAAGAGGTCTTGAGCGGGGTCACCGTCGGGTAGGTCGGTGGTGGGAACCTCGTAACGGCCGTCCTCAGTGAACAATTCCAGCCATTCGTGGAGGCGCCACTGATCCAGCAACTCTGCCTCGTCAAAAAGAAACTGTTCAACATCATGTACTAGCTGTACTTCCGCCGGTCGCTGAAGTTCGGTCAGCCCTGACGAGTTGATCACTGTGGGTCCTCCTATGGTGTGGCTCTCGTCAGTGTGTGCGGCGCAGACGGCGATGGCTAGTCCGTGTTCCAGACGCCGGAATCGGGTCGATACGTGATGCCGTCTCCGCTGTTTCAGCATGTCGACGAGCTAACCGCGGGGGAGGCGTCGGTACTGGTCTCGGAGGACTCGCCGGTATAGTTTGCCCGTCGAAGTGCGGGGGAGTTCCTCCACGAAATCGATACTGCGCGGACATTTAAATTTCGCGATTCGCTCGCGACAGTAGCCGATGAGTTCCTCCTCCATCTCCGGTCCGGCACGCTCGGGGGAGTTGAGCGATACGACTGCTTTGACTTCCTCGCCGAAGTCCGCGTTTGGTACTCCGATCACGGCGACGTCGTATACCTCTGGGTGTAGGCTCAGGAGGTTTTCTGCCTCCTGGGGATAGATATTTACGCCACCACTGAGAATTAGGTCGGCGCGCCGATCGCTCAGATAGAGATAGCCGTCGTCGTCCAAGTATCCTATGTCGCCGATTGTGGTCCAGCCGCGACTGTTCCTCGATTGTTCTGTCTTTTCGGGATCGTTCAGATACCTAAATGAAAACCCGCCGTCGGACCAGATGGTGCCGGGCACACCGACTGGCAACTCGTTCCCGTCGTCGTCGCAAATGTGCGGAGTTCCCAAAACGGATCTGCCAACTGATCCAGGTCGTTCCAGTGCTTCCGCGGAGGAGATGATTGTGAACAGGTTGTTCTCGGTCGATGAGTAGTATTCATCGATGATAGGCCCTAGCCAGTCGATCATCTCTTTTTTTAGTTCGGCTGGACAGGGCGCGGCTGCGTGGATGAGCGCCCGGAGGGAACGGAGGTCCGCGGACTGCCGCTCCCGTGCTGGCAAGCGCAGCAAGCGCTTCATCATCGTGGGCACCATCTGTGTATGGGTAGCGCGATAGCGAGTCAGCAGTTCAAGCGCCTGTCGGGGGTCGAAGTTCTCCATCACGACCACCGTTCCGCCGAGGCGATGGACGGTCATCGAGAACCGCAGGGGAGCGGCGTGGTAGAGCGGTGCCGGCGAAAGATACACGGAGTCTTCGTCAAAGCCCCATCTATCCTCGAGTAGGTTCGCCACACCCGGGGGAGTGCCGATCGGCGCGAAGGTGAGATCGGCTTCGACGCCTTTCGGTCTGCCTGTAGTGCCGGAGGAGTAGAGGAGGTCGACACCTTCGCACTCGTCATCGAGAGGTGTGGCGGCGAAGTCCTCGACGGCGGGCCATAGTTCCGGGACCCCATGAGGGTTTGGATCGACTGAGAACACTGGTATTGGAGTGCCGCACTCACTGACGGCGCGCACTGCGGTGTTGGAATTCTGGGCACTGGTGAACAGCGCCGCCGCCTGCGAGTTACCCAGGATGTATGCGACCTCTGAAGAAGTGAGGTGGGTCGAGATCGCGACATACCGGAGACCCGATCGCTGGCAAGCCCAGGCGCACTCGAAGAAGCCGACGGTGTTCTCCATGAGGATCGCGACCGCGGCGCCGCGTGCAACCCCCCGAGATCTCAACAAGTGTGCGATCCGGCGGGATCCGTCGACAAGTTCTCGGTATGTGACAACTGCGCCAGCGCGCGCTAGAATATATGCCGCGCGGTCGGGGGTGTCTGTTGCAATGCTGTCGGGGAACTTAGTTTTCAACGGCGAGCTCCTGTGTGGGGTCGGTGGTAGATCGGGATGAACGGTGCCCGACAGTTTCTCGGTCAAGCCGTGGTTCCGAGGAACGATAATGCGTTCTGGGCGCGCACCGAAGCCGCAAGCGATGGGTCGAGCAGCTTCTTCTCTGCAGCTTTGTGAATGAGCGAGATTGACTCTTCGGGTTGCCCGGGAAGGAACGGGTAGTCGCTGCCGACCATGATCCGGTCGTGGCCGAATCGTGCAATCAGAAGTGGAATGTGAAGCGGGTCGAAGACCAAATTGTCCACCCATAGCCGTTTGACTATAGAGTCAAAGGCGGGATATTCCGATGTAGCGTACGTCGTAGCGGCTTTGCGGACTCGCGGGTAGACCCACGGGAAGCTGCCGCAACCGTGAGCCATCCCGATGCGGAGACGGGGGAACTCTTGTAGCACGCCGCCGAAAACTAGTGCGGTCGCTGCGAGCGCGGTGTCGGTCAGCATGCCGACGCCAAATCCGTAAGGGTGCTCCGATCGGCGGGTCACCTTAGCTCCGCCATCCATCGGGTGGACGAAGAGAGAGACGCCAGCCTCCTCCGCAGCTGCGAAAACCGGACGGAGGACTGGATCGTCAAGCTCGCGTCCGTCGATGTGAGCGCCGATCTCGAACCCGGCAATCCCGGACTGAGCCGCCCGGGCAAGCTCGTCAGCGGCTCGCTCTGGGTCTTGGAGAGGAAGGCCACCAAAGCCGATGAGGCGCCCGCGGGCCTCCCGGACGGCCGCGGCGATCGTATCGTTCTGTGCGGCCGCAAAGCGTTGAGCGAGGGCGGAATCTGCCCAATAGGCCAGGGTGATCGGAACCGGAGATATGACCTGTGTATCGATTCCGCATGCATCCATATCGGCAATCCGACGTTCGGTGTCCCACAAAGCAGATCGGACATTGCGAAACAATCGATCTCCGAGAACGATACGCCCCGATTCGTCGTCGTCAACGATCAAACGAGGCCAACGAGCATCCTGACAGATGCGCGCGAAGTCGGGTAGCTCGGGAGACATGTAATGAGCGTGTACGTCGATGACCCCGAGCCCGTTCGAGGAACAGGTGGAGGGTTCCGATGAACCATCGGGTATATCTTCATTCATGTGCCTAAATCTCCCACGAGCTAGTTGAAGCGCGCCATCAGGTTCGTGAGACTATGACAGGGTGACGGCGATGGGGAGGGGCGATTCCGATGGTTGGAAACGCCGCTGGTGGGCGCGTTGTCGGCGGGCTACGCTGAGGTGAATAATTCGGTGTACCAGGGCGGATCGGTTTCCGCATCCGCGCAAGTTTCAGGATGTATTGTGCCGTCCGGGCGCCGAGTTGTGAAGCGATGTGTTGTTCCGAAGCGCTTCGGTATCAGACTGTTCTATGGAAGGCGAGTGAATCGATGCACGGGTCCAGCAGGAACGGAAGTTCCGGAATATTCGATATTGCAGGCCGTGTGGCAATTGTGACCGGGGCTTCGAGCGGGCTAGGACTGCGCTTCGCCCAGGTGCTTGGAGCGGCAGGCGCTAAGGTCGTCGTCGCCGCCCGCCGTGGAGACCTCCTGGAGGAGGTTGCGGAGAGTCTGCCGGACGCATTCGCAGTCGTGTGCGATGTGACGACGGAAGCGGACCGCCAGCGGTTGGTGGATCTCGCCGTGCAGCGGTTCGGACGCGTGGATGCCCTGATCAATAATGCTGGTATCTCGGATCTCGCTCCCGCAGAGTCGGAGTCGATCGACGAGTTCGAGAACGTTCTCGCAGTGAATCTCGCGGCGTCGTTCGGATTGTGCAGGATCGCCGGCGCCCAGATGTTAAAGCAAGGTGCCGGCACGATCGTCAATGTGGCTTCAGTTCTCGGTATCGTCGGGTGTGGAAAGTTCCCTCAGGCGGGTTACGCGGCAAGCAAAGGCGGATTGATCAACCTCAGCAGGGAACTCGCTGCACAGTGGGCACATCGTGGGGTTCGGGTCAACACCTTGTGCCCGGGGTGGTTTGCCTCCGAGATGACCGAGCCGCTCTTCAACAGCGAGGCCGGCGGAAAGTGGCTACGACGATCAATTCCGATGCGGAGGCCCGGTCTCTCAGGCGAGTTGGATGGCGCGTTGCTCTTTCTCGCCTCGGACGCTAGTGCGTACTGTACCGGCACGACGTTGACTGTCGACGGAGGCTACACCGCCATCTGAAACGGCAACGACACCGAACTATAGTACCGGGTCTCCTGGAAACCACGCCTGGTGGCCGCCTGACAAATCGGCCTCCGTTTCGCGCGCCAAATTCGCGACGGTAGATCTCAGGGCATTCGCGAGGTTAGTCGGCGGTCCCTCCGAGGTCGGAAATACGACGGACACAGCGCCGACAGGCTTGCCACGAACGAGAACTGCGGCGGCCATGGCTGAAATCCCCAGAGCGAACTCGTCCTGTGCGATAGCGATGTTCTCTGCTCGGGCCCGACGTAACTGGGATTCCAGAACGTGAGGGTCGATAATTGTTCGTGCGGTCATCCGACGGAGGTAGCCGCCCTGATCTTCCTTGGCCTGGCTCCGATCGTGAGCGAGGATGATCTTCCCCAGGGCGGTTGAGTGAGCCGGTACGCGGACACCGATCGGCTGATCGTGCTGCATCGCCGTCGGCGCCGAGAATCTGTCGATGAGGACGACGCTTGGAAAGCGGAGCACACCGAGTACAACGTTGTGGCCAGACCATCGATGGAGGGCGGCGAGATACGGAAGGGCTACTTCACGCAGGCTCGACGCTGGGCTGGTGGCGGCGAGATGGAGCAAGCTGATCCCAACGCGATAACGCGAAGAGTCGTGACGTTCGATCACGTCCAATTCGATCAAGCGTGCGAGCAACCGGTGCACGGTAGATTTGGGGAGACCTGATGCCAACGCTATCTCGCTGAGCGACAACACGCGGTTCTCGTGATTGAACGCTCTCAACAGTACGAATGCCTTCGTCAGAATTGACGGTGACTCCTGGGCTGCGCCTTGCAGCTTCATCTCAGTAGTCATAGTGCCGCTCCGCCCAACCTCATCTTCTGCCCGGGCTTCACGCGTGATGCCCTAGCTCGTCTCAAGTGTAGCATCACTTTTGTTAGATTTGTCACTGTTGGACCTGTCTATGTCGGGGCTGGATCCCCGGCCGCTTGTCAAACGACTTGTCGCAAGACACCCGGCGAGACCCTGCAGCGCGTCAGGTCAAGGAGGGTGATCACAAGAGCAAACTCAGGCTAGGCGTGCGATGCCTCAGCAGCGAGGCCAGTCGTGGGCATGACGACTCTTGCCGCTTGTACGTCGCCCGCGGACCGGATCACAGCCATGACGGCCCAGGAGGACGGGGACCGTCGCACGGCCGAGCGGGGGAGGGCTCCGTGTACGGGTCGAACTGCCCCACCGGCTCGTGGGGCCGCGGTGGACTCACGTCGTACTCCTCGGCGCCGGCGTGACGTCACGGGATGTACACGACGGCATCGTCACCCCCGGTGCAGACGACCAGCTCCGACGTCGAGCTGGTGTAGCGGCAGAACATGTCGAAGGTGCGGTCGTTCCGCGCGGGGCTGACGATGCCGGTGTAGACCTTCGGCAGTTCACTTTTCGACAGGGCCAACCAGACGTTCCTGGCGAACCCGCACGTGGTGACACTGTTGACGTAGTAGTTGACGATCGGGCACGGGGTGACGCTCGACGGTGGAGCCTCGAAGGTGCGGGCCGCGGTGGTGGTCGTGGTCGCGGTGGTGCGGGTCGTCGTCGGGTACGCGTAGGTGGTGGTCGGATAGCCGTATGTGGTCGTCGTCGCGGCAGAGGATCTCGTGCCATCGCCGGAGTCCGAGCTCGTCGCGATCAGGGCCCAGACGATCGCCACGACGGTCACGGCGATCGATCCGAGGACCACCATGGTCGATGCGGACGGCCCCGTCTGCTTCGGTGCGGGCGGCGTTGTGCTGAACGCGGGCTGCTGGGGAGCGGGCGGCGGCGGGGCGGTGCGCGGGGCCGATGGCCGCGTCGCCGCGGCGACCACGACGGTCGGTGGTGCGGGTGCCGGACGCAGATCCGCGGCCTGCGCCGCGGCGAGCGCCGGAGGTGTCCAGTCCGACGGGGCCGGGCGCACCGTGGGCTCGGACATCAGCGACCGTCGCACGAGATCGGTGATGGGTGGTGGGGTCTGGGCGGGCAGGGCGGCGGCGTCGGAGACGTCGTGGTCGCCGGCCAGCAGGCGCAGCGCGAGGAGGCCCAGCTTGTACCGGTCGCTGAAGACCGTGGCCAGCTCTTCGCCCGCCGGGACCGCCCATCCCGGGCTCTCCATCTGCGGCGAGACGGACGCCCCGTGGACGCGCATGGCGTCGGTGTCGATGAAGTAGATCGCGGACTCCGGGTGCAGGCTGAACATCATGTTCTTCGGCGACATGTCGCCGACCACGATCCCCAGGGAATGCAGGAAGGTGAGCGCCGACGCGAGCGCGGCGAGCAGGCGGTAACGGTCACCGTCGGACAGCGGAATGCCGCGCTGGGCGAGGTATTCGTCACCGTTGAGGAGGTGCTGCACCTCGGCGGGCCGGCGTTGCGTACCGCGCACCGTCGTCATATCGACGCGGAACCGATCGGGAATCTCCGGCATCACGAAGCCGACGGTGCGGTCACCGTCGGCCACCATCGCGCAGGGCCAGGCGCAGATGGTGACCAGCTTGAGCGCGGTGGCCCCCGTCTGCGCGAGCAGGAAACGAGGCATCTCCTTCAGCTGCGCGATATCGAGTTCGCTGAGGACGTGCGGCTTGTACTCCTTGAACACGGCGTTGGGAGCGAAACCGAGGTGGACCCCGGGCGCCCGGTACGCGGTTCCCTGGCCACCGGACGAGATCTTGGACAACTGGCCGAGCCGCGCACGCTGCAGAACCGGAGGCTCGTCGGTCCCTTCGGATACGTTGCCGTCCATGGTTCCCCTCCGTCGCTCATCGTGCTGCGGCACTCGTCCTGGCCCGCTTGGCCTGCGCTTAACCGGTGGTTGAACCGCAGGAACCGAATGTCGCACTTACGCCCCCGTGTACTGCACAATACGTTATGCACCAGTCGTGAGTCGATCGCTTCGGCGAGGACTCAACCGACGTCGGACACGAGGAGGAACTGGAATGGAACCGAGGGGCGCGCTGCTGCCGATGTACTTCGTCGCGGACGAAAGCGGTTCGATGGGACCGTACATTCATGAGCTGAACGAAGGCCTGGTGTCGTTGCAGGCCGCGATGCAGGTCGAGTCCTTCGCCGCGGCCAAGATCCGGTTCTCGGTGATCGGCTTCGCCGACGACGCGGTCACCTATCTCGAGCCGGCCGATCTGCGGACTCTTCCGCACATGCCCGTTTTCCAGGCGCGCGGCCTCACCTCGTACCAGTCCGCGTTCGATCAGATCGGCTACCGCATCTCGGTGGACGTTCCGAATCTGAAAGCCCAGGGATACCAGGTACATCGTCCGGCTGTCTTCTTCCTGACCGACGGGGTTCCGAATCAGTACGAGGACTGGCGTGCCGCCCGCGACTACATGCTCGCGCAGCCGGCGGCGCCGAACGTGCTGGCGTTCGGGATCGGTGAGGCCGACGCCGCGACCATCGTCGAGGTGGCGACGCAGCCGCAGTTCGCGTTCGTGAGTTCGCGCGGAGTCGATACCGGCGTGGCGATCAGCGAGTTCATGACCCAGCTGACGCAATCGGTGATCGCCTCCGGCAACGCCCTTGCGGGAGGCGCCGGTTCGCTGCAACTCGAACGTCCCGAGGGCTTCACCCTGGCCGTGGACTACGTATAGCCATGGCGGAGGGCAAAGGGGGGCTTCGTCGTTGGCTCGGTCAGCGCCGCGACGAGGAGACGACCGACCGGTTCCATCCGGTGTACGACGGGTCGTGGGGTGCAGGGCGGTATTGGGCGCCGCCCGATCCCTGGACGGCGGCTCCGGCTCCGGGGCATGCGGTGGCGCCGAGCGCGCCGTCGCCGCTGGCGGGGGTCTCGCCCGGGGCCGTTTTCGGATCGCCCGCCGATGCCGTCGTCGGTGCCGCCGTGCGGGGCAGCGTGCGCATCGAGCAGGTCGTCGTCGGTGAGCCCGGGCCGAGCGCCGAGCCGCGGCCCACAGCGGAGCGCTTCCGCTCCGTCCCGTTCCGGCCGGACACCATAATCGACGGATGGTCCACGCGCGCCGCGACGGTGCGTGCGGCCTCGTTGCGCGGGCATCTGCACCGGTTCGACGGTGCGCCGCGGCAGGACGACGTGGCCGTCCACGCGGCACCGTCGGGACGCATCATCGCCGTGGTGGCGGACGGTGTCTCCGCCGCGCTCCACGCGCACATCGGAGCGTCGACGGCCACGACGGTGGCGGTGCAGTGGCTGCTGGCCTCGGCGCCGGAGGTCGGCGATCCGGTCGAGTGGCTCGACCTGGTGCGCGCGATCAGTTGGCAGATGGCGGAACGGGCGCGGGGGATTCTGGGGGACGAGATCGACGGCGAGCAGGTCGAGCGGTGCTTCGCGACCACCATGGTCGCCGCGGTCATCGATCCGCATCCCGACGGTGTCCTCCAGGTGCAGTCGATCGGGGTCGGGGATTCGAGCGCATGGATCCTGCGCGGCGGGGATTTCATTCCCCTGCTCGGAGGTAAGAACCAGGACGATGGCGCGATCGCGAGTTCCGCGGTCGTCGGGTTGCCGCGGACGCCGGCCGAGCTCGCGCCGGTCGACGCGGTGGTCTACCGCGACGACGTTCTGCTCCTGGGTTCCGACGGCGTGGGCGACCCCCTCGGCGCGGGACAGGGCGGCGTGGGCGATCTCCTGCGATCGGTCCTCGGCCCTCCGGTGCCGTCGTTGATCGAATTCGGCAATGCCGTCGACTTCTCCCGCGAGACCTTCGACGACGATCGCTCCCTTGTGGCCGTGTGGCCCACCGAGTCTCGTCGCTGACTGACGTTCAGACCTCAAGAAAGTGGTGTACTGAGATGAATCAGCCCAAGCCCTATCGCCCTAGCTACGGCGCCAACGCGCAGTCGGCCGCTCCGCAGCAGGCTGGTCAGCCGGCGCCGCAGCCGCAGCCCGCGTCCCCTGCGCCCCAGGCCTTTCCACCCGCGCCCGGCTACCAGGACCCTGCGGGGTACGGGCAGCCCGGTTACGCCGATCCCGCCGGTTACCCGCAGGCCGGTGGGTACGTGGATCCGAACGGATATCCGCCGGCGGGCGGTTACATCGATCCGAACGGGTATCCGCAGGCCGGCGGGTTCGCGCAGCCGGGCCCTGCCGCTCAGCCCGGCGGCCCGCAGATGCCCATCGCGCCAAGTGGAGCCCCGGGGAACGCCCTCCCGCCGCACAACTACATGGCGTTCGCGATCTGCACCGTCTTGCTCTGCGGCAACCCGGTCGGCATCTTCGCGGTGGTCAAGGCCGCCAACGTGAACAAGCTGTGGCAGCTCGGCCACGAGACCGAGGCGCGCGCCGCCGCGGAGAGCGCGAAGACGTGGTCGCTGATCGCCCTTGCCGCGGGACTGGCCTGGCTCCTGATCTGGATCTTCCTGTCCGTGCTCATCGGCGGGGCGTGAGGAGTTCGCCGCGCCGACGGATCGCTCCGCTCCTGCTGGCCGTGATGATGATCCCCGCGTGCACGACGGTGCTGCTCGGCACGGCGGTTCCCGATCCGAGTGCCGGACGACGCCGCGGCGAAGGGCGCGGTCGAGGACTTCCGGAAGTACGCCGGTGCAGATGCGGTGTCACTGCCGGGCCTGACCGATGCCGCCGTGATCGAGCGGAAGGTCAAAGGCAAGGGACTACTTTCCGGACCGGACGCTCGTGTGGGCGGTCGCCGCGGCGGGCAGTCATGTGATCGTCACGGCGGCGATGGCGAACGGCTTCGACGTGGCGAAGCCGCGCGACTACGTGACGAAGGCGGTGACGGCCCAGCAGAATCAGTTGAAGGGCTACGTCTCGCCCGGGGCGGCTGGTCTCACGTCGCTGCCCGCCGATCGGGATGGCATCGTCGCCCGCACCGTCGCGCCGGAAGTCGTTGCGGACGGTACATTCTTGTCCGACTTCGGTTTCCGGGAGCGCAGAGCCGAACTGGTGTGGGAGGCCGATCCGATCGAGACGGCGAAGAAGTTCGAGGAGCTGGGCGTCGACCTGGTGGGCGTGGGCCGCACTCGGGTCTATCGCACCGCGAACGAGGCGACGGCGGTGAGGTGGGCCGACCGGGCGAGCCGGGTGAGCGGACGCGGCCCGAACCGCCACAGCAAGGGCATGCCGGCCGGATGTCGTGCGGGTCGACGAGCATGTACGCCGCGATGACGTGGCGCGCATGACGGTCGCACGGGGCAGCGGAGTTCTCGAATGATGGAGGAACGATGATCGGACCGACCCGCCGACAGCCATATCGACCGAGGTACGGTCTCGTTCTGGTCCCGTCCTTGGTGGCGGCGCTGACCGTGGGGTGCGCGGTCGCAGTCCCAGGCGTACCCATCGCAGATCCCAGTGCGACACCGAGCCTGGCTACTGGGAACTTCACCACCGCTCCCCGCGACGTTTCGGTCGGCGTCGCTCAGCGGCGGGTGCTCGCCGGCAACGTGCTCGCAGACCACGTGGTGTTCCCATGGGACATCGATCCGGAACTGGTCGACGGGCGGTACTACGGTACCGTCCGAGCGCTGGTGAAGCCGAGCAATCTGACCGAGTTCGACCCGACTGTCACCGACGTCCTCGAGCAGCGCGGCATGGTCTACGGCTTCCTCACCAGCCGGCGGGGCGGCACCGGTGATGCGCGACGAGCGGTGATCATCGCGGTGCTCCGCATGCCCGACGACGGTGCGGCGCGCGGCGCGGTCGGTGACTACCTCGGCCGTACGCCGGTCGGCAGCCGGGTGGAGATCGACGGGGATACCGCTGCAGCGGCGGTTACGATCCCTGATGGGATTCTTCTCAGTATCGGCAGTGGACCGGCTGTGTACGGCATGACCGCAGTGGGTTCTCACGTTGTGCTCGTCGGGGTGTTGTCGGGCGACGGTGGGGTGCGTCGCGAGCTCATGAGCAAGGCACTTGCGGCTCAACGAGACCTCCTGCGCGGCGTGGAGTCACCGGGGCCGGCGGATCTGCCGGGGTTGCCGACGGACAAGGACGGGATCGTGCGGCACACCGTGGCACCGGAGCCGGTACCTGAAGGGACGTTCGAGTCGTACTTCGGTTTCCACGGGCGGCGCGCTCACCTGCACTGGGAATGGGAACCGGTTGAACTGGCGCAGCAGTACGCGTCCTTGGGCGTCGACCTGTTCGGCATCGGGCGCAACGTCGTCACTCGCGCGCGCGATCCGGAAGCGGCGGCGTCCTTGGCGCGGATAATCGCCGCGTTCCCGGATCGAAAGTTCAAGGACGTAAGGAGCTTCCATGTGGCCGGGCTCCCCGGCGCGCGGTGTGTGAGCTACCTGGACGACTTCGAGATACGGAAGAGTGACTGCGTTCTCGCGGTCGGGCGGTACGTCTCCGAGGTCTCCGAGACTCAGCAACAGGCGGCCGAGCAGGTCACAGCTGCGGCGTATCTGACTCTCAGGCAGGCGAAGTGAAGGATTGTTGTGCTGCGATCGTGCGGTGTCCGATAGCGGAAGGGGCGGCACCGTCGAAAACGGTACCGCCCCTGGGCTTCCTGGCTCGGATCAGAGGTGGCCGGAGGTGCAGACCCAGACCTTGATGTACCCGCCGCCGGCGAGGGAGGTCGCGCTGCGCTGCGCCGCGTAGAGCGAGCGGCCGGTGCCGCCCTGGAAGCGCGTGCGGGTCTCGGCGACGGCGCCGCAGCCGTTCACGAACGAGGCGAGGACCCGGCAGCTGCCCCAGCCACAGGAGTTGAGGGCGGCGCGCTCGGCGGCTGCCCGCGACGGGTAGTCCCAGGACCGGCCCGACGCGCCGTTGCTGGCGACGGCGATGGCGCCGTAGTTGAAGTCGGCCGCGTTGGCGGCGGGCGCCGCGGCGACCTGGATGCCTCCGGCGACGCTCGCGGTGGCGAGGGCGGCGACGAACGCCTTCTTGGTGAACGTCATCATGATGGATCTGCCTTTCGGGGAATGCGGGGGAGACGGGCTGGGGGAGTGCAGGATCAGCGCGGAAGGGCCTCGCCGGCTTCGGGCTTGTCGGTGGCCTCGATCGGCGTCACGGTCGGCTTGGTGACGGTGACCTTCTCGCCCCACTTCGAGAACGTGAGCGTGATGGTGCCCTCGGTGGAGGGCTTCACCTCGATGCGGACGAGCTGCTTGTCTCCGGAGTTCTGGACCCACAGGGTCGTCGGGACCGGCACGCTCTTGTCCGGGTCCACTCGCGAGCCGGAGATCGCCGCGATCTCGGTGGCGGGGACGGTGCCGGTGATCTTGGTGGTGGACTGGCCGTCGACGGTCTCGGTGCCGGCCGCCTTCGCTCCGGTGACCTTGGTGAGGATGTTCGGGATCCCCTTCTTCTCGTCGAAGAGCGCGGAGACGTCGTAGATCGAGGCGCCGTCGCCGTAGTCGACGTACTTGTCGCCGAGGATCGCGGCGTACATCTTCCCGTCGATGTAGGTGAACTTCCCCTCGGAGGTGCCGCCGATGTCGATCGTGGCGGTGCCGGTGGCCTGCGTGACGGGCTTGACCTGGAGGTCACCGTCGACCTTGGTGATGGGGAGGTTGGGCACCTTGCCCGCCACGGCGACCGTGAAGTGGGTGCTGGTGACCTTCGTGGCGGCGTCCGCGGCGGCGCGGAGCAGCGCCGGAGCGTCGACGTCGGAGGCGGTGGCCGACGGGGTGGTGTCGGAGGAGGTCTTCGACGATCCCTTGTCGGCGCAGCCGGTGAGGGTGACGGCCAGTGCCGTCGCCGCGGCGGCGGCGATGAGGACGGGGCGGGAAGGCTTCATCGGGGTGTTTCTCCATTCGCTTCGGGCTGCGGTAACCATCGCCGCCGACGCTTAACCTGTGCTTGCCATCGCCTGAATTCGGTCATAAGGGTGCGATACGCAGGGCGGATCGAAAGTTACCGGCGGGTAGGTTGCGTGGGTCGGATAACCGCAGGTCACGTGATATACGTCATTTGTCAAGGGTCCGCGTCATGGCGGAGCGCAGGAGGCATAGAGTCGACCTCGGACCCGTGATGAATGCGGGTGGACCGAGTAACCAGACAGATGGTGAGCTGATGGATCTCTTCGAATACCAAGCGAAGGAATTGTTCGTCAAGCACGGCGTGCCTACCTCGGCCGGCCGTGTCACGGACAATGTCGCCGACGCCCGCGCGATCGCCGAGGAAATCGGCAAGCCGGTGATGGTCAAGGCGCAGGTCAAGGTGGGTGGCCGCGGCAAGGCGGGCGGCGTGAAGTACTCCGCCGACGCCGATGCGGCACAGGCCAACGCCGAGGCCATCCTGGGCCTGGACATCAAGGGCCACGTCGTCAAGAAGCTGCTGGTCGCAGAGGCGAGTGACATCGCCGAGGAGTACTACATCTCCTTCCTGCTCGACCGCGCGAACCGCACCTACCTGGCCATGTGCTCGGTCGAGGGCGGCGTGGAGATCGAGGTCACCGCCGAGGAGAACCCGGACGCGCTGGCGAAGATCCCCGTCGACGCGACCAAGGGCGTCGACCTGGCCTTCGCGCGCGAGATCGCCGAGGCCGGCAAGCTGCCCGCCGAGGTGCTCGACGCCGCGGCCGTGACCATCCAGAAGCTGTGGGAGGTCTTCGTCGGCGAGGACGCCACCCTGGTCGAGGTCAACCCGCTCGTCCGCACCCCGGACGACCAGATCCTCGCGCTCGACGGCAAGGTCTCGCTGGACGAGAACGCCGACTTCCGCCACCCCGATCATGAGGCCTTCGCCGACGCCGGGTCCACCGACCCGCTCGAGCTCAAGGCCAAGGAGAACGACCTCAACTACGTCAAGCTCGACGGTCAGGTCGGCGTCATCGGCAACGGTGCGGGCCTGGTCATGTCGACGCTCGACGTGGTCGCCTACGCCGGTGAGAACCACGGTGGCGTCAAGCCCGCCAACTTCCTCGACATCGGCGGCGGCGCGTCCGCGGCCGTGATGGCCGCCGGCCTGGACGTCATCCTCGGTGACGATCAGGTCAAGAGCGTCTTCGTCAACGTCTTCGGTGGCATCACCGCGTGCGACGCGGTCGCCAACGGCATCGTCGGCGCCCTCGAGACCCTGGGCGACGCGGCCTCCAAGCCGCTCGTCGTACGCCTCGACGGCAACAAGGTCGAGGAGGGCCGGGCGATCCTGGCCGCCGCGAACCACCCGCTGGTGACGCTCGCGCAGACCATGGACGAAGGCGCCGACAAGGCCGCCGAGCTGGCGAACAATTAAGGGAGACAACGACAACATGGCTATCTTCCTGACCAAGGACAACAAGGTCATCGTCCAGGGCATCACCGGCGGCGAGGGCACCAAGCACACGGCGCTCATGCTCAAGGCGGGCACCAATGTCGTCGGCGGCGTCAACGCGCGCAAGGCGGGCACCACCGTCAAGCACGTCGACAAGGACGGCAACGAGATCGAGCTCCCCGTCTTCGGCTCCGTGGCCGAGGCCATGGAGAAGACCGGCGCCGACACCTCGATCGCGTTCGTGCCGCCGGCGTTCTCCAAGGACGCCATCGTCGAGGCCATCGACGCCGAGATCCCGCTCCTGGTGGTCATCACCGAGGGCATTCCCGTGCAGGACTCGGCGTACGCCTGGGCCTACAACGTGGAGAAGGGGCAGAAGACCCGCATCATCGGCCCGAACTGCCCCGGCATCATCACCCCGGGCGAGGCCCTCGTCGGCATCACCCCGGCCAACATCACGGGCACCGGCCCCGTCGGCCTCGTGTCGAAGTCGGGCACGCTGACTTACCAGATGATGTACGAGCTGCGTGACTTCGGTTTCTCGACCGCCATCGGCATCGGCGGCGACCCGGTGATCGGCACCACCCACATCGACGCCATCGAGGCCTTCGAGAAGGATCCGAACACCAAGCTCATCGTCATGATCGGCGAGATCGGCGGCGACGCCGAGGAGCGCGCCGCGGCGTACATCCAGGCCAACGTCACCAAGCCCGTCGTGGGCTACGTGGCCGGTTTCACCGCTCCCGAGGGCAAGACCATGGGCCACGCCGGCGCCATCGTCTCCGGCTCCTCGGGCACGGCCGCCGCGAAGAAGGAGGCCCTCGAGGCCGCCGGCGTCAAGGTGGGCAAGACCCCGTCCGAGACCGCCGCTCTCGCTCGCGAGATCCTGCAGTCGCTGTAAGACACCAGCACATTCGGTCCGCGACCCCGTCTCCCATCAGGGAGGCGGGGTCGTCCCGTATCCGGAGTGCGTGCGCCCGACGGCCCAGGCGCTCTTGGCTGTCGTGGATCATCACACTCACTGAGTCGAATCCTGTTGGTGTCGGAGTCGATGTATAGGGTGGTGGCGTACTGGCTCCATCGGAGCCGCGTCGACCTTCGGGGAGCAGAACATGACCTACTCAGGTGGAGGGTACGGACAGCAGCCGGGCCAGGGGGGCTACGGGCAACCGGACTACTCACAGCAGGGCTACGGCCAGCAGGGATTCGGCCAGCCGGGCCAGCAGGGCTACGGTCAGCCGGGCCAGCAGCCCGCGCAGCAGGGCGGTTACGGCCAGCCGGGGCAGCACGGCGGCTACGGGCAGCCCGCGCCCCAGGGGTCGCAGGGCTACGGCCAGCAGCCGGATCAGGCGCAGCCCGACTACTCGCAGCAGGGCTACGGCCAGCAGGGTTATGGTCAGGGTTACCCGCAGCAGGGATACGGCCAGGGCTACCCGCAGCAGGGGTACGGGCAGCAGGGCTACGGCGGCTACCAGCAGCAGGCGCCTGCCAAGCCGGCGAAGCCGCTGGACCTGGCGCTGGTGCTCTCCATCGCCACCGCCGCGCTCGGTGTGATCACCTTCCTGCTCGGCTTCCTGAACTTCTACGAGCGCACGGTGTCGGCCGGGTCGTTCTCGGCCAGCGCCTCGGCGTCGGGCCTGGAGAGCCCCACCCAGCCGCTCCTGGTGCTCTTCCTCGCGGCGGGTATCGCCGCCGGCCTGAGCCTGGTGTCGAAGGGCTCGACCGGCCGCACGCCGGCAGCCGCCCTCGCAGTCGCGGGCTTCATCGCCTTCGCGTTCGGCAGCTTCATCTGGGAGAACCAGGCCTACGGGTACTGGATCGCCCTGTTCTTCGCGCTGCTCACCGCGGCCGCCGCGGTCGTGCTGGTGCTCGTCGACGCCGGCATCGTGAAGAACCCGGCCGCCGTGGCCGCTGCCGCCGCCGCTGACGCCGAGGCGGCGTCCGCGTCCGCCGATGCCACCGCCACCGCAGCTCCGGCCGCCGGCGAGGCCGCACCGTCGAATCCCGCGGTCCCCGCCGCGGGCGCCGAGCAGCAGGCCGGCGCGCCCGCGCAGCAGGAGCAGCAGGCACCCCAGTCGCAGTCGCAGTCGCAGTGGCCCTCCTACGGCGGCTACCAGGCCCCGGCCCCGTCGAGCTACCAGGCGGCTACCCCGTCGACTCCGGCCGCCCCGGCCACCACGGGCTTCCAGACGCCGGGCGCACCGTCGAACCCGGGTGCCTCCGCGTCCGGCGACGAGGTGACCACCGCCTTCGGCCAGGCTTCGTCGCCCGCCACCCAGGCCTTCGGCGCCCCGTCGACTCCGCAGCACGCCACGCCTTCGAGCGAGGACGAGAACAAGCCGCAGGGGCAGTAGCTCTCGCTCGCGGCGCGCCTGAGCCGACATCGACCACCGCGATGTCACAGTAGTGAAGATGACTGTCTCAGCGCGCGCCGCCGGGCCGGGTCCCAGCGAGACCCGCCCGTTGTTCGTCATGGCCTTCGGGCCCTCGTTCGTGACCCTCGCGTCCACCCTCGTGGTGGCCGCTCTGGTCCTGGTGACCACGTCGACGGGCTTCGGCGCGATCGCCCCGACCGTCGCCGGGATCTGGCTGGCCGTGCACCAGGTGCCGGTCACCATCAGCGACATCACTCTCGGCGCCCTGCCCCTGCTGCCCACGATCGCGCTGGTCGTGGGGGTGGCCCGAGCCGCGCGCCGCGCCGGCGGCGAGGGGCGCGCGCTCGCGGACCTGCGCTCGGTGCTGCTGTGCGCCATCGCCGGGCCCGCCCTCTTCACCGCCATCGCGCTGGCCGTCGTCAACGACGCAGCCGGGCGGTACACCATCGGCACGCCGCCGCCGCTCACCGCCTTCCTCGGCACCGTCGCCGTGCACCTCGGGGCGGCCCTCGTCGGCCTCGCCCCCGCGTACTGGCGCGCCGTCGCCAGATTCCTGGGCGTCCCCACCTGGGTCGACGACGGTGCCCGCCTGGCCGGCCGGGCCCTGCTCGCGTTCGGCGCCGTGGGGCTCGCAATCGTGGTGGTCCGCCTCGTGATCCGGTGGGAGACCGTCGTCGAGCTGATCCGCTCCGGCAACGACGGGGTCGGCATGGTCTCCCTGGTCCTCCTGTCGTTGCTGTACCTGCCCAACGTGGTGATCGCGGCCGCGGCGCTGCCCCTCGGCGCGACCGTGGACGTCGGCCCGATCTCGATGAGCGTCTTCTCCGCGGTCCCCGGCCGCGCCCCCGGCGTGCCGATCCTCGCGGTCCTGCCCCAGGGACCGTCGCCCTGGTACCTGCTGCCGCTGCTCGCGGTTCCGGCCCTCGTGGCGGTCCAGGTGGGCCGACGGTGCGCCGCCCGCTCCCTGGACCTCGGGCCGACGGTGGCCGTCGTCGCCGCGACCGCCGTGCTCACCGCGACCGGCTTCGTCGCCGCGGCGTTCGTCGCCGGCGGCGAACTCGGCGGTTTCGGTCACGCCGGCGCCGACCTGCTCCAGGTCTTCGGTTTCACCCTCGGCTGGATCGGCCTCGTCGGGGTGCTCGCCGCGCTGGTGCTGCAGCAGGCGGGCGAGTCCCGCGCCGTGCGCGCCGCGCGCCGGGCCGAGGAGGAGGCACCGTCGGGCTACACCACGTACCCCGACGAGGCCGACGTGATCGACGACGGCGTGACCGTCGAGATCGAGCCGGCGCCGCGTGGCGAGCACGACGACCTGCCCGAACCCGAGGGCGATGCGGCGGACACCGGCGACTTCGACGCCGTCTCCGAGCAGCCGACCGAGGAGGTGCGGCCGGTCTCCCGGCAGGCCGTGGGACCCGCCGCCACGAAGCGGGAGCGCGACATAGCAGACATCGAGGAACTCGACAGCTACACCTTCGGGCAGTAGCCCCGGGGGGCGGCGCTAGGCTGATGCGCGTATCGCCCCCTGCCGAAAAGAGTGCATCCTGACCACGCCCAGTCCCACGGTCGTGCCGCCGTGCGCGCCCGCCCGGATCGTCGTGCTGGCATCCGGCACCGGTTCGCTGCTCGAGGCGCTGCTCGCGGCCTCGTCGGCTCCGGGGTACCCCGGAGCAGTGGTCGGCGTCGTCGCCGACCGGCCGTGCCGTGCGCTCGAGATCGCCGCGGGCGGGGGCGTCGCCTGCGCCGAGGTGCCGCTGAAGGCCTACGAAAGTCGCGCGGAGTGGGACGACGCGCTCACCGCCGCCGTCGCCGAGCTGGAGCCGCACCTGGTGGTCGCGGCCGGATTCATGAAGATCCTCGGCCCCGCGTTCCTCGGCGCATTCGGCGGTCGCGTGATCAACGCGCACCCCGCCCTGCTGCCCGCCTTCCCGGGCGCGCACGCCGTTCCCGCCGCCCTCGAGCACGGAGTCAAGCTCACCGGCTCCACCGTGCACCTCGTGGACGCGGGGCTCGACACCGGACCGATCCTCGCGCAGGAGGCGGTCGCGGTGCAGCCGGGGGACACCGAAGAGACCCTGCACGAACGGATCAAGGTCGTTGAGCGCCGGCTTCTGACAGAGGTCGTCGCGGCAGTCGCCCGCCAGGGCTATTCCGTGGATGGACGAAAGGTCACCATTTCATGAGCAGCAACATCCCGATCAAGCGCGCCCTGATCAGCGTGTACGACAAGTCGGGCCTGGTGGAGCTCGCCACCGGCCTGGCGCAGGCCGGCGTCGAGATCGTCTCGACCGGCTCGACCGCGCGGACCATCGCCGACGCCGGCGTCGCCGTGACCCGCGTCGAGGACGTCACCGGGTTCCCCGAGTGCCTCGACGGCCGGGTGAAGACGCTGCACCCGAAGATCCACGCCGGGATCCTCGCCGACACCCGCCTGCCCGAGCACCTTGAGCAGCTGCGCGAGCTGGACGTGAAGAAGTTCGAGCTCGTCGTGGTGAACCTGTATCCGTTCACCGAGACCGTCGCCTCCGGCGCGACCGAGGACGAGTGCATCGAGCAGATCGACATCGGCGGACCGTCGATGGTGCGCGCCGCCGCCAAGAACCACCCGTCGGTGACGGTCGTGGTCTCGCCCTCGGACTACGGCGACGTGATCGACAGCGCGCGGCGCGGCTTCTCGCTGGAGCAGCGCAAGGCGTTCGCCGCGACGGCCTTCCGGCACACCGCCGATTACGACGTGGCCGTGGCCTCGTACATGACGAACGTCGTGGCGCCCGAGCCCGACCAGACCTTCCCGTCGTGGATGGGCGGCACGTGGACGCGGGAGGCCGTGCTCCGCTACGGCGAGAACCCGCATCAGGGTGCGGCGCTGTACGTGGGCGGCGCGCGGGCCGGGCTGGCGCAGGCGCGGCAGCTGCACGGCAAGGAGATGAGCTACAACAACTACACCGACGGCGACGCGGCGTGGCGCGCCGCGTACGACTTCAACGAGCCGGCCGTCGCGATCATCAAGCACGCCAACCCCTGCGGCATCGCGATCGGCAAGGACGTGGCCCAGGCGCACCGCAAGGCGCACGCCTGCGATCCGGTCTCCGCGTACGGCGGCGTGATCGCCTCGAACCGCGAGGTCAGCCTGGAGATGGCGGAGCAGGTCTCGGAGATCTTCACCGAGGTGATCATCGCGCCCTCCTACGCCGACGGTGCGCTGGCGGTACTGCAGCGCAAGAAGAACATCCGGGTGCTGCTCGCCGAGCCGCCCGTGCTGAGCACCGAGATCAAGCAGATCACCGGCGGCCTGCTGGTGCAGCAGTCCGACGCGATCGACGCCGACGGCGACGACCCCGCTTCCTGGACCCTCGCCGCGGGAGAGCCCGCCGACGAGGCGACTCTGGCCGACCTCGAGTTCGCCTGGCGCGCGTGCCGGGCGGTGAAGTCGAACGCGATCCTGCTCGCCTCGCGCGGCGCGTCCGTGGGTGTGGGCATGGGGCAGGTCAACCGCGTCGACTCGGCGCAGCTGGCCGTGACCCGCGCCGGGGACAGGGTGCTGGGCTCGGTCGCCGCGTCCGACGCCTTCTTCCCGTTCCCCGACGGCCCGCAGATCCTCATCGACGCGGGCGTCAAGGCGATCGTGCAGCCGGGCGGATCCATCCGTGACAAGGAGGTCATCCAGGCCGCCGCGGAGGCCGGCGTGACGATGTACTTCACCGGAACTCGGCACTTCTTCCACTGATCCGTACCGCCTGACGGCGCGGTTCTCGCGAACTCGCCGTAGCGAGCGCCCCCGAAGGGAATCATGGTCCCTGAAGGGGCGTTCGCCGTCGAGCGCCCCGTCGACCCGAGCGCGACGATCGCGCGGACGCGAGGAGATGAAGGATGCAGGTGCCGCCCGAGATCCGACCGATGCTGGAGGCCGCCGTCGGGCCGATGCCCGAGGATGCGGACATGCCTCTGCCGCCGATGGGGCTGTCGGTGGAGGAGGAGCGCGAGCAGCGCAAGCGGGATCTGGCGGTGGCCTTCCGCGTCTTCGGCCGCCTCGGCTTCTCGGAGGGGGTCGCCGGGCACATCACCGCGCGCGACCCCGAGGACCAGGGGCTGTTCTGGGTGAACCCGTTCGGCATGAGCTTCAACCAGATCCGCGTCTCCGACCTGATCTGCGTGGACCACAACGGCGTCGTCGTGCACGGACGCCGGCCCGTGAACCGGGCGGCCTTCGTGATCCACGCCCAGGTGCACGAGGCCCGGCCCGATGCCGTCGCCGCTGCGCACGCGCATTCCGTCCACGGCAAGGCATTCTCGTCGCTGGGGATCCCGCTGGCGCCGCTCACGCAGGACGCCTGCGCCTTCTACGAGGACCACGGCATCTACGACGATTACACGGGCGTGGTCAACGAGACGATCGAGGGCAAGCGGGTGGCCGCGGCGATCGGCGACTACAAGGCCGCCATTCTCAAGAACCACGGCCTGATCACCGTGGGCGGCTCGGTGTCCTCGGCGGCGTGGTGGTTCGTCACCATGGAGCGCTCCTGCCAGGCGCAGCTCCTCGCGATGGCCGCGGGGCGGCCGCAGCCGATCGACCACGAGACGGCGCTGCTCACCCGCTCGCAGGTCGGCGGCGACATCGCCGGCTGGTTCCAGTTCCGCCCGCTGTGGGAGCAGACCGTCGCGAGTTCGCCGGACGTCTTCGACTGATCCGCAGCAGGTGCGGGCGCCGGCGCGCTGCGCATGATTTCGTTCGTCATCTTCGTGCCCGCCATGCGTCCCATGCATAGCCCGCCTGGCTCTGGAATGCGTCGCTCAGTCCGCCGGATCTGTGCGAGTGCGGTCGTTTTCCTGCGCTTCTCGTGGGAAACCGACCGCACTGGCGGCCGGTGGAACCGGCGGCCGGGCTGGTGCGTCCAATTGACATGTGGAGTGATGCGGCGGATGTCTTCGCGGAGCATGACGGGGTCGCCACCCTTGCGCAGCTCCGTGCCATCGGCGTGACGGGGCGGATGATCGCCTCCCGGTTGGCGACGAAGGAACTGCATCGAGCGGGCTGCGGAATCTATCGCTCCGCCTTTCATCCGCACTCGGATCGCGCCGGCGTCCGGATACCCGTCCTCGTCTCGGGCGGTGCGGCCGATCGGTGGACCGCGCTGTACTGGCACGGCCTGACCGATGTCGTCCCAGAGCGGGTGACCGCCACCGTGCCGGCGGGGCGCCGGGTGCGTCAGGCGACCGGCTATGCCCTCGATACCCGGCGGAGAGACCTTGACCCACTCGACGTGGACATCGTTGACGGACTTTCCGTCACCGCGAAGCCGCTCACCGTCCTCGAGGTGAGGAGTGCGCGTGAGATGGATCGCGCGCTGCAGACCGACGCGGTGACGGTGGAGGACATGGCGGCCGCGCTCGACCGGAATCCGCGTGCTCATGGAATGTCGGAGGCGCGGAAGATCTTCGATGTGGCGTGCGGAGATACGGAGTCCGAGGCAGAGCGGCTGTTCGCCGACATGCTGACCCTGCACGGGATCACCGGCTGGCACCCGCAGCTGGCATTCCGGGGCTATGCGATCGACTTCGCCTTCCCGGAGTTCAAACTCGCGGTGGAGATCAACGGCTGGGCCTTCCACCGCTCGCAGAAGCGGTGGATGAGCGATCAGAACAAGTCGAACGCCCTGACCGCAGCTGGGTGGTCCGTGCTGAACTACTCGTGGCACCACCTGACCGAGGACCCGGAGGCCGTGATCACCGCGGTCGCCGAGCTGATCGGGCAGCTGGCTGCGTGAGTGCGGTCGGTTTCCGACCAGAACCGCAGGAAACCGACCGCACTCCCCGCGGCATCGTTGAAATCATCCCCAACCCCGGGTTGGGGCGTCCA
>NZ_JBYPZI010000005.1:211920-358748 GCF_057815145.1 Tsukamurella sp. II2bb
GTGGCCACAAAGCGGGTGGGGAGGTTGGTGGGGGGGTTGGGTTTGTTCCCAAAAAAAAAAAAAAAAACCCCCCCCCCCCCCACGGCGGCGCAGTGGAAGTCGTCATCAGTCGCGGGTGAGATCGTCGAGTAGCGATACGGCGGCGCGGGCGTACTGGCCGATCCAGCGGTCGTGGATCCGCTTGATGGGTACCGGGGCCAGCGTGAGGTGACGCTCGCGGCCGACCTTGCGGCCGATCACCAGTTCGGCCCGTTCGAGCACGCGCAGGTGCTGCAGCACCGTGGTGCGGTCGAGGTCGGGGAAGTGATCGCACAGTTCGCCCGTGGTGCGCGGGGACTCCTTGAGCACGTCGAGCATGCGGCGCCGCGTGCGGTTCCCGAGCGCGCGGAAGACCAGATCGTCCGCGTCCTCGTCGGCGGGGGAGCGCGCCGCCGTGCTCGCCTCCGGGCGCCCCGCTGCGCCGGCGTCCTCGTCGCCCTTGCGACCCCGCGTAGACATGTTGTAGTTTTATCACATGTCCGAACTCAACGAACTCTCCTTCACCGTCTCCGGCTACGTGGCGCGTCCCACGGCGCAGGTCTACGAGGCCGTCGCCGATCCGGAGCAGCTGTCCAAGTACTTCACCACCGGCGGTGCCCGCGGGCGGCTGGAGTCGAACACCGAGGTCACCTGGGACTTCGCCGACTTCCCCGGCGCCTTCCCGGTGCAGGTGGTCGAGGCGACGCCGCACTCGAAGATCGTGATCCGCTGGGACGCCGAGAACGCCGCCGCCGGCGACGGGCACACCACCACGACCTTCGAGTTCGCACCCGTCGACGACGACACCCGCACGCTGGTCACCATCACCGAATCGGCGTGGACGGCGACCGAGGCCGGTGCCAAGGGCGCCTTCGGCAACTGCATGGGCTGGACCGGCATGCTCGCTGCGATGAAGGCCTGGGTGGAGCACGGCATCAACCTGCGCGAGGGCTTCTACACGTAGCCCGGCGTCGACATCCGGCGCCCGCCCTGACACTGTGAAGGGCATGTCGGAGACTGCCGCCCTCGCCCGCCGTGCCTACGAGACCGTCGAGCCCTTCCACCTCGTCGCCTACTTCAACCCCGGGATCCGGGACGCCTGCCGCGATCTCGGCATCGATCAGCACGCCTTCTACGTGGGGGCCCGCGCCGCGCCGATGGGGGAGGCGCACAGTTCCGTCGTGACCGCGGCCTTCTACAACTTCTCGGCCACCGTCATCGATGCCGGCTGGACGCAGGCCCTGCAGGCGGGGCTCGCCGAGATCGACGACCGGCGCTACGCCATGCTCGCCGAGCAGTACCGCACGATCCTCGCCGGCATCGACCCCGCGGAGATCGAGTCCCTCGCGCAGGGTTTCGGCACCGTCGTCGACGAGTTGCCGCTGGCGGGCCGGGCCCTGGCGTCCGCCTGGGCATCGTCGGGCGTCCCCGACGAGCCCGCGCTCGCGCTCTGGCGCCACGTCTCGGTCCTGCGTGAGTGGCGCGGCGACAACCACCTCGCCGAACTCATCCGGCACGGCCTGACCGGCCTGGAGGCGGGCGTCTTCCACGAGGCGGACCTGCCCGACCCCGCGATCCGCCGCCGCGTCATGGGTCGCCGTTTCTTCCGGATCACCCGCGGCTGGAGCGAGGAGCAGTGGGCCGGGGCGGTCGCCCACCTCGCCGACCGCGGCCTCGTCGAGGGTGAGCCGGAGACGCACCGCCTGACCCCCGAGGGCATGGCCCTCTACGACGAGATCGAGGCCGGCACCGACGCCGTCAGCGGCGCCGCGTTCGACGATGCCGCCGCCGGGCTGATCGAGCGGATGCGACCGATCAGCAAGGCCGTGATCGATGCCGGTGTCCTGCCCGGAACCGCGAAGAAGTAACCCTCCGGTATTCCCGGTTTCGCTGGGGGCGTAGTCGGCAGGGCATCGTCGGGGGATCGGCGTAGCGTGGAGCGCGTGAGCATCGCACGCCCTGACACGCTGCCCTCGACCCTCGGCGAACTCAAGGCCTCCGGCCACGTCTACCGCGGGATCAAGGACGAGCTCCGCAACAACCTCCTGACCGCGCTGCGCGACGACACCGACCCCTGGGACGGCATCCAGGGCTTCGACGACACCGTCATCCCGCAGCTCGAACGCGCGCTCCTGGCCGGCCACGACGTGGTCCTGCTCGGCGAGCGCGGCCAGGGCAAGACCCGCCTCATCCGCACGATCGTCGGGCTGCTCGACGAGTGGACCCCCGTCATCGACGGTGCCGAGCTCGGCGAGCACCCGTACCACCCGATCACCCCGGCCTCGATCCGCCGGGCGCAGGAGCTGGGCGACGACCTCCCCGTCGCGTGGAAGCACCGCGACGAGCGCTACTCGGAGAAGCTGGCGACGCCGGACACCTCCGTGGGCGACCTGGTCGGCGATGTCGACCCGGTGAAGGTGGCGCAGGGCCGCAGCCTGGGCGACCCGGAGACCATCCACTTCGGCCTCATCCCGCGGGCGCACCGCGGCATCGTCGCCGTCAACGAGCTGCCCGACCTGGCCGAGCGCATCCAGGTCGCGATGCTCAACGTGATGGAGGAGCGCGACATCCAGGTGCGCGGCTACACGCTGCGCCTGCCGCTCGACGTGCTGCTGCTGGCGTCGGCGAACCCCGAGGACTACACCAACCGCGGCCGGATCATCACCCCGCTCAAGGACCGCTTCGGCGCCGAGATCCGCACGCACTACCCGCTGGACCTCGAGGACGAGGTGGCGGTGATCGAGCAGGAGGCCGACGTGGTGGCCTCCGTGCCGCAGTACCTCACGGAGGTGCTGGCGCGGTTCACCCGCGAGCTGCGGGAGTCGCCCGCCGTCGACCAGCGCTCCGGTGTCTCGGCCCGGTTCGCCATCGCGGCGCAGGAGACCATCGCCGCGGCGGCGCTGCACCGCGCGGCCGTAGGCGGCGAAGAGCTGCCCGTCGCGCGCCCCGTCGACCTGATGACGGTGCCCGACGTGCTGCGCGGCAAGGTCGAGTTCGAGGCGGGCGAGGAGGGCCGCGAGATCGCGACCCTCGTGCACCTGCTCCGTCGTGCCACGGCCGCGACCATCGGCGAGTACCTGCTGGGGGTGGACCTGGGGCCGCTCGTGGAGGCCATCGAGGCCGGTGGGCCGGTCGTCACGGGCGACGACGTGACCGCCGCCGAACTGTTGTCCGCGCTTCCCGAGGTCCCGGTCCTCGCGGAGGTCTACCGGCGGCTCGAGGCCGAGTCGCCGGGGGAGCGGGCCGCTGCGGCCGAATTCGCGCTGGAGGGCCTGTATCTCGCGCGCAGGATCGGCAAGGAGTCCGACGACGAGGGGCAGACCGTCTATGGCTAGAGGCTCGCGGGAGGGACGGCGGGGGCACCTGGCCCGGTACCGCCGCTACACCGGCGGGCCGGATCCGCTGGCCCCGCCGGTGGACCTGCGCGACGCGCTGGACGAGATCGGCCGCGATGTGATGAGCGGCGTCTCGCCCCGCCGCGCGTTGCAGGAGTACCTGCGCCGGGGGAGCGAGAACCGCCGCGGCCTGGACAAGCTGGCGGAGCTGGCGAACCGTCGCCGGCAGGAGCTGTTGCAGCGCAACAATCTCGGCAAGACCTTCGAGGACGTCCAGAAACTGCTGGACGAGGCCGTGCTCGCCGAGCGCAAGGAGCTCGCGCGCGCTCTCGACGACGATGCCCGGTTCCAGGAGATGCGGATCTCGAACCTGCCGCCGTCGGCGGCGCAGGCCGTGCGCGAGCTGGGCGACTACCAGTGGCGCTCACCCGAGGCGGCGCAGAAGTACGAACAGATCCGGGACCTGCTCGGCCGCGAGCTGTTGGACCAGCAGTTCGCCGGGATCAAGCAGGCGCTCGAGGGCGCGACCGACGAGGACCGCGCGGCGATCCAGAAGATGCTCGACGACCTGAACGCGTTGCTGGACAAGCACAACGCCGGCGAGGCCACGCAGGACGACTTCGACGACTTCATGGCCGAGCACGGCAGGTACTTCCCGGAGAATCCGCGGAACATCGACGAGCTGATCGACGCGCTGGCCCGGCGGTCCGCGGCGGCGCAGCGCCTGTACAACAGCCTCACCCCGGAGCAGCGGGCGGAGCTGGAGGAGCTGTCGCAGGCCGCCTTCGGCTCGCCGCAGCTCTCGCAGGCGCTCAGCGACCTCACCGGCAAGCTCATGGACGCGCGTCCCGGCGAGGACTGGTACGGCAGCCAGGAGTTCGAGGGCGACGAGGGCATGGGCCTCGGCGATGCGACGCAGGCGATGCAGGACATCGCCGACTTGGAGTCCCTCGCCGAACAGCTCAGCCAGCAGCACAACGGCGCCTCGCTCGACGACATCGACCTGGAGGCGCTGCAGCGGCAGCTCGGCGACGAGGCGGTCGCGGACGCGCGGACCCTCGCCGAGCTGGAGAAGGCGCTGAAGGAGCAGGGCTACTTCTCCCGCGATCCCGACGGCGCGCTACGGCTCTCGCCCAAGGCGATCCGGCAGCTGGGGCAGTCGATCCTGCGGGACGTCGCGCACCGTCTGACCTCCCGGGGCGGGGAGCGCAACACCGCACGGGCAGGCGCCACGGGCGAGGCGACCGGCGCGAGCCGGGAGTGGCGGTTCGGCGATACCGAGCCCTGGGACGCCACCCGCACGGTGCTCAACGGCGTGCTGCGGCAGGCGGCCTCCGGCGAGTCGGGACCGGTCGCGCTGGATGCGAAGGACATCGAGGTCACGGAGACCGAGGCGCGCAGCCGCGCGGCGGTCGCGCTGCTCGTGGACACCAGCTTCTCGATGGTGATGGAGGGCCGCTGGCTGCCGATGAAGCGCACGGCCCTCGCCCTGCACCAACTGATCTCGACGCGCTTCCGCGGGGATGATCTGGCGCTCATCAGTTTCGGCCGATACGCGCGCACCCTCAGCGTCGGCGAGCTGACCGGCCTGGACGGCGTCTACGAGCAGGGCACGAATCTGCACCACGCGCTCGCCCTGGCGCAGCAGCACTTCCGGTCGCATCCGAACGCGCAGCCGGTGCTGCTCGTGGTCACGGACGGCGAGCCGACCGCCCACCTGGAGCGGAACGGCGAGCCCTTCTTCGACTACCCGCCGCACCCGCGGACCGTCGCGATGACGGTGCGGGGCCTGGATGCCGTTGCCGCGCAGGGCGCGCAGATCACCGTCTTCCAGCTCGGTGACGATCCCGGCCTCACCCGGTTCCTCACGGCGGTGGTGCGCCGCGTCGGTGGGCGGCTGGTCTCGCCCGATCTGGACGGGCTCGGCGCGGCGGTGGTCAGCGACTTCCTGGGGAGCCGACGCCGGCGGTGATCACTTGATCTCCACCTCGACGCCGCCCCAGAAGGCGAAGCCCTTCACCACGATCCGGGGCCCGGTGGGGTCGCCCTTCTGCGGGTTCTTGTGCTCGAAGGCGCCCATCACGCCGACGCCCTCGACGTGCACGTTGGCGCCGCGCGGCAGGACGATCCTGATGCCGCCCATCACGGCGTAGGCGTTCAGGGTGACGTCGCCGACGAGGAACGTGGCCTCGCGCAGGTCCAGCGTGACGCCGCCCCAGAACGCGGTCGCGGTGTGCTCGGGACCCACCGCTACGGGACCGCGAACCTTCGTCTCCGACATCACGGCCCATTTCGTCTCGCCCATGCGCGGCACACCCGCCGGGGCCGACGACGGGGCGCGGTACGCCGGCGCGGACGGCGCGGGAAGGTTCTGCACGGCAGGCAGATCCAGCACGAGGCGGTCGAGGTCGGCGAAGGTTCGCGCCTCCACCGCCTGCTGAGAGCGGTCCTCGTACTCGTGCAGGGTGATCTGGCCGAGGCCCAGCGCCTCGGAGAGCATCTCCACCACACGGTTGCGGTCGTGGTCGGACGCGCGCAGGACGTCGCGGCGCAGGGGTTCCAGCTCGTCGGACATGCCTCCGACTCTAGGCGAACCCCGGGGTCGCTCGCTCCCGGCCGGGAGCGGGCAACCGGGTCAGAGCAGGCGGCCGACCACGGGGAGGCGCTTGAGCAGCAGGGCGATGCCCGACGGCTGGCCCTTCTTCGGTGCGGCCTTCTCCTCGGCCTTCGGCGCGTCCGTCGACGGTGCTTTCGCATCCGCCTTCGTCGTCGGTGCGGCCTTGGCCTGCTTCTTCGGCTTGGCCTTGGTCGTGGTCTTGGCCGTGGGCTTCGCGGACGCGGCGTCGATCGAGGCCGGGGCCTTGCCCTTCGCGGCGGCGTCCTTCTGTGCGGCGATCGGGGTGATCTTGGCCTCCGAGGCCTTGACCGGGGCCTTCTTGGCGGTGGTCCGGGTCGCGGCGGGCTTCGCGGCGGACGGCGTGGTCGCGGCGGTCTTCGTCGCCTCGGTCTTGGTGGCGGGCTTCGCGGTCGCCTTCGCGGCCGCGGTCTTCTTGGCGGGCGTCGCCTTCGTGGAGGCGGGGGTCGTCTTCGTGGTGGCGGCCTTCTTCGCCGGCGCCTTCTTGGCCGGGGCGGCCTTCGAAGCAGCAGCCTTCGACCCGGAGGCCTTCGTACCGGCGGCCTTCGAAGCGGCAGCCTTCGAACCCGCAGGCTTCGCCGCGGCGGCCTTCTCGGCGGCAGGGGTCGCGGGCTCAGCGGCCGGCGTCTTCTCCGCGGTGGGGGCGGCCTTGGCGGGCGCGGCATCGTCGAGCCCCACCACCGACCAGGCGTCCTCCCAACCGGCCACGGCGTCGGCGGTCACGGTCAGGTTGGTGTTGGCGGTGAGCGACTTGCCGGGGTTCTTGCCCTCCCAGCCCGCGGCGAGCTTCGCCACGTGCGCGGCGTAGTCGGCGGCCGGGGCGATGGCGATCGGGGCACCGTCGGACAGGTCGACGAGGGCCCATGCGGTGACCGGGGCCTTGGCGGCGGCCTCGCTCTTGCGGGCCTGCCACGAATCGCCGGTGGTGGCCTTGACGCGGAGGGTTTCGGTGTGCCCGTCGGCTGCGGTCACGGTGACGAGGGTGGTGCTGCCCTTCGTGGTCACCTCTGCCTTGCCCCCGCGGGCCTCGACGGCAGAGACGAACACCTCGACGGCGCGCTGTGCGGCGGTCTGAGCCATGGGTCTCTCCTGGGTTCGGTTCGTAGCACACCGCTTCGCGCGCTACTCGTGGCCTTATTAACCCACGAGTAGTTTCGCCGACCCAAGCCGAAACGGGCGTCACAGGCGTAATGTGACCGGGTCGTCCGTCACAAAGGTCAGGTGAGTAGGAACGCGATCAGCATGATCGCCGGTATCGCGAGCACCGTCGTGATAAGCCCGCAATCTCTGGCGAGGATCACGCCGCGGTCGTATCGCAGGCCGTAGACCAGCACGTTCTGTGCCGTCGGGAGGGCGGCGGTCACCGTCTGCGCGAACAGGGCGTGGCCCGACTGCCCGAACAGGAACCGCGCCATCGCCCACGCGAGGACCGGCATTGCGATCATCTTGAGCACTGTCGCCAGCGCGATGTCCCGGCGCGGGGCCTCGCCCTTCTGCAGGACCCGGACGCCGCCGAGCGAGAGGCCGAAGACGAGGAGCGCCATCGGCACCGAGGCGTCGCCGAGCAGCTTGACCGGACTCATCAGCCAGTCCGGCGGGTGCCACCCGGAGAGCGAGATCACGAGCCCGATCAGCGCGCCCACCAGGATCGGATTCAGCAGCGGGGTCACCAGGGTCCGGCTCAGCGGCGGCTTCGGGCCCGTGCGCTCGCGGGTCTCCGCGAGATCGAGCACGGTGAGCGCGATCGTCGAGAAGATCAGGATCTGGAAGAGCAGCAGCGGCGCCACGTACGACGTGTCGTGCAGTACGAAGACCGCGATCGGGATGCCGAGGTTCGACGAGTTCACATAGCTGGCGGCCAGTGCCCCGATCGTCGCGTCGCCCGTCCGGCGCCGCCAGAGGATCCGGGCGATCGCGTAGTAGACCGCCGCGATCGCCAGCGCAGACCCGGCGCTCACCCACAGTCGCGAGCTGAACAGCACGCCGATCTCGGTGGTCGCCAGCGCGTGGAGCAGCAGAGCCGGCGTGAGCAGGTAGAAGACCAGCAGCGAGAGCTGCTTCTGCGGTTCCTCGCCGAGCACGCCGAGCCTGCCCAGCAGCCACCCCGCCGCGACGATGATCGCGATCACGGCGAAGCCGGCCAGCACGGAAGTCACGGCTCAAAAGGTTACGGGATCGAAGTATCGCGGCCGAGAAGACCGGGCGGGCGGCGCAGCTCGGGCGGCCGGGGCGGAGGACAGCCCCCGGCGGCTCACGATGTCGGGTTCTGGTGCGACAGAGGTGCGCAGCGACCTGTCCGATGCAACCAGACCCGACATCGTGAGCGGCTACCGCGAGGAGTAGGGGAGCAGCGCCATCTCGCGGGCGTTCTTCACCGCCAGGGCCAGCTTCTTCTGGTCCTGCGGCGAGAGCCGGGTCATCGCGCGGGAGCGCAGTTTGCCGCGGTCGTTGAGGAATGTGCGCAGGTAGGTGACGTTCTTGTAGTCGAGGGCACCGTCGGGCACGCGGAGCAGGCCGCGACGCGCCGCCGGGGCTCGGGTCGGTTTACGTGCCATCACCAGCTCGACTTCCGGACGCCGGGCAACTCGCCGTCGTGCGCCATCTGCCGCACCCGCACCCTCGACAGGCCGAACTTGCGCAGGTGTCCGCGGGGCCGGCCGTCGGCGGCGTCGCGGTTGCGGATGCGGGTGGCGGAGCCGTCCCGCGGCAGCTTCGCCAGCGCGGAGACCGCGGCCGCCCGGTCATCGGGCGCGGTCGACGGATGCGCGATCACCCGCTTGAGCTCCGCGCGGCGCTCGGCGTACCGGGCGACCAGGACCTTGCGCCGCTCGTTGGCGGCGATCTTCGCCTTCGTCGCCATCAGCGCTCCTCCCGGAAGTCGACGTGCTGCCGGACGACGGGGTCGTACTTGCGCAGCACCATGCGGTCGGGGTCGTTGCGGCGGTTCTTCCTGGTCACGTACGTGTAACCGGTGCCGGCGGTGGACTTGAGCTTGATGATCGGCCGGATCTCGTTGCGGGCCATTACAGCTTCTCCCCTCGGGCGAGGATGTCGGCGACCACCGCGTCGATGCCGCGGCGATCGATGGTCTTGATGCCCTTCGTGGACACCCGGAGCGTGACGGTGCGCCTGAGCGACGGCACGTAGTAGCGGCGGCGCTGGATGTTCGGGTCCCAGCGGCGGTTCGTGCGCACGTGTGAGTGCGAGACCCGCTTGCCGAAGCCGGGCGCTCGACCCGTGACCTGGCAGTGTGCGGACATGGTTCTCCTTCTTGCGAATGATTGTCGATAAGGTAACGTACTAGAAATGGGAATCATTTCCAATAGAACCCCGGTCCTGCTCCTGACCGGCTTCGGCGGGCAGGAGCGCGCGCTGGAGCTGGCCGAGCCCGGCACCGTCGTCGTGCACCACGACCTGTCCGGTCTCCGCGAGGGTCTGCTCGTGCGGTCGGAGGCCACCGTCCGGGCCGACGGCACCGCGGAGGAGCGCATCACGCTGCTCGAGCTCGCGCACGGCTGCGTCTCCTGCACGCTCCGAGAGGATCTGCTGCCGCTGCTGCGCACGCTGCACCGCCGCGGGAGCGTGCGGCGCATCGTCGTCCGGCTCGACCCGATCCTCGAGGCCGACGCCGTGCGGCACGCGATCGAGCACGTCGTCGTCGAGATGGTCGGTGCCGTCCCCGGGCCCGCCGCGCGCGACGTCGAGGTGACCGGCGTGATCGGCTTCGTCGACGGTGCGACCTGGCTCGACGACGCCCTCGGCGAGGCCGAACTCGGCGAGCGCTTCCCGGTCCCCGGCGACGACGAGCGCACCGTCGCCCAGGTGGCCGTCGGGCACGCGCAGAACGCCGACCTGATCGTCGTCACCGGGGACAGTCCCGACCCCGCGCGGCTGCGCGCCGTCCTGCGGCGCCTCGCGCCCGGCGCGCCGATCGCCCGCGAGCGCGTCCCGCTCGACCGCCTCGTCCCGCGCCTCGGAACGTCGCGCGGCCCCATCGAGCCCTTCGGCCCGCTCCTGCCCGGCTGCCCGCCGCTGGAGCCCGACGGTGACGTCCGGCTGATCGAGTTCAGCGCCCGCCGCCCGCTGCACCCGGGCCGGTTCCACGAGGCGATCGACGTGCTGCTCGACGGTGTCGTCACCGCCCGGGGCCGGATCTGGCTGGCCACCCGGTCCGACGACGCCCTCTGGCTCGAGTCCGCCGGCGCGGGACTGCGGGTCGGGACGGCGGGGCCGTGGCTGGCGGCCGGCGGCGACGGGAGCGCCGAACGGTGGGCGATGGCCTCGGCCCTGTGGGACGAGGCGCACGGGGACCGTCGGACCGACCTGGTGGTGCTGACCGCCGGGGCCGACCCCGAGCAGATCGCCGACGCCCTGCGGTGGGCCGAACTGACTCCGGTGGAGTTGGCCGCGGGACCGGACGAGTGGGCGCGCTGGCACGACCCGTTCGGGGCGATGCACGCCGATCCGTGCGAGGACCTCGCCCCGGCCCCGGGGCGCGACGACAGAGAAGACGAGGAGATGTCATGAAGCAGGGAATCCATCCCGAGTACCACCCGGTCGCGTTCCAGGACGCGTCGACGGGGAAGGTGTTCGTGACCCGGAGTACGGCGACGTCGGAGCGCACCGTCGAACTGGACGGGGCGACGTATCCGCTGATCGTCGTGGACGTGACCAGCGACTCGCACCCGCTGTGGACGGGCAGGCAGCGGCTGGTCGACACCGCCGGCCGAGTACAGAAGTTCCAGGAGAAGTACGCGCGTTTTGGCGGGCGGGCCGTTCGGCGGTAGACTCCTGTGCTTGTGACGTTGGAAGCCTTCTGGGCTCGCGTCGGGAGCTTTTTACGTCAAGACCGATAGGAAGAATCATGGCTGTACCGAAGCGCCGTATGTCGCGGGCGAACACGCATGCTCGCCGCTCGCAGTGGAAGGCGAACAACCCCGAGCTGCAGGCCGTGCAGGTCGGCGGCCGCACCCACCTGGTTCCGCGTCGCCTCGTGCGCGCCGCGAAGCTGGGCCTGGTCGACCTCGACCGCCGCTAATCGAGCTTTCCGCAAGAGCGGGCCGGCCCTGTGCCGGCCCGCTCTTGCGGTGTATCCGAAGGAGCCCCGGTGCTGCTGGCGGTGCTGAACCACGCGGGCATCGCGGTCTTCGCCGCCTCCGGCGCGCTGATCGGCGTCCGCAAGCGGCTCGACCTGTTCGGCGTGTGGACCCTCGCCGCGCTGACCGGCGTGGGCGGCGGCGTCGCCCGTGACGTGCTGTTGGGCATCCACCCGCCCGCGTCGTTCCAGGGCTGGCAGAACATCACGACGGCGTCGATCGCGGCCGCCTTCGTCTTCGTCTTCCATCCGCAGTTCGGCCGGCTCCGGCGCTCCGTGCTCGTGCTCGACGCGGTCGGCATGGGCGTCTTCTCCGCCACCGGTGCTCTGACGGCGCTGCTGCACGGTGCGTCGCCCTTCGCCGCGGCGCTGATCGGCATCACCACGGCACTCGGCGGCGGAGTCCTGCGCGACATCCTGGTCAACGAGGTGCCGTTGCTGCTCCAGCAGCAGGACCTCTACGCGATCCCCGCCCTGACCGGGGCCGGAGCGACGGTGCTCGCCTCGACCTGGGGAGCGACCGACACCCGCGCGCTCGTGGTCGGCGCCGTCCTGGCCACCGGCTTCCGGCTCCTGGCGCTGTGGCAGGGCTGGCGGGTCCCCGTCGCGCCGGAGGACGTGCTGGGCCGGGCCGTCGGTGCGTGTCGGCGGGTCGTGCGACGACGCTGAGGTTCGTCGGCGGGAGCGGGAACCCGGCGGGGCCGGGGACGTGTGTTCGCTCTCGGCCAAGCACCCATTAAGCCAATTCACACCCGACTTCGGTAAGACTGTGGACTATGCGAATTCTGGTGGTCGACGACGATCGGGCGGTGCGGGAGTCCCTGCGCCGCTCGCTGACCTTCAACGGCTATCAGGTCGATACCGCCGTCGACGGGCAGGACGCGCTCGATCACATCGCGAGCAACCGCCCGGACGCGCTGGTCCTGGACCTGAACATGCCGCGGATCGACGGGCTCGAGGTGTGTCGCCGCCTGCGCAGCGCGGGCGACGACCTGCCGATCCTCGTCCTCACCGCCCGCGATGCCGTGAGCGACCGCGTCAGCGGCCTGGACGCGGGCGCCGACGACTACCTGCCCAAGCCCTTCGCTCTGGAGGAACTGCTGGCGCGGATGCGGGCGCTGATGCGGCGCACGGCGCCGGACACGGGCGCCGACAACGAGGTGCTGCGGTTCGAGGATCTCAGCCTGGACCCCGCGACCCGCGAGGTGCTCCGCGGCGATCGCAGCATCAGCCTCACCCGCACCGAGTTCAGCCTGCTCGAGATGCTCATGAGCAACCCGCGCCGCGTGCTCACCCGCAGCCGGATCCTCGAGGAGGTCTGGGGTTACGACTTCCCGACCTCGGGCAATGCGCTGGAGGTCTACGTCGGGTACCTGCGCCGCAAGACCGAGGCCGACGGTGAGAGCCGCCTGATCCACACCGTGCGGGGCGTCGGGTACGTCCTGCGCGAGACCCCGCCGTGACGCCGGGAGCTACGCCCGGGGCGTCGGGGATGCCGACGCCGGAGGCACCATGACGGGACGCCTCCCGACGGTGTCCGGCCCGCTGCCCCGGCACGCGCGCCCGGATCTGCGCGACCCGGGCGCGAAGCGGCCGATGCGCGATCCGAACCCGATCACCCGCAACGTCAGCTTCCGGTGGCGGGTCACCCTGCTCGCCGCGGCCGTGGTGGGCATCGCGGTGGCGCTCATGGCGGCGTCGGCGTTCTTCGTGGTCAAGCGGGCCATGTACGCGGACGTCGACAACCGGCTGCACCAGCAGGTCGATTCCGTGGCGCCCGCGATGAGCTCGCCGGTCACGCAGTTCACCACCGTGATGATGATGCTGATGTTCCGGCCGGACATGTCCGTCAACCGCACGATGGTCGTCTATCCCGACGGGACGCCGTACCACTCGGGCCCGTCCGGCCAGGTCCCGATCGGGGAGAAGGAACGCGAGGTCATCCAGGGCCGGAGCCCGCAGTCGCTGCGGTCCGAGGGCGATACCCGGGTCATGGCCCGCCGCCTGGACAACGGCGTGACGATCATCGTCGCCGAGGACCTCACCCCGACGAAGAACCTGCTCAGCGAGCTGGCGACGGTGCTCATCGTGGTCGGCGCGTGCGGCATCGTGCTCGCCGCGATCGCGGGCACCGCCGTCGCCCGTGGCGGCCTGCGACCGGTCCAGCGCCTCACCGAGGCCGCGGAGCGGGTGGCCCGCACCGACGACCTGGCCCCGATCCCCGTCACCGGCCGCGACGAGCTGGCGCGCCTGACGACCAGCTTCAACACGATGCTCAAGGCGCTCGCCGAGTCGCGCGACCGCCAGGCACGCCTCGTCGCCGACGCCGGCCACGAGCTGCGCACGCCGCTCACGAGCCTGCGGACCAACGTCGAGCTGCTCGTGGCGGCTAACCAGCCGGGCGCGCCGCCCATCCCCGAGGAGGACATGAAGGAGCTCTCCGACGACGTCCTCGCCCAGGTCGAGGAGCTGACCACGCTGGTGGGGGACCTCGTCGACCTCGCCCGCGAGGACGCGCCCGAGGCGGTGAACGAGGAGGTCGACCTCGAGGAGGTCCTGCAGAAGGCGGTCGAGCGGGTCGAGCGCCGCCGCCCGACGGTCCGCTTCGACGTCACGAGCGCCCCGTGGTTCGTCTACGGCGACAACGGCGGCCTCGGGCGCGCGGTGGTGAACGTGCTCGACAACGCTGCGAAGTTCTCGCCCGACGATTCCGTCGTCCGGGTCGAGCTCGCGGAGACGGGCGTCTCCCGCGCGGCGCTCACCGTCGCCGACAACGGCCCCGGCATCCCCGAGGAGGACCGGGAGCTGGTCTTCGAGCGCTTCTACCGCTCGATGGCGAGCCGATCCATGCCCGGTTCGGGACTCGGCCTGGCCATCGTCAAGCAGGTGGTGGAGCGGCACGGCGGCGCCGTCGCCGTCGGGGCGGCCGACGGTGGCGGTGCCCTGGTGCGTCTCGAACTCCCGGGCAGCCCGGTCGCGGGCGGCCGGGCCCCGCAGGTGGTGCGGCGGGAACCGCGCCTGCGCCTGTTGCGGGGAAAATGATGTTCTCCGGTGCCGGGGGAAGTGACAATCTGCTCACAGGCACCTCACAGCCAGCGCCTGCACTCTGGCGTGCACGAACGAAGGAGGGGGCTCCATGACCGAGGGTCCGCACTATCCCCACCAGGGGCAACAGCCGGGCCAGCCGGCAGCCGGCCAGTACCGGCCCACGCAGCAGTACTCGAGCCCGTACCCGGCGGCGGCGCCGGGCGGCGCACCGTCGGGCTACGCGGCGGCGGGCGGCCTGCCCCCGGTGACCACGACCCCGCCACGCGGGCCGCGGATGGGTGCCCTGGTGGCGCTGGGGGTGGCGATCGCACTGGTCGCCTCGCTGCTGTCGGTGACCGGCGCGTACCTGGTGTGGGGTAAGGACGGCTCGAGTTCGACGGTGACGGTGTCCGGGGGTGACGCCCCGCCCGCGGTCAAGGGGTCGGTGCAGGAGGTGGCGCAGAGCGTGCTGCCCGCGGTCGTCTCGATCGAGAACCAGGCGGGCAACTCGGATTCGTCGGGCTCCGGTGTGGTGATCACGGCGGACGGCAAGATCGTCACGAACAACCACGTGATCGCGGGCAACGGCAAGCTGACCGTCTCCTTCTCCGACGGCAGCGTGAGCAATGCGGCGGTCGTGGGGACCGATCCGGTGACCGACCTGGCGGTGATCCAGACCGACAAGCGCGACGTCAAGCCCCTGGCCTTCGCGGACAGCAGCAAGCTCTCGGTGGGCCAGGAGGTCGTCGCGGTCGGCGCCCCGCTGGGCCTGGCAGGCACGGTGACCAGCGGCATCATCTCCGCACTGAACCGCCCGGTCGCGACCAGCGGCAAGGACTCGGACCAGACGACGGTGATCAACTCGGTGCAGACCGACGCGGCGATCAACCCGGGCAACTCGGGCGGCGCCCTGGTGGACATGACGGGTCGCCTGGTGGGCATCAACTCCTCGATCGCCACGCTCGGGAGTTCGCGGCAGACCGGGCAGCAGGGCGGCAGCATCGGTCTCGGCTTCGCGATCCCGTCGAATCAGGTGCAGCGGATCACCAAGGAACTGATCGACTCGGGCAAGGCCACGCACGCCGCCGTGGGTATCACCGTTGACCCGCGGGCCTCGGTGAGCCGGCCGGGCGCGCTGGTCGTGGACGTCTCGCCGACCGGCGGTTTCGGTCGCGCGGGGATCCCGAAGGGCGCGCTGGTGACCAAGATCGACAATCTCCAGATCACCGACGGCTACGGATTGATCGGCGCCGTGCGCGCCTATCCGCCGGGGACTACCGTGACCGTTACCTACCTCGACAGCCCGAGTAGTACGAGTCCGGTGTCCAAGCAGGTGACGCTCGATAAGTTGGACAAATGACACGAGGAGTGGACATGACCGCGGAGATCAGCCGGAGCCGGCCGCAGGACGCCGAGTGGCTGGAGGATGAGGCGCTGGACGTGCCGGCCCTCGACGATGCGGCGCTCGACGGCGCCGGCGTGGTCGGCCGCGCGCTGGTCGTGGTGGTCGACGACCACCTGCAGCCCGGTACCTCCAGGGCGTCCGGCGCGGGCAAGTCGGCGGGTTCGTTGGTGACGGAGCTGCTGGAGGAGGCGGGCTTCGAGGTCGACGCGGTGGTCGTGGTCCCTGCCGAGGAGGTCGACGTCCGCAACGCGCTGAACACCGCGGTGATCGGCGGCGTCGACCTGGCCGTGACGATCGGCGGCGTGGGCGTGGGCGCCCGCGACGTGACGCCCGAGGCCACCGAGGAGATCCTGGACAAGAGGCTGCCCGGTATCTGTGAGGCGCTGCGCTCGTCGGGCCGGTCCGCGGGCGCGATCGACGCGGGCCTCTCGCGGGGCCAGGCGGGTGTTTCCGGCAGCACGGTGGTGGTCAACCTCGCCAGCTCGCGCGCCGCGATCCGGGATGGGATGGCCACGCTGACCCCGCTCGCGACGCACGTCATTCGGCACATCGCGGGTGGGGACGACCAGGCCCGGTGATGGCCTCCGGCGATTCCGGCCCCGAGGAGCCCGGGCCCAGGAAGTACTCCGCGCGCGATATCGCGCGGATCTTCGGGGACGTGCTGCCGGCGCAGACCCGAGACGATCTGCCTGACGATGCCGCACCCCGGTCGGGTGCGGCATCGGCCGTCAGCAGGCCCGACGGTGACCCGACGGAGCGTTGGTACCGCGAGAACCGGCCGCCGCACCACGGGGGCTGAGCGGCGTTAGGCGGGGAGTGCCGGCTGACGCGTCACAAGGCCGCCGGTCCGGCTTGGTGAGGCCGGGCGATGAGGCGGTGTGACAAAGGCCACAGTCTGTCCGTGAAACGTTCAGGTTACGGCTCTGGGTTATCTGAATGAACTCTCAGGGGCGATCGGTGCGCACCTTGTGCAGGTAACCGGAGGTTACCGGTGAGTACAGCCTAAGAAGTGCAGGTGGGCGCACAGGTGCCGAATTCATGATCGCGATAGGCGAATTCGCATATACATGATTTGCAACGACCGAAACCGTTGCGCCGCCGCGAAACCTGAGGATATGCTCCGCGGGAACCGAAGGTCAGCGAAGACCTCCGGGGAACCGATAGTGATCCCGCGCTGAGACGATGCGCGGGGTTCGGCCTGAGGCTGGGTGAGCCGCAGGGCTGGCGCTCCTACCGGAGTGTCACACCATGATTCCTGGTGAGGGGAACGAATGAGCAAGATGAGCAAGGTCGCAGGGCGCATCGGCGCCGTTGCGATCGCGGTGGCCGCTGCTGCCACGATGACCACTGGTTCGGCTTCGGCGGCACCGCTGCCGAACGGGCAGAAGGTTGTGACCGCGCCCGAGGGCTGGTCGATCGTCCTGAAGTCGTCGGGCAACTCCTACGCGATCCAGCCCACGATGGCGACGCCGCAGTCGCGTTCCGTGTGGATCCGCACCACGGGCACCGTCGACGTCAAGGCGCCCGCGAGCGTGAAGGACATCCAGGGCAAGCTCGGCGTCGCCGTGATCTACGGCTGCCAGTTCCCGGGTCAGATCGCCGGTGGCGTGAACGTCGCGGGCCCGTCGGCATCGCTCGGTACGAGCCCGTCTCTCGGCCTCGGCGGCGTCTCGCCGTACGTGACCATCCCGCTGTCGCCCGGCGCCACGCAGGCCCTCACCGGATACAACCAGAGCGATCAGCCCGGTGGCATCGACAACATCAAGTTCACCAAGCCGGGTACCTACAACGTGGTCATCCGTGACCAGAACGTCGACATCCCGTTCTGCTCCGGCTACGCCCAGGCGCGTGTCGCGACCTTCGTGGAGATCAAGGGCAGCAACCGTATCCAGGGCTTCCTGTACGGCGCGCCGTTCTCCATGGGCTAGAGCCCACCCGACCGACCTGAACTCTTGCCCGCCCCCGGGCGGCGATTCCCCGAAGGACTCATTTAGATGAAGAAGATCGCAATGCGCGGCGCCGCTGTCGTCGCCGCCGCATCCGTGGCAGCCGGCGCGCTGTCCGCAGGAACCGCGAACGCGGACACGTTCCTGCGCCTGGACAACCCGACTGTCAACCAGAAGATCGGCGACGGGAACGTCTCGATCACGCTGCGCGGCCACACGGCGAAGCTCTCGCCCGGCATGGTCGCGCTGCCCACCACCCGCAACGCGTGGGTCTCGGGCGCGCTCGACATCAAGGTGACCGGCGGCAAGGCGTCCGGCGGCAGCATCCAGGCCGGCTACGCCATCGGCTGCCAGATCCAGATCACCACCGCGAGCGTCAGCGCCAGCGGTGGCGTGCAGTTCGGCAGCGTCAGCCCGGGCGGGTATGCGACGCCGACCAACGGTGTCTTCGCGACCGGTACCACCGGCGGCTCGATCGGCCTCGGCGCCGGCCAGATCGGTACTCAGTACCTGACCTTCGACCGCGCCACGTTCCCGAAGCCGGGCGACGAGGTCAAGCCGACCTGGGCCAACCCGAAGAACAGCTACAGCTTCGACGGCAACGCGGGCTCGCTGGCCTACTCGGACCAGACGATCGGCGTGGACGGCTGCGGCGGCTACGCCCAGGCCAAGTTCTTCGCTGTCGTCACGGCGAAGGTGGGCAACACGGAGGGCACCCTCGTCATCTGGAGCAAGCCCTTCTCCCTGGGCTGACGATCACACGCAGACAGATGGCGGTGTCCGATTCGGACACCGCCATCTGTGCACGCACAGTACGATCCGAACGAAGTGCAGCAGGCGGCGCGGCCGGCTGCACGGCGTGAAATCACCGCGCCGATCTGCTCACATCGAAGGAAACAGACATGATCCGCAAGGCAACCCTGGGCGCTGTCGTCACCGCCGCCGCCGTCGCCCTGGCGCCCGTCCCCGGTGTCTCGGCCGCCACGAGCACCCCGACCACCCCTGCCTCGGTCCTGCAGGACCTCTCCACAGCGACCGGTGCGCCCGCCGGCGCCAAGGGCGCCGCGCCCGCCGGGCTCGCCCCCCTTCTGATCGTCACCAAGGACGCCGCCGGGGTTGCCCCGCTCGCCGCACCGGCCGCTGCGCCCGCGGCGTTCGCGCTGCCCGGCATCCCGTCCTCGGTGACCGATGCCCTCAACCTCGCCGGACTGCCGCTGGCGAGCGTCTTCCAGGTGGTTCAGGTCGGGCAGGGCATCTACAGCGTCTGGTTCAAGCTGTTCACCGACGCCGTCCCGAACGCCATCCTCAAGGGGCAGTGGGGCAGCGTGCCCGGGCTGTTCACCAAGGCCATCGACGACACCTTCAAGGTGATCAACCCGCCCCCGAAGGCCACGGTCACGGCGGCCGGTGCGCCCACTCAGGGCAGCGCATCGTCGCTGATCCCGGCCTCCGCGACCCAGCTCCTCGACATCGCCGGCCTGCCGGTCAGGGTCGCGTGGGACGCGGTCCAGGCGGGCGGTTCGATCTACTCGAACTTCTACGCCCTCCTCGCTGATACGAAGGACGCGGACGGCAAGGTGCACCCGGGTGTGCCGAACCTCTTCCTGTCGGGGCAGTGGGGCCAGATCCCGACGGTGATCTTCGACGCGGTCTCCAAGTCGATCACCACGGTGATCGGCTTCCCGGCCAAGGAGATCGAGACGATCACCAAGGTGCTCAACCCGCCTGCAGCGAAGACCGCGAGCGCTGACAACGCCGCGGGCCCGGCGGTCACCGCCTTCTCCGCTCCGGCGTCCGACTCGGCCCCGTCGCAGCCCACCGGCGCGCAGCTGCGCACCTTCACCCCGCCCACCAACGACGCGCCGGCACCGTCGACCCCGGTCACTTCGAAGGTCACCCCCGAGGTCAAGGTGCCCGAGGTCAAGATCCCCGAGCCGAAGACGCCCGAGATCAAGATCCCCGAGATCAAGATCCCCGAGCCGAAGACGCCCGAGGTCAAGGTGCCCGAGGTGAAGGTGCCGGAGCCGAGCGCTCCGCAGGCACCGACGGTGCCCGCGAACGATCCGGCCCCGTCGCAGACGAACACGCAGTCGAACACTTCGTCCGACTCCTCGGCGAACACCGGCGGCTCGACCAACGGGAGCAACAGCTAAGCGCTGTACCCGTACGATCAACGGCGCGGGGAACTTCGGGTGTGTGGGACATTTGTTTTACGAGGGAGGAAAAACGCGAAAAGGGGGGCGCGCGCCGTTCGTTTGACGATGGAGGACACCCGTGAAAGGCATGGTCCGGATTCCTGCCGGCGAGAACGAGTTGGGCTCGGAGGACTTCTTCCCCGAGGAGCGTCCGGTCCGCACGATCCGGGTCGAGGCGTTCTGGATGGACGCGCACCAGGTCACCGTCGCCGACTTCCGGCGGTTCGTGAAGGACACCGGCTACGTCACCCACGCCGAGCGCGACCCGGACCCGAGCGACTACGAGGGCGCCGACCCGTCCGAGGTGGTGGCGGGCGGCCTCGTCTTCGTGCGGCCTCCGCGGCCGGTGCCGCTCGACGATTGGCGCCAGTGGTGGCGCTACGTCCCCGGCGCGAACTGGCGCCGCCCGCAGGGGCCGGACGGGCCGGCGGCCCAGGACCGTCACCCCGTCACCCAGATCGCCCGCGCCGATGCCCTGGCCTACGCGCAGTGGGCCGGCAAGTCCCTGCCCACGGAAGCCGAGTGGGAGTACGCGGCGCGCGGCGGGCTCCGCGGGAAGACCTACAGCTGGGGCGACGACTTCGAACTGCGCGGCCGCCGGATGGCCAATACGTGGATCGGCCGCTTCCCGAGCGAGTTCGAGCCGGGGCGCGGCCAGGCGGAGGAACCGGGCACGACCCCCGTCGGGACCTACCCGCCCAACGGGTACGGGCTGTTCGACGTCGCCGGGAACGTCTGGGAGTGGACGGCCGACGAGTTCACCGCGGACCACTCGGCGCCCGCCTCGCCCTGCTGCGGCCCCGCCGCGCCGGCGCCCACGCCCGAGGGCGAGGCGGGGTTCCGGCGATACGTGATCAAGGGCGGCTCGCATCTGTGCGCGCCGAACTACTGCCTGCGCTACCGGCCCGCCGCGCGCCAGGCTCAGGACGAGGACACCTCGACGGTGCACATCGGTTTCCGGTGCGTCGTCCGCGATCCCGCGGGAGAGTGAAAGCTCCGGCGGAGAGGGGCTAGTGTTTCTCCGGTAGCCGTAGAGGCTGCCGTGACCGATCCCAAGAAGAGTGGATGGTGGAGAAATGAGCGACTGGACAAAACCCGCCGCGATGGCATTGCCGAAGGAAGGGTACTTCGAACTGCAGGAGGGCCGGTACGGCCCGATGTACCCGAAAACGCCGGCGCGGTACGGCTTCTCGATCATCGCGAAGGTCAAGGACGGCCACGAGCAGGCAGTCCGTGATTACGGCAAGACCATCGAGGCCGGGGTCGCGGCCGATCCGGAGATGCTGAACCCGCTGAAGCTCCATTTCCTGCGGTGGAACCTGTTCGACGTGGGGAGCGGTCTGCACTTCCAGTACATGGGAATCTTCGACACCGATTTCGACAAGTACACCGAGGACGCCATCGCGATCTTCAGTTCGAGTGGCGTGACCACCGTGTTCACTCATCTCGAGGGCTTCCCCGAGGATTGGCAGACCAATTCGGAGGCCTTCATCAAGTTCGTCCGGGACCATCAGAACCCGAGTTTCCTGGAGTACGCGGAATATCCCTGGGTCTCGGCGCAGGAGATCAAGAAGGCGCTGCGCATCAAGGATGCGTTCGGCACCATGCTCGACTCGATGCAGTAGCAGTCCATGCTGGAGATGGACGACATCCAGCACATGGTGCTGGTCAGGGAGCCGGCGCAGGCGGGACGGTACGACTTCGTCACCTTCGGCGATCCGGCCGCGGGGCGCCGCTGGGTCAGCGCGATGACGGCGCATGCGGCGTCCGTGACGTCCGCACTGGCGGCGGAGGACACCGCGAAGTACTGGCTCACGCTCGGCTTCACCTGGAACGGGCTCCGCGCTCTCGGTCTCGACGATGCGACGGTGGAGTCGTTCCCCCGCGCCTTCCGGGAGGGAATGGCGGCACGGGCGGAGATCCTCGGGGACGTCGGGGCCAATGCCCCCGAGCACTGGGCCGACGGCCTCGCCGAGCCGGATCTGCATGCGATCGCGGTCTGGTTCACCCGCGAGCCCGACGGGGTGGCCGACGTGGTCGCCCTGCACGACCGGGTGCTCGCCGAGTGCCCGGGCGTGGAGCTCACCGCGCACCTGGACCTCGTGGCGGTACCGCCCTTCGGGTTCGCGCACGACCATTTCGGCTACCGGGACCGGTTGTCGCAGCCGGAGATGGAAGGCACCGGAATCCGGCCGACTCCGGGCTCGGGCCCGCCGATCAAGGCCGGCGAGTTCCTGCTCGGCTACGCCGATGAGTCGGGCGTGGTGCCCGTCGGCCCCCAGCCGGCCGAGCTGGTGCGCAACGGCACCTACATGGCGTACCGGCGGCTCCGCGAGCACGTGGGCAGGTTCCGCGACTTCCTGGCCGAGCACGGTGAGACCGAGTACGACCGAGAGTTGCTCGCCGCCAAGCTCATGGGCCGGTGGCGCAGCGGTGCGCCCCTGGTGCTGGTTCCCACCGAGGACGATCCGGAGCTCGGCAAGGACCCGCAGCGCAACAACGATTTCGCGTATCAGGACCAGGACCCGCACGGCTACGCGGTGCCGCTCGGTGCGCACATCCGGCGGATGAATCCGCGGGACACCGCGCCGAACATGAATCGGCGTCGAATGATCCGTCGCGGCGCGACGTACGGCCCTCCGCTGCCCGAGGGACAGCCCGACGACGGTGCCGATCGGGGCATCGCCGCCTTCATCCTGTGCGCCGATCTGGTGCGGCAGTTCGAGTTCGCCCAGAACGTGTGGACCAACGACAAGGACTTCCACGAACTGGGTAACGAGCACGATCCGATCACCGGCGCACAGGACGGGACGCTCGACTTCACCATTCCCCGGCGGCCGATCAAGAAGGTGATTCGCGGACTGCCCGCATTCACCACCGTGACCGGTGGCGCCTATTTCTTCGTTCCCGGCATGTCCGGGCTGCGATATCTCGCCGATCAGCCCACGACCTAGGAGTACCACGATGACTGCAGCAACCGGTCGCGTGTACAACACGACTCAGAACCCGCGCCCGCACAACCGCAACCGCCGGATCAGCATCTACTGGACCTGGAGCTATCCGTGGGAGGCCCAGCGGGATCCTGCGGAGATGTACAACAGGTTCTCCACCATCACCGAGGTGCGCAACGCCCTCTGGCCGGCGTACGAGACGCCGGAGTACGACGCCGCGCATTTCCTCCAGGGCATCGCCGGCACGTTGGAGCTGTTCCACCGGTCCACGCTGTCCTTCCAGGAGATCGCCCAGCAGGCGACCGGTCAGCAGGTGGCGGTGTATCAGCGGATCGATCAGGCCGGTTACCGACTGCCGATCGACGAGCGGATCCTGAACGACACCGACACCCTGATGGTCTTCGGCCTCGACCACCTGCTCAGCGAGCAGGCCGCCGCGCCGGAGGAGATCGAGGCGCTGCGCGGCTGGCTGCAGCGCGAGGGCACCTGCCTCGTCCTCGCCCCGCATCACGACGTGGGCTTCACCGACGACCTCGAGCAGCGCCAGGTGGAGTATCTGCACCACGGCGACCCGCTGGTCCCGCGCCAGCAGCGGTTCGGGCTGTACACCCGGTCCCTGATGCAGGGCCTGGGGGTGCCGATCCACAACGTGTGGGGGCTGCGGCCCGCGGTCGACCCGGAGGTGGGCGGCATCGCGCCGATCACCCGGGTGGACACCGACGAACTGGGGCTCCTGAACGGTGTCACCACGTTCAACTTCCACCCGCACCTGCCGCACTACGCGCTCACGGAGGCGGCGGCCGGTTCGGGTCTGAAGGTGCTCTCCAGCCAGGCCGTCGACCTGAACCGCCCGCACCCGTTCATCGACGCCGGGAACACCCACTTCAACAACCTGGCGTGGATGCCGCCCACCGGGGACCGCGCCGGCGACATCCTGCTGATCGACTCGACCAACTTCACCACGCTGTTCGGCGGGACGGACAGCCTGAAGACGTTGTGGACCAACGTCGCCACCATGCGCTGATCCAGGAAGGAGGACGTCGTTCCCGCTCTGATTGCGACGCAAGAGCGGTCTTAGGCGTCCGAGAGTTGTTCTATGTTCATCCTCTGGTGGCATTCGCGCTGGTGGAGACAGGTTCGTCGGATCCCGATGAAGACCGTGAATCGGGCCGGAACGATTAGCGGGCGGTATTCGAATATGTCACCATATTCCGGTGCGAACACTGGAGAACAAGGTAAATAGCAAGAGCAGCGAAATTTCTCGCCGGCGGACTCGCCGGGCATCGTCGGCCATCGCCTCGGTGGCCGCGGCCGCCACGATGGCCACGGCGGGTGCGGGCACGGCGGAGGCGGTCTACATTCCGCTGCCGTTCGGGGCCTCGGTCAACGTCACGGGCGGTCTGGCCATCGGGACGAACTTCACCAGTATCTGGGCGAACCCGCAGCTGAACATCTCCGGCGTGCTGCCCTGGGGCTGGGGCTCCGCGTCGGGCGGCGTCATGCCCCTGGGCGGCGCGATCGGATTCTGGGGCGGCCAGGTGAACTGGCCCGCCGGCTGGATCGGGGATATCAACGCCTTCGGCATCAACTGGCCGATCAACGCCGGCGGCTCGCTCGGCTCGCTGGGGTGCTGGGTCGGCGCGTGCCCCGCCTACGGCGCGCCCTACGGCTGGCTCGGTGCCTACTTCCCGTTCGGCACCGCGAATGCGGCCTCCCTCTCCGCTGATCCGGCGGCGTTCAGTGCGGGCGGGCCGACGGTGCCGGTCCAGACGACCGTGAAGCCCACCGATATCGCCGCTCCGACCGCGTCGCCGATGTCGGCGTGGTCGATCCGGATCCCCGGCCTGTTCGGCGGCTCCCTCACCCTGAACCCGTACCTGAACTTCTGGGTCGGCACGTCGGTCGGCGCCTCCGCGGGGGTCAGTGGCAATCTCACGCTGCCGTGGGGCTGGGGTTGGGGCGATTTCTCCGCCAACCTCGGGTCGATCTCCGGTGGCTGGGACGGCGTCGAGTGGGTCTTCCCGTCGGGCAGCATCGGCCCGGGCAGCGCGTTCGGCCTGTACATCCCCGCCACTCTGTGGGGCGACCTGGGCGCCGTCGGTGCGAACTGGTGGCCGTGGTTCGAGTGGCCGTCGGCCGGGGTGAGCACCGCCGTCGCCGCAGCCGGCCAGGCGAAGGCACCGGAGACCACGTTCGCCGCTCCCGTGGAGGCGTCCGCACCGGTGACGGTCGCGCCGCTCTCGGCGCCGCAGGCGCCGACGACGGTGCCGTCGGGCGCCGGTGCTCCGGTCATCCCGGCGACGGCTCCGCAGGGCGGCACGGCGTCGGTCCAGCCGCAGCAGACGGAAGCTCAGCCGCCGACGGTGACGCAGCCGCAGACCGGAACCCAGCAGACCGGAACCCAGCAGACCGGCTCGCAGCAGCCGGAAAGCGCACCGTCCGGCCCCGTTGCGCGCGTGCTCGAGAGTGTGGTGAGCGGTCTCCGCGGCGGCGCGTCCGCACCGTCGGGCGAAACCGGGCAGTCCGGCAGCACCGGTGCTTCGGGGTCGAGTAGCACCTCGGGATCGACCGGGACCTCGGGGGCGGGTAGCACCCCCGGGGCGGGCGGCGCGGAGTAACCAGCCGGCTTCGAGCCCGTAGACGACGAAGGGCGGCGCATCGCGATACTCGCGGTGCGCCGCTTCGTCGTTTCCGGCAAATGTCGATCGGCTCCCCGATGTGGGCGATATCTCGATTGCAATCTGTGCATATTTACGTTGTGTTAATTCGCTATTGCCGAACTGGTTCTGGGCGAAATGGCCGATTCTCTGCTGTTAACGTCTGCCCCTGATCGCTTGCGTTGAGCGGCGACATCGCCGCTGAGCGGGAACATAAGGAGTTGGGGTTCATGGCAATCGGATCGATGCGCACTGCAGTACTCGGACTATGTGCTCTCACTGCCGTAGGGCTGGGTGTTCCCGCCGCGGCCGGGGCGGACACCGTCATCCCGTTGAAGGCGAAGACGACCGTGGTCAAGCTGCCGTCGGGAGGCAGCGTCACGATCAGCTCGCGCGGCGAACAGGCGAAGCTGTCGCCCGGCATGGTCGCCCTTCCCTCCACGCGCAACGCCTGGGTGAGTGGCGCCATCAGCGTGAAGATCGACGGTCAGGGCGACGGCGGCTCGATCGAGGCCGGATACGCGATCGGCTGCCAGGTGGAGATCCAGACGGCGTCCGTCGAGGCCGGGGCCTCGCTCAACGGGCCGACCTTCGGTCCGGACGCCGAAGGGCCGTCCGTGACCGGAACGACGGGCGGCTCGATCGGCATCGGTGCCGGCCAGATCGGCACCCAGTCGCTGACCTTCGATCGCGCGACCTTCCCCAAGCCGGGTGACGAGATCAAGCCGAACTGGGCGTCGCCGTCGAACAGCTTCACCTTCGAGGGGTCGAGTGGCGGGTTCTCCTACAGCGACCAGACCATCGGCGTGGACGGATGCGGCGGCTACGCGCAGGCCCGGCTCTACGTGATCGTCAGCGCCGGCGCCGGCAACTCGCAGACCACGGCGATCCTGTGGGGTGATCGCTTCACGCTCGGCTGAGCGGCGGGGCACCGTCGAACCGAGAAACGTAAGCCGGCCTCGCCCACAGTGGGGGAGGCCGGCTTTCGTGGCGTCTCGAGCGTCAGAGCTGCGGCTTCTGCGAGGGGAACTGGCCCGTCGGCGGGAGCGCGGAGTGCGCGCCGCCCTGCTGCGGCGCGGCCTGCGCCGCGAGCAGGTCACGGATCTCGACGAGCACGTCCACCTCGTCCTCGGAGGCCTTCTGCGGCGCGAAGCGGGACTTCATCCGCTCGTACGGCATGATCAGGATGAAGTAGACGACCGCCGCCACGAGGAGGAAGTTGATCCCGGCGGTGATCACGGCGCCGAGGTCGATGACGGTGCCGTCGAGCGGCTTGCCGTCCGGAGTCTTCCGCAGGGCCCACGCGAGGCCGTGCACCTCCTTGCCGCCGCCGATCGACGCGATGAGCGGCTGCACGATGTGCTCGGTGAACGCGGTGACGATCGCGGTGAACGCGGCGCCGACGACAACGGCGACCGCGAGGTCCAGCACGTTGCCCTTGAGCAGGAAGTCCTTGAATCCCTTGAGCATGTCCGTCAGTCCTTCGTGTCGTTGAAACGGCAGTGACGCCTGTGGCGATTTCGGACTTATGCTAGCCGTATGAATCGAGGGCGCGCAGTGGACGCGGGCGTGTCGGTGGGTGTGATCCTGGTCGTCGGTGGCCTGGCCGCGGGGTGGTTCGGCATCGAACGCGCCGTGCCCACACCGCGCACGCCGGTCACGGACGCGAGGTACCGGCTCGGAAACGACTACGCCGGAGTCGACTTCCGCGCACCGTCGGGATGGGAGAAGGTGCCCACCGGCCGCGCCGACGTGACCCGCTTCGTCCATCCCAGCGGAAGCTCGCTCACCGTGCGGCTGACCACCGGCATGACCGATTTCGATACCGCCGCTCCGCGCCGCCTGCGCGAATTCGGCCTGGGCGGCATCGACGCCCGCTTCACCGGTGAGCTGCGCGGTGCGCAGTTCTCCGGCCGCAGCTGCACCGCCGCCGGCGACGGACGGACGGGGGAGTGCGCGGTCGTCGGGCGGGACACCCTGCTGGTCACCGTGCTCACGCTGCGCGGTCCCGACGGTGCCGCACCGGACCTGCCCGCCCTCGTCCAGACGTTGCGGGAGGTCTGATGCGGGCGAGAATCACCACGATCTCCTTCTGGGTGTTCGTGGCGGGCCTGCTGGGCGGCGGTTACGTGCTGGCGCGCGACCTGGTGCCGCGGCTCGCGGAGTCCGGCGTGGCAGTGGCCGTGGCGGGACCGATCATCCTTCTCGCGGCGGCGGTGATCGCGGTGATCATCTGGGCGCTGGACCGGTCGCACGCCCAGGTGCGCAGCGCGTGGGCGCTCGCCTTCGCCTGGGGCGCGATCGGCGCGTGCGGACTGGCGCTGCAGGTCAACGGCTTCGCCTCCGACGCGGTGAGCGACGTCCTCGACGATCCGGGGGCCACCGTTTGGGGCGCCGCCCTGATCGGGCCGCTCGACGAGGAGACGATCAAGGGCGCCGGCGTCGCCCTGCTGCTGGTGGTCTTCCGCGACCGGCTGCGCCGACCTCTGCAGATCTTCGCCGTCGGCGCCTTCGCCGGCCTCGGCTTCCAGGTGGTCGAGAACCTCTCGTACGCGATCACCTTCGCACTGCGCGACGCGCAGTCCGATGCGCGCGGTGCGCTCACCGTGACGCTGCTGCGCGCGCTCTTCGGCTTCCAGTCGCACTGGGTGTACACGGCCTTCTTCGCACTGGGCCTCGCGCTGCTGCGGTCGCGGCCGGCGCCGGCGGCTCTCGCCGTCGCCCTGTCCTACCTGATGCACTTCTGGTGGAACGCGCCCAGCGGCGAGAACCCGGTGCTCGTGCTCGGTCTCATCGCGCTGAAGTGCGCGGTCACCCTGACCCTCCTGGGCGGCGCCTGGTGGTGGATGATCGTCGAGCAGCGGCGGTGGCTGCAGGGCGCCGTCCGCACCCCGGACGCGGCGCGGCTCGCTCCGCCCGCCGAGCTCGCCACCCTGCCGACCCGTGCCCAGCGCCGGGCCGGCGAGCAGTACGTGCGCTACTACTTCGGGCCAGCCGCGGCCGAGGTGGCCCGGCAGCGCCAGACCTGGCTGATCCGCGAGCTCACCCACCGCGTCGGCTGAGCTCACCGGAAGACCACCGACAGGGGTGAGCTCAGGGCCGCGGCCGCCACCGCGTGCGCCTCGGCCTCCGACATGGCGAGCATCGCGGTGCGGGCCTGCTGTCGCGTGGCCTGCGCCGCCGGGGCGACCGCCACCGTCGCCGAGCGGGCCAGCACGGCCGGGGAGTCGTCCTTGCGCTGCGCCACCACGTCGACCACGTCGCCCGGGCGGAGCAGATCCATCGTCGCCGAATCCTGGAGGGAGACGGGGACCAGGCGCGCCCCGGGACGGATCTGGCCGGCGGTGCGGTCGGTGAGCACGCGCCGCACCGTCAGGATCTCGCCGGCGGCGACGGGGCCGGTCACCGACCTGCCGACGGCGTCGTCCGGCGCGGCGAGGGCGTCCTGCGGTGCGAGATCCGCGGGCACAGTGCGCACGGCGACGTCCTCAACGGTGAGCTTGCCGCCCGGCCCGAGTTCCCGTGCGGCGACGAGCACCTGCGCCTGCGGCCCGCTCGGCCGGCTGGTCAGTGCCACCACGAGCGCCAGCGCGGCGAGGGCCGCGGCGGTGGCCCGGCGCGCCGTCAGTGTGCGGGCCCAGCCGGGCCGTAGCGCGGCCCGGATCCGTTCCATCCCGGTCGGTTGCAAGGAGTCCATGCCCGGAGGTTACGACGGCGCACCGTCGGAGAAAGCCCGGCGCGAGGGTCCCTGTGGATAACCCCGAACCTGTGGAGGAACGGGCCGATCAGGCCTGCGGATCCTTGTAGTAGACGATCTGGTGCGTGGTCGCCAGCAGCGTGCCGTTCCGGCCCCAGAGCTGGGCGTACTGGTCGAAGTGGCCGTGCCCGAACCGGGCGCCGCGGGCGGTTCCGAGGAGGTGGTCGTCGGCCTGCTGCTCGAGTTCCGCGGGACTCGCGTGGAAGTACGTCGTCAGTGAGATCGTGCCGGCCGGAAGATAGGTGCCGCGGCGCAGGAAGACCCGGGGGAAGAAGGCGTCCGCGAGGGAGGCCAGCGCCGGGTAGTCCAGCGGGCGCGCGGGCTTGTCGCGCAGCCACAGCGTGGTCGTCGACGAGTCCTGCGGGCCGTCCATCTCCAGGCTGCCTTCGATGAACCGGGTCTCGTAATTCGCAGCCCAGGAGATGAACTCGGGGAAGGGCAGTTCGGGATAGTCCTGCGGCGCGTCCACCTGCGGGAACTCCGACTCCGTGGCGCCCCAGGTGTCGCGGCGCGTGCCGAAGACCGCGGTACCCGAGGCCACGGCACCGTCGCCCTGCTCGATCACGAAGGTGAAGTGCTGATTGGTGCGGTTGGTGCGCAGCACCGTGACCGCGATGTCCCAAGCACCGTTGGCGATGGGCGCCGCGTAATTGATCGTCAGGCTCAACGGATGCCCCTGGGCCTCCGGGTGAGCCTGCAGCGCAGCGACCACCGTGGCGGCGGTGATGCCGCCGAACGGGCCGACCATGTTGTTGTAGGCCGGATGCGTGTGCGCGTGGAAGACGCCGTCGTCCTGCCGGACCGCCGTCGCCTCGTCGAATACGTGCGTCATGGCGTCGACTCTAGGAGGTCGCCGCCTCCACCTTCTTGGCGGTGTCCGACGAGCTCTTGGTCTCCGACTTCGCGGTCGTGTCGGCCTTCGAGCTGCGGGAATCGGTGCGGTAGAAGCCGCTTCCCTTGAAGACCACGCCGACGGAGTTGAACAGCTTCCGGAGCGGGCCGCCGCAGTCGGCGCACACGGTCAGGGGATCGTCGGAGAACGACTGCACGGCGTCGAAGGCCTCGCCGCACTCCTTGCACTGATACGAGTAAGTAGGCACGAAGCGATTCTACCTCTCGAATTAGCACTCTGGCGAGTCGAGTGCCAGCGGTGTGGCCGGATACGATGACGGCCATGACGGTTCCCTCACCATCGCGGCGGATCGTGGACGCGGCGCGCGAGGTGATCGCCGCGAACGGCATCCCCGGCGTCAGCATGGACCAGGTCGCCAAGCAGGCGCACGTCTCGCGCAGCACCCTCTACCGGATCTTCCCCAATCGGGACCAGCTGATCGCCCGGGTCGTGGCGATCGAGATCCGTACCCTGCGCCGCAAGCTCGACAAGGCCATCGTCGGATTCACGCCCCAGCAGACCCTCGTGGAGGTCTTCGCGCTGAGCATCGAGCAGGCGGAGTCGAACCTCGCGGTCTCGAAGGTGCTCGCCGCCGAGCCCGAGTACTTCCTGCGCATCCCGCGCGGGGTCTGGGACCTGCTGATCCAGGGCATCGTGATCCGGCTGCGCAACTCCGGCGCCGAGCAGGACTACGCCGAACTGTGCTCCGTGACCGACCTCATGCTGCGGATCACCGGTTCGCTGCTGTCCAATCCGCCCACGGGGCTGGAGATCGGTGACTCCGCGGCGCTGCGCGCGTACGGGGAGAAGTACGTCAGCCGGCTTCTGGTCTAGTAGCCCGACGGTGCGCCGCCCTCACCCCGGGGGCCGCGCTGCGCCGGGTTCGCGGCTGGATGCGTGAGGAAGCGCTGTCGTTCCGAGAACCCATGCGCGCCACGCAGGCGCCATGAATGCGCAGGTCAAACCCATATTTTGCGGCGCCTGCCATGCGCGACGCGCATGGCACGCGTTGTGGGGGAGAGGTGGCGTCTGGTGGGGGACTCGGCGCCGCGCGGGGGACGGTCGGTCCCCCACCGGACGACCGGCTCCTGGTGGGGGAGCGAACGCGGTGGCCGCGGATCGGTGTCGCGCGGGGGACGACCGACGAGCCGGATCCGGTGGTGGTGCCGGCGGGCCCACCACACCGTCACGCAATCAAGCAGTGGAGATAGCGGGGAGGCCATGCGTCGCGCGCATGGCCCGTCTCCCAAAACGAGGCTCCTACCTGCGGATTCATGTGTCATGCGTGCCGCGCATGGCCCGTGCGAAGACGCGGCCGCCTCTGCCGCCAACCCGACGCGGCCGCCCGGCCACCGTCGGCCCCGCTGTTGCCGCCCGACTCAGAACTCCACCAGCCCCGACGGGGTCAGTGCCGCGTGCACCGGCACGTCCGTGGGTTCGGAGGGAAGGAAGTCGACCAGCTCGTGGTCGTAGATCACCGCGATGAGCCGAGGTCCCGGGCGCAGGGACCGGTCGTAGTACCCCGCTCCGCGGCCCATCCGTACCCCGCCGCGGGAGACGCCGAGGGCGGGGAGCAGCACCGTCGACGCGGAGGACGGAGCGTCCACACCGAGCCGGGGACCAGCGGGTTCGAGGAGCCCGAAGGGGCCGGGTTCCAGCGATCCCGACCACGCCCAGTCCAGCGGGCCGGGCTCGGGCGGGGTCACCGGGAGCAGCACCGGCCGGTCCAGCACGAGGGCGGGTTCGGAGCCCACGGGCACGTACGCCGCGACCACCGCGCCGAGGTCCAGGGACGCCGCGAGCGAGGTCAGTGCAGCACCCGCGGCGGCGCGGTCGGCGGCGCTCATCGCCGCGCGGCGCTGCCGGAACCACGCGCGCCACGCCTGCTTGGACGCCGTGGGTGAGGGGGCGTCGGGGGAGTCGGGCATCACGTCATCCTCCCACTGTGATCCACGCACTCAGGTCGTTACCTCTGTGTGACCTGGCTTAGGGTGGTGGAATGACCACCACGCCGTCCATCCCGAAGACCGCGATCGTGCCCGCCGCCGGCCTCGGTACTCGCTTCCTACCCGCGACGAAGACGGTGCCCAAGGAACTGCTCCCGGTGGTCGACACCCCCGGTATCGAGCTGGTCGCCGAGGAGGCGTCCGCCGCCGGCGCGGAGCGCCTGTGCATCGTGACCAGCCCCGGCAAGGACGGCGTCGTCGCCCACTTCGTCGAGGACCTCGTGCTCGAGGGCACGCTCGAGAAGCGCGGCAAGACGGCGATGCTGCGCAAGGTGCGGCGCGCCCCCAACCTGATCCACGCCGAGGCCGTCATCCAGGAGAAGCCGCTGGGCCTGGGCCACGCCGTGGCCTGCGTCGAGCCGGTCCTCGACGACGACGAGGACGCCGTCAGCGTCCTGCTCCCGGACGACCTGGTGCTGCCCAACGGCGTCCTCACCACGATGGCGAAGGTCCGGGAGAAGCGCGGCGGCTCGGTGCTGTGCGCGATCGAGGTCTCTCCGGACCAGATCAGCAGCTACGGCGCCTTCGACGTCGAGATCGTCCCCGACGCCGTCAACCCCGACGTGCTCAAGGTCAACGGCATGGTCGAGAAGCCCAAGCCCGAGGAGGCGCCGTCGAACTACGCGGCGGCCGGCCGGTATCTGCTGGACCGGGCGATCTTCGACGCGCTGCGCCGCATCGACAAGGGCGCGGGCGGCGAGATCCAGCTGACCGACGCCATCGCGCTGCTCATCAGCGAGGGGCACCCCGTGCACGTGGTGGTGCACCGCGGAACCCGACACGACCTCGGAAATCCCGGGGGCTACCTCAAGGCTGCGGTTGACTTGGCACTGGACCGTGACGACTACGGTCCCGACCTGCGCGAGTGGCTGCAGGCACGGCTGAATCGATAGGGGAGGGTCATGCGCTCCGTGGAGGACCATCTAGCACGGGTGACGGCGGCGGCGGTGGCGCCGCGCCCGGTGCGCGTGGGGATCTCCGAGGCGCAGGGCCTCATGTGCGCGGAGGAAGTGGTCGTCGAGAGCGCCCTTCCCGCCTTCGACCAGGCCGCCATCGACGGCTATGCCGTGCGCTCGGTGGACGTCGCGGCCGCAGGCAGCACCGACGAGGAGACCGGCGAGCCCGTCGTGGTCTCGCTGCCGGTCGTCGGCGAGGTCCGCGCGGGCAATCGCCAGCCGATCCGGCTGCAGCCCGGTCAGGCCGTCAAGGTCGAGACCGGCGCGCCGCTGCCCACGCTCGCTGACGCCGTCCTCCCCGACAAGTGGACCGACGGTGGCCTGTCGAAAGTCCGCGTCGGACACTCGGTCCGGTCGGGGCAGTACGTCCGCCGCACCGGTGACGACGTGCAGCCGGGCGACGTGGCCGTGCGCCGCGGCACCGTCGTCGGTCCCGCGCAGGTGGGCCTGCTCGCCGCGGTCGGGCGCGACAAGGTCTCCGTGCATCCGCGGCCGCGCGTCGCCGTGATCTCCGTGGGCCGCGAGCTCGTCGACATCGACCGGGACACCGGCGCCGGCCAGGTCTACGACGTGGCCTCCTACGCGCTGGCGGCCGCCGCCCGCGACTGCGGCGCGGAGGTGCACCGGGTCGGGATCGTCAGCACCGACGGGGTGCGCGAGTCCGTCGAGGCGCAGCTGCAGCGTTCCGAGGTCGTGATCGTGACCTCCGCGCTCGGCGGCAGCGCCTCCGACGACATCACCGCCGCGCTCGCCGAACTCGGCGATCTCGCGGTCGAGCGGATCGCGATGCACCCCGCGTCGGTGCAGGGCTTCGGAACCCTGGGCCCCGACCAGGTGCCCACCTTCCTGCTGCCCTCGAATCCGATGAGCGCGCTCGTCGCCTTCGAGGTGATGGTGCGGCCGCTGATCCGCATCGCGCTCGGCAAGCGGCAGCCGATGCGCCGCCTGGTGACCGCCAAGAGCGCCGCCTCGCACAAGTCGCCCGCCGGCCGCCGCGAGTACGTGCGCGGCCAGCTCATGCGCGATGAGGACACCGGCGAGTTCATGGTCGCGCCGATCCCCGACAACGGCTCCCACCTGCTGGTGAGCCTTGCCGAGGCGAACTGCCTCATCGTCGTGGACCCGGAGGTCACCGAGGTCCGCGCGGGCGACGACGTGGTCGTCGCCTTCCTCGCCCAGCGCGGCTGAAGCCGTGTTCGGAGCGAACTGGCAGGTCGACCTCGGGCCGCTCACGACCTCCGCCGGCGTCGTGCGATTGCGGCCCATCCGCGCCCGCGACGCCCGGCAGTGGTCGCGCCTGCGCCTGCTCAACCGCGCCGAGCTGGAGCCCTGGGAACCGTCGGGCGAGGTGGACTGGCAGCGCCGGCATGCGGTCTCGCAGTGGACGCCGCTGTGCGCCTCGCTCCGCTCGCAGGCCCGGTCCGGGACGATCGTCCCCATGGTCATCGAGGTCGACGGTGCCTACGCCGGCCAGATCACGATCGGGAACGTCACCCGCGGGCAGCTGCAGAGCGCGTGGGTGGGGTACTGGGTGGATCGCCGGGTGACCGGCCACGGGGTGGCGACGGTGGCCGTGGCGCTGGCCGTCGACCATTGCTTCGGCCGGCTGGGACTGCACCGCGTGGACGCGACGGTGCGCCCGGAGAACGCGGGATCGCGTGCGGTGCTGCGCAATGCGGGCTTCCGCGAGGAGGGGCTGTTGCGCCGGTACCTGCATGTCGACGGTGCCTGGCGGGACCATCTCCTGGTGGCGATCACCGCCGAGGAGATCGCCGATTCGATGGTCGCGCGGGTCGTCAGGTCGGGTCGGGCGCGGTTCTGAGCCTGTGACTGAAGTGACTGTTTGAGATTTTTGGGGTTTCGCTACGGCGCGTCGGGCGTGCTGATCCACCCTGGTGAAATAGCCTTCTAGGCGACTTACACGGATGTGATCCGTGATCGATTTCAATGCCGGAGGGAGCCGACATGATCCCGCAGACACTGCTCTGGGTGGGGCTGCTCGTCGCGTGGTTGGTGGTGCTCGTTCCGATGCTGGCCGCGCGGCACCCCAAGGTGAACCAGGTGTCCGACGCGACGCTCAAGACCCGTCTACTGCACCGCGGCGGCTCCGCCGGTCGCGCCGTGCGCCGCCGCATCCGGCCGACGGCCGTCGTGGCCGAGACCCGCGCCGACGAGGCTTCCGACGAGGAGGAGCCGGGCGAGGACGGTTTCGTCGGGGACCTCGTCGACGAGGGCGGGCGCGACGAGGGCGGGCGGATCGTGCTGGGGAAGACGGGCACCGTTGCCGAGGACGAGCTCCCCGCCGACGAGGAGGCCGAGGCGCACGCCTATGTCGACTCCGACGTCGACGACCTGCACGGATCCAGCCCGATGGACGGCGTCACCACCCCGATCCCCACCGTCGAGCGCGCCGCGATGCGCGCGAAGATCGTGGACCTCGACGACATCCCCATGGCTGAACCGGCCGGAAAGGCCGAGAGCGACGCCGCCGCCCCCGAGGCGGAGCCGATCGTCCGGCGCGTGACCGCACCGGCCGAGCCGGAGGTGGCTGAGGTCGAGGATCTCGGGGACGAGCCTCTCGAAGCGACCGGGGAGGTGGACGAGGAGATCGTCGACGAGGTGGACGAGCAGCTCACCGAGGAGCTGACCCCCGTCTCCCGTCCCGCGAACGACGACGCCGATGATCTCGACGACGAGTACGCCGGGGCCGTCTCCCGGGCGGAGGACGCCGACGCGGAGCCGCGGCGCCGGCGCGGCGGCTACGACCCCGAGAACGACGCCCGCCTGACGGAGGCGCGGTTCCGGTTCCGGCAGCGCGTGACGCTCCTGCTGGGCGTGATCGCCGTGATCGCCCTGGGCGCCGGTCTGATGAACGTCCCCTTCGCCTGGTACGGGCTGGGTGGCGTGGTGCTCGCGCTGGTCGTCTACCTGACCTACCTGCGCCGGACGGTGCGCATCGAGTCCGAGATCCGGCGCCGCCGGATGGCGCGGCTCGAGCGCGCGCGCCGCGAGCGGGCCCGTGAGGCCGAGGTGCGCGACGGGGTGCCGGCGCACCTGCGCCGTGGCGGCTGCATCGTCATGGAGATCGACGATGAGGATCCCGCCTTCGACCACCTGCCGCGCTACCGCGCCGAGGAGTTCGACTTCCTCGATCGCCCCGCTGACCTGCGGGAACCGCTGGAGCGCAAGGTCGGTTAGTAGTTTGCCGGGCGGACTTGCTAAGGTAGTCGAGTTCCGCAAGGGGCTATAGCGCAGTTGGTAGCGCGCCTCGTTCGCATCGAGGAGGTCAGGGGTTCGATTCCCCTTAGCTCCACGCTTGGATACACGTAAGGCCCCCTCAGGCGAGGGGGCCTTACGTGTATCCGGTGCGAATCCCCGACCGACGATGCGGTCCATTCGCAGCGTCGTACCCTGAGGGGGAGATAGGGGGCCCGATGTCGATCGATGAGAGTGCAGCCGCCAATTCCGCCGCGTGGCGCGAGCGCGCGGACAGGATCTGCGACCGGAATCCCGTCGCGCACGAGTTTCGCGCGGAACTCCGATCGAGTCGAGTGGGTACCAATGTCGACGCGAAGAAGATGGTGGCGTTCTGTACCGCGGAGCCGCCCCGCGTGCTCAGTACCCCGACGATGCATCCAGGGGGGATCGACGGCTTCTTCCGGGAGGGGATTTGGGCGCCGCGTCGCGAGGTCGTGGAGAATCACCTCGATGCCCGCGGTGAGGTCGTCTACGGGACTCTCGATCTTCCACCGATGACGGGCGATGCGAACTACGGCCCGTTCCGAATGGTTTACGCTCCCCGCTCCGATGAGCGGCTCCTGGTGGTTCCGCACAACAGCGCCGCTGTCTATGCACCGTCCGGAGTGCTCGACGAGGGTCGCCTGCACTCCGAGGTCGCCGACTGGGAGTGCCGTTCCGAACTTGCCACGGCCGAACGTGGCGAGGTCGCAGCGAAGGTGCCGAGGGCGTCCTGGCCGAGACTTGTTGCGGACGAAGTGAAGAACGAGTTCAGCGAACAGGACCTGATCGAGGTGATCGTGCGGCACGGGAGCCGAGCGCTCGATGACGTGGACGAGATCCGTGTGGCGCACGAGTTCGTCGATGAAGTCGACAGCCGTTACCTTGAGGCGAGGTTTGCCGGGGTGGCGGCGGGCGACACCGGAACCGTGTCTGTGCCGTTGCCGGTGGAGGCGCTGGGACTTGTTCGTAGCCTGGCTCGCGACGGCGATCTCAGCCTGACCGTGGTGCGATCATGATCGAGCTCGTGGCGATGGCGCCGGGTGGCGAGTACTTCGTCAGCCGTGATGATCGCGGCGTGCTGCGGCGCCACGATCTGTACCTGCCCGGGGATCCGCTCGAGATAGGGGAGAGGACCCTCGAACGGTTGCTCGCCGACGGTGCGGTGGACCCCGTCGGCGAGCGCGTCGGGCGCTGGCAGGAACTGCAGGCTCGTGCCGAAGAGCTGGTGCCGACGGTGCCCTTCGATGCCGGCGCGCCCTTGTCGCCCGAGCTCGTTGCGGCGGCACCGAGGGTTCTCGCCAGGTGGTTGGACGATCCCCGCCGGCGCGCGTTGTTGCGGCGCGTCGTTCCGCGGATGCTCACCCGGCCGGAGGTGAGCGCATCGCCGGAGACGGTTCAGCACCTCGCGCGGATCCTCGCGGAGCTCGACTCAGAGCACCCGCATGCGGTGGTTCGAATGCGCCGCAAGCAGCAGGTCGACGAGTACTTCGGGAATGCGGCTGCATGAAGACCGTCGTTTTCTACAGCTACAAGGGAGGCACGGGTAGGACACTCTCCCTCGCGAACATCGCCGTGTTCGCGGCCGCACTCGGCAAGCGCGTGGCGGTCCTCGACATGGATTTCGAGGCACCCGGCACCACGTACAAGTTCGGCATCAACGCCGAGCCGCCGAGCCGCGGGCTGGTGGGATATCTCCTCGACACTGAACTCGAGGGCGCGCCGCCGGCCGACCTCCTGCCGTATCTGCGGGAAATCACCGTCGGTGACACCCATCTCGGTTTCGAGCGACTCGCCGGTGGCCGGCTGTGGTCGATGCCCGCCGGTTCGGTCCCGTCGCCGAACTACTTCGCCGAGCTGCGTCGCCTGCAATTCGATCGGCGAGCAGCGGACGGCTCGGCGTTGGAGATGATCGACGCGCTGCGCGCCCGCCTCGCGGAGGAACTCGGGCTCGATCTGCTGTTGATCGACGCGCGCACCGGAATCACCAGCAGCAACACGATGGCGCTCGCGGAGCTGGCCGACGAGGTCGTGGCCTTCGCGCTCGACACGCCCGAGCAGCTCGACGGTACGCGCATGGTCCTGCGGTCGCTCGCGCCCCTCACCGATCCGCCGGTGGGGCTGCGGCTGATGATCACCCGCGTGACCGCGCCTCCCGAGTACCGGCCGTGGGAGCCCACCGAGGTGGGCACCGCACGGTTGGGCCGGATCAAGGACTTCGTGTGCGCGCCCGCGAATCCGCTCCGTAACACGGTGTCCGACATCGCTGTCGGTCACTTGCATCACCATCCACCGCTGCTCGACGACGAGGCCCTGCTGATGACCCAGCTCGGGCGCAGTGGCATCGGCGATTCCCGGCTTGCCTGGGACTACATGGACCTCGCGGCGCACGTCATCGGCGACGACGACGCCATCGCGCGTGCCGCGGCACCCCTGGTTGCGAAGGCTGATTCTAACCTGGGGGCGCTGCTGCTCCGGGATCCGGGGCTCAGGGTCGGAGGTGTCCGGCCGCGAGCGGTTCTGTCGCGAAATTCGGTGTCCGACGAGGAACCCTCGCTGATGGCGAGGATCGAGGCTCTGCGCGGTCCCGCGGCCCACGACACCGGTGCGGCGGTTGATCTGGCGAGGCTTCTCACCGGGCTTGCGCTCGCAGAGGCCGCGTTAGGCAGGCTGGACGCGGCGCGTGATGCCGCCGAACAGGCTCTCGCCGTCGCCGAGAGTCCGCCTGCGCGCAACTCGTCGGCGGCGCTGTCCGTGCGGCTGGACGCGAGCGGCGCGATGGCAAGAGTCGAGGAACAGGCGGGCAAGCTCGGCGAGGCTATCGCCCGGCTCGAGCGCGATGTCGGCGAAGCGGAGCGGGCGCTCGGCGAGGACCATCCGGACACACTATTTTCACGGAACAATTTGGCATCGGCGTATCTATCTGCTGGTGATGTGTCGCGTGCGATCCCGTTGTTCGAGCGGGCGGTGGAGGATCAGGTGCGGGTGTTGGGTGAGGATCATCCGGATACTTTGACGTCGCGGAATAATTTGGCGTCGGCGTACGAGGCTGCTGGTGATGTGTTGCGTGCGATCCCGTTGTACGAGCGGACGTTGTCTGATCGGGTGCGGGTGTTGGGTGAGGATCATCCGCATACCTTGAGTTCGCGGAACAATTTGGCGTCGGCGTACGAGGCTGCTGGTGATGTGTTGCGTGCGATTCCGTTGTTCGAGCGGGCGTTGGAGGATCAGGTGCGGGTGTTGGGTGAGGATCATCCGCATACCTTGAGTTCGCGGAACAATTTGGCGTCAGCGTATCATTCTGCTGGTGATGTGTCGCGTGCGATCCCGTTGTTCGAGCGGGCGGTGGAGGATCAGGTGCGGGTGTTGGGTGAGGATCATCCGCATACCTTGAGTTCGCGGAACAATTTGGCGTCGGCGTACGAGGCTGCTGGTGATGTGTTGCGTGCGATTCCGTTGTTCGAGCGGACGTTGTCTGATCGGGTGCGGGTGTTGGGTGAGGATCATCCGCATACGTTGAGTTCGCGGAATAATTTGGCGTCGGCGTACGAGGCTGCTGGTGATGTGTTGCGTGCGATTCCGTTGTTCGAGCGGACGTTGTCTGATCGGGTGCGGGTGTTGGGAGAGAATCACCCGGACACGTTGGCGTCGCGAGGAAATTTGGCGTACGCGCATCTAAGAGCAGGTGAGGTCGACAGCGCGGTGTCGATGTTGGAGCAGCTGATGGCCGATATCGAGCGGCTTTATGGTCATGATCACCAGCGCACTGCGAATGTCCGTGAGGATCTGGCGGCCGCTTACGAATCGGCAGGCCGGGCGGCCGATGCGATCCAGCTTCGGAAGGCGGCGGTGCGGTGGTACGAACGTGAACTCGGTTCAGAACATCCGCGAACGATCGTCGCCCGCAAGCGCCTGGATTCCGCGCGCGACGCCCTCGGCACGGATCGGCCCTGACCCGTGCTCGTTCGACCGGTGCAGGTTCGGCGGGTAGCGTGAAGGCCCCGACCGACCGCTGGAGGCCACCGTCATGTTCACGAAGAAGGGCGACGCAGCCGTCCTGGCCAAGCTTCGGGCGATGCCCGCGCCGTACGCCGAGATCGGCGAGCGCGTGCACGCGATCATCCGCGAGAACGCGCCGGGTCTCGAGCCGGTCGTGCGGTGGGGCCTCCCGTTCTACGTCGGCGGCGGCGAGGACATCTGCTACATCAAGCCGGGGGAGACGTACGTGGCCTTCGGCTTCGGCGAGACGGTGAACCCCGCCTTCGAAGAGGGCGCCACCATGCATCCGATCGTCTGGAACATCACCGCACTGGACGCCGAAACCGAGGCGAGGATCGCCGCGCTCGTCGCGAAGGCCGTCGCCTGATCGTCGCCGCCCCGACGATTCCCTCACCCGCCGGCCCAGCCGGTCTACGGCCGGCAGGTCTACTCTCGATCCCATGGCGACCCCGCTCGAGCAGTTGCGGCGCTGGGAGGACTCCGGCGGCACCTGGGCGGTGCTGCACCGGACCCCAGGCGTGGACGGGGAGACGGTCACCGTCGCCCTGATGCGGTGTGACGGCGGCGAGATCGCGGACCGTCTGGAATCCGCCGATCCGGACCTGCTCGCGTACGTGCGCGAGGCCTGAGCCGTGCGTCCACGGCCGCCCTCCGCGCGGGGATAGCGCCGGTCGCCACGGCGTCCACGGAACCCGTCCGCGGACCTCGACGAAACCCGGGACTCGGCGTATAAGCCTCTGGTACGTTGCCGTCATCACGCGGTTGCCGAGTGAAACACGCAGGCCAGGGCATCTGTGCAGACCTGGGCCGGCGCCCTTCCAGCGCCAATGGAGGCGACATGAGTACAGGTACCAGCGAACCTCACGTTCGCACCCCGAAGAGAGCCGCGATCGCCTCCTGGATCGGCTCAGCACTCGAGTACTACGATTTCGCGGTCTACGGCACGGCCGCCGCGCTGGTGCTGAACAAACTGTTCTTCCCGCCGGAGCTCCCGACGGGGATCGGCGTGCTGCTGAGCATGGCGACCCTTGCCGTCGGCTACGTCGTGCGTCCCCTGGGCGCCCTCATCCTGGGGCCCCTCGCGGACCGGTTCGGCCGGAAGTTCGTCATGATGTTGACCCTCTTCGGCATCGGCGGTTGCACGTTCCTGATCGGCTGCCTGCCGACGTACCACGACATCGGCATCGCGGCGCCGATCCTGCTCGTGGTCCTGCGGATCATCCAGGGCCTGTCCGTCTCCGGTGAGCAGGCGAGCGCGGTCACGATGTCGCTCGAGCACGCCGACGACCGCCACCGCGCGTTCACCACCAGCTGGACGCTGAACGGCACCCAGGCCGGCGGTCTGCTGGCGACGGGCGTTTTCATCCCCTTCACCGCCCTCATCCCCCGGGAGACCCTACTCGGCTGGGCCTGGCGCGTCCCGTTCTGGCTCTCGGTCGTCGTCGTCATCGCGGCGTACATCATCCGGCGCAAGCTCGAGGAGCCTCCGCTGTTCATCGAGCAGTCCGAGGTCAAGGTCAACATGACGCCGCTCACCCAGGCGGTGCGCTTCCACTGGGTCTCCATCGCGCGCGTCGCGGCCTGCGCCCTGCTCGCGTCCGTCAGCTACGTCTTCGGCAGCTTCTCCGTGACGTTCGCGACCAACGGGTACGACCTGAACAAGTCGACCATGTTGTTCGTGCCGGTGATCGTGAACGTGGTTGCGTTGGGAGCGATTCCGCTGGCCGGGCTCCTTGCGGACAAGATCGGCCGGAAACCGATGTTCATCTTCGGCGTGCTCGGGGCCGGCGTGGCGACGGCGCCGTATCTCTGGTCCATCACGACCGGCAACTGGGTCCTGATCTTCGTCTTCGGCATCATCTCCAACGGCCTCATCTACTCCGCGGCCAACGGCATCTGGCCGGCGTTCTACGCCGAGATGTTCCCGAGCCGGGTCCGCGTCTCCGGGCTCGCGGTGGGGACCCAGATCGGCTTCGCCATCGCCGGCGGCGTCGCCCCGGTCGCCTCCACCGCCCTCGCGGGCGCCGACCTGAAGAACTGGGTGGGGCCCGCGATCCTGACGATCGGATTGACGCTGATCTCGGGCCTGGCCGCGTTCACCGCCAAGGAGACCGCGCCGTACTCCCTCGAGGAGATCGACGAGCTGAAGCAGTCCGAGCGCGAGAAGGAGGCCGTCGCCGCGGCGACGGAGGCGCCTGCGCCGGCAGCTCCGGCCGTACCGGCATAGGCGGCGGAAACCCGCCGCGAGACCGCACAGCGCCCGCCGTCGCCCCGCCCAGGGGCGACGGCGGGTTCGTCAGCGCGGCGCGGGCGCTCCGACGACGAGCCCCGCGGCCCGGGCGGCGCTGTGCGCCAGCGCCAGTGCCTCGCGCTCCGGCAGGTCGTACGCCGCGGCCACGGCCGCCACGTCGGCGAACTCCGGGTTGGCCTGCCGGATCCCGGTGTCGTCGTAGCCGATCTTGATCCTGACCTCCGCTCCGGACGCGGCACCGTCGAGGGCGACGGTGCGCCAGCACCGGGACAGGGCGGTGCGACGCACGGTATGACTGCGCACGCCCAGCGTGCTGGTGAGCGTCAGCATCAACTCGACGAGGGCCTCGGCCAGATCCGGCCGGCTCAGCACGCTGAGCTGGTGCGCGGGCCGGCCCTTCTTCATCAGGATCGGAGTCAGCCAGGCGTCGGCGGCGCCGGCGCCCAGCAGTCGGTCGATCACGCCGGGCCAGAGCCGTGGGTCGAGGTCGTCGACGTTGGCCTCCAGCACCGTCATGGTCTCCGCGCCGGGGCCGCCCGACGGTGCCGGCCCGTCGGGCTCGACCGCACCGATCACCACCCGGGTGATGTTCGGCCGGTCGGGGAAGTCCTTGGTGCCGGCGCCGGCCCCCGTTCGCTGCACGACCATGGCGGGCAGGTCCTCACAGGACCGGGACAGTGCGGCGACGAGCGCCATACCGGTCGGGGTGGCGAGCTCCCCGGTACCGCCCGCATGGACCCGCCAGCCGGCGGACAGCGTGACGACGGCGGGCACCGGCACCGGGATGTCGCCGTGCGCGGCGGCGATCCGGCCCGAACCGACCGCGACGGCGCTCGTGCTCACGCTGGTCACGCCGAGATCCGTCAGCGCGGCCGCCACGCCGACGACGTCGGCGATCGAGTCGAGCGCCCCCACCTCGTGGAAGTGGACGTTCTCGGCGGGGATGCCGTGGGCCTGCGCCTCGGCGTCCGCCAGCAGGCCGAAGACGGCGAGCGCCCGGTCCCGGACTCGAGCGTCGAGCGGGGCCGTCGTCAGGCTCTCCCGGATGGTCCGCCAATGCCGGTGCGGCAGATCGTCGGTCAGCACCTCGACGTCGAGCTTCGTCGCCCGCTGTCCGCACCGCACGACCTGGGCGACCGCGAGCCGGACCGACCCGGGCACCACCGCGTCGACGGCGCGCTGGATCGCAGCGAGGTCGGCGCCCGCGTCGATCAGGGCGCCCAGCAGCATGTCGCCCGCCACCCCGGCCGACGCGTCGATCCACGCGTGCACGTCCCCCGAGCCCGTCATGGCGCCGCGATCTGGGCCGCGAGATGCCCCGCGCCGTAACCATTGTCGATGTTGACCACCGCGACACCGGGCGCGCAGGCGTTGAGCATCGTCAGCAGCGGGGCCAGGCCGTCGAAGGCCGCACCGTAGCCGACCGAGGTAGGCACGGCGATCACCGGCGCGGACACCAGCCCGGCGACCACACCCGGTAGGGCACCGTCCATTCCCGCGACGACGACGATCGCCTTGGCGGCGCGCAGCCGGGGCACCTCCGCCAGCACGCGGTGCAGGCCCGCCACCCCGACGTCCACGACCACCTCGGACCGCCGACCCAGATGGCGAGCGGTCAGCAGGGCCTCCCGGGCCACCGGAAGGTCCGACGTGCCGGCCGCCAGCACCAGCACGCCGCCGCCCGCGGGCTCGGGTGGAGCGGCGGGCCACGCGATCATCCGGGCCTCGGCGTCGTGCGCTGCGCCCGGCAGGGCCTCGAGGATCGCTTCGACCTGGTCGTCCCGGACGCGGGTGAACAGGGCCACGTTCGGCTCCCCGGCGAGCGCCCGCGCGATCCGGGCGACCTGTTCGACGCTCTTGCCCTCGCAGAAGACCGCCTCGGGGTAGCCCCGCCGGGCCGCGCGGTCCACGTCGAGCCGGGCGATGTCGGCCAGGTCGGCCGCGCGCTCGGCCAGGTCGGCCGCCTGTCCGGCCGGGCTCGCAGCACGCTCAGCCATGCCGCACCCCGACCAGGGGCAGGGTGAACGCGCCGGACTGCAGGCCGCCCAGATCCAGCGTCACGTAGCGGAAGCCCGCGGCGCGGACGGCGCGAAGTACCTCGTCGCGCACCGGATCCGACGCGACGCGGGGCAGATCGTCCGCCTGCAGCTCGAGCCGGGCGACGTCGCCGTGGTGGCGCACCCGGAGATCGGCCAGGCCCAGCCCGCGCAGCGCCTCCTCGGCGCGGTCGATCTGGGCCAGCTTCTCGGGCGTGACCTCCTCGAAGTGCGGGATGCGGGACGCGAGGCACGGCGCCGCGGGCTTGTCGGCGACGGCGAGCCCGAGGTCCCGGGCGACGGCGCGGACATCGGCCTTGGTCAGTCCGGCGGCGGCCAGCGGGCGGAGCACGCCGTGCTCTACGGCCGCGCGGGCGCCGGGCCGGTCCGGGCGCAGGACGTCATCGGCGTTCTCGCCGTAGGCGATCGCGTCGAGGCCGAGGCGCCGGGCGACACCGGCGTCGATGACGGTGAACAGCTCGTCCTTGCAGTGGTAGCAGCGGTCGGGGCCGTTGGCGCGGTAGGCGTCCCGGTAGCCCTCGAAGGTCTCGATCTCCACCACCTCGACGCCGATCCGTGCGGCCGTCGCGTGGGCGCCGCTGCGCTCGGTGGCGGCGAGGCTGGGCGAGACCCCGAGCAGGGCCACCACCCCGTCGGCGCCCAGGACGCGCGCCGACAACGCCAGCAGCACACTGGAATCGACGCCGCCGGAGAAGGCGACGCCGAGGCGCTCGACCCCGGCGAGATCGGCGCCGACCCGGTGCGTCGCCTCGGTCGCGGTCATCCCTGGAACGGCTGGGTCGGTCACAGGCCGAGCCTAACCGCTGCCGCGAGGTCAGGTCGCGGTCGTGACAATTTCCGGCAACGCCGTTCGGCGCCGTCATCGCCCGTGCCATCATGCGCTCCGTGGCCCCGCCCGGGGCGCGGGACGGGAGTGTGGCGATGGTCAGGGCGGCTGTGATCGGTTGCGGCGACGTCTCGGTGGTGCACCTGGACGCCATCGGTCGGCTCCCCGGTAGCGAGCTGGTCGGTGTCTGCGACATCGATCCCGCGACCGCGCGCGCCGCGGGTGCGGAGCACGGCGTCCCCGGATTCACCGACCACCTGGCGATGATCGAGGCCGTCCGGCCCGACGTCGTCCACATCTGCACGCCGCACCACCGGCACGTCGATCCGGCGCTCTCGTCCCTGGACGCGGGCGTCGCCGTGCTGCTGGAGAAGCCGGTCGCCCACCGCCTCGACGAGGCGGACCGACTCGTCCGACGGTGCGCGGCGGACCCCGTTCCGCCCGTCGGCATCTGCTTCCAGAACCGCTACAACACCGCCTCGCGGGCGGCCCGCCGGATCCTCGCGTCGGGCGAGCTGGGGGAGGTGCGCGGCGCGTCGGCGACGGTCTCCTGGCACCGCGACGCCGACTACTACGCCCGGCGGCCGTGGCGCGGCCGCCGGGTCTCCAGCGGCGGCGGCGTCCTGATCAACCAGGCGATCCACACCCTCGACCTGCTGCAGTGGCTGCTGGGCGAGGTCACCCGGGTGCGCGGCCGCGCGGGCACCTACCTCCTCGGCGACGTGATCGACGTCGAGGACTCCGCCCAGGTGATCCTCGACCACCAGAGCGGTGCCCGCTCGGTCTGCCTCGCGACGAACACCGCCCCGCGCGACTTCCCGGTCACGATCGAGATCGCCACCGACGGTGCCCTTCTCGTGCTGCGGGGCGACCTCACGATCACCCACGCCGACGGTCGGGTCGAGGTCGTGCGGGACGAGCGGACGGCACCGTCTGCCGGCCGGTCCTACTGGGGCGCCTCGCACGAGGCGCTGATCGCCGACTTCCACGAGCACGTGGCCGCAGGCAGGCCGTTCTGGATCGACCCGGCCGAGGGCGTCAAGGCGCTCGCGATCATCGACCGGGTCTACGCCCTCAGCGCCTGACAGGGCGGGATCAGCGGGGCCGGATCAGCGGAGCCGGTAGAGCACCTCCCCGGCGTGCGGCTCGACGAAGGTGTCCGGGTCCGCCTGGTACGCGGCGATGTCCACGTCCGCGGGATCGAGGTGGCCGAGGTTCACCGACTCGACGACCTCGCGGGGGATCCCCGTCGCCAGCGTCACCTTCACGCGGTTGCGCTCCCCGTTCTCGGGGTCCCAGGTGCCCTGCCCGCGCAGGTGGGTCGAGTGGGCGAGGTCGCCCCACGGCTGATGCTTGAACTGGTCCCACTGGCCGAGGAAGTAGTCCCGGCAGTGGTATCCGATCTCGCTGATCTGCGGGTGCATCACCGAGATCTCGGTGATGTGCGGTGCGTAGATGATCACCTCGCCGCCGTCGGCGACGATCGGCTCCAGCTTGTAGAAGCCCTTGGCCGCGGTCCAGATGTCCTCGTACTTGGTGGGCATCACGGACAGGACCCGCGGGTACGTCCGGTCCAGGTAGGTCACGTGCGTCTCGGCGGAGACCGCCGCGCACGCCGCCCAGGCGTCCTCCGGGGTGCCGAAGGCCGCGGCCCGCAGGGTGTCCGAGCCGGACTCGACCACCAGGCACAGCGCCAGCCGCTCGGCCGGGATCATCGACGCGGCCTCGTTGACCAGCGCCCGGACGGGCGTCACGCCGCGGGTGCCGATCATCTCGGCGCTGGTGATCAGCGCGCCCACCCAGTGCGAGACGTCGATCAGCTCGGCCCCCGAGACCCCGGGGAAGAAGTACTTGTTCCCGCCGGAGAAGCCGACCACCTCGTGCGGGAAGACGGGGCCGATCACGATCGCCACGTCGGCCTCGGGCACCAGCCGGTTGACCCGGACGTCGACGGACAGGTCGGTCATCAGGCCGCCGGTCAGCTCCGCCATCCGCTCCTGCGTGATCGTGCCGAGGGTGGTGAAGGTCTCGGGCAGCCAGTGCTCGTGGTTGACCACCTCCCAGCCGGGGTAGGTGGCGTCCAGCCCGCCGGCCTCGTAGCCCAGGTGCTTCGCGATCGCCGCCTCCGACATCGCCTGGTGCGTGCCCAGCGCGATCAGCACCGTCACCGCACTCGCCCGGCCGGCCAGCGCGCGGTGGACCGCGCGCAGGATCAGCGGCAGCGGGCAGGTGCGGGTGCCGTCGGGGATCACGAGGCAGACGCGCTTACCGTCGACCTGCGCGCCGGCGAGGGCCCGCTCGACGAAGGCGGTCACCTCGTCGGGGGAGAGGCGTTCGCCGGGCCCGCCGACCCGTTGGGCGCGGGCGGGATCGCCCGGATCGGTTCCGTAGGCTTCGGCGAACCCGTGTGGTGCAGTCATGGTGGGGCCTCTCAGACGTGGGTTTCGACGGGGCTGATCTCGGTGAGCCGGTCGGTCACGGCGGTGACGAACTCGCGGTCGCCGCCGAGGCCGGGGGCCAGCCGGTCCAGGACGGCGGGCACGGCGGCACCGTCGGGCTGCGCGGCGAGCGCGACGTACGGCTCCGCTCCGGCGTCGGCGACCGGCGGACCCTCGCCGCGGAGGTGCCGGATCCAGCCGGCGATCGCGGTGGCGCATCCTGCCGGTATCCGGCCGGCGGCGCGTTCCGCGCGGATCACCGGGACGATGCGCACGACGAGCTTGGTCGAGCCGTCGGCGGCGATCTGCGCCAACCGGTGGCGGATCCTCGGGTTCGAGAACCGCTCCACCAGGGCGGCCCGGTACGCGGCGACGTCCTCGGCGGGCACCCGCAGATGCGGCGCGGCCTCGTCCCACAGCGCCTCGACCCAGCTGCGGCACACGGGATCGGCGATGGCCTCGTCGATGAAGGCGTGCCCGCGCACGCCGGCGGCGTAGGCCAGCAGGGAGTGCGAGCCGTTGAGCATCCGGAGTTTGCGCTGTTCGAACGGGGTGACGTCGGCGACGATCTGCACTCCGGCGGTCTCCCACGCGGGCCGCCCGGCGGGGAACGCCCCGGCGATCACCCACTCGCTGAACGGCTCGGTGGGCACCGGGGAGGCGTCGGTGTAGCCGCACCGCTGCGCGACCAGCGCCCGGTCGTCGTCGGTGGTGGCGGGGGTGATCCGGTCGACCATGGACGAGGCGAAATCGACGTTCTCGCTGATCCATTCGGCGAGCCCGGGGTCGACGGTGGCGGCCAGCTCGGTCACGACGCGCCGCGTCACCGCCCCGTTGTCGGGCAGGTTGTCGCAGGACAGGACGGTGACGGGGCCGGCCTGCGCGGCGCGCCGGGCGGCGAGGCCCCCGACCAGCCGGGCCGGCAGCGTGGCCACCGGCGCGTCCGGGGCGGCGCGCAGCGCGGCGATGTCGGCCTCGACCTCCGGCGTCCGGCGCAGCGCACCGTCGGGGTCGGCGAGGTAGCCGGCCTCGGTCACCGTCAGGGTCACGACGGCGAGTTCCGGTCGACGCAGGTAGTCGAGGTAGGCGGCGTGGTCGCCGGCCGGATGTGCGGCTGCGAGGGAGCCGATCACCTCCGGCTCGTCGTCCTCGGGGCCCTTGACGATCAGGGTGTAGAGCCCGCCCTGCGGTGCGAGCGCCTCGGCGGCGTCGGGTCGCCGGCCGGTGAAGGCCGCGATGCCCCAGTCGGCGGCGTCCTCCGCGTGGGCCGTGTACCAGGCCTGATGGGCGCGGTGGAAGTTGCCGAGGCCGAGATGCACGATGCGCACGGGCGGCGGGGGTGTGGTCCGCGAGAGCCGGGCCGGGGTGGGGGCGTTCACAGGTTGAAGACCTTCCTGGGAATGGTGTCCACCAGGTCGTGCACGACCTCGAAGGCCTCGTCCTCGTCCAGACGGTGCTCGACCACCAGCTGGGCGACGTGCCCGGCGTCGAGCCGGCGGGACATGTCGTGCCGCGCGGGGATCGAGCAGAACGCCCGGGTGTCGTCGATGAAGCCGGAGGTCTTGCCGAATCCCACGGTCTCGGTGACCGCGGAGCGGTAGCGGCGGATGGCGTCGGGCGCGTCGAGGAACCACCACGGGGCGCCGGCGTACACGCTCGGGTAGAAGCCGGCCAGCGGAGCGATCTCCCGGGAGAAGGTGGTCTCGTCCAGGGTGAAGATCACCAGCCGGAAGCGCGGCTCGGTGCCGACGGCGTTGAGCAGCGGACGCAGCGCCTCGGTGAACTCGACCGCGACGGGGATGTCGCAGCCGATGTCGGCGCCGAACCGGTCCGCGCTCGGCCGGTGGTGGCTCCGGCAGACGGCCGGGTGGATCGTCATCACGAGCCCGTCCTCGGCCGACATCCTGCCCATCTCGTACATCAGGTGCCGGCGCAGCGCGGTCGCTTCGGCCTCGGTGGCGGTGCCGGCGCGGGCCCGCAGGTAGATGCTGCGGGCCTCGTCGGCCGGTAGCGGGTCGGTCCGGGCGTCGCGGTGGCTGTGATCGGCGGAGACGGCGCCGTTGGCGATGAAGAACCGTCGCCGTTCGGCGAGCGCGGCGAGGTAGCCGTCGACGTCGTCGACCCCGACGCCAGCGGCCTCGCCGAGCCGGTCGACGTCGGCGTTCCAGGTGGGGCTGGACGGCTCGAGGTACCGGTCGGGCCGGAAGGTGGGGACGACCCGGCCGGTCCACTCGGGGTCGGCCTCGAGCTTGCGGTGGTGGCGCAGGTCGTCGCACGGGTCGTCGGTGGTGGCCAGGACGTCGATGCCGAACCGCTGGTACAGCGCACGCGGCCGGAACGCCGGATCCGCCAGGCACTCCGCGATCCGGTCGTAGATCAGGTCCGCGGTCTCCGCGCTCGGCCGCACCGTGATCCCGAAGACCTCCGCCAACTGGTGGTCGAACCAGTAGCGCACCGGCGTCCCGCGGTAGATGCTCCAGTGCTCGCAGAGGGTGCGGAAGGCGCGGCGCGAGGCGGCGGCGTCGAAGTCGTCCTGCGCCACGCCGAGCTGGTCCAGGCCCACGCCGTGCGCGTGCATCAGCCGGTTCACGTAGTGGTCCGGCGTGATCAGCAGCGACGTCGGGTCGGCGAACGGGACGTCGTCGGCGAGCCACTGCGGCGGGACGTGGCCGTGCGGCGAGATGATCGGCTGCTCCGCGATGGAGCCGTAGAGTTCGGCGGCCAGTCGCCGGACCGCGGGATCGGTGGGGAGGAGTCGATGGGGGTGCAGAGTCAGCGCCGGAACCATGCGGTCCATCGTCCCGCACGGCTCCGGAATCGCGGCCACTGTTGCCGAGAGTTGCCACATGGCAACCGGATGCGGCTCAGGCCGCGGGCCCGGTCGATCCGCGCACGACCATCCGGGCCGGCAGGACGATCGACTCCAGGGTGGGGGAGGGCAGCTCGGCCGTCTTCAGCAGGTGTTTGACCGCCGCCGAGCCGAGACTGACGAGCGGCGCCGCCACCGTCGTCAGCGGCGGGCTGACCAGTTCGCTGTCGCGGATGTTGTCGAAGCCGACGACGCTGACCTCGCCGGGGACGTCGATCCCGGCCGCGTCGAGCTCGCGGATGAAGCCGATGGCGATCAGGTCGTTGTAGGCGATGACACCGCTGGTGCGCTGGTCGAGCCACGCCGCCGCCGCGTCCCGCCCGCCGGTGGGCGTCGGCGCGTGCGGACCGCTCCGGCGGATCCGCAGGCCGAGCCGGTGTCCCGCCTCCACCAGTCCCCGCCACCGCGCGCCGTCCATCCACGACGCCTCGGGCCCGGCGAGGTAGGTGACCTGCCGATGGCCGAGGGCGGCGAGGTGCTCGGCGGCCTTGGCGCTGGCCTGCAGGGTGTCGGTCGCCACCGACGGCACCTGGCTGACCAGCCGGTTGAGGACCACCAGGGAGGCCTTCTTGGTGACCGCCAGGATCTGTGCGTCCGACAGACGCGACGAGGTGAGGATGATGCCGTCGGTCACCGGGCCGAGCCGCTCGAGCAGCGACCGTTCGACGTCGCACGACTCCTGGGTCTCGACCAGCAGCAGTTCGTAGCCCTCGTGCCGGGCGGTCCGTTCGGCGCCGCGGATCATGCCGTAGAAGACGGGGTTGGTGATGTCGGCGACGACCATCGCCAGCAACCGGGACGGTTCCTCGAAGGAGGTCCGCTGCCGAGTACCGGCCCGATAGCCCAGCTCGGCCGCCACCTGGCGGACGTGCTCTGCAGTCCGGAAGCTCACCCGGCCCGGGTTGGACAGTGCCCGCGAGACCGTCGACGGTGCCACGCCCGCGGCGGCCGCGACGTCGTAGATCGTGACCTGCGAACCCTCGCCGTCCGGGTCACCGTCGGGCCCGCCGACGGTGCCGTCCGCGCGCTCCCCGTCCCCGGGCCCGGCCTGCGCACCTGTCATGGGTAGTGGACCTCCCAGGCGTGTGGCGGCGGGGTGTGGCAACAACTGGCAAGTCGTTGCCGCCATCATCGCACGACTGCCAACCTTGTCCGTGTGCCTGCGGGGCGCGTCGCCCCGATGACCGACACGAGTTCGGCCCGGCACGTTCCACCGCGATGAGGAGCAAGACGAAGATGTGGACACTGTCCGGGTTCATCGATGAGATCGACGACGACTTCGCCACCCAGTGCCGGGTGGCCGCGGGGCTCGGCCTGACGCAGGCGGAGGTCCGCAGCGCCTGGGGGATCAACATCCTCGATCTCGACGACGCCCAGCTCGAGCGGGTCCGCGCGATCCTCGCCGAGCACGGATTGAAGGTCTCCAGCATCGGCTCGCCGATCGGCAAGATCGGCATCGGCGACGATTTCGGCCCGCATCTGGAGCGGATGGAGCACGCCGTCGACGTGGCCCGCCGCCTCGGCGCGCCGTACCTGCGGCTGTTCTCGTTCTTCATCCCCGAGGGCGACGATCCGGACGCGCACCGGGACGAGGTGCTGCGCCGGATGCGGGCGCTGGCCGACATCGCCGAGAAGGGCGGCGTGATCGCCGTGCACGAGAACGAGAAGGACATCTACGGCGACATCCCCCGCCGCTGCCTCGACATCGTGACCAGCGTGGACTCGCCGAACCTCCGGCTGGCCTGGGACCCGGCGAACTTCGTGCAGTGCGGCGTCCGGCCGTTCACCGAGGGGTATGCACAGCTGCGGCCGCACGTCGCCTACGTCCAGATCAAGGACGCCCTGCTCGCCGACGCCTCCGTCGTGGTGGCCGGCGCGGGCGACGGCGAGGTGGCGGAGACCATGCGCGCCCTCCGCGCGGACGGCTTCGACGGCTTCTTCTCGCTCGAACCCCACCTCGGCGAGTACACCGCCTTCGGCGCGCTGTCCGGCCCCGAGCTGTTCACCAAGGCGCACGCCGCCTTCACCGACATCCTCACCCGCGAAGGGATCGCGTACGCATGAGCGATCAGCAGAGCACTCGCCGCCGGATCGCCCTGGTCGGGGCCGGCGTGATCGGCCGGGTCCACGCGCGGGTGATCGGCGAGCTCGCCGACCGGCTGGAGCTGGTCGCGGTGGTCGACCCGGTCACCGAGTCGGCGCGCACGATCGCCGACCAGTACGGCGGCGCGGTCTTCGCGAGCCTCACCGAGGCGCTCGCCGCGTGCGAGATCGACCTGGTCTCCATCTGCACCCCGACGGGCCATCACGGTGCGCCCGCGATCGAGGCGATGCGGGCGGGTAAGGACGTGCTGATCGAGAAGCCGGCGGAGATCACCGTCGAGCGGACGGACGAGATCATCGCGGTTCAGCGGGAGACGGGCCGGCTGGCCGGCGTGATCTCCCAGCACCGCTTCGATCCGTCCACCGAGGTCGCCGTCGAGGCGATCGAAAAGGGCGAGCTGGGCAGGCTGACCAGCGGGATCGCGTCGATCGACTGGTGGCGGGGCCAGAGCTACTACGACTCCGGCAACTGGCGCGGCACCTGGGAGCTCGACGGTGGCGGTGCGCTGATGAACCAGGGCGTGCACACCGTCGATCTGCTGGTGGCCACGATGGGGCGGCCGGTGGAGGTCTTCGCCTACACCGGGACCCTGGCGCACGAGCGGATCGAGGTCGAGGACGTGGCCGTCGGCGTGGTGCGGTTCGAGAGCGGCGCGCTGGGCGTGTTGCACGCGACCACCGCCGCCTACCCGGGGATGAGCGCGCGACTGCAGGTCCACGGCGACCGCGGCTCGATCGTGATCGACAACGATCTGCTGACCTTCATCCACCGGACTCCGTCCGCCGGCGGCGCCTCCGAGCGGGCCTACGGTGATCCCGGGGCAGCGGAGGTGAACCAGGTCGCGGACTTCGCCGAGGCGGCGGCGCCGTCGCCGACGGGGGCGGGTTCGGATCCGGGCGCGCTGAACATCACCGCCCACCGGCGCCAGTACGAGAACATGCTGGCCGCGATGGACGGCACGGAGGAACTGCGGGTCGACCTCGAGACCAACCGCCGCTCGATCGCCGTCATCACCGGCGTCTACGAGTCGGCGCGGACCGGACGGCCAGTGAGCCTCTCATGACCCGGATCGCGGTCAACCCGATCCAGTACTGGATCACGGCCGGGCGCACCGAGCCGGTGCTCGACGCCGCCTTCCGTGAGTTGTCCGCGATCGGGTACACCGCCGTCAAGGCCGATGTGCCCGACGGGATGACCGTGACCGCCTACCGGACGTGGCTGGACGGCTACGGGCTGGCCCCTGCGGTGAGCCTGTTCAACTCCGCGTTCGACGAGACCGTCGACATCGCCGCGGAGGCCGAGCGGGCCAAGCGGTTCGCCGAGCAGCAGGCGGAGCTGGGGCTCGACCGGACGATGGTCAGTTCGGTCGCGATCGCGGCCCGGTTCGAGCGGCCCGCCGTCGGTGCGGACTTCAACGCCGACCGGCTGGCCCTGGCGATCGAGAACTGCGGGGTGATCTGCGAGGTGCTGCAGGCGGGCGGGCTGCGGCCGCTGCATCATTCCCACGTCGGCGGGGTCTTCGAGACCGAACGGGAGATCACTGCGCTGCTCGACGACCTGGGCCCGGACGTGATCGGCGTCGGTGCGGACACCGGCCACCTGCGCTGGGCCGGGATCGACCCGGCCGCCTTCATCGCGCGGTACGCAGACCGGGTCGGAGCGCTGCATGTCAAGGACTGCTTCGCCGACCATCTCGACGGCCGCGGCGACGGGGCCGGGTACCACGAGCTGTCGGACACCAAGCGCCTGTGGGCCGAGCCCGGGCTCGGGGTGATCGACCTCGCCGGCGTCCTGGCCGCCCTGCCCGCCGGTTTCGACGGTGACCTGATGATCGAGGTCGACGAACCGAGCGTCGCCACCCCCGTGGAGTCGCACCGGATCTCCTACGACTGGGCCGTCCGTCACCTCCCGGGCGTCGCGAGCGCTCCGGCCTGAGCGCGGCCGACAAGGCCGGATCCCAGCGGGGGTTCGCCGTCGACCCCCGCCCGCGGCTCACGCCGCGACGATGCTGCGCTTGGCGAGCCCCATCCAGAAGCCGTCGATCGGCTCCTCGGGCGCCGCTTCGGGATCCGTCGCCGCGCCGAGAGTGACGAACAGCGGCGCGAAGTGCTCGATCCGCGGGTGCGCGTAGGGCATGCCCGGCGCCTCCTCGCGGAAGCGCATGAGGCCGTCCACATCCCCGGCGGCGAAGCGCTCGTGCGCCCAGGCGTCGAACTCGACGGACCATCCCGGTGCCGCGGCGTCGGCCCGTGGGTCGGTGAGGAAGGGCAGGCCGTGGGTGGTGAACCCGGACCCGATGATCATCACGCCCTCCTCGCGCAGCTCCGCGAACCGTCGGCCCAGCCCGAACAGCGCCTCCGGCTCGAGCGTCGGGAGGGAGACCTGCAGGACGGGGATGTCCGCCTCCGGGTACATGACGGTGAGCGGCACGTACGCGCCGTGATCCAGCCGGCGCCGCGCGTCGCGGTGCACGGGCTGATCGTCGGGCGCCATCGCAGCGATCCGGTCCGCCAGCTCGGGCGCGCCGGGGGACGGGTAGACGGTGCGGTAGTACCGCTCGGGGAAGCCGCCGAAGTCGTAGGTGAGTGGGATCCGGGAATCGGTAGCGCCCACCGTGAGCGGCGCGGCCTCCCAGTGGGCGGAGACGATGAGGATCTGTTCGGGCCGCGGCAGCTCGGCGGCGAGGCGACGTAGCTGCGCGACCCACCGCTCGTCGTCGACGAGCGGCGGTGCACCGTGGCTCAGGAACAGGGCGGGCGTGGTGGTCATGGCATCCCTTTCGAGCGTGGCGAGCGCGTGACGACCGTTCCTGAGGGTCGGTAGGCCCGAGGTGTTGCGCTCACCTTTCGTCCGTGCTTCGATGGTAGCGAAAGCTTGAAGCTTCAACAATAGAACGGAGTGGTCCACATGGCCGCACAGCTCGAGCGGGGCCAAGGCCTCGCCTCCACGATCGCCCGGGTGATCCTCGGCGCCATCTTCTTCGCGCACGGCTGGCAGAAGTTCGTCACGTACGGCATCGACAACGTCGCCGCGAGCTTCGAGAAGATGGACGTTCCACTCCCCACCCTGTCCGCGTGGTTCGCCGGCCTCGTCGAGCTCGTCGGTGGCGCCGCCCTCATCATCGGCCTCGCCGTGCCGATCGTCGCGGTGCTCGGCATCATCGACATGCTCGGCGCGATCGTCTTCGTGCACTGGGACAACGGCTTCTTCGCCTCGAACCCGGGCGGCGGCGGCTACGAGCTGCCCCTGGCGCTCATCGCCGGCCTGATCGCCGTCGGGATCGCCTCGCACGGCCCGCTCGCCGCCGACACGCACCTGCTCAAGGGCCGTTCGAAGGCGGTGGCCCGATGAGGATCACCGTCTTCGGCGCCTCCGGCTACTCCGGCGGTCACATCACCACCGAGGCCCTGTCCCGCGGTATCGAGGTCGTCGGCGTCGCCCGCGACGTGGCGAAGGTTCCCGCCGGCGCCACCGCCGAGGCCGGCGACGTCACCGATGCGGACTTCGTCGCCCGCGCGGTCGAGGGCTCGGCCGTCATCGTCTCCGCCCTGCCGACCGCGGCACCGTCGGGCCACGGTACGGACCTACCCACCGCACTGGAAGCGCTGGTCGCGGCCGCCCGCTCCACCGGTGCGCGCCTCGGCGTGGTCGGCGGCGCCGGCAGCCTGCTGGTCGCCGAGGGCGGCCCCAAGCTGGTCGACACCCCGTCGTTCCCCGAGGCCGTCAAGCCGATCGCCCAGGAGCACGACCGCGCGCTGGACTACCTGCGCACCGTCGACGACGTGGACTGGTTCTACCTGAGCCCCGCCGCGAGCTACGGCTCCTTCAACCCCGGCGAGAAGCGCGGCACCTTCCGCACGAGCGGCGACCTGCTGCTCACCGACGCCGAGGGGAACTCGGAGATCTCGGGCGCCGACTACGCGATCGCCTTCGTCGACGAGATCCTCACCCCGGAACACGAGCGGGAGCGGTTCTCGGTCGCGTACTGAGAGCGGCCCGCGCCGCGCCGTCGTATCCTCGGCTCACGAGACCGAGCAAAGGGGTGTGATGGCGCGGCGCGAACCCGTCTACGAGGTGGTGCAGGCCCTGGCGAAGGGCATCGTCACGGCGCAGGGCCTGCGGGTCGACTACCGCGGCCTGAAGAACATCCCGGCCGAGGGCGGCGTGCTCCTCGCCGTCAACCACACCAGCTACGTCGATTTCCTCGAGGCCGGTCTCGCCGCCCGCCGCGCCGGGCGCTGGCCCCGCTACATGCTCAAGGCCGAGCTCAAGAAGATCCGGATCATGGCCTTCCTGATCAAGCACTGCGGCGCGATCGGCGTCGACCGCGAGCACGGGGCCGAGAGCTATCACGAGGCCGTCGCCGCCCTCGAGGCCGGCGAGGCCGTGATCGTCTACCCCGAGGCCACCATCAGTCGCAGCTTCGAACTCAAGGAGCTCAAGTCCGGGGCCGCGCGGATGTCGATCGAGGCCGGGGTGCCGATCGTGCCCGTCATCATCTGGGGCACGCAGCGCATCTGGTCCAAGGGCACGCAGCGCCGCATCGGCCGGCACCGCTTCCCCGTCGTCGTGGAGGTCGGCCCGCCCCTGCTGCCCGACGGTGACGACCCCGTCGCCCTGACGGGCCGGCTGCGCGCCGCGATGGAGAGGGCGCTCGCGAGCGCGCAGCGCGGCTTCCCGGCCCCTGCCGGCGCCGACTGGGTGCCCGCCCGCCTCGGCGGCGGCGCCCCGCCGCCCGACGAGGCGCTGCGGCTCGAGGAGCAGGAGTTCGCACTGCGGAGGGCCCGGCGGGAGGCGAAGTGACACGCCGGTAACGGTCGACGGTCCTCCTATGGTGTGCTTGTCGTGCGATTGGTAGGTTTGCCGAGATCGTTCAATGGCGAGGAGGAGACCATGACGCAGCCGCCGAACTACCCTGGTGACAACCAGGGCGGCTACCCGCAGAACCCGCAGGATCCGAACCAGGGCGGGTACCAGCCGGGGGGATACCCGCAGCAGCCCCCGCAGCAGCCGGGATACGGGCAGGGCGGTTTCCCGCCTCCGCCCGCGGGCGGCTTTCCGCCGCCGCAGGATCCGGGGTACGGCCAGGGCTTCCCGCCGCCGCAGGGCGGTCAGGGGTTCCCGCCTCCCGGTGGCCAGGGCGGCTTCCCGCCCCCGCCGCAGGGCGGCTTCCCGCCTCCTCCCGGCGGCGGCTTCGGCGGCCCGCAGTTCGGCGGGCCGCAGCCCTTCAGCATCGGTGACGCCTTCACGTGGGCGTGGAACAAGTTCACCAAGAACGCGGTCCCGCTCGTCGTCGCGGTCCTCGTCTACGTGCTCGTGGTCGGCGCGATCGTCGGCGTCGGCTACTTCCTCATGTTCTCGATCCTCCTGGGCTCGTCGACCACGGACGCGGACGGGCTCACCACCGTGTCCACCGGCGGCTCGATCGGTGCGATCGTCGCCATGGCGGTGCTGACCCTGGTGGCGGGGATCGTGGGCTGCATCGTCCAGGCCTCGCTGTACTCGGGGCTGCTCGACATCGCCGACGGCAAGCCGGTCGAGATCGGCTCGTTCTTCAAGCCGCGCAACACCGGCCAGGTCGTGCTGGTTGCCGTGATCATCGGCGTCGTCACCGCGATCCTCGGTCTCATCCCGATCCTCGGCAGCATCCTGTCGATCGTCATCGGCTTCCTGACGATGTTCGCGGTCCCGGTGATCGTGGACCGCGGGATCCCCGCCGTCGAGGGCATCAAGCAGGGCTTCGCGGTCATCCAGCGCGATATGGGCAACTCGCTCATCACGTTCGTCGTCGCGGGCCTGATCGGCCTCGTCGGCGCCTGCCTGTGCGGCATCGGCCTCCTGGTCGCCGGGCCGGTCTCGGCGCTGCTGATCACCTACGCCTACCGTCGCCTCTCCGGCGGCGTGGTGGCTCCGCTGACCCCGTAGCCGACACCCGACGTGGACCCGAGGGCCCGCTCACCGAGAACCGGTGGGCGGGCCCTCGTCCCGTCTTCGGCACCGTCGACTAGGCGCTCCGCTACCGGAGGAATTCCAGGACCGCCCGGGCGAACGCGGCGGAGGCCTCGCGGTGCACGGTGTGGCCGCCGCGCAGCTCGAGGTACTCGCCGCGGGGCAGGGCGTCGGCGACGAGGCGCAGGTACTCGGGCCGGAGGAAGTCGCGCGGCCCGCCGGAGATCACCAGCGTCTCCTGCGTCGTCCGCGAAAGCCGTTCCCACCACGCCGGATCGGGTTGGAACTGGGGCGAGACCGAGTCCATCATCGACCCGTCGAACCGGGAGAGCGCGCCGGGCGTCTGCACCACCTGCTTGAGTCCGAGCCACACCCGCCGCGGCGTCAGCGGCAGGTCCATCGACTCCGCGACCTGTCCCGCCTCGAGCGCGACCGGCGGCATCTCCTCGAGCACGAGGCGCCGGACCGCGTCGGGCAGGCGCCACGCGAGCCGCAGTGCGGCCTGGCCGCCGAGCGAGTGCCCGACGACGTCGAACCGCTCCACGCCCGTGTGCCGCGCGACGTGTTCCGCGTCCGCGGCGAGCTCGTCCAGGAGGTACTCGGGACTGTGGTCGCTGCGGCCGTGGCCGCGCTGGTCGTAGGTCACGGTGTCGCGGCCGGCGGCGTGCAGGGCGCGGACGGTGCGCCGCCACGTCCGGTGGTCGGCGGCCATGCCGTGGATGAGCAGGACCGGCGGCCCCGTCGGTTCCGGCACGCGGCGGTGCTGAACCCGGAGGCGCACGTCGCCGGCGGTGATGGTCTCCTCGCGCATCAACCCATGGTGCCAGCCGGATCAGCCCAGCGCGTAGCTCAGCGCCACGCACACCGCGGTGCCCGCGACGATGCTGAGCACCGCGTTGCGGCGCCACAGATGCGCGAGCACGGTCGCGGCGACGCCTCCGATCTGGGGCAGCCCGTGCGCCGGAGCCGCGTAGTCCACCTGCGCCATGCAGTAGACCGCGAGGACCACCACGGCGCCCGCGGGCATCCACTTCCCGAAGTCGGCGAGCAGTGGTGAATCCCGCAGTGCCGTCGCCAGTCCGAACGGTGCCAGCCGCAGCGCGACGGTGATCGCGGCGGCGATCGCGATCCCGGTCAGCAGATACCCGGTGCTAGGCATGCGCCGCCTCCTTCGACTTCCGGCGCGCCGCGACGTGCCGCACCACGAGCAGCCCGGCGAAGCCGCCCATCGCGACCAGCAGCATCGCGCCGGGCGCCGCGGTGAGTGCGACAGCACACGCGGCCAGCGCCAGCACGAGCGTCGTCCGGTCCGGATGCGCGTCCAGCGCCAGCACGACGAACAGCGCGGTCAGCACGAAGTCGACGCCGGGTACGTCGCGCAGGAAGGCGCCGCCCGCGAGCCCGCCCACCAGCGAGCCGCTCACCCACGCGACGTGCAGGCCGAGCTGGGTGCGCAGGATCATCGGCCCCGTCATCATGGCCGACGGTGCCGTGCTCACCAGGGCGTAGGCCTCGTCGGTGAGCGCGTACACCCCGTACGCGCGGCCGATGCGGCTGCGGATCCGGCCCAGCGGAAAGGTGAGGCCGTAGAACAGGTGTCGCGAGTTCACGAGAAAGGTGGTGGCGGCGATCGCGGCGAGCGGCGTGGCCGCGGCCAGCAGCCCCGCGAGCAGGAACTCGACCGACCCGGCGTACACCGCCATCGACAGCACGGGGGCGATCCACCACGGCAGGCCGTTGCCGGTGACCACCACGCCGAGGCCGATGCCGAGCACGAACAGGCCCAGCTGCACCACGGCGACCTTCGACGGAACTCCCATGGGCACAATTCTATTTCGCCTCTTGCGCAATATGCTTGCGAGAACTTTGAACTATTGGCCGCCAAAAGCAATACTTGACGGGTGGATGCACTCGATCGAGCAATCATCGACGAGTTGGTGCGTGACGGACGGCTCACCAACCAGGAACTGGCGCAGCGGGTCGGCCTCACGCCCGCGCCGTGCCTGCGGCGCGTGCGCCGGCTGGAGGCGGACGGCGTGATCACCGGCTACACGGCCGTTCTCGACCCGGCGGCGCTCGGCCGCGGCTTCGAGGTGCTGATCCACGCGGACCTCTCCGCGAACGACCGCGCGTCCGTGGAGGCCTTCGAGGCGCGCATCGCCTCCTTCGACGAGGTGATCGAGGTCCGCCGCATGTTCGGCCTGCCGGACTACGTGATCCGGGTGCGCGTCGCCGACCTCGACGCCTACGAGCGCTGGGTCACCACGCATCTCATGGGCGATCCGGCGATCGTGCGCGTGGACTCCCGGATGACGATGAAGGTGGTCAAGTGAGCGATGCCGCCGTCGCGCAGCGCATCGCCGACGGTGCGTTGCCCGGCGCGGTCGTCGAGCCGCTGCTGGTCAGCGAGAACGCCACCTTCCGGGTGCGCGGCGGGCCGCGGCCGGCGGTACTCCGGCTGCACCGGCCCGGATACGTCGGCGATGCGGCGATCGCCGCCGAGCTGGCCTGGATCGCCGCCCTGCGCCGGGATACGGCGGTGCCGGTGGTCGAGCCGCTCAGCGACGTCCTGATCGACCCGCCGACGGGACGCCGCGCGGTCCTGTTCGCGGAGCTGCCCGGCGGTCCGGTTCCCGACGAGGCCCTGGACGTCGCGCACTTCGCCGCGCTCGGCGGCATCGCCGGAGCGTTCCACGACCACGCCGAGAGCTGGCATCGGCCAGCGGGTTTCGAGCGCTTCACGTGGGGCGTGGCGGAGACGATCGGGCCGCGCCCCCGGTGGGGCTCCTGGCGCGACGGCCTCGCGGTCGGGGAGGCGCACCGTCGGGCGATCGAGCCGGCGGTCGAGCGGGTCGCGCAGCGGATCGTCGGATTCGGCCGCGGCGCGGACCGGTTCGGCCTGATCCACGGCGACCTGCGCGCCGCCAATCTCATCACCGCCGGGCCGGACGAGGGATTCACCGTGATCGACTTCGACGACTCCGGGTTCGGTTGGCACCTCTTCGAATTCGCTGCCGCGACGTCCTTCGTGGAGACCGATCCGCGGCTGCCGGACTGGGCGGCGGCGTGGACCGCGGCGTACCGGCACCGTCGGGCGCTGCCGGACGCGCACGTCGAGCTCCTGCCCGACTTCGTGCTGCTGCGCCGCCTGCAACTGCTCGGCTGGCTCGGCACGCACGGGCACGCGCTGGAGGCCGACCCGGCGTTCGCGGACGGCACCGTCGAACTGGCGCAGCGGTACCTGGCCGGGCGACTACTGTGAGCGGCGTGAGCTTCTCCGAATCCGTCGCCGCACACGTCGTGCGCTACGGCGGCACCTTCGCGCCCCTGCCCATCGACCGCGCCGCGGGCACGTACGTGTACTCGGGCGAGCGGCGCTGGCTGGACTTCACCTCCGGCCAGATGAGCGCCATTCTGGGACACAGTCATCCGGCGATCGTAGAGACCGTGCAGCGCGAGATCGCGACGCTGGACCATCTGTTCTCGGGCATGCTCTCGCCGCAGGTCGTGACGCTGGCGGAGCGGCTCGCCGCCACCCTGCCCGAGCCCCTGAGTCACGTCCTGCAGCTGACCACGGGCGCCGAGTCCAACGAGGCCGCGCTGCGGATGGCCAAGCTGTACACGGGTAAGCACGAGGTCGTCAGCTTCTCGAAGTCCTGGCACGGCATGACCGCCGGCGCCGCCGCGGCGACCTACTCGTCGGGGCACAAGGGCTACGGGCCCACCGCGCCCGGCAACTTCGCGTTGCCCACGCCGAACGCCTACCGCTCCCGGTTCGTCGACGCCGCCGGCAAGTACGACTGGCAGGCCGAGCTGGACTTCGGCTTCGAGCTCATCGACGCGCAGTCCACCGGCTCGCTCGCCGCCTGTCTGGTGGAGCCGATCCTGTCGTCGGGCGGGATCATCGACGTGCCCGTCGGCTACCTCGCGGCGCTGGGGCGCAAGTGCGAGGAGCGGGGGATGCTGCTCATCGTCGACGAGGCCCAGACGGGCCTGTGGCGCACCGGCGCGGCGTACGCCTTCGAGCGCGACGGCATCGTCCCGGACATCCTCACCCTGTCCAAGACGCTCGGCGCGGGCCTGCCCATCGCGGCTGTCGTCACCTCGGCGGAGATCGAACGGGTCTGCCACGAGCGGGGTTTCCTGTTCTTCACCACGCACGTCAGCGATCCCATGGTCGCCGCCGTCGCCACGACGGTGCTGGACGTGCTGGACGACGGTGTCGCCGCGTCCGTGACGGCGCGGGGCGCGCGCCTGCGCGCGGGCCTCGACGAGTTGGCCGCGCGGCACGAGGCGATCGGCGACGTCCGCGGGCGCGGCCTCATGCAGGGCATCGAGCTGGTCCGCGACCGCGACTCCAAGGAACCCGCGAACGAACTCGGGCTCGCCGTGACGCAGCGCTGCTACGAGCGGGGCCTGCACATGAACGTGGTGCAGCTGCCGGGGATGGGCTCGATCTTCCGCATCGCGCCGCCGCTGACCGCCTCCGACGCCGAGATCGACGAGGGCCTGGGCATCCTCGATTCGGCCCTGCAGGGGTAGCGGAAAAAAATATTCTCCGGGAGCGATGAGTTCCGCTGCGCCGACCGGTCTAACCATGTGACGGCATCCGAGAGCGGGTGCCACCGACACAGCAGGAGTCCGACATGCACAAGATGATCTTCGTCAACCTCCCCGTCGCCGACATCGACCGTTCGCGCGCGTTCTTCACCGCGGTGGGGTACACCATCAACGAGAAGTTCAGCGACGAGAACGCCCTCGCCGTCGAACTGGGCGAGAACATCGCCGCGATGCTGCTCAAGACCGACTTCTTCGGCAGCTTCCACGAGGCCACCACCGCCGCGCCCGGCGTCAAGGAGACCCTCATCGCGCTCAGCGCCGAGAGCCGGGAGGAGGTCGACGAGGTCGTGAACCGCGCCGTCGCCGCCGGCGGCACGGAGGGGCGCGCCGAGGACCACGGCTTCATGTACGGCCGCGCCTTCGACGATCCCGACGGCCACGGCTGGGAGATCATGTGGATGGATCCGGCGGCCGCCGAGGCGGGCCCGGAGCACGTCGGCGCCCAGGGCTGAGATGACCGTCACCGACCCCGGCTTCGAAGAGATCACCGCCCCGCTGCGGGCGGAGCTGCTCGCGCACTGCTACCGCATGTCGGGCTCCGCGTCCGACGCGGAGGACCTGGTGCAGGAGACCTATCTGCGCGCGTGGAAGGCCTTCCACCGCTTCGAGGGCCGGTCGTCGGTGCGGACCTGGATGTACACGATCGCCACGAACGTCTGCGTCAGCGCCGGAACCGCCCGGCGGGTGCTGCCCGTCGGGCTGGGCGGCGAACCGTCGAATCCCCTGGAACCGGTGGTCCCCTCGCCCGAGGTGCCGTGGCTGCAGCCCCTTCCGGACGCCGCGCTCGGCGATCCGGGGGAGGCGGCGGTCGCCCGGGAGGGCGTCGGCCTGGCGATGGTCGCGGCGCTGCAGGAGCTGCCCGCGAAACAGCGGGCGGCGCTCATCCTGCGCGACGTGCTCCAGTTCTCGGCCGCCGAGACCGCCGCGGCGCTGGAGACCTCGGTCGCGTCGGCGAACAGCGCCCTGCAGCGGGCGCGGGCCTCCATCGGCGACGGTGCCGGGCGCGACGGACGCAGGGCCGCTGAGCTCGATGAGCACGAGCGGGAGGTGTGGAACGAGTTCTGCACCGCCTTCGAGCGGCACGACATCGACGGCGTGGTGCGCATCCTCGCCGCCGACGCCACCTGGGAGATGCCCCCGATCCCGGGCTGGTACCGCGGTGCGGAGGCGATCGGCGAGCTGTCGCGGACGCAGTGCCCGGCCCAGGCGGCGGGGGATCTGCGGATGATCCCGACGGTCTGCAACGGGCTGCCCGCCGCCGCGATGTACCTGCGCGACGACGCGGCCGGCGGCGATGTCTGGCTGCCCTTCCAGCTGGACGTGCTCACCTTCACCGGCGGTGAGCTCACCCACGTCTCCGCCTTCCTCGACCCCGCACCGCTGTTCGCCCTCGCCGGCCTCCCGGCCTCGCTCGCGTAGAGCGGTCCGATCAGCGGCTACCGTGCCGGATCGGTCGTTCGAAGGCGGGGGCGATGACCGAGGCGATCATCATGCAGATCGCCATGCTCAGTAGCGAGAGCGCGGCGTTGCCGCCCAGGGAGGCGAGTGCGCTGTCGTGGACGATGTCGCCGCTCAGCGCGACGAACCCCAGGGACCCCGGCACCATGAGCCAGAACGAGGGCAGGTACATCACCAGAAAGCTCGGGTGCCCCTTCATGCGCGCGGCGACGGCGCGGGCGGCGATGAGTGCCACCCCCATCGCGATGCCGCCGGCGTAGGCGGGCCGGACCTCCATCTGGAGGAGGTTGTTGATCCAGAAGGTCCCGAAGGCGAACAGGATCGTCCAGCCCCACATCCGCGGTGGGGTGGCGAGATACAGGATGTTCCCGAGCCCGAACACCGGTCCGGCGATCCACAGCACCCAGTAAGGAGCCTGATTGGCGGTGATGTCCTGCAGGTGGGACTGGGACAGGCCCGTGATCTCGATCGCCAGGGCGAGGCCGAAGGCCATCGAGAGCAACATGACGACCGCGGAGATCAGCCGTGTCGCACCGGTGATCATCTCGCCGGCGGTGAGTTCGATGACCGCGGTGGTCACGGCGGCGCCGGGGATCAGCATCACCACGGGGATGACCGCCAAGCGCACGGGATCCGGCATTCCCCCGTGGATCGCCCAGAGGGCGATGATCAGGGCCGAGGCGAAGGTCAGGAGGAACGGCATGAGGGCGGAGAGGGTGACCCTCCGGCTGCTCCACAACAGCAGAGCGGCGGCCGGGATCGAGAGCGCCACCGCGGCCGCCGTCGCCGGCAGGCTCATCCGGAAACACATGGCGAATCCGAGTGCCATCAGCGCGTAGCCGAGGATCCGGACACCGGGATGGACCGGCGACGGGGACGCGGCGATGGCGCGGATGCGGGCCACCGCGTCCGGGAAGGGAACCGTGCCGCTGCGCAGTTCTCGGACGAGCGCTTCGGTGGCGGCGATCTGGTCGAGCCGGAAGGAGCCGCCGGTCGTGCTGATCGCGACCTTCCCCGTCTGTTCCTCCAGCGCGACCAGATAGGTGGCGAAGACGACGGTCCGGATCTCTCGCCGGTACACCTCGCTGATCTCGGCCAGCGTCTGGCGGACGAGGGGGACGGGATACGACGAGCGGTTGAGCGCGTCCCCGATCTCCGTGATCAGCGTCAGGCCGACGTCGTCGCTCGATGCTTCCGGACCTGCCGCACCGTTGGCCACCATGCGCTCGACCACCCTTGTCCTAGAGCTGGAGTTGCTGCGTCAGTCTAGAGACGGCCGCGACTGCGCACGGTCAGCGGGCGGCACCGTCGGCGTAGGCGGCGACGGCGAGCGTCCACGCCCGGTCCTGCGCAGCGGCGGTGCTGCCGAGCAGACCGTGCCGGTCCTTGGTGGACAGGCCCTCGAGGAGCGCACCGAAACCGAGAGCGAGCGCCTCGACGTCCGCGCGGTCGGGATTCCCGGTGAGCGCGGTGAAGGCGTCGACGAGGACGCGGCGACAGTCGTGCACCGGGTGCTCGGGCGGGATCGGCCCCGTGAGCGGTCGCGCGAACATCACGTCGATCAGGGCGGGCTCCTCCGCGGCGAAGCCGCGATACGCGGCGGCCCACGCCGTGAGCACGTCGCGGGGTGGGCCGTCCGCCGTGGGGAGGTGCTCGACGAGGAGGGCGAAGCCGCGCAGCGCGACCGCGTCGACGAGCCCGTCGCGGTTCCCGAAGAGCTGGCCCAGTGCGGCGATGTTGGTGCCGGCGGCCGCGGCGGCGCGGCGCGTCGTGAGTGCGTCGGCGCCCTCGCTGCGGACGATCTCCAGTGCGGCCGCGGCGATCCCGTCCGCGACCTCGGGTGTTCTCGTTCTCTGTCTGGGCACCTTCCCCGCCAATCGTATCAATGATATGTTTCGGCCATGACGACTTCCTTCCACGCCCTCACGCACGTTCTCGCCGCCATGCCCGTCGCTCGGTTGCTCCAGCTCTCGGTCGACGATGTCACAGCCGAGCGCGCCGTCGTGTCGATGCCCATCGTGCCCGACCTCACCTTCGACGGCGTGCACTGCCAAGGTGGCATCCTCGCCATGCTGGCGGACTTCGCGGCGGTCGGCGCCGCGTACACCGCGGTCTACGAGTCCGGACGCGCCGTCGCGACGACCGCGATGAATTCGCACAACCTGCGGCCGGCGCGCGGAGAACGGCTGGTGGCCGTGGGACGCCTCATCAGTGCGCCCGGCCGCACCATGATCGCGGCCGCCGACGTCTTCGTCGACTCGCTCGACGGCACCCGCTGTCTCACCGGCCTGTACACCGCCACCGCGATCGATCGGCCGCTGGGCCGCTGAGCGCGGATATGCGGTGCGCCGGAGGTCAGTAGTGGTAGCGGCAGGCGGCGATGAGGAGGTTGATCCGCTTGAGCGTCCTGCGGTCCTGGGCCTGCCACCAGCGGTTTACGGGATGAAGCGGTAGCCCATGCCGGGCTCGGTGACGAAGTAGCGGGGGTTCGACGGGTCCGGCTCGAGCTTGCGGCGCAGCTGCGCCAGGTAGACGCGCAGGTAGTTCGTCTCGCGCGAGTACGACGGCCCCCACACCTCGTGCAGCAGCGTCTGCTGTGAGACGAGGCGGTCGGCGTTGCGCACCAGGACGTCCACGATCCTCCACTCGGTGGGGGTGAGGCGCACGGTCGTGCCGTCGCGGGTCACCGTCCGCGCCTCGAAGTTCACCTCGAAGGCGTCGGTGCGCACGGGCGCCGGAGCGTCGACGAGCCCGGTCCGGCGGACCTGGGCGCGCACCCGGGCCAGGAACTCGTCCATGGCGAAGGGCTTGGTCACGTAGTCGTCGGCGCCGATGTCGAGCGACTCCACCTTGTCATCGCTGCCGTGCCGCGCGGAGAGCACGATCACCGGAGACGTGCAGAACTCGCGCAGCTTCGCCAGCACCGCGGTGCCGTCGAGGTCCGGCAGGCCCAGGTCGAGGATCACCACGTCGGGCGTGCGCTCGCGTGCGATCTGCAGTGCGGAGCGGCCGTCGGACGCCGTCTCCACCTCGTACCCGCGGGCCCGCAGGTTGATCCGGAGGGTGCGCAGGATCGCGGGCTCATCGTCGACCACCAGAACGAACGTCACGAGACCACCTCATCACCGGCCACCGGATGCGCGGCGGGCAGGTCCACGATCATCGTCAGTCCGCCACCCGGGGTGTCCTCCGCGGTGAGCGTGCCGCCCATCGCCTCCGTCAGCCCGCGGGCCACCGCAAGGCCCAGCCCCACCCCGTTGCCCGCCGGAGCGTCGCCCATCCGCTGGAAGGGCTTGAACATGGCCTCCCGCTGTTCCTGCGGCACGCCCGGCCCGTGGTCGCGCACGTGGACCTGCAGCCGATCCCCGTCGGGCGTGCGCACGCCGGAGACGCCGACGGTGACCGGCCCGCCCCGCGAGTGCCGCGCGGCGTTCTCGACGAGGTTCGCCAGGACCCGTTCCAGCAGCCCCGGATCGGCCAGCGCGGTGGGCGGCGCATCGGACTCGCCGCAGGAGAAGTCGAAGGCCAGGTCCGCGTCGGGGAGCGTGGTCCAGATCGCGGGCAGCACCTCCTCGATGCCCACCTCCCGGGTGAGCAGCGTCAGCGAGTCGGACTGCAGCCGCGACATGTCCAGCAGGTTGCCCACCAGCGAGTCGAGCCGGTCCGCGCTCTCCTCGATGGTCGCGAGCAGCTCGGCCTCGTCCTCGTCGGACCACTCCACGTCGTCCAGGCGCAGCGACGAGACCGCGGCCTTGATCGCCGCGAGCGGCGTCCGGAGGTCGTGCGAGACGGCGCTGAGGAGGGCGGTCCGCGCGCGGTTGCCCTCCGCCAGCGACCGCGCCTGCCGCGCCTCGGCGCTCAGCGTCTCCCGGTCCAGGCGGGCCGCGGCGTGCGCGGCGAATGCCACCAGCAGGCCGTGCTCGGAGGCGCTGAGCGGGCCGCCGTCGACGGCCAGCGCCACCGTGTCGCCGACCATCGCGGCGTCGGTGCCGTCTTCGGGCGTGAGCGGCGACTCGCGCCGCCCCGCGACCACCTGCCAGGGGGAGTCGGTGTCGTCGCGGCGCAGCAGCGAGGCGCCGCGCAGGCCGAAGGTCGCGATGGCCTCGTCGAGCAGGGCGGGGATCTCCTCGTCGTTCTCGGTGGCGAGGAGGGTGTCGGCGAGCCCGCTGAGCACATCGGCCTCCGCCCGAGCCCGCGCGGCGCGCGCCGTCTGCCGGGCCGCGATCGAGACCACGCTGGCCACCGCGATGGCGGTCAGCACGAACATGGCCACCGCGAAGGCGTTCTCGCCCGAGGCCACCGTGAACGTGTACAGCGGCGGCGTGAAGTAGTAGTTGAGCAGCATCGATCCGAGGACCGCCGCAGGGACCGCGGGCCGGATCCCGCCGACCAGCGCCACCGCCACCGTCAGCATGAGGAAGAGCATCAGCTCGGTCGGCAGCGAGTGCCAGTGCCGGGTCTGCGCGAGCGCCGCGGTGAGCAGCACCGGCCCCGCGACGGCCAGCACCCAGCCGGCGACGGTGCGCCGCTTGCCGAGCAGCACGGGGTCGGGACCGTCGATGCGGGGGAGCAGCCGCCGGCGGCCTGCGCCCGCGGCCCGCTCGTGCGTCACCACCTGTACGTCGATGTCGCCGGAGCCCTCGATCACCGCGTCCGAGACGGGCCAGCGGACCAGCGCGGTCAGCGCGCGGTGCCGGGACTTGCCGAGCACGATCCGGGAGGCGTTCACCGACGTCGCGTACTGCAGGATCGCGGCGGCCACGTCGTCGCCGGTGACGATCTGGAACGTGCCGCCCAGCGATTCCGTGAGCTGCCGCAACTGGGCGAGCGAGGCGGGCGAGGCGCCCGAGAGCCCGTCGCTGCGCGCCACGTACACCGCGCGCAGCTCGCCGCCCGCGCCCTTCGCCGCGATCCTGGCGCCGCGCCGCAGCAGGGTCCCGCCCTCGGGGCCGCCGGTCAGTGCGACGACGGTCCGGTCCCGCGTCGGCCACGCCGCCGAGATGCCCTGCTCGGCGCGGTACTGCTCGAGCTTCTCGTCGACCCGGTCGGCGAGCCAGAGCAGCGCCAGTTCCCGCAGCGCCGTGAGGTTCCCGATGCGGAAGAAGTGCGAGAGCGCGGCGTCCACCTTGGCGGGTGCGTAGATGTTGCCGTGCGCCATGCGGCGGCGTAGGGCCTCGGGTGTCATGTCGACGAGCTGCACCTGCTCGGCGCGGCGGACGACGGTATCGGGGATCGTCTCGCGCTGCCGCACACCGGTGATCGACTCCACGACGTCGCCGAGGGACTCGAGGTGCTGGATGTTCACCGTCGTGATCACCGTGATGCCCGCGTCGAGCAGCTCGGCGATGTCCTGCCAGCGCTTCTCGTTGCGCGATCCCGGGGCGTTGGTGTGCGCGAGTTCGTCGACCAGGGCCACCGTCGGGTGCGCGGCGATCACCGCGTCGACGTCCATCTCCTCCAGCACCGCGCCCCGGTACTCCACGCGCCGGCGGGGGATCACCTGCAGCCCCTGCAGCTGGGCCTGCGTCTGCGGCCGCCCGTGCGTCTCCACGTAGCCGACCACCACGGACGTCCCGCGGGACGCGCGGCGCGCGCCCTCGGTGAGCATGGCGTAGGTCTTGCCCACGCCGGGTGCGGCGCCCAGGTAGACCCGCAATTGGCCCTTCGGCATGTTCCCCCTCCTCCTCGGGCCCGGCTACTTCCCGGCGGCGAGTTCGGTGAGCGCGAGGTTCAGATTCACCACGTTAACCCGCTCCTCGCCCAGGTAGCCGAGCTGACGCCCCTGCGTGTGCGCGGCGACCAGCGCGCTCACCCGGTCCGGCGCCAGGCCGCGCGCCGCGGCGACCCGCCGCACCTGCTGCCGCGCGTAGGCGGGGGAGATGTCCGGGTCGAGGCCGGAGAAGCTCGCGGTGACCGCGTCCGGGGGTACGTCCGACGGTGCCACCCCGTCCTCCCGTGCGACCGCGGCCCGGCGCTCGGCGATGAGCTCGACCAGCTTCGGGCTGTTCGGGCCGAGGTTGGTGCCGCCGGTGGCGAGGGGGTCGTAGCCGCTCGCCGACGGCCGCGGGTGGAACCACTGCGCACCGTCGAACGTGCTCGCGAGCAGCTCGGACCCGACGATCCTGCCGCCCTGCTGGACCTGCGAGCCGTTCGCCTTCGCCGGGAAGGCGAGCTGCCCGGCACCCCAGACCACCAGCGGGAACAGGACGCCGAGGACGACGGTCATGACGATCAGCATGCGCAGGCCGGCGAGGAGCTGGCGGGGCGCGGAACTCAGCATGTCAGTGCCTTTCAGTACGTTCACGACAGGCCGGGGAGGAGCTGGACGACGAGGTCGATCAGCTTGATCCCGAGGAAGGGGACGACGATGCCGCCGAGGCCGTAGACGGCGAGGTTGCGCGCCAGCAGCTTGTCGGCCGATTTCGCGGTGTACTTCACGCCGCGCATCGCGAGCGGGATCAGCGCGACGATGATGAGCGCATTGAAGATCACCGCCGAGAGGATCGCCGACTGCGGGCTGTGCAGCCGCATCACGTTGAGCACCTCGAGTCCCGGGGCCAGCGGGACGAACATCGCGGGGATGATCGCGAAGTACTTCGCGACGTCGTTGGCGATCGAGAACGTGGTCAGCGCGCCGCGCGTGATGAGCAGCTGCTTGCCGATCTCCACGATGTCGATCAGCTTCGTCGGGTCGGAGTCCAGGTCGATCATGTTCCCGGCCTCCTTCGCGGCGGAGGTGCCGGTGTTCATGGCGACGCCCACGTCGGCCTGTGCGAGCGCGGGGGCGTCGTTGGTGCCGTCGCCCGTCATCGCGACGAGCCGGCCGCCCTCCTGCTGCTGCCTGATCAGGGCGAGCTTGTCCTCGGGGGTGGCCTCGGCGAGGTAATCGTCGACGCCGGCCTCCTGCGCGATGGCCTTCGCGGTCAGGGGATTGTCGCCGGTGATCATGACGGTGCGGATGCCCATCGCGCGCAGCTGCGCGAAGCGCTCCCGCATGCCGGCCTTCACCACGTCCTTGAGGTGCACGACGCCCTGCACCGTCGGGGCCGCGCCGGGGCCGGCGTGCGCGACCACGAGCGGCGTGCCGCCCGACGCCGAGATCTCCTCGACAGCGATCCGCACGTCGACCTCGCCCACGGTCTCGGTGACCGTGCCGCCGAGGCGCCCGGCACCGTCGACCCGGCGCTCCGTGGCCACCCACGCGAGCACGGCCGCAGCGGCGCCCTTGCGGATGCGGGTGCCGTCGGGCAGGTCCACGCCGGACATGCGCGTCTGCGCCGTGAACGGCACGACGGTGCCCAGGCGCACCGTCGGGATGGCGTGCCCGTGCTGCGTCGCCAAGTCGACGATGCTGCGCCCCTCGGGCGTCTCGTCGGCGAGCGAGGCGAGCAGGGCGTGCCCCGCCAGACCGTGCTCATCGACGCCCTCGGCGGGGTGGAACGACGTGGCCCGGCGGTTGCCGTAGGTGATGGTGCCGGTCTTGTCGAGCAGCAGCGTCGAGACGTCGCCCGCGGCCTCGACGGCGCGGCCGGACTTGGCGATCACGTTGCGTTGCACCAGCCGGTCCATGCCGGCGATGCCGATCGCGGACAGCAGCGCGCCGATCGTCGTGGGGATGAGGCAGACGAGCAGCGCCACGAGCACCACCACGTCGACCGCGCCGCCGGAGTAGACCGCCATCGGCTGCAGCGTCGCGACGGCCAGCAGGAAGATGATCGTGAGCACGGTGAGCAGGATGTTCAGGGCGATCTCGTTCGGCGTCTTCTGCCGGTTCGCCCCCTCGACCAGGCCGATCATCCGGTCGATGAAGCTCTTGCCGGGCTCGGTCCGGATCTCCACGACGATGCGGTCGGAGAGCACGCGGGTGCCGCCGGTGACGGCGCAGCGGTCGCCGCCGGACTCGCGGACCACCGGGGCGGATTCGCCGGTGATCGCGGACTCGTCGACGGTGGCCATGCCCTCCACCACGTCGCCGTCGCCGGGGATGACCTCGCCGGCGTCGACGATCACCAGGTCGCCGACCTTCAGCTCGGAGCCGGGCACCCGGCGTTCCTTGTATTCAACGGCGTCGGTGAGTCCCCCGGGTCCGGCGCCGTCGCTCCGGCGGTTGCCTCCCTCCGCAATGCGCAGCCGCGCGACGGTCTCCGTCTTGGCCCTGCGCAGCGACTCCGCCTGCGCGCGACCGCGGCCCTCGGCGACGGCCTCCGCGAGGTTGGCGAAGAGCACCGTCGCCCAGAGGAAGACAGCCACCGACCAGGCGAACACCGAGGGCTTCGTGACGGCGAGCGCGGTCGTGTACACCGAGGCGATCCACACCACGAAGACGACGGGCTGCCGGATCTGCGTGCGCGGGTCCAGCTTCGCGGCCGCGCGGGGCAGTGCCGAACGGATCTCATTCCCTGTCATCGGGTGACCTCCGAGATCGGTGCGAGCGCGAGGGCGGGGACGAAGGTCAGTCCGGCCACCAGGACCACGACGCCCACGGTCAGGCCCACGAACAGCGGGCGGTGGGTGGGGATGGTGCCCGCCGTGGCGGGCACCGGGTGCTGCTTCGCGAGCGCGCCGGCCAGCGCGAGGATCGCGACCATGGGAGCGAACCGGCCGAGCAGCATCGCCGCGCCGAGCGTGTAGTTGAACCACGGCGTGTCGACCGAGAGCCCGGCGAAGGCGCTGCCGTTGTTGTTCGCGGCGGAGGCGTAGGCGTAGAGGACCTCCGTGAGGCCGTGCGCACCGTCGTTCGCCATGGCCGCGACGCCCTGGTCCTGGACGACGGTGGCGGCGGTGCCGACGAGCACGAGCGCGGGCATGACGAGGATGTACAGCGCCGCGAGCGTGATCTCGGTGCGGCCGATCTTCTTGCCCAGGTACTCCGGGGTGCGGCCGACCATCAGGCCGCACAGGAAGACGGTGAGGACGGCGATGACGAGCATGCCGTACAGGCCCGACCCCACGCCGCCGGGACTGATCTCGCCGAGCAGCATGTTCACCAGCGCGGCGCCGCCGGCTCCGGGCGTGAGGCTGTCGTGGGCGGCGTTCACGGCCCCCGTCGACGTGCTCGTGGTGGCGGTGACGAACAGGCCCGTGCCCCACTGGCCGAAGCGCAGCTCCTGGCCCTCGAGTGCCGCGCCGGCGGCCGCGCCCGCCGTGCCCTGATTCCCGAGCTGGGTGGCGATCGAGATGGCGGTGGAGACGGCGAAGATCACCGTCATCGAGCCGAGGATCGCGTAGCCCTGCCGGTGGTTGCCGACGAGGCCGCCCAGCATGCGGGGCATCGCGACCGGGATGAGCAGGATGAGGAAGATCTGGAACAGGTTCGTCGCGGCCGTCGGGTTCTCGAAGGCGTGCGCCGAGTTGGCGTTGAAGTAACCGCCGCCGTTGGTGCCGAGGAGTTTGATCACCTCCTGGCTCGCGACAAGACCGCCCGTGAGCACCTGCTTGTGCCCGTCGAGCCCGACGATCTCGTGCCGCTGCCACAACGTCTGGACCACGCCCTGCGCCACCAGGATGACGGCGCCGATCACGGCGATCGGCAGGAGAACGCGCAGCGTGATGCGGGTCAGATCCACCCAGAAGTTGCCCAGCCGGTCGGTGCGGGAGCGGACGAAGCCGCGGACCAGCGCCACCGCCACCGCGATGCCGACGGCCGCCGAGACGAAGTTCTGCACCGCGAGGCCGACCGCCTGCGCGATGAGGTTCGTCGCGGACTCACCGGAGTACCACTGCCAGTTGGTGTTGGTGACGAAGGAGATCGCGGTGTTCAGGGCCTCGTCGAACCGCCACTGCCGCGGGTGCACGCCGGGCAGCAGACCCTGCGCGAGCAGCAGGATCGTGAGCCCGGCGATGCTCACAGCGCTGAAGGCCAGCGCCGCGACCGCGTACGTGCGGTAGCCCTGATCGGCCTCCGGATCGGCACCCACGAGCCGGTAGACGGCACGCTCGACACGCCAGTGCCCGGGCGTGGTGACGACGTGCGCCAGGTAGTCGCCGAGCGGGCGGTACGCGATCGCCAGCGCTGCGACCAGGGTGAGGATGGTCAGCAGGCCGGAGACGGTGCCGCTCATCAGAAGCGCTCGGGGCGGAGCAGGGCGTACAGCAGGTACGCCAGGGTGAGGATCGTCGCGGCCAGGGCCAGCGCGTTCGAGATGTCCATGCGTTCCACTGGACCACCGGGAACGCCTGTTCTCCCGCCCCGTTAACGCCCCCGATGCGGGTCTTGACGCGTTCTTAGCGGATGATGATTCGGTGAACTCAGCAGCTTCCGCACCCGCGCCGCAGCGGGTACCGCCGGAGGTCTGGGTCCTCGTGGCGGCCAGCTTCGTGATCGCCCTCGGCTACGGCGTGGTCGCGCCCGCCCTGCCCGCCTTCGCGCGCACCTTCGACGTCGGCATCGGCGCCGCCTCCGCCGTGGTCAGTGCCTTCGCGATCATGCGGCTCGCCTTCGCGCCCGCGACCGGCCCGTTGGTCAAGGCCTTCGGCGAGCGCTGGATCTACATGACGGGCCTGCTCATCGTCGCCGCCTCGACGCTCGCGGTGGCCTTCGCGCAGAGCTACTGGCAGCTCATGCTCTTCCGCGGGCTGGGCGGCGTCGGTTCGGTGATGTTCACCGTCTCGGCGATGGGCCTGATGATCCGCATCGCGCCCGCCGAGATCCGCGGGCGGGTGAGCGGCGTCTACTCGTCGAGCTTCGTGCTCGGCGGCATCTGCGGCCCGTTGCTGGGCGGCGCGCTCGTCGGCTTCGGCCTGCGGGTGCCCTTCGTCGTGTACGCGATCGCGCTCGTCGGCGCCACGCTCGTCGTCGGGATCGCGCTGCGCGGCAGCACCCTCGCCGGGCGGGAGGAGCAATCCTCGGGACCCGGCCCGACGGTGCGCGAGGCCCTCACCGATTCCGCCTACCGGGCCGCCCTGTTCACGGCCGTCGTCTTCGGCTGGGTCTACTCGATGCGGGTCTCGCTGCTGCCGCTGTTCTTCGCCGCGGTCCTCGATCAGCCCGCCGCGATCGCGGGCTACGCGCTGGCCACCTACGCCGCCGGCGACGTGCTCGCCATGTTCCCCGCGGGGCGCGCGTCCGATCGGTACGGTCGCCGCCCGTTCATCGTGACGGGCATGCTCGTCATCGCCGTCGGCACGGTCGCCCTGGGGTTCACCGACTCGGTGCTCGTCGCCTTCCTCGTCACCGTCGTCGCCGGGATCGGCACGGGCCTCGTCGCCCCGACGATCCAGGCGTCGCTCGCCGACGTGCTGCACGGCAAGGGGCGCAGCGGAGGCGCGCTCTCGGCGTATCAGATGGCGCAGGACGCCGGCACGATCTCCGGCCCGCTGCTCGCCGGCGCGATCGCCCAGTACCTCGGCTTCACCTGGGCCTTCGCCGTCACCGCCGTGCTCTGCGTGCTCGCCGCCGGCGCGTGGATGCTCGCCCGCGAGACCCGCACCGTCGTCCCCGCCTGAGGGCTACTGCCAGCTGGGCAGCCACAGCTCCAGGCGCCACCACCACATCGGGATGGGGGTGGCGGTGAGGATCGGCCAGAGCCAGGCGAAGTCGAGCACCACGATCGTCGCGTACAGCACTACCAGCCACCGGCCGAGCTGCAGCCGCTCGAAGCCGAAGAACCGCGCGCGACCGTCGAGGCCGAGGACCTCGCGGCAGATCAGCGCGATCATGATGCACAGGAAGGGCATCAGGGTCAGCGCGTAGAAGTAGTACATCTGCCGGTCGAGGTTGAGGAACCACGGCAGGTAGGTCGCGAAGTACATGGTCACGGGCGCGGCGTAGGCCCAGTCCCGCTTGACGACCGTCTTCCACAGCGCCCACAGCAGCACCGGGACGGCGATCCAGGTGAGCGCGGGCGTCCCGACGGCCATCACCGCGCGCACGCACGGACCGTCGCCGCACATGCCGCCGGACTGGTCCGCGGTGTAGTGGTAGAGCATCGGCCGCAGGCCCATCGGCCAGGTCCACGGCTTCGACTCCCACGGGTGGTGATTGCCCGCCGAGTTGGTCAGGCCGTCGTGGAAGTCGAGGATCGAGGACTCGAAGTAGAACAGCGACCGCAGCGCCGCGGGCACCCAGCCGAACGTGCCGCCCTCGCCGACCTGGTTGCCCACCGCGTACCGGTAGACCGAGGTCTCCGAGGAGAACCACGGCCAGAAGGTGCCGAGGTAGACCAGGATCGGCACCACGCCGAGTGACATGCCCGACGGGATCAGGTCGCGCAGCAGCACACCGCGCCACGGCCGCAGCACGCCGTACTGGCGCCGGTTCGCCACGTCGAAGGCCAGCGAGAGCACCAGGACGCCGATCAGGAAGTAGACGCCGGACCACTTCACTCCGCACGCCAGGCCCACCATGATCGCGGCGGAGAAGCGCCACCACCGGAAGCCCAGGCGCGGGCCGTACGGCGAGTCGGTGATCCGGCCCTCGACGGCGGCGCGGTGCAACCGCTCGCGCATCTGGTCGCGGTCCACCAGGATCATCGAGAACGCGGCGAAGCCGAAGACGACGAGGAAGATGTCGAGCAGCGCGACGCGCGAGGAGACCATCGTCAGGCCGTCGCAGGTGAGGAACAGCCCCGCGAGCCCGCCGATCAGCGTGGACCGCGACAGTCGCCGCGCCGCGCGGATCACCAGGAGGACCAGCACCGTGCCGCACACCGCCGACATGAATCGCCAGCCCAGCGGCGAGTAGCCGAACATCGCCTCGCCGATCGCGATCATCCACTTGCCCACCGGCGGGTGCACGATCAGCCCGAAGGCGGGATTGTCCTCGATCCACTGTCCGCCGGTGAGCACCTGCCAGCCCTGCGGCGCGTAGTGCTTCTCGTCGAAGACCGGCGTCTGCACGGGCGTACTGCCGATGAAGCCGGTGTTGCTGGGGTAGCCCAGGTTGAAGAACCGGGTGGCCGCGGCGACCGCGGTGACGATGAGGGTGACGGTCCACCCGAAGCCGCGGTCGGTGGCGCCGAAGACCGCCGGTGGCAGACGCGGCCCCGGACTCACCGTCGCGCGGTCCTCGCTACGCCCCTCGGGCATCGCCACAGCTGTCACGCGACCCATCGTAGGGTGTGTGCTGTGGGAGTAGAGGACGCGCGCGGGGCACTGATCGTCGCCGGGGTGCCGATGGGCAACCCGGGCGACGCCACCGCGCGGTTGGTCTCCGCGCTCGCCGAGGCGGACGTGATCGCCGCTGAGGACACCCGCCGCGCGCGGTCGCTCGCCGCGTCGCTCGACGTCGAGCCGCGGGGCCGGATCCTCAGCTTCTACGACCACAACGAGGCCGGCCGCATCCCCCAGCTGCTCGCCGCGCTGGACGCCGGCGAGACCGTCCTGCTGATCACCGACGCCGGCATGCCCTCGGTCTCGGATCCGGGATACCGGCTGGTCGCGGCCGTCGTCGAGGCCGGGCACCGGGTCACCTGCCTGCCCGGGCCATCGGCGGTCACCACGGCGCTGGCCCTGTCCGGGCTGCCCGTCGAGCGGTTCCTGTTCGACGGTTTCGCGCCGCGCAAGTCGGGCGCCCGGCGGGCGTGGCTGCAGGAGCTGGTGACGGAGCGTCGCGCGGCGGTCTTCTTCGAGTCGCCGCATCGTCTGGCCGAGACGCTCGCTGACGCCGCGGAGGTCCTCGGTACCTCGCGTCGCGCCGCGGTGTGTCGCGAGCTGACCAAGACCTACGAGGAGGTCCGGCGCGGGACACTCGGCGAGCTCGCCGCCTGGGCCGCCGACGGGGTGCGGGGCGAGATCACCGTGGTGGTCGAGGGTGCCGCCGCCGTCTCCGCGAACCCGGAGGATCACGTCGCCGCGGTGCTGCGGCGCGTCGACGCGGGGGAGCGGCTCAAGGATGCGTGCGCCGCCGTCGCCGCGGAGACGGGCGCCTCCAAGCGTGAGCTCTATGAGACGACACTCGCGCAGCGGCGCTCGGACCCCGACCGCTGACCCGGTCGTGGACGTTCAGCCGGCGCTCGCCGCCCGGTAACCCACGATCGACGCGGCCTTGTCGAGGCACTCCCGCCACTCGGCGTCGGGCTCGGAGTCGATGGTGATGCCGCCGCCCACCCCCAGGCGCAGCGCACCGTCGCGCGCCTCGACGGTGCGGATCGCGACGTTCAGGTCCAGGCCCGTCAGCGGGTGGTCGATGCCGATCGCGCCGCAGTAGCTGCCGCGCGTGTGCCGTTCCCACGCGGTGATGCGGGTGCGGGCGGAGAGCTTCGGGGTGCCGGTGACCGACGCGGGCGGGAAGGTCGCGTCGAGCAGATCCGCGCGGGTCGTGCCGGGCCGCTGCCGGGCGGTCACCGTCGAGACCAGGTGCCACACGCCGGGTGCCGGCTCGACGCGCAGCAGCTCCGGGGTCCGGACCGTGCCGGTGGTGGCGACGCGGCTGAGATCGTTGCGCACCAGATCGACGATCATCACGTTCTCCGCGACGTCCTTGACACTCGCGCGCAGGTCCTCCGGCGGCCTGGTCAGCGGCATTGTGCCCTTGATCGGCCGCTCCGTGAGCAGGCCGTCGCGCTCGGTGAGGAAGGTCTCGGGGGAGAAGGAGACGATCGCGCCCCAGTCGCCCTCGAAGTAGGCGGCCTTCGCCGGCCGGGTGACGGCGGCGATGTCGGCGAACAGGTCGAGTGGGTCGCCGGTGAGGGCGCCGTCGAAGCGGGTGCACACGTTCACCTGGTAGACGTCGCCCGCGCGGATGGCCTCCTGGCAGGCGAGGACGGCGGCGCGGTGATCGGCCCGGTCCGGCGCGGTCCACGTCGCGGTCCACGGTCGCGGGGCGGGCGCGGCGGCGGGGACCGGGAACGCCGGGTCGGTGCAGGTCCACCGGCCGTCGCCGGCCAGCAGGAGCAGCGGCCCGGGGTCGCCGCCGAGGACCTCCGGGACGAGGCGGGGTTCGTCGGTGGTGTCCGGATACCCGACGACGCCGAGCCACGGCGCACCGTCGGGAGCGACGCCGGGAGCCAGCCGCGGCGAGGGCGCGATCACGGCGCGGAAGCCGCCCCACGCGCCGAGCAGCGCCGCGGGCCGGTGGCCGCGTTCGCGGAGCGCCCGCAGCATGTCGACCGGTTGCACCGCGCCATCCTGTCACGGCCCCGCGACGACCGCGCCGGGCGATCTCGGGGAGGAATGGGGGTTTCACCGGATGTGCCCGGACGGTCGGGCCGGAAGAGTGGGTCTCGGCCGGCGGATCTCTCCCACCCACCCGATCCGCCCGCCACCCGAACCACGGAGGAGGAGAGATGAACCCGGTGATCGACGGCGGCGCCGACCTCGGCGGACGCCTGACCTGGGTGCACGTCGCCCACGGCGAGCGCAGCCAGGTGCGGTTCTACGCGGAGGGCGAGTACGCGGGTACCGCCGCCCCGCTGCCGACCGTCGACACCGAGGTCATCGGCGTGGACTACGACGTCGTCTACGTGCGTTACGGCAGCGATATCGCCCGCTTCCTCCTCGACGAGTCCGGCGCCGTGATCGCGCTGGACGCGGTGCCGGCGTCCGTCGTCGCCGACTGACGAAGTCGGCGCTCATCACGGATCGCTCCGGCTCTGCACGCGCTAGCTGGACATAGGCGGCGTATCCGCTGAGATGTGACGCTGAGCGGCGTGACCCCCGCGATTGAAGGGGGTCGGCGCCGCTGGGGCGCACATTTCAGCGGGTATCCCGGGTAGACGGCGTCATGGCGTGTAGTCCACCGGCCGGCGGTGATCGCCAGCGGCGATCTTGCGCGCGATCCCCGCCTCGACCTTCGGGAACTGATGGAACACCTGCTGGTAGGACAGCCGTAGCACCTCGAATCCCAGGGTGTGCAGGGCCAGGTCCCGCTCGCGATCCGCCTCGATCGCCTCACCTGCGTGATGCTCCTCGCTGTCGCATTCGATCACCAGGCTCCGACCCACCAGGATGTCCACGTAGCCGACGCCGGGAATGAACACCTGCGTCCGGTGATCCAGTCGCTTGCGCCGCACGTGCAGTCGGACGTGGGTCTCGGTGCCGGACTCCGCGCTGCCGTCGACGGCCGCGAGCGCGCGGTGCACGCGGCGCGGCGCGCCGCGAAGGACACCGGCCAGCTCGGCGGGCTGCATCACCTTCCGATGCAGGACGGAATCCAGGATCGCGACCAGCTCGTCGCCGCTGCGGCACTCGACGACGGCGCGGACTGCGGTCGCGAGGTCATCCGTCGCGCCGGACGGCTCGCCGAGTCGGCCACCGCAGGCGTGGTAGCCGCTGTGCGGGCCCGCCGACTTCCGGCGGCACAGCCGGACGTGCAGTCCGCGCGCGGACTCGGGTACCCAGACCTTTTCGCGCGCCAGGACGGACATGCAGCTCAGTGCGCCACCCAGCCGGACGGCGCGAGCGACGTCCGGATCCGCCCCGTTCTCCGCGTACCACCCGGGCCGCAGTCGCTCCAGCCGTTCGGCGTGGACGGCGACCCGGATAGCCCGCTCGGTCCAACCCGCGTCCAGGAGGTCCTCCCGCGTGTGCACCCCGAATCGGGGTGCGCCCCGTGTCGTCATCCGCTGATCCTGATGCGCCCGCCCCGCCGGAACGGTCACGCGCCGCGTGGCCTGTGGATGAATCCGGCCCGTCCACAGGCGAGCCGCGAGGCCTTGACCGGCTCACCGGATCGTGCTTGCGGCGCACCGATAAGCTGGGCGCACCATGGCTGCAGACAAGGCTTTCTACCTCACCACCGCGATCGCGTACCCCAACGGCGTGCCCCACATCGGGCACGCCTACGAGTACATCGCGACCGACGCGATCGCGCGGTTCAAGCGCCTCGACGGTTTCGACGTCTTCTTCCTGACCGGCACCGACGAGCACGGCCTGAAGATGCAGCAGACCGCCGCCAAGGAGGGCATCGAGACCAAGGCCCTCGCCGACCGCAACGCCGCCGCCTTCGAGGCGTTGCAGCGGGCCGTCGGCTCGACCTTCGACCGGTTCATCCGCACCACCGACGCCGACCACTACGAGGCGTCGAAGGCGATCTGGCAGCGGATGGTCGACGCCGGCGACATCTACCTGGGCAAGTACTCCGGCTGGTACTCGGTCCGCGACGAGGCCTACTACGCCGAGGACGAGACCACCGTCACCGAGAACGGCGTCCGCGTCTCCACCGGGACGGGGACCGAGGTCGAGTGGACCGAGGAGGCCTCGTACTTCTTCAGGCTCTCCGCCTACCAGGACAAGCTCCTCGCCCTCCTCGAGCGCGAGGGCGGCTACCTCGAGCCCGCGACGCGGCGCAACGAGATCGTCAGCTTCATCAAGGGCGGCCTCAAGGACCTGTCGATCAGCCGGGACACCTTCGACTGGGGTGTGCCCGTGCCCGGCGACCCGGACCACGTCATGTACGTCTGGGTGGACGCGCTGACCAACTACCTCACCGGCGCCGGCTACCCGGACACCGATTCGGAGCGCTTCCGCACGTACTGGCCCCCGAAGCTGCAGATCATCGGCAAGGACATCATCCGCTTCCACGCCGTGTACTGGCCCGCCTTCTTGATGAGCGCCGGGATCGAGCTGCCCGAGCGCGTCTTCGCCCACGGCTTCCTGTTCAACAAGGGCGAGAAGATGAGCAAGTCGGTCGGCAACGTGGTCGACCCGCACGCCCTCATCGCCGAGTACGGCCTCGACGCGCTGCGCTTCTTCCTCCTCCGCGAGGTCAGCTTCGGCCAGGACGGCAGCTACAGCCACGAGGCGATCGTGGGCCGGATCAACGCCGACCTGGCCAACGAGCTCGGCAATCTCGCGCAGCGCTCGCTGTCGATGATCAACAAGAACTGCGGGGGCACGGTGCCCACGCCGGGTCCCTTCACCGAGGCCGACGAGGCCATGCTCGCCCGCGCCGACGCCCTCCTCGAGACGGTGCGCCGGCACGTCGACGACCAGGCCCTGCACCTGTACCTGGAGGCGATCTGGGAGGTCCTCGCCGAGACGAACCGGTACTTCTCCGCGCACGAGCCGTGGAAGCTCAAGGCGACCGACCCGGAGCGCATGGGCACGGTGCTCTACGTGACCGCGGAGGTGGTCCGGCAGGTCGCGCTCCTGCTGCAGCCGGTCATGCCCGAGTCGTCGGAGGAACTGCTGACCCTGCTGGAGCAGCCCAAGGACCAGCGGACCTTCGCGGACGTCGGCACGCGCCTGGCGCCCCGCACCGCGCTGCCCAAGCCGCAGGGCGTCTTCCCGCGGTACGTGGAGCCGGAGCCCGCCGAGTAGTACCGCCCGTCAGGGGTTCTTCGCGAGGATCGTGTACTGCGCGGAGAGTGCCTGCTGTGCCGCCGGCAGGCTGCTGCCGCCGGCGGTGATGGCCCATCGGCCGGCCGACGTCACACAGGAGAAGCTCTCGGCGCCGACGCGCTCGGTGCAGTCCGCGTCGGGCAGGCCGGCGGGTGCGGCCGCGCCTCGCGTCGCCGCGTCCCTGATCGCCGGGGCGGAGAGGTCGGCGACCATCTGCTTCGCCGCTGCCGTGTCCCGCGTCCGGTACACGACGGCAGCGCCCTCGCCGACCAGGTCGACGCCGGCTTTGCGGTAGATGTCCGCGCGGTCGATGTTGCGGATCTTGTGCAGCAGCTGCGGGAGGCCGTAGTAGGTGTTGCCCAGTGTCTCCATGATGCCGCCTCCGGTGATCCGGAGCGTGCGCGAGAGGACGCCGTCCTTGTCGGCGGGGAGGGTCTGGATGGCGTCGGCGGGAGTGGGGGAGAAGGCCTTGACCTTGGGCATCTCCAGCTCGTAGGCCTTGCTCACGAACCGTGCGCCCTCGTCGGTGCCGGCTCCGGTGCCGCTGATGTTGATCACGAACGGACCCTCGACGGCGTAGCTGTCGACGGTGCCGGGCTTGAATTCCGCGGCCGAGACGCCGGGGGCCGTGGTGATCGGAACCGGTCGCATGCGCTGCTGCGAGGCCTTGACGGCGTCGAAGGCCCGCTGCGCGTCGGCGGGGGTCTCGAACCGGTAGAGGCCGACTCGCAGCGCGACGGTGGGCTTGTCGAAGGAGTCGCCCCGGGTGGTCGTCATGCCGACCTTGAACTTCTCCTTGGCGAAGGCGGCCGCGGTCGCATCGGGCACGCGGTCGGTGAGCTGCTCGCCCGCGAGGACGGGGAACGCGCGCAGGCCCGCGCCGCCGATCGTGAGCCGGGGATCGACCTCGTTGACCTGGATGATCGCTTCGCCCATCCGCCCGCCCTCCAGCACCCAGGCGCTGTTCACCGACGGCGGCGGAGTGATCTGCGTGGTGGTGGTCGGGAAGTTCCCGACGTCGAGTCCGGCGGGAACCGGCAGGGTGCTCGGTGCGGCACTCGACCCGATGCTCGGGTCGCCCGCGACCGTGTTCGTGCAGGAGGTGAGTACCGCCGCGGTGCCGATGACCGCCGCCGAAAGAAGGGTCTTGTTCATCTGTTCTCCTTGAGGTCCGCACGAGCAGACCAGTCGCCACTTCCCTGCCACTTAAAGACTGATTAAGACGGGTCCGGACGAACCGGGGGCGCGGGCGACCGGAACAATGGGCGGCATGGGGAAGAAGAAGCCGCCGCCTCCGCTGCCCGCGCCGCTGCCCGGCCTCGTCGACGCGCACACCCACCTCGACGGCTGCCGCGCCCGCACACCCGAGGCCGTGCGGGAGCTGATCGACCGGTCCGCGTCGGTCGGCGTCGACCGCGTGGTCACCGTCGCCTGCGATCTGGAGCAGGCGCGCTTCGTCATCGACGCGAGCCGCTGGGACGAGCGCGTCTTCGCCGCCGTGGCCCTGCACCCCACGGACGCTCACCAGCTCGAGGCCGACGGTGCGCCCGAGGAGCTCGAGCGCCTGGCCTCCGATCCGCGCTGCGTCGCGATCGGCGAGACCGGTCTCGACTGGTACTGGCTGGGCAAGCGGGAGGACGTGGCGACCCCGGCGCAGCAGCACGCGGCCTTCGCGTGGCACATCGACCTGGCGAAGCGGCTCGGCAAACCGCTCATGATCCACAACCGGGAGGCCGACGCCGACATCCTGAAGGATCTGGAGCGTTTCGGCGCCCCGGAGACGGTGATCTTCCACTGCTTCTCCGGCGACGCCGCGATGGCGCGGGAGTGCGTCGAGCGGGGCTACGTGCTGAGCTTCTCGGGCACCGTCACGTTCACCAACGCCACCGAGTTGCAGGAGGCGGCGCGGCTGGTTCCCGACGATCAACTGCTCGTCGAGACCGATGCGCCCTATCTCACACCCCATCCGTACCGGGGCACGCCCAACGAGTCCTACTGCGTCCCCTACACCGCTCGCTACCTCGCTGACCTGCGCGGAGTCGCTCCCGAGGAGATCGCCGCGGCCACCACGGCGACGGCCGAGCGGGTCTTCGGGGACGTCTTCGCCGGAACGAAATGACCTGAAGCCTGGCACGACCCCGATTTCTCCGTTACCGTGCTGTGATGTAAAGGCGACCGAAAAGTCGCCCGATCGGCAGACCACCGCAGCCTCCGTAGGGATAGTCACCAGTGCCTGAGTTCGACGCAGACGCCACCACCACGGTGGATCAGCCCACCTCGCGCCCGCGCCGTGGCGCCTTCGCACCCACCGGAGAGCGCACCGCCGAGTTCGACGTGAACCGCGTCTTCGCGCGCTTCACCGACATCGACGGCACGACGGTCGACCTCGAGGTGGACCCGGAGCTCCTCGAGCTCGAGGCCGAGGTCTACGGCGACGATGCGGTCGCGGAGGCCGAGAGCGTCGCGCTCGCCGCCGAGGCGGAGTACGAGGCGGGCCACCGCACAGCGGTCGAGCTCGACGAGCCGGCGGTTCTCGACGAGGACGAGATCGCGGACGACGAGCTTCCGCGCGACGAGATCGCGGACGACGAGGCCGAGCCCGTCGCACAGGCCGAGACGCAGGGCGCGACGCCGCGCATCCTCGACGGCCTGTCCGCCCGTCTCGAGAACACCCCCGTCCGCGCCGTCACCGGCGCGATGCTCGTGGCGCTGATGGCCTCGGGCGGCACCGCCGTCGCGCTGTACCAGGACTTCACCGTCAACGTCGACGGTCAGGTCCGCGAGGTCTCGACGATGAGCCGCTCGGTGAAGTCGATCCTCGGCTCCGCCGGGATCGCCGCCGGCGCGGACGACAAGGTGACCCCCGGCCTGGGCGAGTCCGTCAAGCCCGGCGAGCAGATCACCGTCCAGCACGCCCGCGAGATCGCGGTCAACGTCAACGGCCAGGTCCGCCACATCAAGACCACCGATCTGACGATGGGCGCCGCGCTCACCGCCGCGGGCCTGGGCGATGCCAAGAACTTCGTCTCCGTCCCGTCCGACGCGCAGGTCCCGCTCGACGGTGCCGCGGTCTCCGTGGTCACGCCCGTGCCCGCCACCGTCGTCGACGCCGGCGGCAGGGTCGCCGCCAACGCGGCCGGGCGCACCGTCGGCGAGTACCTCGCGAAGATGGGCGTCCCGCTGATCCAGCAGGACTCGGTCAAGCCGAGCGCGGAGACGCCCGTCACCCCCGGCATGACGATCACGGTCAACCGGAACCGCACCGCGACGGTCACCGTCACCGAGCCCTACACGGCCCCGCCGAAGAAGATCGACGACCCGACGCTGATCAACGGCAAGACCGAGATCAAGGATCCGGGCAAGCCGGGCACGCAGGAGGTCCAGTACCGCGAGCGCGTCGTCGACGGCAAGGTCGTCGCGCGCGAGAAGGTCGCCTCGAAGGTGATCGACGCGGGTGTCGCCGGCGTCACCGCCGTGGGCACCGCCCCGGGCGCGCCGTACGTCGCCCCCGGCTCGGTCTGGGACAAGCTCGTGCAGTGCGAGTCCACCGGTAACTGGTCGATCAACACCGGTAATGGCTTCTACGGCGGCGTCCAGTTCGACTACGGCACGTGGCTGCGCCACGGCGGCGGCAAGTACGCCCCGCGCGCCGACCTCGCCACCCGCGAGGAGCAGATCGACATCGCGCGCAAGACGCTCAGGGCGCAGGGCTGGGGCGCGTGGCCTTCGTGCTCCTCGCGGCTCGGGCTGTCCGGCAACTCGGAGTAAGTAGACTCTGCCGCTGTGACCGGCGCCGAATTCAAGAATCAGGCACGACTGCTCGGCCCCGCGGAGATCCGCGCGCTGGCCGGGCAGTTGTCCGTTCGCCCCACCAAGACGCTGGGGCAGAACTTCGTGCACGACCCGAACACGGTCCGCAAGATCGTCGCCGCCGCGGACGTGCGCCCGGACGACGTGGCCCTCGAGGTCGGCCCGGGCCTGGGCTCGCTCACCCTGGCGCTGCTCGACGCCGCCGCCTCCGTGACCGCGATCGAGATCGATCCGGTTCTCGCGGAACAGCTTCCGAAGACGGTGGCCGAGCGCGCCCCCGAGCTCGCCGGCAACCTCACCGTGATCGGCGAGGACGCGCTCAAGGTCTCGAGTGCGCAGGTGTCGGTCGCCGGATCCCCGACGGTGCTCGTCGCGAACCTCCCCTACAACGTCTCGGTCCCGGTGCTGCTGCATCTGCTCGCCGAGGTCCCGACGCTGCGCACCGTGCTGGTGATGGTGCAGCTGGAGGTGGCCGACCGGCTCGCCGCCGCGCCGGGCTCGCGGGTGTACGGGGTCCCGTCGGTCAAGGCGGCGTACTACGGGCGCGTCCGCAAGGCCGGCACCGTCGGGCGTGCGGTCTTCTGGCCCGAGCCCAACGTCGAATCGGGCCTGGTCCGGATCGACCTGCACGGTCCCGACGGGCGGCCCGACGTGGACCGCGCCCGGCTCTGGGCGGCCGTCGACGCGGCCTTCGCGCAGCGCCGGAAGACGCTGCGTGCGGCGCTGGCGGGGTGGGCGGGCTCGCCCGCGGCGGCCGAGGAGCTCCTGGTGGCCGCAGGTATCGACCCGCGCGAGCGCGGCGAGAAGCTGTCGGTCGAGCAGTTCGCGGCGCTCGCCGCCGCCCGCGCCGCGGCGGCCCCGTAGTCTGGACCGCGTGCTTTCCGTGGTCCCGACCCCGCTGACCGTGCGGGCGCCCGCCAAGGTGAACCTCCACCTCGGGGTGGGCGACGTGCGGCCCGACGGCTACCACGAGCTGGTCACCGTCTTCCAGGCGCTCTCCCTGCACGACGACGTGACGCTCACGCCCGCCGACGAGCTGTCGCTGCACGTGAGCGGTGAGGGCGTCCGCGATGTGCCCACGGACCCGACCAACCTGGCCGCGCGCGCCGTCGTCGCGCTGGCGGAGCGGTACGGCCGCGATCCGAACATGCGCATCGAGATCGCCAAGGGCATACCCGTGGCGGGCGGGATGGCGGGCGGCTCCGCGGACGCGGCCGCCGCGCTGCTCGGCGCCGCGACCCTGTGGGGCCTCGAGATCAGCCGGGACGACCTCGACGAGGTCGCCGCCGCGATCGGTTCCGACGTGCCCTTCTCCCTGCACGGGCACACCGCCCTCGGGACGGGCCGCGGTGAGCGGCTGATTCCGGCGCTGGCCCGCGGCGAGTTCCACTGGACCCTCGCGCTGGCCCGCGACGGCCTCAGCACGCCCGCGGTCTACCACGAACTCGACCGGCTGCGGGAGGCCGGCGACCCGCCGCGTGCGGGCACCCCGGACGCGCTGCTCGCTGCCGTAGCCTCGGGGGATCCGCACCGTTTGGCGCCGCTCCTGGTGAACGACCTGCAGGCCGCCGCGCTGTCGCTGCAGCCGGGCCTGCGGCGCACGCTCCGCGCCGGGATGGAGGCGGGCGCGCTCGCCGGCATCGTCTCCGGCAGCGGCCCCACCTGCGCGTTCCTGTGCGCGGGCCCCGACGACGCGGTGGACGTCGGCACCGAACTCGCCGGCGCGGGCGTCTGCCGGACGGTGCGCGTGGCCTCCGGTCCGGTGCCGGGCGCCACCGTCGTTCCGTAGGTCCACTCCTGTTTCGCACATCGGAGGTCACGAGGGCTTGCCAGATACCCCCCAGGGGTATAACTTGGAACGCATCGGATACCCACGAGGGGTATCGGCGACCGAGGAGGACCGATGAACGGCGAGCGGCGTGAGGTACCCGCGGCCATCCGGCTGGCGATCTACGGTGCGGGACTGGTGGTGGCCTTCGGCGGGGCGTACGGCCTCGCCGGCGCCCTGGTCCCGGACACCGCGGTCGCGCGGTGGAACGACAGGAGCGGACAGGTGCAGGACCACGGAGGCCACGGCGGCGCTGCGGCGCAGGGGATCAAGGGCGTCTCGCTCAGTGCGGAGGGCCTCGTGCTGTCGCCGGTGCGCACCCCGCGCACGGTCGGCGAGCCCGGTGTCCTGAGCTTCCGGATCGACGATGCGGCGGGCGTACCCGTCACCGACTACACCACCACGCACGAGAAGGACCTGCACCTCATCGTCGTCCGCACCGACGGCCGCGACTTCCGGCACGTCCACCCCGCGCTGGACAGGTCGACGGGGACCTGGTCGCTGCCGTGGACCTGGTCCGAGGCGGGCTCCTATCGCGTCTACGCCGACTTCACCGCCGCGTCCGGCACCGCGGTCACCCTGGCGCGGACCGTCGAGGTCGCGGGCACCGTCGACCCCGCGGACCCGGCGCCCTCGCGGGTCTCCGAGGTGGACGGGTACACCGTCACCCTGGCCGGAGACCTCGTCGCGGGCGCGAGCAGCCCGCTGACCCTGACGGTGACGCGCGGCGGCGCGCCCGTCACCGCCCTGCAGCCGTACCTGGGCGCGTTCGGGCACCTCGTCGCGCTGCGCCAGGGCGATCTCGCCTTCCTGCACGTGCACCCCGAGGGCGCCGAGCCGAGGCCCGGCGACACCGGCGGACCGTCGATCGCCTTCCAGGCGCAGGCGCCCACCCCGGGCCGCTACCTGCTCTATCTGGACTTCCAGGTCGACGGTGCCGTGCGCACCGCGAGCTTCGTCGTCGACGCGGCCGGGGGCACCCCGCCGAGCCCGGTTCCGCCGAGCCCGGCGCCGGCCGCACCCGTCGCGCCGACGGTGGGCGGCGACGGACACGGCCACGGACACTGAGATGATCATCGGAGGAGGCACGAGCATGAGCAGCACACCGGCGGCGACCGGGCAGTCGCACATCGAACTGGACATCGGCGGCATGACCTGCGCGTCGTGCGCGAACCGCATCGAGCGGCGCCTCGGCAAGATCGACGGCGTGACCGCCACCGTCAACTACGCCACCGAGAAGGCGAAGGTCGTGGCGCCCGAGGGCGTCGATCCGCAGCGGATCATCGACGAGGTCGTCGCGACCGGGTACACCGCGACGGTGGCCGGGGCACCGTCGGGACCCGGCGGCGAGGAGAACAGTCCCGCCGATGCCGAGCTGGCCTCACTGCGCACCCGCCTGATCGGCGCCGTCGTCCTCGGCGTCCCCGTGATCGCGATGGCGATGGTCCCGGCGCTGCAGTTCACCTACTGGCAGTGGGCATCCCTGGCGCTGGCCTCGCCCGTGATCCTCTGGGGCGCGTGGCCGTTCCACCGGGCGGCGTGGGCCAACCTGAAGCACGGCACCGCCACCATGGACACGCTCATCTCGATGGGCACGCTGTCGGCGTACCTGTGGTCGCTGTACGCGCTCTTCCTGGGCACGGCCGGGGAGCCGGGGATGAAGCACCCGTTCCGCTTGACGCTCGCCCCGTCCGACGGTGCCGCCAACATCTACCTCGAGGTCGCCGCCGGCGTGACCGTGTTCATCCTGGCCGGGCGGTACTTCGAGAAGCGGTCCAAGCGGCAGGCCGGGGCGGCGCTGCGCGCGCTGCTCGAACTCGGTGCCAAGGAGGTCTCGGTCCTGCGGGACGGGGCCGAGGTGAAGATCGGTGTCGACGAGTTGCGGGCGGGCGACGAGTTCGTCGTGCGGCCGGGCGAGAAGATCGCCACTGACGGGGTCGTGGTCGCCGGCACCTCTGCCGTCGACGCCTCGATGCTCACCGGCGAGTCGGTGCCCGTCGAGGTCGCGCCCGGCGACGCCGTCACGGGGGCGACGGTGAACGCGGGCGGACGGCTCGTGGTGCGCGCCACCCGGATCGGCGCGGACACGCAGCTGGCGCAGATGGCGCGCCTGGTGGAGGAGGCTCAGACCGGGAAGGCCGAGGTGCAACGTCTCGCCGACCGGATCTCCGGTGTCTTCGTGCCGATCGTCATCGCGATCGCCGCCATCGCGCTGGGCGGCTGGCTCGGCGCGGGCTTCCCGGTCTCCGCGGCGTTCACGGCGGCGGTCGCCGTGCTGGTCATCGCCTGCCCGTGCGCGCTCGGCCTCGCGACCCCGACCGCGCTGCTCGTCGGCACCGGTCGCGGCGCCCAGCTGGGCGTCCTGATCAAGGGTCCGGAGGTCCTCGAGTCGACCCGCCGCGTCGACACCGTCGTGCTCGATAAGACGGGCACCGTGACCACCGGCCGGATGACGCTGGTCGACGTGATCGCCGAGCGCGGCGTCGACCCGCTCGACGTGCTGCGCTACGCCGGCGCTCTGGAGCACGCCTCCGAGCACCCGATCGCGCAGGCCATCGCCGCGGGGGCCGCCGAGAAGGTCGGACCCCTCGCGCCCGTCGAGGATTTCGCGAACATCGAAGGACAGGGCGTGCAGGGCGTGGTCGACGGCCACGGCATCATCGTCGGCCGCGAAGCCCTGCTCGCCGACTGGGCGCTGCGCCTGTCCGACGAGGTGGCCGAGGCCAAGGCGGCCGCGGAAGCCCGGGGCGCGACGGTCGTGGCCGTCGGCTGGGACGGCGCGGCGCGGGGGATCCTCGTCGTCTCCGACACCGTGAAACCGACCAGCGCCGAGGCGATCCGGCAGCTCCGGGCGCTGGGCCTGACACCGGTGCTGCTCACCGGTGACAACGAGGCCGCGGCGCGGCACATCGCCGCGCAGGTGGGCATCGACGAGGTGATCGCCGAGGTCATGCCGCAGGACAAGGTCGCGGTGGTCACCCGCCTGCAGTCGGAGGGCCGCGTGGTGGCGATGGTCGGTGACGGCGTCAACGACGCCCCCGCGCTCGCCGCCGCCGACCTGGGCCTGGCGATGGGCACCGGCACCGATGTCGCGATCGAGGCCGCGGACATCACCCTCGTCCGCGGGGACCTGCGGGCCGCGGTGGACGCCATCCGCCTGTCCCGCAGTACTCTGCGCACGATCAAGGTCAACCTGTTCTGGGCCTTCGCCTACAACGTCGCGGCGATCCCGGTCGCGGCGCTGGGCATGCTCAACCCGATGCTGGCCGGCGCGGCGATGGCCTTCTCCAGCGTCTTCGTCGTTGGCAACAGCCTGCGGCTGCGCGGATTCCGCAGCTCGGCGGTGCAGGCGCCGGCCGCCGCGACCGATCCCGGCCGGGCGTCGGCGGATCCCGCGGACGATGCGACCACCTGCCCGGTGATGGTGGGCAACCCGGTGGTGAAGTCCGATGCCGAGGCCGCGGGCCTGTACCGCGACTACGACGGGCAGCGGTACTACTTCTGCTGCCCCGCCTGCGCCCCGAAGTTCGACGCGGACCCGGCGAAGTACACCGCCGACGTCGCCTGACGCGCTACTCGAGCGCTTCGGACAGCTCCAGCCAGCGGAGCTCCTGCTCGGCCAGCTCGTCCTCGAGCGCGGAGATCTTCTTCATCTCCTCCGCGAGACCCGCGTAGTCGCCCTGGTCGTGATCGGCCAGGGCGTTCTTCGCTTGTCCGATCTGGTCGGAGAGCTTCGCCATCCGCCGCTCGACCGCGGCGACCTCCTTCTGCGCCGCCCGCAGTTCCGCGCCGCTGAGGCCGGACTCGGCCGGGGGTGCGGTCACCGTCGAACCCGAGGAGGTGGGGCGGGATGCCGGGCCGGCGCCGCGCTCGGCCCGCCGGAGCGCGAGGTACTCGTCGACGCCACCGGGCAGGTGCCGCAGGCGCCGCTCGAGGATGGCGTACTGCTGGTCGGTGACGCGCTCGAGGAAGTAGCGGTCATGGCTGACCACGATGAGCGTGCCGGGCCAGGAATCGAGGAGGTCCTCCATCGCGGCGAGCATGTCGGTGTCGAGGTCGTTGGTCGGCTCGTCGAGGATCAGCACGTTCGGCGAGTCCAGCAGGATGAGCAGCAGCTGCAGCCGCCGCTTCTGCCCGCCGGAGAGGTCCTTGACCGGCGTCGACAGCTGCGCGCTCGCGAAGCCCAGCCGCTCCAGCAGCTGCGACGGGGTGAGGTCCTGCGCCTTCGACCCGTTGCCCACGGTGAAGCTCGTGGCGAGGTTCGCCAGCACCACCCGCACGGGATCGTCCCAGTGCTGCTCCAGCTCGTCGAGCCGCTGCGTGAGCGTCTGCACCTTCACGGTCTTCCCGCGCTTGACGGTGCCGGACGTGGGCTGCACGGCACCGTCGATCAGCCCGAGCAGCGTCGACTTGCCGGCCCCGTTGACGCCGAGGATGCCGGTGCGCTCGCCGGGCGCGATGCGCCACTCGATGTCGCTGAGCACCCGCTTGTCGCCGTACGCGACGCCGACGTCGAGGATGTCGACGACGTCCTTGCCGAGCCGGGAGACCGCGAGCGACTGCAGCTCGGTCTTGTTCCGGATCTCCGGGACGTCGGAGATGAGGGCGTTCGCCGCGTCGATCCGGAACTTCGGCTTGGAGGTGCGGGCGGGGGCGCCGCGGCGCAGCCAGGCCAGCTCCTTGCGGGCGAGGTTCTGCCGCTTCTGCTCGATCGACGCGGCCTGCCGGTCGCGCTCGACGCGCTGCAGGATGTAGGCCGCGTAGCCGCCCTCGAAGGGCTCGACGATGCGGTCGTGCACCTCCCAGGTGGCGGTGCAGACCTCGTCGAGGATCCACCGGTCGTGGGTCACCATGAGCAGGCCGCCCTGGTTCGCGGGCCAGCGCGTCTTGAGGTGGCCGGCGAGCCACTCGATGGCCTCGACGTCGAGGTGGTTGGTGGGCTCGTCGAGGATCAGCACGTCGTGCTCGCCGGCGAGGAGCTGCGCCAGCTGCACCCGGCGGCGCTGGCCGCCCGACAGTTCGCCGAGGCGCGCGTCCCAGGGGAGGTCGGTGAGCAGGCCGGCGAGGATGTCGCGCACCTTCGGGTCGCCGGCCCAGACGTGCTCCTCGGTGTCGCCGACGACCGCGTGGCCGACGGTGTCCTCGTCGTCGAAGAGGTCGGTCTGGGTGAGCACGCCCACCCGGACGCCGCCCCGTCGGGTCACGCGGCCGGAGTCGGGCTCGCGGGTGCCGGCCAGCATGCCGAGCAGGCTGGACTTGCCGTCGCCGTTGCGGCCGACGATGCCGATCCGGTCACCCTCGTTGACGCCGAGGGAGACCGAATCGAAGACCGTCTTGGTCGGGTACTCGAGGTGCAGCGCGTCCGCGCCGAGAAGATTCGCCATCGCGCGTCCAGGTTACGCGGCGGCCTGGCATACTGATTTAGTTGGATATGCGACTAAAAGCGAGGAGTGGGCAGTGAGCGACGCCGAGATCGTCACCACCGTGGTCGGGGGCACCGGACATATCGAGTTGAACCGTCCGAAGGCGCTCAACGCCCTCACCACGGACATGGTGCATGCGATCGACACCGCGCTGCAGGCCTGGGAATCCGACGAGGCCGTCACCCGCGTGCTCATCACCTCGGCCTCGCCGAGGGCGTTCTGCGCGGGCGGCGACATCCGCGCGATCCGTGACCAGGTCGTGGCGGGCGAGGACTTCACCCCCTTCTTCCTCGACGAGTACGCGATGAACCTGCGTCTCGCGGAGTTCGGCAAGCCGGTGGTCGCGCTGATCGACGGTGTCGACATGGGCGGTGGCGTGGGCATCTCCATTCACGGCTCGCACCGCGTGGTCTCCGAGAAGGCGCTCATCGCGATGCCCGAGGTCGCGATCGGCTTCCTGCCCGACGTGGGCGCCACCTACCTCCTCGGCCGCCTCCCGAAGGGGGTCGGCGAGCTGATGGGCATGACCGCCGCCCGGATCGGCGCCGGTGACGCGCTCGCCGTCGGGCTGGCGACCCACTTCGTGCCCTCGTCGGCGATGCCGGACGTCAAGGCCGCCCTCCTCGCCGGGGAGGAGCTCGACGGTGTGCTCGCCCGTTTCGGCGACACCGCTCCCGCCTCGACGCTGCCGCTCGACGAGATCGCCGACGTCTTCGGCCGCGACTCGGTGACCGAGATCCTCGCCGGTCTCGCCACCACCCCGGGCGCCTGGGCGGACACCGCCCGCGAGCAGCTGTCCACGGCCTGCCCCACCTCGGTCTTCGTTACCTTCGACCTGATCCAGGAGTCGCGCAACCGCACCCTGGCCCAGTGCCTGAACGAGGAGGCCGTCGTCGGCGCCCGGCTCGTCCGCCGCCCCGACTTCGTCGAGGGCATCCGCGCCGTGCTCATCGACAAGACCCGCGACCCGAAGTTCTCACCAGCCTCCGTGCACGATGTCGAGGACCGCGAGATCGAGGCGCTGCTCGGCAGCTGACGAGGCTCCTCGCCGCTCCGCGCCGGGTCGCTCGCTCCGCTCGTCGCCCGCCCTAGCGGGGCGGCCACCTCCCCAGGTCCAGGGACCTGGGGAGTGGACGACACGCGGTGGCGGAGCACGTCCCGCTAGGGAGGCCGACGGTGCCGGCGGGAGGCCGGCGGTGCCGGTGTGGCCGGCGGCGGTCGGGGGCTACTCCTGCCGGTAGTCGTAGAAGCCGATGCCTGCGGCGGCGCCGGTGCGGCCCTTGTCGATGTACGTCTCTTTGAGCCATGCGCCCAGTGCCTGCTGGTCCGGGTCGCCCGCCTGCATGATGTTGTACGGGGTGTGGAGGCCGATGATGTCCAGGATCTGGAAGGGGCCCATCGGCGCGCCGGTGCCGATCCGCCAGACGTCGTCGATCGCCTTCGGCTCCGCGATCCCCGTGGCGGCGAGTCCCATCGCGGCGGCCAGCAGCGGCACCAGCAGGGAGTTCAGCACGTAACCCGGCTGCTCCTTGTGCAGCGGGATCGGGACCATCCCGATCTCCTCCGCGAACGCGACCACCCGGTCGAAGACGGCGGGCGCGGTCGACGCCGTGCCCATGATCTCGGCGGTGTTGAACTGCCAGACCATGTTCGCGAAGTGCAGCGCCAGGAACCGGTCCGGGCGGCCGGTGGCGTCCGCGATGTCGATCGGCAGCAGCGTCGAGGAGTTCGTGGCGAAGATCGTCCGCTCCGGTGCGACCTCGCCCAGCCGCGCGAAGACCGTGCGCTTGAGGTCCAGGACCTCCGGGATCGCCTCGATCACGATGTCCGCGTCGGCCGCGGCCGCGGCGAGGTCGGTGGTGCGGGTCAGCCGGGTGAGGGCCGCGTCCGCGGCGCCGTCGGCGGCGCCGGGCACCGTCGTCCGATACGTCTCCGCGAGGCCCGAGAAGGTGGTCTCGGCCGTGGCCAGGGCCTCGTCGGTGATGTCGTACGAGGTCACGGAGAACCCCTTGTAGGCGCACTGGTACGCGATCTGCGCGCCCAGAACACCCGTGCCCAGCACTACCACTTTGTTGATGTCGCTCACGATGACGTTCGCCTTCCGATCGTTGCCCACACTTCTTGGGGCACCGCTGAAGATCATCGCCCACGCGAATCGTCACAGTCCCGGCATTGGCGATGAACCGTGACGGATCGGGCGGGACGGGTCCGGGCGACGGTGCCGCCGGCGGAGGCCAGTCACACTCGACTGGCTATGTACCGAGCGGCCGGTCCTCGTGAGGATGGACCGCATGATCGTTTCGTGGACCGCGGTGGCGGGGATGGTGGTGACGGCGTTGGCGATGGTGCTCACGCCCGGGCCGAACATGATCTACCTCGTCTCCCGCAGCATCGGCCAGGGGCGTACGGCGGGGCTGATCTCGCTTACGGGCACCGCCGCCGGCTTCGTCGTCTACCTCACGCTGGCCAACGTCGGGCTGGCCGTGGTCTTCGTGGCCGTGCCGTGGCTGTTCATGGGGTTCAAGGCGGCGGGCGCGCTGTACCTCGCCCATCTCGCGTGGCAGGCGCTGCGGCCCGGCGGCCGCGGGCTGTTCGAGGCCACCGACCTCCCGCGTGATTCGAACGCCACGCTGTTCCGCATGGGCCTGGTCACGAACCTGCTCAACCCCAAGGCGGCGATCATGTACCTCGCGCTGATCCCGCAATTCATCGACCCGGGTCGCGGCCACACCGTCGCGCAGGGATTCGTGCTCGGCGGTCTGCAGATCACCGTGTCGATGGCCGTCAACGCGGCGATCGTGATCGCCGCCGGCACAGTCGCAGCGCTGATCGCCCGCCGCCCCGAGTGGGCCGCCTGGCAGCGCCGGATCACGGGCACGCTGCTCGGCGCCGTCGCCCTGCTGCTCGCTCGGGAGGTCCCGCAGCGCGCCCACGTCTGATCGTCGTCTCGGATCACCCGACCTGATACGTGCCGGTGGCGGTGGCGATCAGCGCGTCGTCCGACTGAGCGTGCAGATCGCACCGCACATGGCTCGTCATGCGCCCCGTGGACAGGCGGTGCGCGCGGACCCGCAGGCCGTCCTCCATGAGTGGCGCGATGAAGTTCAGCGACAGGGACGCGGTGACGCCGCGCAGCTTGTCCGGGACCGGGCGTCCCGCCCAGGCCGCGACCATGATGCCGATGTCCGCGGCGGCGGCGATGAGTCCGCCGTGCATCATCGTGCCGACCGTCGTGAGCTCCGGCCGGTAGGGCACGAGCAGGGTCGCGGCACCGTCGGTGATCTCCTCCAGCTGCACGCCGAGGAGTGCCACGAAGGGGGACGCGGGGACGAACTGCTTCATGATCTCGGAGCCGTCGGCGACGGCGGCGTCGAGATGCTCGGGCGAGATGGTCATCGAGGCTCTCCTAGTCGAACTATGAAAACGAAGTGTGACTAGGATAGTGCCATGGAATCACTGCTGACGGAACCCGTCGACAAACGTCGCCGGCGCACACGAGCCGCGCTGCTCGACGCCGCGCGCGCCCTGTTCGCCCGGCCGGGCGGCTATCGCGGCACCTCGGTCGACGAGCTGGCCGCGCACGCCGATGTCGCGCTGACCAGCATTTACTCGAATTTTCCCGGCGGAAAGGCGGACCTCTACGCGGTGCTCGCCTGCGCCGTCGGGCGGCAGCACGTGGAGGCGATGGCGGCGGCGATCGCGGACGCGACGGGGGCTGATGCGGCCCGGCGCGCCTTCGACGAGTACCTCGACTTCCATCGGCGTGAGCCGATCGCCTTCCGGCTGCTCGCGCTCACCGACGTCCACGGTGAGGACTCCGAGACCGTGCGGGCCGCCCGCGCAGAGGTGCGCGGCTACCTCGCGCGGGCGCTGGAGACCGTGATCGCCGCCGTCGGCGAGCCCGCCGACGTGGCGCGGGCTGAGGTGATCCAGTGCTGGGCCGGCATCAACGGGCTGCTCGCCCTCGCCGCGCGCGGCCTGATCGACTCCGCCGAGGCGGACCGCCTCATCGACCTCGTGCGTGACCGGTGCGCCGAGGCGATCGGAGCAGGGCGATGACCAGGGGAGAGCTGAGCGTCGTCGAGCGACTCGCGCTGTCCGGGCAGGCACTGCGCGCGGCGGCGGTGGAGGTGCCGCGCGCGGCGCGCGGACCCCGTGGCGTGCTCGGACGCGGGCGGCCCATCGACGGGGCGCCCGACACGCAGGCGTGCATCGAAGCGGCACGACTGGCACGGGAGCGGCTCGCGCCGGCGGTCTTCGAGCACAGCGTCCGCTGCTACCACTGGGGGCGTGCCCTAGCATCGGTCGCCGGCACGTCGGTCGACGCGGAGGAGCTCTTCATCGCGTGCATGCTGCACGACATCCACCTCGGCGCCGCCACGGATCCGGCTGCCGGGTGCTTCGCCGTCCTCGGCGCCGACACCGCGCGCACCGTCGTGCACGGTCCGGCCGCCGAGCGGATCGCGAACGCCATCGAGCGGCACTTCGACCCCGTCGCCGAGTCGGAGCCGCTGGCGGCCGCCCTGCACGACGCGGCGCACCTCGATGTTGCCGGCTACCGGCTCGGGGAACTGGACCGCGAATTCGTTCGAGCGGTCTGCGAGAGCGCGCCCCGCGGGGACTTCTCCCGGGCGTTCCTCGCCGCGATCCGCGAGGAGGCGCGCGTGCGTCCGCGATCGATCGCCGCGGCGATGTGGTGGGCCGGCATCGCCCTGCCGGTCCGGCTCAATCCGCTCGACCGGATCACCTGACCGCGAAGTGCGGTGAACGCGTTGGCGTGACGGGATCGCGACGGCTCCGCCGATCCGGGCGATCGCCCGCGGGCGGGCCAGGTACCGACAGTCTCCGATTCCGAGCGGGCCTCCGACTAGCTGTAGTCGTAGAAGCCCTTGCCGACGGCCTTGCCGGTGCGACCCTTGTCGATGTAGTTCTCCTTGATCCACGCGGCACCCCGGCGGTCGGTCTCGTCGCCCGCCGACATGATGTTGTACGGCGTGTTCAGGCCGACGACGTCCAGGATCTGGAACGGACCCTGCGGGGCGCCGGTGCCGATCCGCCAGACCTTGTCCACGTCCTCCGGCGCGGCGTAGCCGTCGGCGGCGAGCTCGACCGCGGAGTTGAGGAACGGGATCAGCAGGGAGTTGAGGACGTACCCGGCCTTCTCCTTGTGGATCGGAATCGGGACCATGCCGATCTCGCCGGCGAACTCGACGACGGTGTCGAAGACCGCGGGCGCGGTGTCCGGCGTGGGCATCACCTCGGCGGTGTTGTGCTCCCAGATTTCGTTCGCGAAGTGCAGGGCGAGGAACCGGTCGGGACGGCCCGTGGCGTCCGCGATCGCGCTCGGCAGCAGGGACGACGAGTTCGTGGCGAAGATCGTGGCCTCGGGGGCGAGACCGTTCAGTGTGCCGAAGGTCTTCCGCTTGAGCGCGAGGATCTCGGGGATCGCCTCGATGATCAGGTCGGCGTCACGCGCGGCGGTCGCCAGATCGGCGGTCAGGGTGATGCGCGCGAGGGCAGCGTCCGCCTTGCCGTCCGCCGCACCCTCGACGTCGCGCTTGTAGGTCTCGACGAGGCCGTCGAGAGTACCGCGCGCGCGGTCGAGCGCGGCGTCGTCGATGTCGTAGGAGACCACGTCGAAGCCGCTGTACGCGGTCTGGAAGGCGATCTGGGCGCCGAGCACTCCGGTGCCCAGCACGGTGACCCTGCGGATGTCGGTCATGAACGGATCCTCACTCTCGAAGGTGTGACGAGATCCATCCTCGTCCCGTGAGCGGGACGGCGCATTGAGTCGTCAAGCACACCGCAGGGGTCGAGCTCAGTCCGCCGCGGCCACCAACGGTTGAAGCGTGAGCCCCGGGTGCTCCTTCTCGATGTACTGCAGTCGCCACTTGTCCGAGAACAGGGCGAGCAGGGCGCCGTCGTTGCGCTCGAAGACCTCGACGCCGCGCTGCCGGTTCAGCTCGTCCGCGCTCGCGGAATCGGTGCGCCGGGCCACCGAGTAGCCGAGGTGCTCGACCTGCACGTCGACGTTGAACTCCGTCTTCATCCGGGCGATCACGACCTCGAACTGCATCGGCCCGACGGCCGCCATCACGGGGGAGGCGTCGCCGCGGACGTCGTTGCGCAGCAACTGCACGACGCCCTCGGTGCCGAGCTGCTCGATGCCCTTGCGGAACTGCTTGTACTTGCCCGCGGAATCGGCGCGGACCACCGCGAAGTGCTCCGGCGCGAACGACGGGATCGGCGGGAACCGGACCTTGGCACCGTCGTACAGGGTGTCGCCGGGGGCGAGCGCGTTGGCGTTGACCAGGCCCACCACGTCGCCCGGGTAGGCGGTCTCGACGGTCTCGCGGTCCCGGCCGACCACCGTCATCGCGTACTTCGTGGCGAAGGGCTTGCCGGTCTGCGCGTGCTGGACCACCATGCCCCGCTCGAACTCGCCGGAGACGATCCGCATGAACGCCAACCGATCCCGGTGCGCCGAGTCCATGCCGGCCTGCACCTTGAAGACCACGGCGCTGAACGGATCGGTCACCTCGCGCTCGACGCCGTCCACGCTCTCGCGCGCCGCAGGGGGCGGGGCCAGCTCGACCAGGGCCTCCAGCAGTTGCCGCACACCGAAATTGAGGATCGCCGAGGTGAAGATCACCGGCGAGGTCTGGCCCGCCAGGAACATCTCCTGATCGTGGCTCTGTCCCATCTCGGTCATCAGCTCGGTCTCCTCGACCGCGTCGGCCCACACCTCGCCCTCGCGGTCGAGTGCGGCCTCGGTCGAAAGATGCTCCTCCGGAGCGATCTTCGCGCCGCCGGCGGTGCGGGTGAAGTGCACGTACTCGTCGCGGCGGACGTCGCGCAGGCCGCGGAAGTCGCCCGCGATGCCGACGGGCCAGAACAGGGGAGTGGGTGTCAGGCCGATCCGCTCGGAGATCTCGTCGAGCAGCTCCAGCGGCGTGCGGCCCGGGCGGTCCCACTTGTTGATCACGGTGATCACGGGGATGCCGCGGTGCCGGCAGACCTGGAAGAGCTTGAGCGTCTGCGGTTCCAGGCCCTTCGCGGCGTCGATGAGCATGACCGCCGCGTCGACGGCCGTCAGCACGCGGTAGGTGTCCTCGGAGAAGTCGGCGTGGCCGGGGGTATCGACGAGGTTGATCACCGACGGTTCGGCCCCGTCCGGGGCCGCCGACGAGGTGTAGTTGAACTGCAGCGCGGTCGAACTGACCGAGATGCCGCGCGCCTTCTCCATCTCCATCCAGTCGGAGACGGTCGACTTGCGGCCCGCCTTGCCGTGGATCGCGCCGGCCTCGTTGATCACCCGGGCGTGCAGCGCCAGGGCCTCGGTCATCGTCGACTTACCCGCGTCGGGGTGGCTGATGATGGCGAAGGTGCGGCGGCGGGAGACCTCGTCGGCAATGGAACTCACGACGAACGAGTTTACGCTGGTCCGCGTCAGGATCCGAACCGCTACCAGGCGTGCACCGTGTTCTGCGCGGCCTCGAGGCCGTCGCGGATCAGTAGTTCCACCGCGTCGGCGGCGTTGGTCACCAGGAGCGGCACGTCGGGCTTCTCCGTCTTGGCGAAGGGCTTGAGCACGTAGTCCGCGGGATCCTGGCGGCCCGGGGGCCGGCCGATCCCGGCGCGCACGCGCAGGTAGTCGCGCGTGCCCAGATGCTGGGTCAGGGAGCGGAGCCCGTTGTGCCCGCCCTCGCCACCGCCGCGCTTGAGCCGGACCAGGCCGAAGTCGATGTCCAGCTCGTCGTGCACGGCGATGACGTCGGTGGGCGCCACCGAGTAGAACCGGGCCAGGGCGCCCACGGGCTCCCCGGACAGGTTCATGAAGGACTGCGGCTTCGCCAGGTACACCTGGCGGCCGACGAGCCGCGCGCCCGCGACCTCCGCCCCCGACTTCTTGTGCCGGGAGAAGGAGGGGGGGGCGCGCGATGCGAGCTCGTCGACCACGTCGAAGCCGATGTTGTGCCGGGTCCCGGCGTACTTCTCGCCGGGGTTGCCCAGCCCCACGACGATGAGTGGCCGGTCGGTCATCTCGGTTACTCGGCGGCCTCGGCGGCGTCACCCTCGGCCGCGTCCTCGGACGGGGTGTCGGCGGCGGCGATCTCGGTGATGTTGATGATCAGCGCCTCGGGGTCGGTGAGCACGGAGACACCGGCGGGGACCTCGAGCTGACCGGCGGTGATCTGGGTGCCGACCTCGAGGTTGTGCACGTTCACCACGATGTTCTCGGGGATGTTCAGCGCGTCGGCCTCGATCTCGACCTCGTTGAGGTCCTGCGCGACCTGGGTGCCGCCGGCGGGCTCGCCCTCGACGAGGACGGGCACGGAGACGGTGACCTTCTCGCCCTTCTTGATGACGAGGAGGTCGGTGTGCTCGATGTAGTTGCGCAGCGGGTGCACGACGACCTGCTTGGTCAGCGCGAGCTGCTGCTGGCCGTCGATGTCGAGGTTCAGCACGGCGTTGGTGCCGTCCTTACGCAGGATGGCGGCGAAGTCGCGGGCGACCACGGTGAGGTGCTGCGGATCGGTGCCGTGGCCGTACAGGACGACGGGGACGAGGCCCTCGCGGCGTGCGCGGCGGGCGGCGCCCTTGCCGAATTCGGTGCGGACTGCTGCGGCGAGCTTGTTGGTCTCGGTCATGATGCTCCTGGAGTGCGGTACTGCGGCCTCGACGATGCCGAGGCGGTCCGCACTGCGCCACGCGGGACCGCGGGTGCACGTGCCGTTCGCGTCGATCACGGCGGCCGGGGCCGCCCTCGCCGAGAAGGTCGCCGCACACTCTACCGAACGCCCCGCTCAGGAGTGAAATCGAAGTTTCGCCGTCCCGTCATGTCCAGTTCGCCCGGAGTCCACGCCACATCGGCACCATCGACCCCGTGAACAACGCCCCGCTGTGGTCTCCCCAGGACGTTGCGGAGCGTTTCCTCGATGCGCTGGGCAGCGGCGACCACGAGATCGCCGAGCAGTTGCTGGCGAAGGACGCCGTCTACCGGCGCACCGGCGGCCGGCCCTTGCGCGGACGCGCCGCGATCGCCCGGCACTTCCGCTGGCACACGCGGACCCGGGTCGCGATGCAGGCGGTCCTGCTCAGCGCGGATCAGTCCGACGGTGCCGCCCACACCGAGCGCGTGACCGCCCTCGTCTACGGGCCGCTGTGCCTCCAGTTCCCCGTCCGGGGCACCTTCGAGGTCGACGGCGGCCGCATCGTCGCGTGGCGCGACGATGCCGATCTGCGCGCCGTCGCCAAGGCGGTAGCCCGGGCGGTGGCCGGCGCGGTCTACGCGCCCGCCCGCCCCGTCCTTCCGCGCGCCGTCCTCTGAGGGCGCGGCGACCCGCGGGGAAGGATCTCGCCGGCGAAGGTGTTGCACGGGCCATGACGAATCTGGGCAGGTTGGGGATCTGGCGCGCGGCCACGCAGGTCGACGGTGCCTTCGCGGCACGGGCGCAGGAGCTGGGGTACGGCACGCTCTGGCTGGGCGGCTCGCCCGGCGGCGACCTCGCGGTGGTCGACGAACCGCTCGACGCCACCGAGAACCTCGTGGTCGCGACGGGGATCCTGAACATCTGGAAGGACGACGCCCGCTCGGCGGCCGCGGCCTTCCACCGCATCGAGGCGCGGCACCCCGGACGCTTCGTGCTAGGCATCGGCGCCGGCCATCGCGAGGCCACCGCCGACTACCGCACCCCGTACCAGGCGCTCGTCGACTACCTGGACGTGCTCGCCGCGGAGGGCGTGCCGAGGGCGCAGACGGTGCTCGCCGCGCTCGGGCCGAAGGTGCTGCGGCTCGCCGCCGACCGCACCGCCGGCGCGCATCCGTACCTCACCTCGCCCGAGCACACGCGACTGGCACGCGAGATCCTCGGCGACGGAGTGCTTCTCGCGCCGGAGCAGAAGGTGGTCCTCGACGTCGACGACGCCCGCGGCCGCGAGATCGGCCGCAAGACCGTCGACTTCTACCTGGGGCTGCGCAACTACGTGGCGAACCTGCGGCGCCTCGGCTTCGACGATGCCGACCTCGAGCGGCCGGGCAGCGACCACCTCGTCGACGTCCTCGCCGTGCACGGCGACGGGGACGCGATCGCGGCGGGGGTGCGTGCGCACCTCGACGCCGGAGCCGACCACGTCGCGGTGCAGGCGCTCGGCGACGATCCGTGGCCCGCGCTGGAGGCGGTCGCGCACCGTCTGGCCTGAGCGCCGCCGCCCGGGGGAGCGGCGGATGCGGCACGATGGTGCCCGTGAACCTCGAAGCCGAAGCAGCCGCCCACCTCGTCGACTTCACGAAGGAGTCCTTCACCTCCGAGGGCGTGACCCACGACCTGTACCGCAAGGGCACGGGACCCGCGGTGATCGTGATCGCCGAGGTCCCGGGCATCACGCCGAAGGTGCTGGACTTCGCCCGGAAGGTGGTGGACGCGGGCTTCACCGCGGTGCTGCCGCACCTGTTCGGCACGCCCGGCCTGGATGCCGGCAATCCGAAGGCGATCGGCTACGCGGGGGCGGCGAAGAGCATCGCCAAGCTCGCCTGCTCGCTGTGCGTGAGCCGCGAGTTCACCATCCTCGCCTCGGGGAAGTCCTCGCCCGTGGTCACCTGGCTGCGGGCGCTCGCCCGGCAGGAGCACGAGCGGTGCGGAGGCAAGGGCGTCGGCGCCGTGGGCATGTGCTTCACCGGCGGTTTCGCCCTCGGCATGGCCGTCGATGACGTGCTGCTCGCTCCGGTGCTCAGCCAGCCCTCGCTGCCCTTCCGCCCGATCCCCGGCACCGGCGGCACGATCGACATCTCGCCGCAGGACCTGGACACCGTCAAGGTGCGGTGCGCCAAGCAGGGGCTGAAGGTGATGGGGCTGCGGTTCAAGGGCGACTTCATGGTGCCCGGCGAGCGCTTCGACTTCCTGCGCGAGCAGCTCGGGGACGCCTTCATCGCCGTGGAGCTCGACGACGCCGACGCCAACCCCGACGCGCTCATCCCGCCGCACTCGGTTCTCACCGAGCACCTCATCGACGAGCCCGGCCAGCCCACCCGGCAGGCCCTCGACGATGTGATCCGGTTCTTCCAGGAGACCTTGGTCTAAGTGGCGGTCGGCCGCCCGCCGACGACGTCGTCCCAGTGCCGGCGGACCGGCCCCCACCGGTCGTCGAACTCCGTGGCCCGGGCCGCCGCGCGGGTCTTCTTCGCGGGCGAGTAGAACCACCGCGCCCAGGGAGACGTCGGGCGAGCGAGCCGGACCGCGGCCACCCAGGCCGCCGGCCACGCGAACAGCCCGATGAGCGCGGTCGGGTACTTGCCCTTCAGCGCCGTGACGGCCACGAACAGCAGGTGCACGACGAGCAGCGTGGTGACGCCGCCGCGCACCCACTGCTCGGTGGCACCGAGCCCCTGCACGTTCGCGGGCGATACCCCGACCACGGCGAGCCCGACGCACGCCGCCGCGAGCGTCACCACGTTCACCGACAGCTGGCCCTCCTGCGACCAGTACACGTCCTTGAGGTGGAAGAGCATCGCGAACTCATCGAGCACCAACGAGGCGCCGATGCCGACGAGCAGTGCGGCCAGGTAGGCCCACGGCGCGCGACCCACCGCTCCGACGGAGCTGAACGCCCCGGCCACGAGCAGGATCAACCCGGGCGTCGAGTGATGCAGGTGCACCCCACCGGCACTGACGTCGTGGAACGGCCCGCGACCCGCACGGATCATCCGAGTGATCGTCCGGGTGACGGTGAAGGTGACGACGAAGGCGACGAAGCTCAGCAGCAACGGTCCCTTCTGGGCGCCGATCACCTCGTGGTGCCACCAATGGTCCAGCCAGCCCACGGCTCAGGCGATGCCCTCCTCCTCGGCGATCTCGGCATCGCCGTCGTCGTCGAGGTCCTGGCCCACGGCCTCGCGCGCCTCCAGCTCGGTCTCCCGCTCCTCGGCCGCGGCCTCGGCGGGGGTCTCGTCCAGGCCGGACAGGTCGTCGTTCGAATCGCTCATTCCAGTCGCTCCTGTTCCTCACGCTCGAGCCGGTCGCGTTCCTCCTGGGCGCGCTTGCGCTCGTGCTCGATCTCTTCTTCCCGGGCGTTCTTGTCGGTCATCCGTTCTCCTTCTCCTGCTCCGCGTTCGTCGCGGAGTCACCGTCGGTCCCGGTGGGCAGGCCGCCCTCCGAGACCGACCCGTCGGCGTGCTTCTCCACCACGGACAGCACCAGACCGTCGTCGTCGGCGTCCACCCGCACGGTGTCGCCCTCGCGGACATCACCCTTGAGCAGCATCGACGACAGGCGGTTGTCGAGTTCCTTCTGCACGGTGCGGCGCAGCGGCCGGGCCCCGAACTGCGGCTGGAAGCCCTCGTCCGCGAGCCAGTCCTCCGCCTTCTGCGTGACGTCCAGTTCCACGTCCTGGGCGCGGAGCAACCGCCGCGTGCCGTCCAGGATCAGCTCGACGATGTTGCGCAGCTGCGCCTTGTCCAGGCGGTGGAAGATCACCGTGTCGTCGATGCGGTTGAGGAACTCCGGCCGGAAGTGCGCCCGCAGCCGGTCCTTGACCTGCGGGATCACCGATTCGAAGTCGTCGTCCGGCGCGTCCAGGATCAGGTCGGCGCCGATGTTGCTGGTCAGGATCACGATCGTGTTCTTGAAGTCGACGGTGCGGCCCTGCGCATCGGTCACGCGGCCGTCGTCGAGCAACTGCAGCAGCACGTTGAAGACGTCCGGGTGGGCCTTCTCGACCTCGTCGAAGAGGATCACCGAGTACGGCTGGCGGCGCACCTTGTCGGTGAGCTGGCCGGCCTCCTCGTAGCCCACGTAGCCGGGAGGTGCGCCGACCAGGCGCGAGACCGTGTGCTTCTCCTGGAACTCGCTCATATCGAACCGGATCAGCCGGTCCTCGTCGCCGAAGACGGTGGCGGCCAGGGCCTTCGCGAGCTCGGTCTTGCCGACGCCGGTCGGGCCGAGGAAGAGGAAGGAGCCGATCGGACGGCTCGGGTCCTTGAGCCCGGCGCGGGCGCGGCGCACGGCCTCGGCGACGGCGAGCACGGCCTCGTCCTGCCCGATCACCCGGTTGTGGAGATCGTCCTCGAGGCGCAGGAGCTTCTCCCGCTCCTCGGAGGTGAGGTCCGCGACGGGGATGCCGGTGCGGCGGGAGACCACCTCGGCGATGTCGACGACGGTGACCTCGGGCTCGGCCTCGCCGCCGCCCGCCGCCGCCAGTCGCTCCTCGGCGTCGGCGATCTTCTCCTTGAGCTCGTCGGCGGCCTTGTAGTCCTCACCCTCGACGGCGCTGTCCTTCTCGCGGCGCAGGGCGGCGAGCTCGTCCTCGATCGAGCGGGTGTCGGCGTCGGGGGTCTTGGTGCGCAGCCGGACTCGCGCGCCGGCCTGGTCGATGAGGTCGATCGCCTTGTCCGGCATGAACCGGTCGGTGATGTAGCGGTCCGACAGCTCGGCGGCGGCCACCAGCGCGGCGTCCTCGTAGCGCACCTGGTGGTGCTCCTCGTAGACGTCGATCAGGCCGCGCAGGATCTCGATCGTGTCGTCCACCGACGGCTCGCTCACCATCACCGGCTGGAACCGGCGCTCGAGCGCGGCGTCCTTCTCGATGTACTTGCGGTACTCGTCGATCGTGGTGGCGCCGATGGCGTGCAGCTCGCCGCGGGCCAGCGCGGGCTTGAGCATGTTGCCGGCGTCCATGGAGCCCTCGCCGCCGCCCCCGGCGCCGATGATCGTGTGCAGCTCGTCGATGAAGACCACCAGCTCGTCGGAGTGCTCGCGCACCTCGTCGAGCACCTTCGTCAGCCGCTCCTCGAACTCGCCGCGGTACTTGCTGCCGGCCACCATCGAGCTCACGTCGAGCGCGATCACCCGGCGGCCGGCGAGCGTCTTGGGCACGTCCTCGTTGACGATCCGCTGCGCGAGGCCCTCGACGATCGCCGTCTTGCCGACGCCGGGATCGCCGATGAGCACCGGATTGTTCTTGCGCCGGCGCGAGAGGATCTCGATGGTCTGCTCGATCTCCTCGGCGCGGCCCACCACCGGGTCCACCTTGCCCGCGCGGGCCTCCGCCGTGAGATCGCGCCCGTACTCGTCGAGCGTCGGCGTCGTGCTCTCCTGGTGCGCGCCCTGTCCGCCTCCGGGCTTGCTGGGCTTGCCGGGCGCGGCCGACGCGGTGATGCCGCCGCCGCCCGCGAGCGCCTGCGCGGCCACGGTATCCGGGTTGTCGGCGATGCCGAGCAGGATGTGCTCGGGGCCGACGTAGGACTGCCCGTTCTGCGCTGCGTGCTGCTGCGCCACCCGCAGCGCGCGCCGCGAGGCGGGGCTCAGCGACGGTGCGCCGTCCATGGCGGCCGGGTTCGCGCTCGCCTGCGCGGCGGCCTGCATCGCCGCGGCCACCTTGTCCGGATCCAGCTTGAGCCGGGCGATCACGTCACGGGTGGGCTCGTTCATCGCCGCCGCGTACAGCAGGTGCTCGGGCGTGATCTCCGGGTTGTCCCAGTCCGACGCGGCGACCTGCGCCTCCGCGAGCAGCGCCTTCGCCTGCTCGTTGAGGAGGCGGTTGAGGTCCACCCGCGCCGTCGCGGGCCGGCCCACCGAGTTGCCGAAGAACCGCTGGAAGATGTCGTCGAAGACGCCGTCGAATTCGCTCATGGGAAGTGCCTTTCTTCGGGTTCTCGGAGGGGGGAGGTCTCGGAGGGCGGTAAGGAAGGCCTGCCTAGGAGGTCAGCGGCACCGACGCCTCCGCGGTGTACGCGAGGAAGGTGAAGGTCTCCTGCAGGTAGAGCTCGACCGTCGTCGCGTCGTGGCTGAGGTAGCCGATCTCGACGTCGGTGCCCAGCCGCAGCTCGTAGTCGCCGCCGCGGGTGGTGAGCACGAAGCCGCCGTCGATCGCGGGCGCCCAGATGATCTCGCCGTCCACGAGCCGCTTCAGCTGCTCGCGGATCGGGTAACCGTGGTCGGTGGTCTCGCTGATGGAGGTGTAGACGTCGGCGGAGAGCAGCACGGAGTACGGCCCGTCGACACCCGCGAGCCGCAGGTCCTCGAGGGCGCTCGCCACGGCATCGGGAACGTCGACGGGATCGGTCGGCAGGGCGATCATCTTGTTCGACGAGGAGGCGCGCAGTCCCTCGATCGACGCGGCGGCGTAGCCCTCGAAGACGGCGCGGTCCTCCGCGTAGGCGAGCTGCTTCGCCGCCTCCTTGACCGGGTCCCAATCCGCGTCCTGCGCACCGCGTTCCACCGAATCGACGGCGTCCCGCGAGACGGTGAAGGGCACCCGGAGGCGCACGAGCGGCCGGCTCTCGCGCAGTCGAGCCTGCACCCCGGCGGCGGGGCCGTCGACGGGGATCAGCCGGCCGGTGCCGACCGCGGCGGCCTCCGGCCCGTCGGGACCGGTGACGTCCACCACGCGGCGCCCGGCGATGTTCCGCTTGAAGGTGCGGGAGGCCTCGGTCTCGATCTCGGCCCAGGCCTCGGGGGTGACGGGCGCGAGGTGACGGTGCAGGTTGTTCATGACTTACCTTTCCTTCAGGCTGCCGATGCCGAGCGAGCCGTCGGCGAGAGCGGGCGGGGTGGTACCGGTCGGTTCCGTCGACGGTGCATCGGCGGCGGTGGGCAGATCGGGTGGGGCGTCGAGCCAGTCGGCCGTCGGCGTGAAGAAGAGACAGCCGGTCAGTGCCGTGGAGAAGTCGAGGATCCGGTCGGTGTTGCCGGGCGGATCGCCGAGGAACATGTTGCGCAGCATCTGCTCGGTGACGCCGGGGTCCCGTGAGTAGCCGATGAAGTACGTGCCGAACTCGCCCTTCCCGAGCTCGCCGAAGGGCATGTTCTGCCGCACGATCTGCAGCTGCTCGCCGCTCTCGTCCTCGATCACGTTCAGCGCGATGTGCGCGTTCGCGGGCTTGACGTCGTCGGCCATCTCGATGTCCTCGAGCTTGGAGCGGCCGATCACGCGCTCCTGCTCGTCCACCGGCAGTGCCCGCCAGGCGGCCATGTCGTGGACGTACTTCTGCACGTGCACGTAGCTGCCGCCGGCGAAGTCGGGGTCCTCGTCGCCGACGGCGGTGGCGTTCACCGCCGCCTCGCCGTTCGGGTTCTCGGTGCCGTCGACGAAGCCGAGGAGGTCACGGTTGTCGAAGAAGCGGAAGCCGTGGACCTCGTCGACCACCGTGACGGCGTCCCCGAGCGCGTCGAGGATCCGCCAGGACAGCTCGAAGCACATGTCCAGGGTGCTCGCCTTGACGTGGAAGAGGACGTCGCCGGGGGTCGACGGGGCGCGGTGCCGCGGGCCGTCGAGCTCGATGAACGGGTGCAGGCCGCGCGGCTTCGGGCCCGAGAACAGCCGGTCCCAGGCGTCGGAACCGAACGACGTCGTCAGCGACAGGTGCTTCTCGGGATACCGGAAACCGACGGAGCGGGTCAGCCCGGAGAGGTTGTCGAGTGCGCCGTGGACGGCGTCCTCCCGGCCCTGCCCGACCGTCACCACGAGGAACATCGCGGCGTGGGTCAATGGCGAGATCACTGCTTGATTCGGGACCACGATCCTCACCCTAACCCAGGTTCGGGCGACGCGACGGGGAAGACGATCTGCACCCCGGGCATGAAAAGCCGCACGTGCGAGGATGGTCCGTGCGCCGCCGGCAACAGCCGATGTGGCGGTGGCGATGGTCGGCGCGGGACCGGAGGGAGTCGGAGATGACGTGGATCGCAGTGGTGGTTCTGGCGGTGGCCGCACTCGCGGGTGTTGTTGCGGCGTGCGTGATCTCGACGCCGCGCCGTCCCGCCTCGGACGCCACCTACGTGGCGAACGCCTTCCGGGCGGCCGGCGCGGTCAGCGGCGGTGCCGTCTGCGCGATCGTGGCCGCGGTCCTCGCCGCGACCGCGTAGCCGGCCGTGCGGCGTTCGGCGGGTACGCGCGTTCCCGAGCGATACCGGCCCGACTTCCGTGACAGTGGTCACGCCCTGCGGGTCGCGATCGCTCTGCTCGTACCCGGGCTGCTGCTGATCGCCTGGGGGCGACCCGAGCTGCTCGTCTTCGCGGAGTTCGGCGCCTTCGCGGGCATGTACGGCCGCGGCGAGCAGGGGCGGCCGCGGATCGTCCACCAGGTGCAGGCCGGCGGTCTGCTCGTCGCAGGTGAGGCACTCGGGATCACGCTCGCGCACCATCACGCGCCACCCTGGGTACTCGTGCTGGTGGGGGTCGTCTTCGCCACTGTCTGCTCCGTCCTGGCCGATGCGGTGCGGTTGCGTCCCGCCGGCCCGTTCTTCTTCCTCTTCGCCATGGGGGCGACGGCGACGCTGCCCGCGGGGCTCGCGCCGCCGTGGCAGGCGTTGGCGATCTGCGCCGCGACGGTGCTCTTCGCGATCGTGGTCGGCGCGATCGGCCGGCCCGATCCCTTCCGGGGCCGCCCCTGGTGGCACGGCATCTCCGTGGTCCTGCGCCGCCCCGCACCGGGCGTCGGGATCCATGCGCTCCGCTACGCCCTGGCCGTCGGCCTGTCGGGCGGGATCGGCGTGCTGATCGGCGTCGATCACGCGAACTGGGCGATGGCGGCGGCCGCCGTCCCGCTCGCGGTGATCGACGCCGGGCGGCCCTCCGATGCCGAGACGGGCCTGGTGATCACTCGCGCGACCCACCGCACCATCGGCACCCTCGTGGGCCTCGCGGTCACCGCGGGACTCCTGGCGCTGGACCCGGGGCCCACCGCGTTGGCGCTGGTCGCGATCGCCCTGCTGTTCCCGACGGAGCTGTACATGGCCCGCCACTACGCCGTGGCGATCGGCTTCTTCACGCCGCTGATCATGCTGATGACCGAGCTCGCGGCCCCCACCGATCCCATGCGGATGCTGCTCTACCGCGGCGTCGACACGGTGATCGGCGTGGTCGTGGGGGTGGCCGTCGCGCTGTCGGTGCGCCGCCCGGCCCGGCGGCACGGCTGAGCCGGGCGTGCGGGGCCGGGCAGCGCACCGTCGTCGATCAGGCGTGCGCGCCCGGACTGGCGGAACCGTCGGCGGTGTAGGAGCTCGCACCCACGCCGGCCAGTGCACCGCCGTCGACGATGAGGTACTCGTCCCGGATCGGGGAACCGGCGAAGAAGTCCTCGAGGATCTCGCGGGTGCCGGCGGCGTACCGCGCCTGCGCGGACAACGTGGTGCCGGAGACGTGCGGGGTCATCGCGTGGTGCGGCATGGTGCGCCACGGGTGGTCGACGGCCGGCGGCTGCGGGAACCAGACGTCGCCGGCGTAGCCGGCCAGCTGCCCGGACTCCAGGGCCGCCACGATGTCGTCGCGGACCACGATCTCGGCGCGGGCCGTGTTGACGATGTAGGAGCCGTGGCGCATCGTCGAGAGCAGTTCCTCGTCGAACATGTGGTACGTCTTCGGGTGCAGCGGGGCGTGGATGTCGACGACGTCCACGGAGCGCACCAGTGACTCCACGGACTCGTGGTACGTCAGGTTCAGCTCCTGCTCGAGCTCCAGCGGCAGGCGGCGGGTGTCGAAGTAGTGCAGCCGCACGTCGAAGGGCGCGAGGCGGCGCAAGACGGCCTGGCCGATCCGGCCCGCGGCGATGACGCCGACGTCCATGCCCTCGAGGTCGTAGGCGCGCTCGACGCAGTCGGCGATGTTCCAGCCGCCCTCGATGACCCACTTGTACGAGGGGACGAAGTTGCGCACCAGCGTCAGGATCTGCATCACCGCGTGCTCGGCGACGCTGATCGAATTGCTGTAGGTGACCTCGGCGACGGTGATGCCCGCCTTGATCGCGGCGTCCAGGTCGACGTGGTCCGACCCGATGCCGGCGGTGAGCGCGAGCTTGAGGTTCGGGGCCTTCGCGATCCGCTCCGCCGAGAGGTACGCGGGCCAGAAGGGCTGCGAGATGACGACCTCGGCCTCGGCGAGGTGCTGCTCGAACTCCGGCCCGTCCTTCTCGGAGGTCACGATGAGCTCGTGGCCGGCGGCCTCGAGGTACTTCCGCAGGCCGAGCTCGCCGGAGACGCAGCCGAGCAGTTCGCCGGGGGTGAAGTCGATGTCCTTGGGGGAGGGGATGGTCTGGCCGCCGGGGTAGACCTCGATCAGCGGGATGGAGTCTCGGGCGTACTCGGGCGGGTAACCGGTGACCGGGTCGGGGTACAGCACACATAGAATCTTTGCCATGATCGCTCCTTGAATAGCGGAGGGGGAGAATTGATTTCGTTCCTCTGACTCCACCTTCCCGCGCCGCCGCGCGCGCGTCCAATACCGGAGTTCGCTCAGCCGATAGGCGGCGCCGATCACCGCAGGCAGGGACTCAGCCGGCGGTCGGCGCGCTCTCCGCCAGGGCCCGCGCGAGCACCGACTCCGGCTCGCCCGCGCTGCGGACGAGGGCCACGGAGGTCGCGAGCCCGTCGGCGCCCTCGAGCTCGACGGTCCGCGTCCCCGACGGTGCGCGGTAGGTCGCGATCCACGCCCGGGGGACGATCGTGGCCCATCGTCCGGCGCCGACCATCGCGAGGAGCGTCGCCACCGAGTCGGCCTCCAGCCGCGGCGTGAGCCGTACCCCGTGAGCCCGCGCCACCCCGTCGACGAGGTCGCGCCCGTGCATGCCCTCGTGCAGCAGGCACACCGGAAGCTGTGCGGCGTCCGCCCACGCGAGGGGGCCGTCACCGTCGGGGAGGAGATCCTCGCGCGCGACGAGCGCGAGCCGGTCCGTGTACAGCGGCGTCACCGACAGCCCGTCGGTGTCGGCCCCGTCCGGGTAGACGATGCCCGCGTCCAGCTCGAAGCGCCGGATCCGGTCCACCACGTCCGCGGACCGCAGGCCCGCCCACAGCCGGATCCGCACCAGCGGGTGAGCGGTGCAGAACGGATCGGTGAGCAGGGCGGCCGATGTCGCGGCCGCCGGGATCACGCCGAGCGTGAGCTCCCCGGTGAGGCCGGTGCGCAGCGCGGTGACCTCGTGCTCCAGGGCGTCTCGGTCGGCGAGGATGCGACGCGCCCACGGCACCAGCCGCTCGCCCTCGGGGGTCAGCCCCTCGAAGGACGAGCCGCGCAGCACCAGGGGCACCTTCAGTTCGCGCTCGAGCTTGCGGATGGCCTCGGACAGGGCGGGCTGGGAGACGTAGCAGGCGCTCGCCGCTCGCGCGAAGTGCTGCTCGCGGGCGAGGGCGACGAAGTATTCGAGCTGCCGGAAGAGCATCGCCTTCCGCTACAGGATCTCGTCGACGGCCTCGGTGGGGCGCGCCATCCGCGTGCCCTTCGCGGTCACGACGAAGGGCCGCTCGATGAGTCTCGGGTGCGCGACCATCGCGTCGAGCAGTTGCTCGTCGGAGGCCTCCGCGAGGCCCAGGTCCTTGTACTCCGCCTCGCGGGTGCGGACGGCCTGCCGGACGGTGAGCCCGGCATCGTCGATCAGCTTCCTCAGCTCCGCCTTCGACGGGACCTCGTCGAGGTACTTCACCACCGTCACCGTCGCACCCGCTTCCTGCAGCCGGGCGAGCGCCTGGCGGGACTTGGTGCAGCGGGGGTTGTGGTAGATCGTCGCGTCCATACGCGTCAATCTAGTCCGTGACGGCGAGGTGCACGTGGACGGTGTCGCCCGCTTCGACGCGCTCGGCGGTGCGGACGGCCTTCTTGACCGGGAGCACGTAGGTGCCGCGCTTGCTGTCCGGGAAGATCGACGTGGCCCACGTGGTCCCGCCGACGGTGACGGAGACGCGAACGCTCCCGAACCCGGGCCTGGAGTCGTCGACGGTGTCGGCGATCTCGTCGGCCAGCGGGTTCGGGAGCGATACGAAATGCCAGGCGCCGGTCGATTCCGCGAGCCAGATCTCGGCCCGGAAATCGCCCCGTACGCCCGTCATCGTGCGGTCAGGCGTTGCCGTTGAACAGGCTGGTCACCGAGCCGTTCTCGAAGACCTCGCGGATGGTGCGGGCCAGCAGCGGCGCGATCGGCAGCACGGTGAGCGTCTCGAAGTGCTTCTCCGGCGGGATCGGCAGCGTGTTGGTGGCGATCACCTCGCGTGCGCCGCAGTTGGCGAGGCGCTCGGTGGCGGGCTCGGAGAAGACGCCGTGCGTGGTCGCGATGATCACGTCCTTCGCGCCGGCCGCCTTGAGCACGCCCACCGCGCCGGCGATGGTGCCGCCGGTGTCGATCATGTCGTCGATCAGCACACAGGTGCGGCCGGCGACGTCACCGACGACGCGGTTGCTCTTGACCTGGTTCGCGACGTTGGGGTCGCGGGTCTTGTGCACGAAGGCGAGCGGTGCACCGTCGAGGGCGTCGGCCCACTTCTCGCCTACCTTGACGCGGCCGGCGTCGGGGGAGACGACCACCATGTTCTCGGTGCCGTACTTCTCGCGGACGTACTCGGCGAGCATCGTCTGCGCGTGCATGTGGTCGACGGGGCCGTCGAAGAAGCCCTGGATCTGGTCGGTGTGCAGATCGACGGTGATGATCCGGTCGGCGCCCGCGGTCTTGAACAGGTCCGCGATCAGGCGGGCCGAGATCGGCTCGCGGCCGCGGTGCTTCTTGTCCTGCCGGGCGTACGGGTAGAAGGGCAGGATCGCGGTGATCCGCTTCGCCGAGCCGCGCTTGAGCGCATCGATCATGATCAGCGTCTCCATGATCCACTGATTGACCGGGTAGGGCGCGCTCTGCAGCACGAAGGCGTCGCTGCCGCGCACCGACTCCTCGAAGCGTACGAAGATCTCGCCGTTGGCGAAATCGCGTGCCGTCTGGGGGGTGACCTGCACGCCGAGCTCGTCGGCGACCTGCTGCGCCAGCTCGGGGTGGGCACGGCCCGAGAACAGCATCAGGTTCTTCTGGTTATCGATCCAGTTGCTCACTGCTCGTCAATCCTCGCGATAGCCTGCTGGGCCGCTTCGGCCGAGCTGGTGCCCGGGCGCCGGTGCAGTACCCATTCCTCGATGTTCCGCTGATCCGCGGCGGAGACCGCCAGGGCTCCCGGCGGCACGTCGCGCTTGATCACGGTACCCGCTCCCGTGTACGCGCCGTCGCCGACCTCCACCGGGGCGATGAGCATCGTGTCGGATCCGATGCGCACGTGGTCGCCGATCAGCGTTCGATGCTTGTTCACCCCGTCGTAATTCACGGTCACCGTCGCGCAGCCGATGTTGGTGCCCTCGCCGATGGTCGCGTCTCCGACGTAGCTCAGGTGCGGGATCTTGCTGTCCGCCCCGATCTGCGCGTTCTTGGTCTCCGCGAACGCCCCGATCTTGGCCTGCGGGCCCAGATCGGTGTTCGGCCGCAGGTAGCTGAACGGGCCGACGGTCGCGTTCTCGCGGATCACGGACAGGTGGACCTCGCTGCGCAGCACGGTCGCGCCCGCGCCGACCTCCGTGTCGACGAGGGTGGTGTCCGGGCCGATCACCGCGTCCTCGGCGATGACAGTGGCGCCGCGCAGATGGGTGCCCGGGTGGATCAGGACGTCGGGGGCGATCTCGACGTCGACGTCGATGTAGGTGGTCGCCGGGTCCACGACGGTGACGCCGTTCAACTGGTGCCGCTCGATGATCCGGCGGTTCATCTCGCGCCCGAGCTGGGAGAGCTGGATCCGGTCGTTGCAGCCGGCCACGAGCATCTCGTCGGCGACGTGGTCGCCGCGGACCTGCAGCCCCTCCGCACGCGCGATGCCGATGACGTCGGTCAGGTACAGCTCGCCCTGGGCGTTGTCGGGGCGCAACTGCGCCAGTGCGGCGACGAGCCGGGCGTGATCGAAGGCGTAGACACCGGAGTTGATCTCGGTGATCGCGCGCTGTTCCGGCGTCGCGTCCTTCTGTTCGACGATCTGCGTGACCTGGCCGTCCTGCGTGCGGAGTACCCGGCCGTACCCCGTCGGATCGGCGACGGTGGTGGTCAGCACCGTGACTGCGGCGCCCGCGCCGGCCGTGTGCGTCGTGAGCAGGGCGGTCAGCGAGGCGGTGTCGAGGAGGGGGACGTCGGCGGCCGTCACGACGACGGTGCCGGCGAAGTCGTCCGGCAGAGCGCGTAGGCCCGCCTGCACGGCGTCGCCGGTCCCGCGTTGTTCCTCCTGCACCGCGATGCGGATCTCGTGCCGCAGGCGGCCCGCCGTGGCGAGAGCGGCCTCCGTGACGTGCTCGCGATGGTGGCCCACGACGACCACGAGGTGCTCGGGGTCGGTGCCCGCGGCCGCGTGCAGCGCATGGGCCAGCAGGGTCCGGCCCGCGATCGAGTGCAGCACCTTGGGAGTCTTCGACCGCATCCGCGTTCCCGCGCCCGCGGCGAGGATCACCACCGCTGTACCGTTCGCCATCGTTGCTCCTGAAGTCCGTGCCGGGTCGTCCGTCCGCGTCGAGCGTCGGCGCAATCCTACGAGAGCGCCTACCGGCGGCGGTTCGTGGCACAATGCTGGGCGACGGTTCCGTGCGTACGCCCGGACCGATCTCCCGTGGTGTAATCGGCAACACTTCTGATTTTGGTTCAGACATTTCAGGTTCGAGTCCTGGCGGGAGAGCACTAGAACGGTGGGGGCTCAATCCCCGAGTTCCAGGGCAGCCCCCTCAGTGGCCGGGGTCGTCGGCAGGGGGACTGGCCCGTTCCCAGGACTCCACGGCGCCGGGCACCGGACGGAACGACGGGTGCGGATCGGGCTGCTCCACGGTGCGCCACCGCTCGGCGACGTCGGGGCTACGGGCTGCGAGTTTGGCCATGAGGTGGGCCCATTCGAGCTCGAGCTGCCCGGTGGTCACCCCGATCGGAGCGACCGAGGCCGCGGGCGCATCGATCCTGCTCCGATCGAAGTTGTAGCCGCGCGCGTCCGCCTCGTCGGCGAGCCGCGATAGATAGGCGCCTACGCCGTCGAGCGGCTCCGGCATCGCTCGGAACCGCTCGAGCTGGGGGTGCTGCGTGTACCCCTTCGTCCGTCCCGCCAGGACCGCCTGCGCGAGCAGCGTCTCGCGCCAGCAGGCGATGAGCGCCTGGCGGTCCAGGTATCGAGGGTGAACCGACCAGATCCGCATGGCTCCAAGCTATACGCGGTAACCGTGGCTCTGCGGCGGGGAGGAGCCGGCCGCCGGTGCGGCCGCGGTCAGTTCGGTGACTCCCAGTCGTACCCCGCGCCCGCGTCCGTCTCGACGCACTCGAGGGTGTCGCCGTTGGATGCGGTGATGACCTGTCCCTCCTGGTCGGAGGTGCAGGAGCTGTACATCGACGGGGTGTCGGCGGCCGCGATGGCCGGGGTGAAGGCGAAGGCGGTGGCCGCGAGGAAGCAGGCCGTGGCGAGGGTCTTTCGGCTGATGTTCATGGTCCGACGGTGCTCCCCGAACCTGGACGTTCCATGCCAGGGGCATGCCGGTCCGCTGCAGAACAGCTTGAGGTTCGCTGTCAGCGGGTCCTCGGCAGGCGGCGGCGACATGAAAACTCTGGCATCGGTTGACAGAAATATCGTCCGTACGTAACGTGAAATCTGCACGACGTAGTATAGATTTTCGGAGAGAGGTCGAGATGTCCGAACGTCACATCGGCTCGACGGCCGGACGGTCGACCGCGGAGTCGGAGCCGCTGTTGCTCCACTCGCGTGGCGGGATCGTTGTCGTGGCATTGCTGCTGATCACGCTGGGACTGATGTTCGGTCCACTGATCCTCCACCTGGTGAACGTGCCACTGAGGTGATCGCCTCCGGGTGAAGGAATTCTCCGCCGGTCGTCGGCTCGCCGTCGTATCGGTGGGTCGGCCGGACGTCCCGCTCGCGCACCGCCGGGTGGGTCGCACAAGTGAATGGAGTTGAGCGCAATGATCGTCCTCGGAATCGTCCTCCTGGTCGTCGGGTGGCTTCTCGGAATCCCGATCGTCACGACCCTCGGTGTCGTCTCTCTGGTCGTCGGTGTCGTGCTGCTGATCCTCGGATCGGTCGGTCGTGCCGTGGGCGGACGACGGCACTACTACTGACAGACGTGTCGACTTGTTCAGCGACACAACTCTTCTCCTACAGAAAGAAGGACAGTCATGAGCTTTTCCGATGATGCGAAGAACAAGGCCGAGGACCTCAAGGGCCGCGCGAAGGAAGCGGCCGGGTCCGCGCTCAACGACGAGGATCTCAAGAACGAGGGTCGCGGCGACCAGGCCGAGGCCTCCGTCAAGGACAAGATCGCCGGCGTCGCGGACAAGGTCAAGGAGGGCGTCGACGAGGTGAAGGACAAGCTCTCGGGCAACTGATCAGCCCCGCTTCGGCCCGACAACGATGGGAGTTGGACATGATTCGACGTATCGCGCGGCCCTTGCTCGGGTCGATCTTCGTCTACAACGGCTACACCGGCCTGACGACTGATCCGGGTCGGAGGGCGGCCGCTGCGGCGCCGCTGGTGAACAAGGCCACGGAGTCGTTGCCGGAATCCACGGTGGTCCCGACGAATGCCAGAACGTGGGTGCGGGCCGTCGCGGGTGTTCAACTCGGCGGAGGGCTGCTGCTGGCAACCGGGCGGATCCCGCGGGTCGCCTCGCTCGCACTCGCGGGAACCCTGGTGCCCACCACCGTGATCGATCACGCCTTCTGGTCCGAATCCGATCCCGCGGCTCGCCGGGATCAACAGGTGCAGTTCGTCAAGAACCTCTCCCTGCTCGGCGGTCTGCTCATCGCGGGCTTCGACACCGAGGGCAGGCCCGGCGTCGCGTGGCGGGCGCGGCACGCGGCGGAGAAGGCGTCGTCCCGCGTGTCGGACGCGACCTCCCTGGTGACGGACAAGGTCGCGGCGATCACCCCGGGCGGCGACCACGACGACAGCGCATGGCGCGAGCGTGCGCACGCCGTGCAGCAGTACGGTGCCGACGTCGTGGAGAAGGCGAAGCCCGCCGTCGCCGGTGCGGTGGACAAGGCGAAGCCGGCGGTCGCGGAGGCCGTCGACAAGGCCAAGCCCGCTGTCGCGCATGCGGTGGAGAGGGCCAGGCCCGCGTTCGAACACGCCGTGGACAAGGCCGAGCCCGCCCTCTCCGACGCTGCGGAGACGGCCTCGGGCCTGCTGAGTTCGGCAGGCGAAAGGCTCAAGGAGTTCAGGGACGAGGGCGTTCGCCGCCGTCGCTGAGCGCAGGCGGGCGGGCATCGCGTAGCGTGGGACGTGTGGTCAATCAAGCGGCCGCCCTCCCGCGGACAGAATCGAGTTGCCCGTGCCCCGCAGACCAGAATTCACCGGGCGGTACGCTGACGCCCTGCACGCCCTAGAGGTCTCCACGCAGCGCCCAGCGCGCGTGGAGAACCTCGGCGGTCAGTACGCCCTTCGCGTCGACTTCGAGTGGGGGCGCTATCTACTGGCGACCAACGCGGACGATTGGGTCGGTCTCGCGGACGACGACGCGGGCGCCCCGTGGCGGGTCCGTTTCTTCGACGGTGCCATCGACGGTGGCGCCGCCAGGGTCCTCGCGGACAAGACCGCGGCCTGGTTGATCGACGCGGTCGACGCCGCAGCCGCGGATCTGCCGCCCGTCTCCGTGGTCCCGCACGCCGGCTGACCGGTCGACGCGGAGGGGCGTGCGTCACCCACGGTGACAAGGATCTACAGTGGGTGACGTAGATTTTCGCTGCACGATCCGGAGGATGAGTGCTATGGCCAGGGCCAGGGTTCGCTCCGATCTCGGCGTGTACAGCATCTCCGTGGCCTCGGAACTCTCCGAGGTCGGATTGCAGACGCTCCGCCTGTACGAGCGGCGGGATCTGATCCGGCCGCAGCGCACCGCCGGCGGCACCCGCCGGTACAGCGAGGACGACATCACCCGTATCCGGCGCATCACCGAACTCGTCGCCGAGGGGGTCAACCTCCACGGCGTGGACCGGATCCTCACCCTCGAGGACGAGTGCGCGGACCTGCGGGCGCAACTCGATGCATGCCGCGCCGACACCGAACTGGAAGCCGATACCGACTAGGTATCAGGGCTGGACGTTCACCGAGTACGCGGCCGCCGCGTCCCGCACGTCGAGGACGTACTTGCGTGACTGGTTGTAGACCATCACGGCCTTCTCCCACCCCCGCGCCGTCGTCAGGTCCTTCCCCGAGACGCACAGGTACCGCGCTGCGGTCATCGCGGCATCGTCGATGTTGTCCGGGTCGGCCTTACCGTCGCCGTTCGCGTCCACCCCGTAGCGCTGCCAGGTCTCGGGGATGAACTGGAACGGCCCCATCGCGGCGTCGAACTTCGCGTTCGGCCGGTGCGGGTCGGTGCCCGTGGCGCGGATCTCCATGTTCCCGTTCGTCCCGTCCAGCGGGACGCCGCGGATGGGCGGTGAGACCTTCCCGTCCGGCGCGATCGTGGCGCCGTGGTAGGTGCCGTGCTTGCTCTCGATGAAGGCGATACCGGCCAGCGTCGTCCACGCGATCCCGCACTCGGGCATGCGCTGCCGCATGGCCTCGGCCGCGTTGCCGTACGCCTCCAGCGAGATCACGGGAATGCCCGTGGCCACGCTGATCGGGGTGGCCCAGCCGCGCAGCAGTTCCGCGGTCCGGCCCGGTCCGTTGACGTTGATCAGCGGCACGGGCGCCCCGGCCCCGGGCGGGATGCCCTGCGGGATCTCGGGACGCGGGGAGAGTGCGCCGCAGCCGGCGATCACCGTCGACACCACGCCGACGGCGAGCGCAGCGCGCACGCGGGAACTGACCATGACCTTGCCGTGAACTCTCTCGCCGGGGAAACAGGGGGACGCGATCTCAACGTCCGGGCTGTGCCTCGGGGTTCCCGGCGTCGCGGGCGCCCCAGGCAGCGGTCCACGATTCTACCCCGTCACCGGCCCTGCGGGCCTCCGCCTCGCGGACCCGGTCCATGAAGGCCAGCACCCTGCGCCGGTAGTCCAGTTCGTACGCCGCGTCCGGTTGTGCGGGGTCGACGGTGACGGTGCGCACGTCCTCCGGCACCAGCTCGGCCGGGAAGCCGACGGTGCGCAGCCGCTCGAGGACCTTCGCGACCAGCGCCAGCGCGGGCTGGCCGAGGGAGATCGAATCCAGGACCGAGGCGCGGTCACCGCGCTCGAGCCGCTTCTGGCGCTCCCAGTTCTCGGCCTGCGTCGCGACGTCGACCTCGGCACCGTCGGACAGGTGTGGCGTGCGCCGCCGCACCTTGGCAGAGAGGGTGCGCGCGACGTCGTCGATGCCGAACGGGTTGGGGCCGTCCTGCGCGATCCGGGCGTGGAAGACCACCTGCAGGAGCAGGTCGCCGAGCTCGCTGCGCAGCTCCGCGGCGGCCGCGGCACCGTCGGCCCCGGTACCGCCGGTCTCCGCACCGTCGAGCGCCGCCACGGCGTCGGCCAGCTCGTAGGTCTCCTCCACCAGGTAGCGCAGCAGGCTGGCGTGGGTCTGCTCGGACTCCCACGGTCCCTCCCGCCGCAGGCGGCCGATCAGGTCGACGGTGTCGAGGACGGCCAGCCCCGCCGGGCGCGGCGCGGCGATCACCTCGGCCCCGGCATCCCGGAGAGCGGCCGCGGCGGGGTGCGCGGCGTCCGATGTCAGCAGGGTCGCCCCCGCGGGCACGTCCGCGCCGAGCGCGGGGTGCCCGTCGGGCAGGTGCCACGCGAGCCGGATCGGCAACTCCTCGGTGTAGTACACCGGTCCGGTCAGGTGCCCGAGCGCCGCCACGGGCAGGAGCGTGGGCAGCTCGGGGTTCAGCAGGACGACGGTGCCGCGCTCGCTCACGATGCCTCCGCGGGGGCCGCGGCGCGGGGCGGCTGGTCCAGCCGCCAGTACCCGGCGCCCTTCCCGTCCATCGCGGCGAGGAAGTCCGCGACGGCCTGCAGCACCTCGATGTCGCGCACCCGCTCGCTGCCCACGCCCCCTCCGCCGACGCGGGGGAGGGGGAAGGTGACGGTGCGCGTGGCGGCGCGGTAGGAACCGCCCGGGTAGAGGCGTTTGAGCCGCATCTGCTGCGAGTCGAGAAGTTCCATCGGCGCGATCCGCAGGTTGGTGCCGGTCACGGTGATCTCGGTGACGCCGGCCGCACGGGCGAGCGAGCGCAGGCGGGCGATCGCGGCGAGGCGGTCCACCTCGACCGGCGGCGGCCCGTAGCGGTCGGTGAGCTCGGTGAGCACCTCCGCGACCGCCGCGTCGTCGTGCGCGGCGGCCAGCTTGCGGTAGGCCTCGAGGCGCAGCCGGTCGCTGGTGACGTAGTCGGGCGGGATGTGCGCGTCCACCGGCAGGTCGATCCGCACCTCCTTCTGCTCCTCCTCGATGGTGATCGGCTTGCCGTCGGCCGCGGCGCGGTAGGCCTCGACGGCCTCGCCCACGAGCCGTACGTACAGGTCGAAACCGACGCCGGCGACGTGCCCGGACTGCTCGGCGCCGAGGACGTTGCCGGCGCCGCGGATCTCGAGGTCCTTCATCGCCACCGCCATGCCGGCGCCCAGGTCGTTGTTCTGCGCGATCGTCGCGAGCCGGTCGTAGGCGGTCTCGGTGAGCGGCTTCTCCGACGGGTAGAGGAAGTAGGCGTAGCCGCGCTCGCGGGAGCGGCCCACGCGCCCGCGCAGCTGGTGCAGCTGGCTCAGGCCCAGGTTCTCCGCGCGCTCCACGATGAGCGTGTTCGCGTTCGAGATGTCCAGGCCGGTCTCGACGATCGTGGTGCACACCAGGACGTCGAACTCGCGGTTCCAGAAGCCCTGCACCGTGCTCTCCAACGCGTCCTCGCCCATCTGGCCGTGCGCGACCACCACGCGGGCCTCGGGCACCATGTCCCGGATGTGCTTGGCGGCCCGGTCGATCGAGCTGACCCGGTTGTGCACGTAGAAGACCTGGCCGTCGCGCAGCAGCTCGCGGCGGATGGCGGCCGCCACCTGCTTGTCGTCGTAGGCGCCCACGTAGGTGAGCACCGGGTGACGCTCCTCGGGCGGGGTGAGGATCGTCGACATCTCGCGGATGCCGGCCATGCTCATCTCCAGCGTGCGGGGGATCGGGGTGGCGCTCATGGTGAGCACGTCCACGTTGGTGCGCAGCGCCTTGATGTGCTCCTTGTGCTCGACGCCGAACCGCTGCTCCTCGTCGACGACGACCAGTCCCAGGTCCTTCCATCGGACGCCGGTCTGCAGCAGCCGGTGCGTGCCGACCACCACGTCGACGCTGCCGTCGGCGAGGCCCTCGAGGACCTGCCGGGTCTCGGTCTTGTCCGTGAAGCGGGAGAGCCCCTTCACGGTGACCGGGAAGCCCTGCATCCGTTCCTCGAAGGTCTTCAGATGCTGTTGCGCGAGCAGGGTGGTGGGCACGAGCACCGCGACCTGCTTGCCGTCCTGCACGGCCTTGAACGCGGCGCGTACGGCGATCTCGGTCTTGCCGTAGCCCACGTCGCCGATCACCACGCGGTCCATCGGGACGGGCTTCTCCATGTCGGCCTTGACGTCGCCGATCACCGTCATCTGGTCGACCGTCTCGGTGAACGGGAAGGCGTCCTCCATCTCGCGCTGCCACGGCGTGTCCGGTGCGAAGGCGTGTCCGGGCGCTGCATTGCGGGCCGCGTACAGCTGCACCAGCTCGCCCGCGATCTCGCGGACCGCCTTGCGCGCCTTGCGCTTGGTGTTCTGCCAGTCGCTGCCGCCCATCTTCGACAGCGCGGGCATCTCGCCGCCCACGTACCGCGAGAGCTGATCCAGCGATTCCATCGGCACGAAGAGCCGGTCGCCCGGCTGGCCGCGCTTGCCCGGCGCGTACTCGATCACCAGGTACTCGCGCCGCGCACCCGCGACCGTGCGCTCGATCATCTCCACGAACTTGCCGATGCCGTGCTCGTCGTGCACCACGAGGTCGCCCGCGGACAGGGCCAGCGGGTCGACCTGGTTGCGGCGCTTGGCCGGCAGTCGACGCCCGTCGCCGACGCCCGCCACCCGGTTGCCGGTGAGGTCCGGCTCGGCGAGCAGCACCAGCTTCTCCGCGGGCACCGTCAGGCCCGTCTGGAGGCTGCCGCGCAGCACGCCGACGGTGCCCGTCTTCGGGGCGGCGCCCGCGTCCAGCTCGGTGGCCGGGACCTCGGCGTCGCGCAGCCGCTCCAGGATGCGGGCCCGGGTGCCCTGGCCGGCGACCACGATCACACCGGCGCCGCCGGATGCGGCGTGGGCGCGCAGCGAGGCGAACAGCTTCTCGGCCTCGGCCTCGGATCCCCGTGGCGCGGGCGCGGGTTCGGCGCGGACGACGAGGTGGTCCTCGTCGGTCTCGGGTCCGGAGGCCAGCGGCGAGACGGTCCACCACGGGACGCCCTGCGCTGCCGCCCGCTCCCGGACCTCCTCGAGGTCGCGGTAGGCGCTGGCGCCCAGGTTCATCCCGCTCGGGTCCAGCGGTGCGGCGGAGCCGAGGGCGGCCGCGGTCCACGAGGCTTCCAGGAACTCCTGGCCGGTGCGGCCGAGATCCGCTGCGCGGGTGCGGATCTTCTCCGGATCGAGGAGGAGGGTGTGGGCACCGTCGGGCAGGACGTCGGTCAGCAGCTGCAGGTCGCCGGGGATGAGCGCGGGGATCAGGGCCTCCATGCCCTCCACCGGGATGCCCTGGGAGAGCTTCTCCAGCATCTCCACCAGCGCGGCGTCGGCGGCGTGCTCCGCCTTGAGCTCGGTCGCCCGGTCGCGCACCTCCGCGGTGAGCAGCAGCTCGCGGCAGGGGTAGACGTGCACGGTGCCGACCTCGACCTCCGGCTGCGAACGCTGGTCGGCGACCGAGAAGGCGCGCAGGTCGGTGATCTCGTCGCCCCAGAACTCCACGCGCACGGGCAGATCGGTGGTGGTGGGGAAGACGTCCAGGATGCCGCCGCGCACCGCGAACTCGCCGCGCTTGCCCACCATGTCGACCCGCGTGTACGCGAGCTCGACGAGGGTTTCGATCAGCTCGTCGAAGTCGTACTCGGCGCCCTCGCGCAGGGTCACCGACGGTGCGTCGCCCAGGCCCGGCGCCATCGGCTGCACCAGGGAGCGCACCGTCGCCACGACGGCCCGCAGCGGCGCGCCGTACTGGGCGTCGTCGGGATGCGCCAGGCGGCGCAGCACCTGCAGCCGCCGGCCGACGGTGTCGGCGCCGGGGGAGAGCCGCTCGTGCGGCAGCGTCTCCCAGCTGGGGAACTGCGCCACGGCACCGTCGCCCAGCATCTCCCGCAGTTCGGACGTCAGGTCGTCGGCCTCGCGGCCGGTCGCGGTGACGACGAGGACGGGGGCCCGCTCGGCGAGGGCCGAGACGAGGAAGGGCCGGGCACCGTCGACCGCGGTCACGGTGAGGCCCGGCCTGCCCGCGGCCTCCGCGAAGGCGGCGATGTCGGGGTCGGCGGCGACCGCCCTGGTCAGTCCGTTCAGGGCTGGGACGTTCGGGGGGACGGCGTCAGACACCGGACCAGTGTATTGGCGCGGTCCGACACGTGCCGACGGACCTGCGTGCTGCTCAGTCGTCGGCGCCGGGCGGGGCGTAGCGGGCCAGGAAGGTGGTCACCGCCTGGTCGGCGACGGCATCCGATTCCTCCCGCGTGCAGCCGGTCCGGCCACCGGTGAGCGTGAGCCGGTTGAGCGGTGCGGCCAGCGTCAGCCAGGTGAACTGCTCTGCGGCGGCGGCCGGATCGTCGACGCGGAGCAGGCCCCGGGTGACCAGGTGTGCGAGCGCGTCGGCGAGGAGGGCCTGGTTGCGGTCCCAGCTGCGCCGCACGTAGTCGTCGGCGACGGCGGGAAAGCGCTGCGCCTCCGCGGCGACGAGCGTGCGCATCCGCAGGACGGGGCGGCTGAGGACGCCCGCCTGCAGCGTGTGCGCGAGCTCGCGCAGCCCGCGTGCGACGTCGTCCGTCGCCATCAGCGCGTCGAGGTGCGGGCGCATCGCGTCGCGGCCGCGGTCCACCCAGTCCCGGACCACCTCCGCGTACAGGTCGTCCTTCGACGGGTACTGCCGGTAGAGGGTCTGCTTCGAGATCCGGGCGCCGGCGGCGACCGCGTCCATCGTGGTGCCGGCGAAACCCCGGTCGAGGAACAGGTCCCGGGCGATGGCCAGGAGGTCGGCGCCGCTGCTGCCGCCGGGCCGACCGCGGAGCCGGGGTGCCTCGGGTGCGGTGTCCATGCCGAAATAGTACTGGACAGTACTCGCTCGCGATCGTAGAGTACTCAGTAGTACTAAAGGAGGGCGTCATGATCGCCGCAGGTATCGCAGTCGCCGCGTTCGCGGCATTCGTGCTGAGCTCCGTCTACTACATGCTCCTCTCCCCGGTGGAGCAGCGGGCGCTCGGCGAACGCGCGCTCGACCGGGGGAGGCCCGGGCCCGGGAAGGTCCTCGCGGAGCTGGTCCGCACCGCCGTGGTCGCCGCGGGATTCGCCTGGGTCGCCGATCGCTCCGGGCTCCTCGCCCTGCCGGACTCCCTGCTCCTCGCCCTCGTGCTCTGGGTCGTATTCCCCGGCGTCCTGCTCACCGGCTCGATCATCTGGGAACGCGTGCCGTGGCAGACCGCTGCGATCCACGCCGGTGACTGGCTCCTCAAGCTCCTGCTCATCGCGGTAGCGGTGGGCCTCCTCCACTAACGGAAGGGAAACCTCATGTCCGGCCACGCAGGTCCGCTCGACAAGACCTTCACCGCCGTCCTCCGGCGGAGTGACGCGAAGGGAGGTTGGACGTACGTCATGCTCGACGGGTCGGCCGAGTTCTTCGGCACCCGTGGCCTCGTCAAGGTCTCCGGGACGATGGACGGGTTTCCGTTCACCAGCTCCTTCATGGCGCTCGGTGACGGTACGCACAAACTTCCGGTCGCCGCGAAGATCCGGCGCGCGATCGATAAGCAGGAGGGTGACGTGATCACTGTGCACCTCCAGCGGCGCCTGGACTGAACCGTGCTCTCCTCCGGCCCGGACGGGAGACTCAGGCGTCGTTGACCTCGCCCAGCTGGCTGGGCTCGATGGCGACGGGGTTCTCCTTGAGGCCGATCAGGCCGTACCAGGAGAGGTTCACGATGTGCGCGGCCACGGCCTCCTTCGGCGGGGTGCGCACCTCCAGCCACCACTGCGCGGTCATCGCGACCATCCCGACCAGCGCCTGCGCGTACAAGGGCGCGAGCTCCGGGTCGAGGTTCTTGGCCTCGAACTCGATCTCGAGGTGGTTCTCGACCTGGGTGACCAGGTCGTTGAGCAGGGTCGAGTAGCCGCCCGAGTGCTCGACGGAGCTGTTGCGGGTGAGGATGCGGAAGCCGTCGGAACGTTCCTCCACGTAGGTGAGCAGCGCGAGCGTGATCTGCTCGATCCGCGTCTTGGACCTGTCCTCGAGCATCGCGCGGGAGAAGACGTCGAGGACCATATCCATCTCGCGGTCCACGACCACCGCGTACAGGCCCTCCTTGCCGCCGAAGTGCTCGTAGACCACCGGCTTGGAGACGCCGGCCTTCGACGCGACCTCCTCGATCGTCGCCGCCTCGTAGCCGCGGTCCGCGAAGACCGAGCGCGCGGTGTCCACCAGTTGGTTGCGGCGCTCGGCTGCCGTCATCCGCTTGCGCGGCGCGACGGTGCCCTTCGTCTTGGCCGAGGTCACGGCTGGTCCGGCTTCGGCTCCTGCGCGGCCGCGATCTGCGCCTTGTACGCGGCCTCGGCCTTGTCGTGCTGCTTCTTGATGAACCGGCTGGCGAAGATCAGCCCGACGAAGAACAGCAGCTCGAAGACGATGGCCGCGATGTACAGCACGCGGGCCGTCGTGGTGGTGGCATCGGTCAGCCGCCAGATCAGCACGCCGAGCACCAGCAGCAGGACTGCGCCCATCGACTTCAACTGCAGGCCGTTGCTGAACGGAAGCGGCTTGTCACTCATGGGTGACGATTCTACTTACCGTCCGGTGAACACCGTGAGGTCGGCGAACAGGTCCAACAGCGGCTGCGGGAAGACGCCCAGCACCACGACGGCGGCGACGCCCAGCGCGATCGCGAACCCCGTCAGAGGATCGACCCGCGGCACGTCCGGCGCGAACTCGTGCGCCGGGGCGAAGTACATGGTCACGAGGACGCGGAGGTAGAACGCCGCGGCGAGGGCGCTGGCGAGCACGCCGACCACGACGAGCCACCCGCCGCCCCGCTGGGCCGCGGCGGTGAAGACAGCGAACTTGCCCGCGAATCCGGCGGTCAGCGGGATGCCCGCGAAGGAGAGCAGGAACAACGCCATCGCGCCCGCGAGCAGCGGCCGGGAGCGCCCCAGCCCGGCCCACCGGTCCAGGTCCGCCACTTCGACGGTGCTGCCGTCCGGCCGGCTCTCGCGCACGGCGGCGGCCACCGCGAACGCGCCGACCGTGCTGATCCCGTAGACGGCCAGGTAGAAGCAGACGGCGCCGGTGCCGCGCACCGTGCCCGCGAAGACGCCGATGAGCAGGAAGCCCGTGTGCGCGACGGCGGAGTAGGCGAGCAGACGTTTGACGTCCGACTGGGTGACGGCGACGACCGAGCCCACGATCACGGTCAACACGGCCACGGCGGCGACCACGGGCCGCCACGGCACGTCCCGGAAGGCCACCAGCGTGAGCCGGATGATCACACCGAAGGCCGCGACCTTCGTCGCCGCCGCCATGAACGCCGTGACCGGCGTCGGGGCGCCCTGGTAGACGTCGGGCACCCAGGAGTGGAAGGGCACGGCGCCCACCTTGAACAGCAGACCGACGGCGATCAGCGCCGCGCCGACCGTACCGAGGACGGCGTCCTGCGGGGCCGCCGTGATCGACGTGGAGCCGGTGGCCGCGAAGCGCAGCGCGACACCGAACAACAGGATCGCGGAGCTGAACGCGCCCAGCAGGAAGTACTTCAGTGCCGCCTCGAGCGGGAGCAGGCCCCGGCGTTTCGCCAGCGCGCACAGCAGGTAGAGCGGCAGCGAGAAGACCTCGAGCGCCACGAACAGCGTCAGCCAGTCCTGCGCCGAGACGAAGGCCAGCATGCCGCCCAGCGCGAACAGCGTCAGTGGCACCGCCTCGGTGTGGGTCAGCGAGTCGTAGCGCGCCACCATCAGCGCCAGCGCCGGCAGGGTGGAGATCAGGAGCACGCCCTGGAGGGCGAGCGAGAGGCCGTCGTCGGTGACGGACCCCGCGAGGATCGCCCGTGGCCGCGCCCCGGTGTCGGCGAGCAGTGCCACGGCGACCAGCGCGGCGATCACTGCGCCCCCGCTCAGCACCGCGTGGGCGCGCGCCCGCGCCCCGGCGGGCGCGAAGGACTCCACCAGGACGCCCATGATCGCCGTCGCGAAGACGATCAGGGCCGGTGCGATCTCCGAGTACTCCACGTGCACGTTCATCGCGCGACCTCCGCGACCGTGGGCGAGACCGCCGGGTTGATCGCGTCGAGCGCGGGGGCGGGGAACAGGCCGAGCGCGAAGAGCGCGACCACGAGGGGGACAAGGACGAGCAGCTCACGCGGCCGGGCATCGCCGGAATCATGCGGCCCGCTCGCTGCGCTCCCGGCGCCGAAATCATGCGGCCCGCTCGCTGCGCTCCCGGCGCCGAAATCATGCGGCCCGCTCGCTGCGCTCCCGGCGCCGAAAGCGCTCTCGACCCCCTCCGGCACCGGGCCGGTGAACATCCGCTGGTAGGTCCACAGGACGTACATCGCGGACAGCACCAGCGCGACCACGGAGACGATCGCAGCGACCGCCCACCGGGAGTACGTGCCGACCACCACCAGAAGCTCGGAGACGAAGGGGCCCAGTCCGGGCAGCGACAGGGTGGCCAGGCCCGCGAGGAGGAAGATCGCACCGAGCTTCGGCGCGCGCGACCACGCGCCGCCGAAGTCCGCGATCTCGCGGCTGCCGCGCCGTGCGACCAGGATTCCGGCGGTCAGGAAGAGCGCGGCCGTCGCGACGCCGTGGTTGACCATGTAGAGCACGGAACCGGCCTGGGAGTCGCCGGTGCGCGCGAAGACGCCCAGGATGATGAAGCCGAAGTGGCTGATCGAGGTGTAGGCGATGAGCGCCATCACATCCGACTGCCCGATCGCGAGGATCGCCCCGTAGACGATGCCCACCACCGCCAGCGCCGCGACCCACGGCGCGAACCGTGCGGCCGCGTCGGGGAACAGCGTGAGGCAGTAGCGCAGCATCGCGAAAGTGCCGACCTTGTCGACGATCGCCATCATGAGCACGGCCGTCGGCGGATTCGTCTGCACGGCGGCGCCGGGCAGCCAGGTGTGCAGCGGCCACAGGGGCGCCTTCACCGCGAAGGCGAACAGGAAGCCCAGGAACAGCAGGTCCTGCGTGAGACCGGGGCCGGGCCGGGCACCGTCGAGGAGGGCCCGCAGGTCGAAGGTGCCGGCCGCGGCGTACAGCCCGACGACCGCCGCGAGCATGACGAGCCCGCCGGCGAGGTTGTAGAGCAGGAACTTCACGGCCGCGTGGGCGCGGACCCCGGATTCGCTTCCGGTGCCGCCGAACCCGGCGAGCAGGAAGTACAGCGGGATCAGCATGGCCTCGAAGACCAGGTAGAACAGCAGCACGTCGGTGGTGACGAAGCTGACCAGCACCATCGCCTCGACCGCCAGGGTCAGCGCGACGTAGGTGCCAGGCCGGCGCGCGCCGTGTCGATCCGGCCCACTCGCTCCGCTCCCGGCGCCCGGCGCGGTCTCGCGCCACGCGGCGAGCAGCAGGAGGGGCAGCAGCGCGGCGGTGAGCAGCACCAGCACGAGCCCGGCGCCGTCGAGCCCCAGGCGATAGCCGGCGCCGAAGGACGGTATCCAGGAGTGTGATTCGACGAACTGGTATCCGCCCGCGGGGTCGAAGGCGCACGCCAGCCCGATGCCGATCAGCAGCGCGATGACGGAGGCGGCCAGCCCGATCCACCGCGCCGCGCGGGGCACCGCCGCGGCGGCGACCGCCCCGACCGCGGGCGCCGCCCACAGCAGCGTCAGCCACGGCCCGGTCATGAGAGCCACACCGCCGCGGCGCCGATGAGCACCGCCGTCCCGGCCAGCATGGCCAGCGCGTAGCTCCGCGCGTACCCGGTCTGCGAGCGCCGCAGCAGGATCGAGCCGAGATGCACGCCCGTGGGGATCGCCTCGACGGCCCCGTCTATGCCCCTGCGCTCGGCCACCAGGAGGGCCGCCGTGGCCGCCTGCCCGGGCCGCTGGAACAGAGCCTCGTTGAGGGCGTCTCCGTACAGGTCCTGCCGGGCCGCGCGGGTCACGGCGCTCACCTCCGACGGTGCCGTCAACGGCACGGCGCGCGTGACCCGGATCGCGACGGCGACGCCGATCGCGACGGCGCCGAGCACCAGCAGCGTGACCGCCCACGCGGGGATCGCGTGGTGCGCCTCGGGCGCGGAACCGACAGCGGGAGCGAGGAAGTCGGAGAGCGTGCCGCCGATCACCAGGAGCGCGCCGGCGCCGATGCTGCCGAGCGCCAGGACGATCATCGGCGCGGTCATCACGCTCGGCGACTCGTGCGGATGCGTGCCCTCGCGCCAGCGGGGGGATCCGAAGAAGGTCAGCACCATCACCCTCGTCATGTAGAAGCCCGTGATCCCCGCGCCGAGGATCGTTGCGCCGCCCAGCACGACACCCCAGAACCCGCCACGGCCGAGGGCCGCCTCGATGATCCCGTCCTTGGTGAAGAAGCCGGACAGCGGTGGCACGCCGATGATCGCGAGGTAGCCGAGGCCGAAGGTGATCGCCGTGACCGGCATGACCCTGCCCAGGCCGCCGTAGCGGCGCATGTCCGTCTCGTCGTTCATCCCGTGCATCACCGAGCCCGCGCCGAGGAAGAGCCCCGCTTTGAAGCAGCCGTGCGCCAGGAGGTGCGCGATCGCCAGGGCGTAGCCGGCCGGGCCGAGTCCCGCGGCCAGCACCATGTAGCCGATCTGGCTCATGGTCGACGCGGCGAGCGCCTTCTTGATGTCGTCCTTCGCACAGCCGATCACCGCGCCGAAGAGCAGGGTGATCGCGCCGACGGCGAGAACGAATCCCTGTGCCACCGGCGCGGCCTCGAAGACGGGGCCGCAGCGCACGATGAGGTAGACGCCGGCGGTCACCATGGTGGCGGCGTGGATCAGGGCCGAGACGGGAGTGGGGCCCTCCATCGCGTCGCCGAGCCAGCTCTGGAGCGGCACCTGCGCGGATTTGGCGCATGCGGCGAGGAGCAGCAGCAGTCCGAGCCAGGTGAGCGTGCCCTCGCCGGCCTCACCCGCGCGGGGCAGGAACTCGCCGAAGGCAGTGGTGCCGAAGGTCATCAGGGCGACGGCCACGGCCAGTGCCAGGCCCATGTCGCCGACTCTGTTGACGAGGAAGGCCTTGCGCGCCGCGGTCGCCGCCGAGGGCTTGTGCTGCCAGAAGCCGATGAGCAGGTACGAGGCGAGACCCACGCCCTCCCAGCCGAGATAGAGGACGACCAGGTTGTCGGCCAGCACCAGCACCAGCATCGCGCCGAGGAACAGGTTGAGGTAACCGAAGAACCGTCGGCGCCCCGGATCGTGCGCCATGTAGCCGATCGAGTAGACGTGGATCAGCGTGCCGACGCCGGTGATCAGGAGTGCGAAGCACACCGACAGCTGGTCCAGCCGGAGCGCCAGATCCACGGACAGCGAGCCGCCCGAGAACCAGTGGTACAGCACCGTGCTCACCGACCGGTCCGCCGGATCCCGGGCCACGAGCAGCCCGAAGGAGACTGCCGCGACCACGAAGGAGGCCGCCGCGACCGCGGTTCCGAACAGGTGTCCCCAGGGGTTCGTGCGGCGCCCGCCGAGCAGCAGCACCGCCGCTCCGGCGAGGGGGATCAGCGGCAGTGCCGCGAGCAGTCCGGTCACCTCTCACCGCCTCAGCAGGTGCGGCTCGTCGACGGAGACGGACCGTCGGACCCGGAAGATGGCGATGATGATCGCCAGACCGACCACGACCTCGGCGGCCGCCACGACCATGGTGAAGAAGGCGAGCACCTGCCCGTGCGGCACCGCGTGGATCCGGCCCGCGGTGACCAGGGCCAGGTTGGCGGCGTTGAGCATCAGCTCCACGCACATGAAGACCACGATGGCGTTGCGGCGCAGCAGCACCCCGGCGGAGCCGATCGCGAACAGCAGCGCGGCGAGGTACAGGTAGAGATGCGGGTTCACGGCGACACCTCCTCGTCGCGGAGCACGTGCGGGACGTCGTCGTCCAGGGAGTTCCCGCGTCCGGGGATCGCCCGACGGTGCTCGGGGGCACGAGGGGTGAGCGTGTGGTTCACCGAATCGGGCGACGGGGTCCCGTCGGGCAGCAGGGCCGGCAGGTCGACGGCGTTGCCCAGGGCGTAGACGCCGGGGTTGGGCAGCGGCGTGGCGCGGCGGCCCTCGCGGAACCGGCGGACCGACTGCTCCCGCTGCGAGAGCGCGGTGGCCGGCTTCTCCCGGTGCGCCAGGATCATCGCGCCCAGCGTCGCGGTGATGAGCAGCGCGGCGGTGAGCTCGAAGGCCCACAGGTAGCGCACGAAGACCGTGTCGGCGAGGGCCTCCACGGAGTTCGGCGCGTGCTCACCGGGTCCCGCCTCGGCGGCCGGCCCCGGCAGTACGGCCCGGGCCACGAGACTGATGAGCAGAACGCCGAAGCCGAGTCCGGCGACGGCGGCGGCGATCCGGTGCCCGCGCAGCGTCTCGACGAGCGAGTCGGACGAGTCGACGCCCACGAGCATCACCACGAACAGGAAGAGCATCATCACGGCGCCCGTGTAGACCACGATCTGCACGACACCGAGGAAGGTGGCGCCCTGGGCGATGTAGGCGATCGCGAGCAGGATCATCGTGGCCGCGAGGCACAGCGCCGAGTACACGGCCTTGGACGCGAGTACCACCCCCAGGGCGAAGAGCACGGCCGGGACGGCCAGGATCCAGAACGACCACTCCTCACCGGTCACGAGTCCACCGCCCCCCGGTAGTAGTCGGCCGCGGTCAGTCCCTCGCGCATGCCGTGCGGCGGCGGGACCTCGCCCTCGTGCAGCGGGGCGAGGAGGTCGTCCTTGTCGTAGATCAGCGCGCCGCGGTCGTCGCCGGCCATTTCGTAGTCGTCGGTCATCGTCAGCGCGCGGGTGGGGCAGGCCTCGACGCACAGGCCGCATCCGATGCACCGCAGGTAGTTGATCTGGTAGGTGCGGCCGTACCGTTCGCCGGGGGAGTAGCGCTCCTCCTCGGTGTTGTCGGCGCCCTCCACGTAGATCGCGTCGGCGGGGCAGCTCCAGGCGCACAGCTCGCAGCCGATGCACTTCTCCAGGCCGTCGGCGTACCGATTGAGCTGATGCCGCCCGTGATAGCGGCCGGCCACGGGGGATTTCTGCTCTGGATAGTTCTCCGTGACGGGCCTGCTGAACATGGTCCGCAGGGTCACGCCGAAGCCGGCGAGGCCGAGCGGGTGGCCTCCGGGTGGGGGCGATGCAGCATCAGCCATGGGACGCCTCCTTCGCATCGGCCTCGCGCGGCAGGGCGCGCCGCGAGGGCTCGGACAGGTACTGGCCCGGCATGGGCGGCACCGGGAAGCCGCCGGCCATCGGATCGAAGGGCAACGAGAACGTCACCCGTTGCGGCAGCGACGGATCATCGGAGGCATCGGGGCCCGATGTCGCTCCCTTCTGCCGACGGTGCCGCAGAACCAGGACCGCGAGGACGGCGAGCGTGAAGACGAGCGAAACCGCCGGGGCCAGCACCGTCGTGGAGTGGCCGGCGACGGCCCACGCCCGGACGGCACCCGCGACGAGCACCCAGGCCAGCGCCGTCGGGATGAGCAGTTGCCAGCCGAACCGCATGAACTGGTCGTAGCGCAGGCGCGGCAGCGTGGTGCGCAGCCAGATGAAGGCGAACAGGAAGCACCAGACCTTACCCACGAACCAGAGCACCGGCCACCAGCCGGAATTCGCGCCGTCCCACATGTTCAGCGGCCACGGAGCGTGCCAGCCACCGAGGAACAGGGTGGTCGCGAGGGCGGAGACGGTGGTCATGTTCACGTACTCCGCGAGCATGAACATCGCGAACTTCAGTGAGCTGTACTCGGTGTGGAAGCCGCCGACGAGCTCGCCCTCGGCCTCGGGCAGGTCGAACGGGGCGCGGTTGGTTTCGCCCACCATCGAGACCACGTACACCGCGAACGAGGGCAGCAGGAGGAAGACGAACCAGGTGCCGTCCTGCCGCGCGACGATGCCGGAGGTCGCCATGGTGCCCGCGTACAGGAAGACCGCGGCGAAGGACAGGCCCATCGCCACCTCGTAGCTGATCACCTGGGCCGTGGAGCGGAGGCCGCCGAGCAGCGGGTAGGTGGAGCCGGACGCCCAGCCGGCCAGCACGATGCCGTAGACGCCGATGCTGGTGATGGCGAGGATGTAGAGCACCGCGACCGGGAGATCGGTGAGCTGCAACGGCGTCGAGGTACCGAACACCGAGACCTGCGGCCCGAACGGGATGACCGCGAAGGCCATGAACGCGGGGATCGTGGCGATGATCGGTGCCAGCAGGTAGACGGGCTTGTCCACGCCCGCCGGGGTGAGTCCCTCCTTGAGCGCGAGCTTGATGCCGTCGGCGAGCGACTGCAGGATCCCGAAGGGCCCCACCCGGTTCGGTCCGTACCGGTGCTGCATCCGGGCCATCACCTTGCGCTCGACGAGGATCGCGGCCAGCACCGTCAGCACCAGGAAGGCGAAGACCGCCACGGCTTTCGCGAGGATCAGCCACCACGGATCGCGGCCGAAGGCGGAGAGGTCGACGGGCGCCTGTGCACCGAGGGCGGTCGTCATCGCGCCACCCCGATCCCGACCACGGCCCCCGACCCGATGCCGAGCGTCTCGGCGACGGTGCTGCCCGGCGAGTTCCGCGGTACCCAGACCACGCGGTCGGGCATGTCCGTGACGGCGAGCGGCAGGGTGATCGTGCCCCGGGCGGTCGAGATCGCCACGGGTGTGCCGTCTGCGGCGAGGATTCCGGCAGCGGTGGCCGGCGACATCCGGGCGACGGGAGGGCGCGCCGTCGCCGCGAGGTCCGGCTCGCCGTCCTGTCCGCGGCCGAGATCCAGCAGCTGGCGCCACGTGGTGAGGAGGGCCTCGCCGTCGCCGGGAGCCGCGACGGTGCCGGGCTTCGCGGTCACGGGCCGGCGGGGCGGGCGGACGGTGCCCAGGGCGCGGAGGGCGGCGGCGGCACCGTCGACATCGGTGAAACCGAGGTCGGCCCGCATCGCCTGTGCGAGGACGGCGAGGACCCGCGCGTCCGCGGGCGCGCCCGGCGAGGGCAGCGCCGCGGCGAAGGACCGGGACCGCCCCTCCCAGTTGCGGAAGGTGCCCCCGCGCTGGGCCACGGTGGCGACGGGGAGCACCACGTCGGCCCGGGCGGTGACCTCCGAAGTCCGTTGCTCCAGGCTCACGACGAAGGCGGAATCCAGTGCGCGGCGCGCCGCCTCGGGATCGGGCAGATCTCCGACGTCGACCGCGCCGCACACGAGTGCGGGCAGGTCGCCGGCCGCGGCGGCGGCGAGGATGCCGGCGGTGTCACGGCCGGGGCCGTCGGGCAGCGGTACGCCCCAGTGCGTTTCGAGCTCCGCCCGGTGGGCGTCGTCCGTGGCGAGGCGGCCGCCGGGGAGCAGCCCGGCGAGGGCGCCCGCGGCGACGGCGCCGGGTTCGCCGGCGCGGCGCGGGATCCAGGCCAGGCGCGCCCCGGTGGCCTCGGCGAGCCCGGCCGCTGCGGCGAGGGCGCCGGGGGATTCGGCGAGCCGTTCGCCGACGAGGATCACGGCCCCGGGCGCCGACAGCTGCTCGGCGAGGGCGGCGTCCGCGAGGGCGGCGGGTTCGTCGCCGGGCCGGCAGGGGAGCAGGGTGCCGTCGAGACGGCCCAGGCCGCGGGAGGCGAACGGGGCGATCGACAGGACCCGGGTGCCACCGGCCCGCACCGCTTTGCGCAGCCGCAGGTGCACGATCGGCGACTCCTCCTCGGGCTCGAAGCCCGCGAGCAGGACGACGGGGGCCGCCTCGAGATCGCTGTAGGTGACGTCCCCCGCGGCGCCGGAGGCCAGGAAGGCGGCCTCCTCCGCGCTGTGCGGCCGGATCCGGAAGTCGATGTCGTTCGTGTGCAGCGCGATCCGCGCGAAGGCCGAGTAGGCGTACAGGTCCTCGACGGTGCCGCGCCCGCCGGCGAGGACCCCCGCGGCGCGGCCGGTCAGGCCCCGGGCGGCGGCCGCGATGGCCTCGGGCCACGAGGCGGGGGCGAGGTCACCGTCGGCGCCGCGGACCAGGGGCGTCGTCAGCCGGTCGGGCTGCGTCGCGTAGGCGAAGGCCCAGCGGCCCTTGTCGCAGTTCCACTCCTCGTTGACCTCGGGGTCGTCGCCGGCCAGGCGGCGCAGTACCTGCCCGCGCCGGTGGTCCACGCGCAGGCCGCAGCCGCTGGCGCAGTGCTCGCAGGCCGACGGGGTGGAGGTCAGGTCGAAGGGCCGCGCGCGGAACCGGTACGAGGTGTTGGTGAGCGCGCCGACGGGGCAGATCTGCACCGTATTGCCGGAGAAGTAGGAGTCGAGCGGCTGATCGCCCGCGACGCCCACCTGTTGCAGCGCACCGCGATCCATCAGTTCGATGAAGTCGTCGCCGGCGATCTCGTCGGAGAACCGCGTGCACCGGGCGCACAGCACGCAGCGCTCGCGGTCGAGGACGATCTCCGCCGATAGGGGGATGGGCTTAGGGTAGGTGCGCTTGTCGGCGGCGGGGAAGCGGGAGACGGCTCGTCCGGCCGACATGGCCTGATTCTGCAGCGGGCACTCGCCGCCCTTGTCGCACACCGGACAATCCAGCGGATGGTTCACCAGCAGCAGTTCCATGACGCTGCGCTGCGCGCCCGCGGCGGCCGCGGACGTGGCCTGGGTGCGCACGACCATTCCGTCGGTCACCGTCGTGGTGCAGGAGGCGAGCGGTTTGCGCTGGCCCTCCACCTCCACCAGGCACTGCCGGCAGGCGCCGGCCGGCGCGAGCAGCGGATGATCGCAGAACCGGGGGATCGCGATGCCCAGATCCTCCGCGGCCCGGATCACCAGGGTGCCGTCGGGCACCTCGATCTCGATGCCGTCGATGCTGGCCTTGACCGTCACAGCGCACCTCCCGGGACGGGCGCCTCGCGCAGGGACGCCGCGGGGTCGAAGGGGCAGCCGCCCTCGGTCACATGCCGCTCGTACTCCGTGCGGAAGTACTTCAGTGAGGACTGGATCGGGCTCGCGGCACCGTCGCCGAGTGCGCAGAAGGCCTTGCCGAGGACACCGTCGGCCACCTCGGCGAGCGTGCCCAGATCCTCTGTGCGGCCCTCGCCCTCCTCGAGTCGGCGCAGCAGCCGCACCAGCCAGTAGGTGCCCTCGCGGCACGGTGTGCACTTGCCGCACGATTCGTGGGCGTAGAACTCCAGCCAGCGCAGCACCGCCCGCACCACGCAGACGGTCTCGTCGAAGATCTGCAGTGCCTTCGTGCCGAGCATCGAGCCGGCTCCCGCGACGCCCTCGTAGTCGAGCGGGACGTCGAGGTGCTCCGCCGTGAGCAGCGGGGTCGACGACCCGCCCGGGGTCCAGAACTTGAGCTCGTGCCCGGGCCGCACCCCGCCCGCCAGCTCCAGGATCTCGCGCAGCGTCACGCCGAGCGCCGCCTCGTACTGGCCGGGCCGGACGACGTGCCCGGACACCGAGTACAGCGTGAAGCCGGGCGACTTCTCGCTGCCCATCGTGCGGAACCAGTCCGCGCCGTTCGCCAGGATCGCGGGCACGCTCGCGATCGACTCGACGTTGTTGACGCACGTCGGCGAGGCGTACAGGCCCGCCACCGCGGGGAAGGGCGGCCGCAGCCGGGGCTGGCCGCGACGGCCCTCCAGCGAGTCGAGCAGTGCCGTCTCCTCGCCGCAGATGTACGCGCCGGCGCCGCCGTGCACCACCAGGTCGACGGTGAATCCGTTCGCCCCGAGCGGTTTTCCGAGGTAGCCCGCGGCGTAAGCCTCGGCGACGGCCGCCCGCAGCCGGCGCTGCACGCCCAGCACTTCGCCGCGCACGTAGATGAACGCCTGCCGCGCGCGGATCGCGTAGGAGGCGATGATGACGCCTTCGATCAGGGTGTGCGGGGTGGCGAACATGAGCGGCATGTCCTTGCACGTGCCGGGCTCGGACTCGTCGGCGTTCACCACGAGGTAGTGCGGTTTGTCGGCACCGGGCTTCGGCGGCTCGCCCTCGCGCAGCTGGGGGATGAAGCTCCACTTCAGGCCGGTCGGGAAGCCGGCGCCGCCGCGGCCGCGCAGCCCGGCGTCCTTGACCAGGGCGATCACCTCGTCGGGCGTCATCGCGAGCGCGCGGTCCAGGCCGGTGTACCCGCCGCTCGCGCGGTAGGAGTCGAGGGTCCACGGCTCGGCCTCGCCCCAGTGGGCGGAGAGCACGGGCGTCAGGTGCGCGGTCATGGCTGCGCCTCCCGGGCGGCCTTCAGCCCGGCCATCGTCGGTCCGCCGCCGGCGCCCGAGGCGGAGACGGCTCCCGGACGGTCGTCGTCGAAACCGGCCAGCAGCCGGGCGGTCTCGCGGAAGGTGCCCAGCGGCGCGCCGCGGGTGGGCGACGGTGCCCGGCCCGCCCGGAGCGCGTCGACCAGGTCGCGGGCGCTCGCGACCGTCTGGTCGTCGAAGAACTCCCAGTTCACCATGAGGACGGGGGCGTAGTCGCACGCCGCGTTGCACTCGATCCGTTCGACGGTGACCTTCCCGTCGTCGGTGGTGCCGCCGGGGGAGATCCCGAGGTGCTCGCACAGTGCGGAGAGGATTGCGTCGCCGCCGAGGACCGCGCACAACGTGGTGGTGCAGACGCCGACGAGGTACTCGCCGGTGGGGCCGCGCCGGTACATCGAGTAGAAGGTGGCGACGGAGACGACCTCCGCCGCCGTGAGCCCCAGTGCGGCCGCGCAGAACTCGATGCCGGCGGGAGTGATGTAGCCGTCCTCGGACTGCACCAGGTGCAGCAGCGGTAGTAGGGCGGACCGCTTCTCGGGATAGCGGGCGATCAGCTGCGCGGCGTCGGCCGCGAGGCGCTCCGCGACGGGCGCGGGGTACGCGGTGGGCGCGCCGGGCCGGTAGAGCTGCACGGCCTCCTGCGGCCGCGCTCCGAACTCGAGGAAGACGGGTTCGCTCATCGGTCCACCCCTCCCATCACCGGGTCGATGCTGGCGACGGCCGCGATCACGTCGGAGACCATGCCGCCCTCGCACATGGCCGCCACCGCCTGCAGATTCGTGAACGACGGGTCGCGGAAGTGCACCCGGTACGGGCGGGTGCCGCCATCGCTGACCGCGTGCACGAGGAGCTCGCCGCGCGGCGCCTCCACCGACACGGCCACCTGCCCGGGCGGGACGGCGAAGCCCTCGGTGACCAGCTTGAAGTGGCGGATCAGCGATTCCATCGACTCGCCCATGATCTCGGCGATGTGGGCGCGGGAATTGCCCAGGCCGTCCGGGCCGACCGCGAGATCGGCGGGCCAGCCGAGCCGGGCGTCGTCGACCATGACCGGGCCGGCGGCGAGCCGGTCGAGGCACTGCTCCACGATGCGCAACGACTGCGTCATCTCGTTCACCCGGATCAGGTACCGGCCGTAGCAGTCGCAGCCGCTGTCGGTGATCACATCGAACTCGTAATCCTCGTAGCCGCAGTAGGGTTCGCTGCGTCGCAAGTCGTGCGGCAGGCCGGTGGACCGCAGCACCGGCCCGGTGACGCCGAGGGCCATGCAGCCCGTCAGGTCCAGGTAGCCGATGTTCTTGGTACGGGCGAGCCAGATCGGGTTGTCGGTGAGCATCGATGACATCGCGGCGAGCTGCTTGGGGAGCGTCCGCAGCAGCTCGCGGATCTGCGGCACGGCCTCGTCGGGCAGGTCCGCCGCGACGCCGCCGGGCCGGATGTAGGCGTGGTTCATCCGTAGCCCGGTGATGGTCTCGAAGACGTCGAGGATCTGCTCACGGATCTCGAAGCCCTTGAGCATCGGAGAGACCGCGCCTAGCTCCATGCCGCCGGTCGCCAGCGCGACGAGGTGGCTGGTGATCCGATTGAGCTCCATGAGCAGAACACGGATCACGGTGGCGCGCTCGGGGATCTCGTCGGTGATGCCGAGCAGTTTCTCGACCGCGAGGCAGTAGGCCGTCTCGTTGAACAGCGGCGCCAGGTAGTCCATGCGGGTGACGAAGGTGGTGCCCTGCGTCCAGGTGCGGAACTCCAGGTTCTTCTCGATGCCGGTGTGCAGGAAGCCGATCCCGCACCGGGCCTCCGTCACCGTCTCCCCGTCGAGCTCGAGGATGAGCCGCAGCACGCCGTGCGTGGACGGGTGCTGCGGTCCCATGTTCACCACGATTCGTTCCTGGCCGATCGCATCGGCCGCGATCGCGTCCCAGTCGGAACCCATCGCCGTGAACTCGCTGTGGTCGGCGGTCACGAGTAGGACCTCCGGGAGTCGGGCGCGGAGACCTCGGCGCCGTGGAACTCGACGCCGATGCCGCCGAGCGGGTAATCCTTGCGCTGCGGGTGCCCCTCCCAGTCGTCCGGCATCTCGATCCGGGTCAGCGACGGGTGCCCGTCGAAGACGATGCCGAAGAAGTCGTACGTCTCTCGCTCGTGCCAGTCCGTGGTGGGGTACACCGCGAACAGGGACGGAATGTGCGGATCCGCGTCGGAACAGGAGGTCTCGATCCGGATCCGGCGCCCGTGCGTGATCGACGCCAGGTGGGTCACGGCGCGCAGCTCCGCGCCCGCGTCCTCGGGGAAGTGGACGCCCGAGGTGCCCAGGCACAGCTCGAATCGGAGCGCCGGCTCGTCGCGGAGGAGCCGCGCCACCGCCACCACGTGCTCGCGCGGCACCCGCAGCGTGACCTCGCCGCGGTGGACGACCACCGCGCGGACGGCATCGTCGAAGGAGGTCCCGACGGACCGTCCCAGCGCCTCCCGCAGGACCGCCAGCACCCCGTCGAAGCCGTCGGGCAGCCGCTCCTCGCCCGGGCCCGGCATGACGACGGGGCGGGTGATCCGCCCGTAGCCCGAGGTGTCGCCCGTGCCGCCGCTGAACATGCCCGTCCGGGTGCGCACCACGTCGGGCTGCGGTGTCGCGGGTTCGACGGTGCCGCCCGGTTCGGGGGCGTCGGGTGTCTCGCTCATCGCAGCAGACCCTTGAACTCGATGGTGGGGCGCGCGGCGAGCGCGGCCTCCTCCGCGGCCCGCCGGGCGGCCTCGCGGTTGACGCCCATCGGCGTCTTCGCGACCTGCTTGTGCAGTTCGAGCAGCGCGTTCAGCAGCATCTCCGGCCGCGGCGGACAGCCGGGGAGGTAGATGTCCACCGGGACCACGTGATCGACGCCCTGGACCACCGCGTAGTTGTTGAACATACCGCCCGAGCTGGCGCAGACCCCCATGGCCAGTACCCATTTCGGCTCGGCCATCTGGTCGTAGACCTGGCGTAGCACGGGCGCCATCTTCTGGCTGACGCGGCCGGCGACGATCATCAGGTCCGCCTGGCGCGGTGAGGCCCGGAAGGCCTCCATGCCGAACCGGGCGATGTCGAACCGGGGGCCGGTGGTGGCCATCATCTCGATCGCACAGCACGCCAGGCCGAACGTGGCCGGCCACAGCGATCCCTTCCGCGCGTACCCGGCCACCACTTCCAGCGTGGACAGCAGGAAACCGCCCGGAACCTTGTCCTCTATGCCCATGGACTCAACCCCGTCAATCCCATGCGAGACCTCCCCGCCGCCATTCGTAGGCGTAGGCGACCGTGACGTTCACCAGGAACAGGGCCATGGCGAGCAGGCCGTAGGTGCCCAGGACGTCGAAGTGCACGGCCCACGGGTAGAGGAAGACGATCTCGATGTCGAAGATGATGAAGAGCATCGCCGTCAGGTAGAACTTGACCGGGAACCGTCCGCCGCCCGAGGCGGGTGTCGGCGACGGATCGATGCCGCACTCGTAGGCCTCGAGCTTCGCGCGATTGATCCGGCGCGGCCCCACGAACCGGGCGACGCCCACGGAGAAGACCGCGAAGGCGGCCGCGATCGCCCCCAGTACGAGGATGGGCACGTACAGGTTCACGGCGATGCTCCCTCCGCGGTGTGTGCGAAATCCCATTCAGCAGAACCGGTTAGGCTCCCCTGAGTGAGGTTGTGAGCTGCACCACAACTATATGTCCCGGTCTGCTTCGGGGTGGGCTTTTGAGGCGACCGTGTCGGTTTTCTACAGCGTCGCCGTCGCCAGCAGCCGCCCGGCGGCGCCCGCCAGCTCGAACGGATCGAGGGGGTGGCTCACCCAGTCGTCGGCCTGGGACCAGCGTGCCAGCCAGCCGTCCGCGCGACGGGCCGTGACCACCAGAAGCGGAGGGCACGGGTCGATCTCGTCGCGCACCTGCCGGGCGAGGCCCATCCCGCCCGCCGGGGACGCTTCACCGTCGAGCACGACCAGGGCGACGCCGCCCTCGTCGAGCCGGGCGATCACGGCCGGCGCGGTCGCCGCCTCGAGGACCGTGATCGGCGGACGATCGGGCGCGGGTCTGGTGCCCAGGGCCGCCGTGATCTCCGCGCGGTGCCGCGCGTTCGAGCTGTAGACGAGGACGAGCGGTGCTGCGCCGGTCATGGCCCCACGATAGGTTTCCGGCCGCGGCTACGAGGCGGATTGCGGGTAGTGCCGCGCCGCGACGTCCGGGTGCGCCCGCAGCCGGCTCTTCCACGCGTTCTCGCCGTAGGTGGCGAAGATCGGGTTGTCCGGGTCGACGGTGACGCCCGTCCGCAGCTCCGGCGGGAGCGGCAGGTGCGGCATCCGGGCGGTCACGGCCGGGTTGAAGAAGTAGGGCACGGAGATCCGGTCCGCGCCCCTGCTGCGGTTCACCACGCGGTGCTCGGTGGCGTGCAGGTACCCGTCCGTGCCCACCTCCAGCATCTCGCCGATGTTGACGATGAAGGCCCCGGGCAGCGGCGGGACGTCGAGCCACGTCGCGGCGCCCGGTGGCAGCACCTGGAGGCCCTCCGACGCGGGATCCACCAGCAGCAGCGTCAGCACCCCGGAGTCCTTGTGCGCGCCGACGCCCTGGTCGGAATCCGTGCCTGCCGGATAACGCACCACCTTGATGAGCGTCGCCGGCCGCTCGGCGAAGGCCTCGTCGAAGACGTGCGGATCGGCGCCCAGCGACCGCGCCCACGAGCGCAACAGCCGCAGGGATATCCGGGACAGATCCGCGTCCCACCGCTCCATGACCGAGCGCAACGCCGGCAGGGAGGCGGGCCATTGATTCGGGCCGAGGAGGTTCAGGTAGTCCGGAGCCTGCGGGTCGTCGCCCGACGGTGCCGGGCCTGCATCCTCTCGTCCGATGTCGATCTGCTCGCGCCAGTCGACCGCGCCGCGAGTGAGCTCGCCGCCGAGCCGGGTGTAGCCCCGGAAGTGCGGCGAGTTCGTCATCGCGATCGCGTCCTTCTCCGCCTGCGGTAGGGCGAAGAAGTCGCGCGCCACAGCGAGGACCTCGTCGATCCGCTCGGGCGGGAGGCCGTGCCCCGTCAGGTAGAAGAAGCCGACGTCGTGCGCGGCGGCGCGGACGGCACCGTCGAACTGCTCGGGGTCGGTGTCGAGGAGGGTGAGGTCGAGCACCGGAATGGACATGACCGCAGGGTAGCGCCGCGGGCCCGGGCCCGGCGTGGATCGGATCGGTGTGATCGGGACTTCATGCGCGCCGGGCTTCGTCTCGGGTGCACCGGGCACTAGGCTGGGTGCCGAGTTGCCCCGAGCTCGGCCAGTGCATAAGGAGAGACCGTGTCCGAAATCATCCAGGTAGGCGCCCGCGAGATTCTCGATTCGCGTGGTAATCCGACGGTCGAGGTCGAGATCGTGTTGGCGGATGGGAGCTTCGCGCGGGCGGCGGTGCCGTCGGGTGCGTCCACTGGTGAGCATGAGGCGGTCGAGCTGCGTGATGGTGGCGACCGGTACCTGGGTAAGGGCGTGACGAAGGCCGTTGAGGGTGTGTTGGAGGTGATCGCGCCCGAGGTGATCGGTATCCCTGCTGATGAGCAGCGGATCATCGACCAGACGCTGCTGGACCTGGATGGCACCCCGGATAAGAGCCGGCTCGGCGCGAATGCCCTGTTGGGTGTGTCGCTGGCGGCGGCGAAGGCCGCCGCCGAGTCGGCCGCGCTGCCCCTCTTCCGCTACCTGGGCGGTCCGAACGCGCACATTCTGCCGGTGCCGATGATGAACATCCTCAACGGCGGCGCCCACGCGGACAGCGGCGTCGACGTCCAGGAGTTCATGGTCGCGCCGATCGGGGCGGAGACGTTCAAGGAGTCGCTGCGCTGGGGCGCGGAGGTGTATCACTCGCTGAAGTCGGTGCTCAAGGCCAAGGGGTTGAATACCGGTTTGGGTGATGAGGGTGGTTTCGCGCCGTCGGTGGCTGGTACTCGGGAGGCGTTGGAGCTGATCTCGGAGGCCATCGGGAAGACCGGCCTCACGCTCGGGTCGGATGTGGCGTTGGCGTTGGATGTGGCGGCGACGGAGTTCTACAGCCCGGAGGGGTACCGGTTCGAGGGCAAGACGCTGTCGGCGGCGGAGATGGGTGAGTTCTACCGGGGCTTGGTCGGGGAGTTCCCGTTGGTGTCGATCGAGGATCCGTTGTCGGAGGATGATTGGCAGGGGTGGGTTGATCTGACCGACGCTGTCGGGGACAAGGTGCAGTTGGTCGGTGATGACCTGTTCGTGACCAACCCGGAGCGTTTGGAGGACGGTATCGCCCGTGGCGCCGCCAATGCGTTGTTGGTGAAGGTCAACCAGATCGGCACGCTGACCGAGACTCTCGACGCGGTGGCCCTGGCCCATAACAATGGGTACAAGACGATGATGAGTCACCGCTCCGGGGAGACGGAGGACACCACCATCGCCGATCTGGCGGTGGCGGTGGGTTCCGGTCAGATCAAGACGGGTGCGCCGGCGCGGTCGGAGCGGGTGGCGAAGTACAACCAGTTGCTGCGGATCGAGGAGGAGTTGGGGGATGCGGCGCGGTACGCCGGCGACACCGCCTTCCC